>SUYM01000011.1 GCA_015060455.1 Bacteroidales bacterium
CCTTGTAGTCCACCTGGAGCGGCATGAAGTCCACATCTGCCTTTGCGTCTTTTGCGCATGTTACTGTAGCGAGGAGCATAGTGCCTCCCATCTTGACTACAACAGAACCGTCAGCCTGCTTTGCAAGTTTACCGGTCTCGATCTCGATTATCCTTCCGTCGGATAATTCAATTGTCTTTTTTACGATATTCATTGTTTCTTCTTCAGCCTGCCTCCCCCTATGGGAGTCGATTAATATTCAGTTTCATCTTTTCAGATTTCTCGATTCGACCTTTAGTCTCACTCGAAATGACAACTGACTGTCATTCTGAGCGAAGCGAAGAATCTGTTTAATGGGTCGGTATATTAGACCCTTTCTATATATGTGTCATCCTCAGGCGCCGCAGGCTGTTGTCTGCGCCATCAGACTTCTTTGCGCGAAAAAAGGGGGCTGGACCATCCTGGCCGCGTCCCCCTTCGTCGGTTCCTACTATATTGTAGCTTATCGACGGAGACCAAGCTCCTTCACGATAGCTCTGTATCTCTCAATATCAATCTCCTTGAGATAGTCAAGGACACGACGTCTCTTACCTACAAGCTTCAAGAGTGAACGACGAGTCACGTAGTCGTGCTTGTTGCTCTTGAGGTGCTCGGTAAGGTGAGCGATACGGTAGGAAAATAAAGCCACCTGGCTCTCTGGAGAACCTGTGTCAGTATTAGACTTTCCGTACTTCTCGAAAAGCTCCTGTTTTTTCTCTGGTGCCAAATATTCAGCCATCTTTTGAAAAAATTAGAGGTTAATAACTTAAATCATGCAACCCGCTACCGAATTGCGGGCGCAAATATAATCATAAAATCCGATATTCCAACCATTTCCGACCTAAAAACGGAATTATCTAATGATTATCCGCTTTGGGTGCAGTGGTATCCCGAATTAATAACTCGGCAGCAGTTCCGGTAGAACTGCAGCAAAAATACATGAAAACTGCTGCAGGTCTCCTCGTTTTGAAGGGTACATAGTGCAGTTTTTCTATGTTTTTGCACTATGCCTCTCATCGTCATGCCGAGCCGTCATACCGGAACAGGGTCAAATGGAGACATCCGCTGTGCATCTCGACGCCACACCTTGCTGACGCCCTCCACAATATTACGTTTTCATCCGGGAAACAACCCCCGAAACCCGGATGAGAAGCGAAATTTCCCATGTTCATCCGGAAATACGTACCCATATCCCGGATGAGATCATAGATTGTAATCTGGTAAGTTTTTCTGCACCTTTTGCTGATGATTTTTCCGCATAATTGTTGCTATTTAGAAATCAATTAGATAAATTTGTCACCGCTAATCGGAAATATGATGCGTTACATGTCACTACAGTCCCTATTGCTATGGAATCAGCCGCTGGCTTGACTCCTGAGGGAAGGTGTTGATTATGATTCGCTTTGATGAATTATATTATGAGCCTCCGGGGAGCCCCGGAGGTTTTTGTATTTCAGGAAAACAAGTATATGGACCAGAAACTTTACATTTTTGACACGACTCTCAGGGACGGAGAACAGGTGCCCGGATGCCAACTCAACACCATCGAGAAGATTGAGCTCGCAAAGCAGCTTGAAGATATGAAGGTGGACGTCATCGAGTGCGGATTCCCCGTCTCCAGCCCCGGTGACTTCAAGTCCATCGTGGAAATCTCCAAGATAGTGACCGAATCGAGACTGTGCGCCCTGACCCGCGCCATCGAAAAAGACATTGATGTCGCGGCTGATGCCCTTCATTTTGCCCGCCTCAAGAGAATCCATACTGGAATAGGCACTTCGGACTATCATATAAAATATAAGTTCAATTCCAATCAGGAGGAAATCCTTCAGCGTGCGGTAGCAGCTGTGAAATATGCCCGCAGGTTCGTTGACGACGTGGAATTCTATGCAGAGGATGCAGGCCGCACTGACAATGAATACCTTGCAAGAGTCATCGAAGCGGTCATCAAGGCCGGTGCCACCGTGGTGAATATCCCCGACACCACAGGCTACTGCCTTCCGTCAGAGTATGGCGCCAAGATAAAATACCTCGTGGATAATGTCCCTAACATAGACAAGGCCATCATCTCGACCCATTGCCACAACGACCTCGGAATGGCTACGGCCAACACCATCTCCGGCATTCTGAACGGAGCGCGCCAGGTCGAAGTGACCATGAACGGAGTGGGCGAGAGGGCCGGAAATACAGCAATGGAAGAGGTGGTGATGGCAGTCAGAAGCCGCAAGGATATTCCTGTATATACGGACATCGAGACCACTCATTTCCATAAGGTGTCCCATTCCGTATCGACCCTCATGCGTATGCCTGTGCAGCCTAACAAGGCCATCGTGGGACGCAATGCCTTTGCCCATTCGTCCGGTATCCACCAGGACGGAGTACTCAAGAACAGAGAGAGTTACGAAATCATCGACCCTGCTGATGTGGGCGTGGACGACTCTACCATCGAACTGACGGCACGAAGCGGACGCGCCGCCCTGAACCATCATTTCCAGCGCCTCGGTATCCACCTCAACAAGGAACTTCTGGATCAGGCCTACGACAAGTTCCTCAAACTGGCAGACTGCAAGACGGACATCAACGACTCTGACCTCTATATAATAGCAGGTGTCACCCAGGACAAGCATGCCCAGAAGATCCGCCTGAAATATCTCCAGGTGGTCTGCGGAAAGAACGCCATCCCGATGGCGACCGTCAAACTGATGATCGACGGCGAGGAATGCACTGCCACCTCAAGCGGAAACGGCCCGGTGGATGCGGCATTCCAGGCAGTCAGGAGCCTGGTACACAGGAAGATAAATCTTGAAGAATATCTTGTTCAGGCGATTACCAGAGGTACGGATGACGTTGGAAAAGTGCATATCCAGATTGAAAACAAGGGTAATATTTATTACGGTTTCTCGGCCAATACGGACATCGTGACCGCGTCGGTTGAGGCGTATGTGAACGCGATTTCAAAGATATTGTAATGGGAAAGACTCTTTTTGACAAGATATGGGAGGCCCATGTGGTCAAGAGCATTCCTGACGGTCCCGATGTACTTTACATAGACCGTCATCTCATTCACGAAGTGACTTCTCCGCAGGCGTTTTCCGCTCTAAAGGAAAAGGGTAGGAAGGTGTTCCGCCCGGAAAGGACCTTTGCCACATGTGACCACAATACCCCTACGCACGATCAGGACAAGCCTATCGCGGAACCGTCTTCGGCTAAGGCGGTGGCTGCTCTGGCTGCGAATACGCAGGAGAACGGCATAAGATATTTTCCTCTCGGCGACCCGGGCAACGGCATTGTCCATGTCATGGGGCCGGAGCAGGGGATTGTGCTCTGCGGACAGACTCTTGTGTGCGGGGACAGTCACACTGCCACTCACGGGGCCTTCGGCAATATCGCCTTCGGAATAGGTACGAGCGAGGTGGAGATGGTCTTCGCCACTCAGTGCCTCATGCAGAACAAGCCTATGCAGGCGCGAATTACCGTGAATGGCATTCTCGCAGAAAATGTCACCCCGAAGGATGTGATACTATATATAATATCACGGCTCGGAACGGGAGGCTGCACAGGATGTTTTGTGGAGTATGCCGGGCAGGTGTTCCGGGATATGAGCATGGAAGGCCGTATGACCGTCTGTAATATGAGTATCGAGATGGGGGCGAAGGGCGGTATGGTGGCTCCGGACAGCAAGACTTTCGAGTATATACGAGGACGCCGTTTTGCTCCGGAAGGGGAGTCGCTTGAGGCCAGCATTGAAAAATGGTCGTCCCTTAAGACAGACGAGGATGCTGTCTTCGACCGGGAATATCATTTCAATGCAGATGATATATGCCCTATGATAACATACGGAACCAATCCTGGTATGGGTATGCCGGTTGGTGGAGTCATACCGTCCGAGGCGGTCGGCTGCGATGAGGGAAGTTTTGCCAAGGCATTGGAATATATGGATTTACGCTCGGGTGAGTCCCTGCTTGGCCATAAGGTTGACTATGTTTTTCTGGGCTCATGCACCAATGGACGCATAGAGGATTTCAGGGCGTTTGCAGGTGCTGTCAAAGGTCGTAAGAAGGCCGATGATGTCGTTGCGTGGCTTGTGCCCGGGTCCAAGCAGGTGGAGAGACTGATAGAGGAGGAGGGACTCGGAGATATACTTCGTGAGGCCGGGTTCGAGATTCGTCAGCCGGGCTGCTCGGCCTGTCTTGCGATGAATGATGACAAGATACCGGAAGGGAAGTACTGCGTATCGACTTCGAACCGCAATTTCGAAGGCCGTCAGGGCTATGGGGCCCGCACGATGCTTGCCGGTCCGCTTGTCGCGGCCGCAGCCGCAGTCACCGGTGTTGTGTCACTTCCGCTTCCACCAGCCGATGCCGATGTGGCTTGCGGAGCAGGAGCATAGGGTTATGCTCCGCTCGCTCACACCGCCATCGGCTCAGTAGAGCGACCGGTCCCTGCCCAGTAGAGCGGCCTCCCTGTCATCCTGAGCGACCTCCCTGTCATCCTGAGCGCCTCTCCCTGTCATCCTGAGCGTCAGCGAAGGATCTGTAACAGATTCTTCACTTCGTTCAGAATGACAGAAGACAAATAGAATGACAGAAGACAAACAGAATGACAGAAGACAAAAGCCCCTTTCACAATATAAAACTGAAAAATGGAAAAGATATCAATAATACAATCCACGGCGGTTCTGGTGCCGATAGCCAACATCGACACGGACCAGATCATCCCTGCCCGCTTCCTCAAGACTACTTCGCGGGAGGGGTTCGGCGAAAAAGTGTTCTACGACTGGCGTTTCAATCCGGACGGAACGCCGGCCGCCAATATCCTTGACGGACAGAGGGGAAGCATACTTGTAGCAGGGGAGAACTTCGGCTGCGGATCCAGCCGTGAGCATGCTGCCTGGGCGATCCACGATGCCGGCTACAAGGCCGTCGTGTCTTCTTCCTTTGCAGATATATTCAAGGGTAATGCGTTGAATAACAGCCTTCTGCCTGTGCAGGTAAGCGCCGCTTTCCTTCAGGCGCTGACAGCGGCTCTCAAGGCGAATCCGTCACCTGAAATCGTTATCGACCTCCCGGCGCAGACCATAACTGCTGAAGGAGTCGGCGCGGAGATATTCCCGATAGTGGGCTACAAGAAGGAGTGCCTTATGAACGGCTACACAGACATCGATTATCTTCTGGCCGGTGTGGATGACATCATTGCCTATGAGGCTTCTCAGTCATTATGAAAGCAGATTCTTCACTTCGCGATGCTTCGTTCAGAATGACAGTCTCTCGTCTTCCTGAATGCCGTCAGTTCTTGCCAACCTGAACATCAGCGCCTCTCCCTGTCATCCTGAGCGCTCTCCCTGTCATCCTGAGCGTCAGCGAAGGATCTGTTACAGATGCTTCACTTTGTTCAGCATGACAATCTGGAGAAAATCAGCATGACAATCTGGAGAAACATCGTTTTGTGCATACCGACATATCATTACAATAATCCATCATGAAAAAGAATATCGCAGTCCTCCCGGGCGACGGAATAGGCCCGGAAATCATAGCGCAGGCGGTCGCAGTACTGGATGCCGTTGCGGAAAGATACGGTCATGAGTTCAATTACGAGTACGCACAGATAGGAGCCTGTGCTATTGACGCATGCGGTGACCCATACCCGCAGGAGACTCATGAAATATGTATGCGAGCGGACGCAATCCTTTTCGGCTCCATCGGCGACCCGAAATATGACAACGACCCTGCGGCAAAGGTCCGTCCTGAACAGGGTCTCCTGAGAATGCGTAAAAGTCTGGGACTATATGCCAATATACGCCCTGTGAAGCCGTATGACAGCCTCCTGGACGCATCACCGCTTAAAAACGAGCGTGTGGCGGGTTCAGATTTCATAGTAGTGCGCGAACTTACGGGAGGAATATATTTCGGAGAGCCGAGAGGTCGCGACGCCTCCGGAAACACAGCATTCGACAACTGCGTATATTCCCGTGAGGAAATAGAGCGCGTGGCTCATGTGGCATTTCAGTATGCCCTCAGGCGCCGTGGCAAGGTGACCCTGGTGGACAAGGCCAATGTTCTGGAAACATCCCGCCTCTGGCGAGAGACCGTAAAGCGTATCCATCAGTCGGACTATCCGGGAGTCTCCCTTGACTTCATGTTCGTTGACAACGCCGCCATGAAGATGGTCTCCAACCCGAAGGACTTTGATGTGATCCTTACAGAAAATATGTTCGGAGACATCCTCAGCGACGTTTCAGGGGTCATCAACGGCAGCATAGGCCTCATCCCTTCAGCCTCATTCGGCAAGGAGCGCAGCCTGTTCGAACCTATCCACGGCTCGTATCCGCAGGCCGCCGGCAGGGATATCGCAAACCCGATCGCGACCATCCTTTCCGCTGCCATGATGCTTGAAGACGCCTTCGGGCTTTCAGAAGAGGCTCAGGCCGTGAAGGATGCCTGTGCCAAGGCTATATCCGACGGGGTGTGCACAGAAGATATTATCCCGGGAAGTCGTTATGGAACCAAGGCAACTGGTCAATATATCGTTGATATTATAAAGGCATAGTGTTACCTTTGCAGTATAATGTCTATAGAGAAAACATATCAGGATCCTGAAGCAGGCCCGGTTCTTTTCAGAAAACGTAAAGGCATCCGCAGGATGAGCATCCGAGTGCATCCCCTCAAGGGAGTCAGTGTCTCTGTGCCATATCTTGTGCCTTATGCCGCTGCAATGCTCTTTTTCAGACAGAAACGGGAATGGGTGCTTCAGACCATCGCCAGACAGAAAGAACGCTATAAGGATGTGCCGAAAGCGGAGCCCGGTCAGATAGAGGCAATGCGCAGGCAGGCAAAGGCAGAACTGCCGGTGCGCCTGAAGGAACTTGCTGACAGATATGGATTCGTATATAACAGGGTGACCATCAAGCACAATTCAACGAATTGGGGCAGTTGCTCAATCAGAAATAATATAAACCTCAATCTGAATATTGTGCGTCTGCCGGAAGTCCTGCAGGATTATATACTTCTGCATGAACTTTGTCACCTGAAGCATCATGACCATTCGGAGGCCTTCCATCTGCTTCTGGAGCATGTGTGCACTGATAATCTTCTTAAGGCATATGACCGGGGAGACGCCACGGCAAAGTCAATTGCACGAGCTGCAGCATCTTCCAGGACCCGCTATCCGATTGATCATGCCTGCACAAAGGCCATAAAGCAGTATCCGTTGATATAGCATGTCATCCTGAGCGGATTTGCCCTGTCATCCTGATCGGAACGGAGTGCCTTTCGTCTTGTCATCCTGAGCGGAACGGAGTGGAGCCGAAGGAACTGTAAACATAAAATATATGATAAAAATTAAAAAAGCATCATCAGAAGACCTGCAGAGCATCCATGATATGGCTCAGGTCGTGTTCAGGCACACATACAGGGAGATTCTTTCTGCCGAGCAGATGGAGTATATGATGGATATGATGTATTCCATGCCGAATCTGGAAAAGCAGATGGATGAGGGGCATCATTATTATATAGCCTTCATTTGCGGGCCGGAGACAAGTGGCAATGTTCCGGAAGTTGACAATGTAAAATCGTGCGAGTCTCGGGTGGAATCCGGCGGTGATTATGTCGGGGCGGTTCCGTGTGGTTATGTTTCGGTGCAGTACGAGGGACCGGACCAGGACGGGGTGGAGGTGTTCCATCTGCATAAGATATATGTGATGCCGCAGGCTCAGGGGCACGGGGTGGGGCTGGCGCTGTTCCGTACAGTTGAAAATCATGTGCGGGAGGCAATGGCTGCAAAAAGGACAGGCGATGCCGCTTCATCAGGCACCGCCCGTATCGAACTGAATGTCAATAAATTCAATAAGTCTGTGAATTTCTACCGCCACCTTGGCATGCGCATCCTAATTGAAGAGGATTTCCCCATCGGAAACGGCTTCTACAAGACCGACTACATAATGGGACTGGATGTTTTTCAATGATTATCCGTCATCAGTGCAGTAAAACAGGCTCTACTTTTCCTGTGCGCTACATCGAAGGGCTATTATCTGCACCTTTGACGCCAGATACATCCGTCTTGAAATACTGACTCCTGCCGGCGGCAGACACACACGCAAAAAATCAGCGAAAATTGTAACGAAGGTCCTCAAAACCGGCATTTTTCAGTTTCCTGTCCACGTTTCAGTGCCTCCCCTCTGTCATCCTGAGCGGAGCGCCAGCGTAGTCGAAGGATCTGTATCTCCTGCGCGCTCCTGTCACAGATGCTTCACTACGTTCAGCATGACATCTTCGCACCCTGATACGTCATTGCGAGACCGAAAGTGTATCAAACCTGCTTTCTACGCTGCTTAGTGGCACGACCATCTACCGGCGGCAGACACACACGCAAAAAATCAGCGAAAAACTGCGGGTGTGTCCGGACGGCTTCTCCGAAACGGTTTTCTGATGCGTGTCATCGTGCGTGCTCCACATTGCGCCGGAGGACCGGCTCGAAGCAGGCGAGCGAGCCCGTCAGGTATCGCTCGCGAACCTGCTTCGAGCCGGCGGAGATCATTTATTCCGCCTGCGGTGCCGCGCTGATGTCATCTACTCCCCGCCGGACGACCGTGACAAAAAATCAGCGAAAATTGTAACGAAGGTCCTCAAAAACGGCATTTCAGCCTCGAAAACGGGACGACCGTGACAAAATCAGGTCGATTTTTGTCACGGTTGTTCTTAAAAATCGCTGCACCAAAACGAATAATCACTTTTCCCTCTAAAAAAACTGCAAAATAGTATTGCAGAATAGAAATTTTATTAAATTTGTGGTCGTTATAGCAACAGCAAGGGACAATGAACGTCAGCATTCATACAATAGTCACCACTTTGGCAGGTAATGGAGTCCTCGTCGGACTGCATGTCCTGGTCGTTGTCGTGGGGATTATTATTGGAATGTAAGTCTGAAGGTTCATCGGTGTTATATTTATTTGTCGTCTGCAACACCATGAGTGAAATAGGCAGGCGATTTTTATTTTTTTGAAGACTATGAAGCAGTTAAGAAGCAGCAGATGCACGACAGGCCCCAAGATGGCAGGTGCAAGAGGGCTATGGAGAGCCAACGGAATGAAGGACAATCAGTTTGGAAAGCCTGTCATTGCTGTCGTCAACTCCTTCACACAGTTCGTTCCCGGCCATGTCCACCTTCATGAGATAGGTCAGGAAATCAAGCGCAGGATCGAGGAACTCGGATGTTTTGCAGCAGAGTTCAATACAATAGCCGTAGATGACGGTATAGCCATGGGGCATGACGGCATGCTCTACTCCCTTCCATCAAGAGAGGTCATTGCAGACAGCGTGGAATATATGTGCAACGCACATTGTGCAGATGCGATGATATGTATATCGAACTGCGACAAGGTGACTCCGGGAATGCTTATGGCTGCCATGAGGCTCAATATCCCGGCAGTTTTTGTGTCCGGAGGTCCTATGGAGGCAGGAAAGGTCGGAGATGAATATTATGACCTTGTGGATATCATGGTCAAGGGTGCGGATCCGACAGCGACACAGCAACAACTTGATGCCCTTGAAAGGGGAGCATGCCCTGGATGCGGCTGCTGCAGCGGAATGTTCACGGCCAATTCCATGAACTGTCTCAGTGAGGCTCTCGGAATGGCCCCTGCCGGCAACGGCACCATACTTTCCACCCACAGGGAACGACGCAACCTCTTCCTCAGAGGCGCGGAACTTATTGTAAAAAATGCACTTGCATACTATATGAATGATGACGAGAGCGTTCTGCCTCGTTCCATCGCAACAAAGGCGGCATTCCTCAATGCCATGTCACTCGATATCGCCATGGGCGGATCGACCAATACGGTACTTCATCTTCTTGCCATAGCCCGGGAGGCTGGTGTGGACTTCACCATGAAGGATATTGACGCCCTCTCCAGAAAAATCCCCGTGTTGTGCAAGGTTTCCCCAAACAGCCGTTATCATATTCAGGATGTAGCCCGCGCCGGTGGTGTGATGGGCATTCTCGCTGAACTTGACCGCGGCGGTTTTCTTGCTACAGACACTTTCAGAGTGGACTATCCGACTCTCGCAGATGCTATCGGGGCAGAAGATGTTGTGCGTTGCGGTGGTGACAATCCGGTCACATCAAAATATCTCGCGGCATCAGGCGGGCATTTCAATCAGATTCTCGGATCGAACTACTGCTATCATGATTCATTTGAGACTGACCGCGTCCAGGGATGCATCAGGGATGTCGAGCATGCCTATTTCCGTGACGGAGGACTTGCTGTGCTGTCAGGAAACATCGCTGCTGACGGCTGCATCGTGAAGACTGCGGGTGTGGATGAGTCCATCTGGAAATTCCAAGGCACGGCAGTTGTGTTCGAATCGCAGGAAGAGGCTGTAGAGGGCATACTCGGAGGTCGAGTCAAGGCAGGAGATGTGGTCGTCATCAGGTATGAGGGCCCTAAGGGTGGCCCCGGTATGCAGGAGATGCTCTATCCGACCTCATATCTCAAGAGTATGAAACTTGACAAACAGTGCGCCCTTCTGACGGATGGAAGATTTTCAGGCGGTACATCCGGACTTTCGATAGGACATGTGTCACCGGAGGCAGCCTCAGGCGGAGTAATAGGACTGGTCAAGGATGGAGATATCATAAAGATAGATATAACATCGCGCAGCATAGAGGTTGCTGTATCTGATGAGGAACTTCAGGCAAGAAGAGAGGAGATGGAGGCAAGAGGCAGGAAGGCATGGAAACCCGTGTCGCGCGAGAGACAGGTCAGCAGGGCCTTGAAGGCATACGCGGCCATGGTATCATCGGCGGACAAGGGTGCTATAAGAATATTGGAGGATTAGGATATGAACATTAACGGTGCTCAGGCAATCATCGAGGCCCTTCTGGCGGAGGGTGTAGAGACAATCTTCGGATATCCGGGTGGAGGCATAATGCCTTTCTACGACGAACTCTATAAGAATCAGGGAAAGATAGAACATATACTTGTAAGACATGAGCAGGCTGCAGTGCATGCGGCGGAAGGCTATGCACGCAGCAGCGGAAAGGTCGGTGTCTGTGTGGCTACGGCAGGACCGGGAGCCACCAACCTTGTGACCGGCATTGCAGATGCCATGATGGACTCGACTCCTATTGTCTGCATAACGGCACAGGTGCAGAAGGAAGGACTTGGCGCGGCTTCTTTTCAGGAGGCGGATATCGTCAGCATAACCCTTCCGATAACAAAATGGAATCATGAGATCACGACCCCGGATGAAATAGCACCGGTTCTGGCCAAGGCGTTCAGGGTAGCCCGTTCAGGTCGTCCCGGTCCGGTGGTCATAAGCATTACGAAGAATGCACAGACCGAACTTACTGATTTCCATTACGAAAAAGAGTCATTTGAGGCTCCGGTGCCGTCCAGGGAAATGATAGCCAATGCGGCACAATGGATCAACGCGTCACGCAAGCCTCTTGTGATTGCTGGTCATGGTGTTACGCTTTCTGGTGCAGAGGATGCGCTCAGTGAGTTTGTTGCCAAGGCCGGACTTCCGGTGGCTACCACCATGATGGGTCTTTCATGCGTACAGTCAGATCATCCTAACTATGTGGGCTGTGTAGGTATGCACGGCTCGCATGCTCCAAACAGGATGACCCAGCAGGCAGACCTGATCATTGCGATAGGAATGCGTTTCAGCGACCGTGTGACAGGCAATCGTTCAGGATATGCCCGCAATGCAAGGATCATACATATAGACATTGACCCGGTGGAAATAGGAAAGGCAGTCAAAGCGGACCTCCCTTTGGTGGGAGATGCCCGCGCTGTGCTTGAAGCGTTGTGCGCAGAAGACCTTCAATGTCAGGCTCGTGCGTCATGGTGGACCTTGGCGCGCGAGGTGGCAGCAAAGGAGTCTGTACGTCTGACAGCAGCCCAGTTGTCGCCTCAGAACGGTTTGACTATGGCTCTTGTTGTCGAGCGTATATCCATGCTCGCCGGAAACAATAAGATAGTTGTTACGGATGTGGGCCAGAATCAGATGTTTGCAGCAAGGTTCTCATATTTTGCGGACCGCAGGAGTTGGATTTCATCAGGTGGACTCGGCACTATGGGATATGGTCTTCCGGCTGCTATCGGAGCAAAGGTTGCGAATCCGGACAAGACTGTGATCGTGTTCATGGGTGACGGCGGATTCCAGATGAACATGCAGGAGTTGGGCACCATCCTTCAGGAACAACTCAATGTCAAGATGGTGCTGATGAACAACTGCTGGCTCGGAATGGTGCGTCAGTGGCAGGAACTCTTCTATGACAAGAGATATTCGTTCACTCATCTGCATAATCCTGATTTCCAGATGGTTGCAGGAGCGTATGGTATTCCTTCCGCACGAGTTTCATCGCTGGATGACCTTGATGGAGCCATCGAGAAGATGCTTTCAACGGACGGTCCGTTCTTCCTTGAAGCCTGCGTCGAGGGCAGCGAGAACATATTCCCGATGATCCCGGCAGGAGCGAGCATAGATAAGATATTCATTGATAAGGACTTTACACAGATATGATACAGAAATATACGGTAACGGCTCAGGGCGAAGGCCGTCTTGACATTGTCGGCAGAATCTCCATGCTCTTTTTGCAGAGGCATATTGATGTTGAAAGTCTTACATATATGTCTGTGGGTGAGGGTGGTGCCGAGTACAAGGTGTGTGCTGTCGCTCAGGAAGACACAATCAGGAAGGTTGTGGCTCAGATGCGGCATATAGATGGATTGAAAGAAATAAGTTACGCGTAACTTATTTCTTTCATCTCGACTGAGCGAAACGAATGGAGAGATCTAATACAATAATAAATAAACCTAATTAACGAACTATGGCAATTATGAATTTTGGCGGTGTTGACGAGAATGTAGTTACCCGCGCGGAGTTTCCGCTTGAGAAAGCAAGAGAAGTGTTGGCAAACGATGTAATCGCAGTGATCGGTTATGGAGTGCAGGGACCTGGACAGTCACTCAACCTTCGTGACAACGGTTTCAATGTGATTGTAGGTCAGAGAAAGGATTCGAAGAGTTGGGACAAGGCTGTCGAGGACGGATGGGTGCCTGGTGAGACGCTTTTTGATATAGAGGAGGCTTGTGAAAAGGCTACAATCATAGAATATCTTCTTTCAGACGCTGGTCAGATCTCGGTTTGGCCAAAGGTGAAGAAGCATCTTACTGCTGGCAAGGCTCTTTATTTCTCACATGGCTTCGGCATCACTTACAGCGACCGCACAGGCATCGTGCCGCCGGCTGATGTTGACGTGATCCTTGTGGCTCCTAAGGGCTCAGGTACATCTCTTCGTCGTCTTTTCGTAGAGGGACGCGGACTGAACTCTTCATACGCAATCTATCAGGATGCAACCGGAAAGGCATACGAAAGAGTTATCGCTCTCGGTATCGGTGTGGGCTCTGGATATCTCTTCGAGACTACATTCAAGAAGGAGGTCTATTCCGACCTTACAGGTGAGCGTGGTACTCTCATGGGTGCTATCCAGGGTATCTTTGCCGCTCAGTATCAGGTGCTTCGTGAGAACGGACACACTCCGTCAGAGGCATTCAACGAGACTGTTGAGGAACTCTCGCAGAGCCTCATGCCGCTCATTTCGGAGAACGGTATGGACTGGATGTATGCAAACTGCTCCACTACTGCTCAGCGTGGTGCGCTTGACTGGTGGAAGAAGTTCCGCGATGCGACTCTCCCTGTATTCAATGAACTTTATGAAAGCGTGAAGACAGGAAACGAGGCTCAGATCTCGATAGATTCGAACAGCCAGCCTGATTATCGTGAGAAACTCAACGCAGAACTTAAAGAAATGCGCGAGAGCGAAATCTGGCAGACAGGCGAAACAGTGCGTAAACTTCGTCCTGAGCGCAACTGATAAAGGCAAAACAAAAGGTCCGAAAGCAATCACACTTTCGGACCTTTTTTATGGATATATGTTTAGAGTGATTTCAGACACTCTGTGACGTTCTTCTCGATTCGTGCTGCGATGTCGCTGCCTTCCGCCTTGACGAATTTCTCGCCTATGATGTTTTCGTAGAGTTCGATGTAGCGCTCTGTGATGCCGTTTACGATGTCTTCCGTCATTTCAGGCACCTGCTGACCATCCTGGCCCTGGAAGCCGTTTGCCATGAGCCACTCGCGAACGAACTCCTTTGACAACTGCTTCTGCTTCTGACCTGCTGCAAGACGCTCTGCGTAGCCTTCTGCATAGAAATAGCGTGATGAGTCCGGTGTGTGGATCTCGTCCATGAGATAGATCTTGCCGTCCTTCTTTCCGAATTCATATTTTGTATCTACAAGGATGAGTCCCATCTTTGCTGCAATCTCAGTTCCTCTCTGGAAGATTGCGCGTGTATATGCTTCAAGTTGCTCGTAGTCTTCGCGGCTTACGATGCCCTGAGCGATGATTTCTTCCTTTGAGATGTCCTCGTCGTGACCCTCTGCCGCCTTGGTTGTTGGAGTGATGATAGGTTCAGGGAACTTCTGGTTCTCTACCATGCCCTCCGGCATCTGCACACCGCAGATGGTGCGCTTTCCTGCCTTGTACTCTCTCCATGCGTGTCCGGAAAGGTAGCCGCGGATGACCATCTCCACCTTGAACGGCTCGCATTTGTGACCTACTGTCACCATCGGGTCAGGGACTGCAATTTTCCAGTTAGGGAGGATGTCTGCTGTCGCGTCAAGGAACTTGGCTGCGATCTGGTTGAGGACCTGTCCCTTGAAAGGAATACCCTTAGGGAGTACTACGTCAAATGCTGAGATGCGGTCTGATACCACCATCACGAGGTAGTCCTCGCCGATGCTATATACGTCACGTACTTTTCCCACATAGTGAGCGCTCTGGCCCGGAAAGTTGAAGTTGGTCTTTACAATTGCTTCCATTTCTATATTGTTTTATTATTCATATACGTTTTTGTCAGACAGATGTCTCGACTCCCATCGGTCGCTCGACATGACATTGCGGTTGTCATTCTGAGCGTTCTTCTGTCATTCTGAGCGTTCTTCTGTCATTCTGAGCGTTAGCGAAGAATCTGTTTACAATCAGCAAAGGTAAGAATTTCTACTGATAATCTGTCAGTTTAAGGCGGTATTTATTGCTTCCTAAATTTTGGAAATATCGCCAGCCAACCCCTGCCGTCGGTCCATCTGACTTCAATGCTGTTCTGGTCCAATTGGAGGTGTCGATGGCAAATGTCACAGGGGATTTGCGGCCTTCGAGTTCAAAGCCCAGAGTCTCATACACCTGTCCCTCAGACCATTCAAGGTCAGCGTATGTCATTATGTCGTCAGGCTTCACCTCTTCGATGAACGCATTCAGCAGTTTCCCCATGCCTCCGCTCAGACGCACCCCCGGCAGTGATGCATACCGGGTCCATTCGTATGCACGTATGGTCCTGTCGCCCTTGATCCATTTACGGGCGTTTGAGAAGGTGGCGACAGCAACGAGTGTCCCGGCAGGAATCGCAGAAGTTCCGGCGTTGTGTCCGGTGTGTCTTTTCAGATACAGTCCATAACGATATCTGCATGAGGCATCTGAGTAACTGTGGTTCGCTGCAAGAAACTCCGCGGCAGTGGTCTTGTCAATCTTCCGGATTTCGCAGTTGCGGGCATAGACCTGAATATAGACATGCAGGTGGGCCAGAAGCCGTGCACGCATCATATGTGCCTGCGAATGCCACCTGTCCTCTGTCACAATCAGCGGATATGCTCCCGTCACCTCCTTTATGCTCCCGACCGCAGCGCGCAGTTTCTCCGCTTTCCGCTGAGCCTTGGCCACATTGTCCGCATTGAGCGACTCAGGAACAATGATCCCTCCTTGCCCGGCAAGAATCACCTCCTGCCCGGCAATCTCGCCGGCCCTGCACTCCAAGGCATTGCCCGACAGAAATTCCATTATATTTCCGCAAAGTCCCATTGCTGCAAAGATACGCTTTTGTCACCCAATAAAAAAGTCCGGACGATTGTATTGCGTCCGGACTTCTGTCAGTGTGGTGGGATTACTCTGTGATGACCGCACCTTTGTTAGCGTATGTCTCTTTCTGGGTGAAGATACCCTTTGCAAAGTCTGTAGTGGCAAATACTTCCTCAGTAACTGTTGAAGGATTGTTTATACCGGTGTAGTATGAACCCTTTGAGCAAAATACGCCGTCACGCAGTTTAAGGTCAAGGAATGATGCTTTAGGATAGATGTTAGTTGTTACATTATCAGGTTTTGTACGATATGTTGTGTTGTAATTTACATCAATTTGACCTTGAACTGGATAGTAATTTGGATTTGCACCCTCCTTGGCTGTTACAGTTTGGGTTTCAGTTGCGTTCAAATCTTCATACTGAACAAATTCGTCGTAAGTTGTTCCTGCTGAAGTTACAGTCTTTCTTCCATACGCGAACAGAATGCCCCAATATTGTAGTGCTCCTTTATCATTGACCGTATGTGTGTAGTAGTTAGGGACACTGAGCAGATTTGATTTTACTTCTGCCTTAATGATCTTGTTGGCATTTACATAACCCTGCTTGTTGAAATATAGATTGACAAAAGAGTTATTGTTCAATACGATATTGTCAATAGTCAGTCCGACAGATACGTCAGCCGCAGCAGTGTGGCTCACCACCTTGAATCCCGTCTTGTCTGTTGGATTGCCTTCAGCATCTGCAGCAGCGTAGAAGATGTTGTTTTTAATCTCGATGTCCGCGCTCTTGACAGGGCTATAGAAATTGAAGATAGAAATATTATTGGCAGCAATCTCGACTCTGTTATTCTTAAAAATGTATTTGTCGCAACTGTATGCAATACCTCCAGCGTTCTGCCATACGACTTTTTCAAGACCAGTGATCCAGCATCCGTCAACAATGAATTGACCGTAGTCTGCTTCAGCATTGGAATGGTTGAAAATATAGTTTAACTTATCAACGGAACTCATTTGGGATGCATCCAATTTGATGTTTTTCATAAGGAATGATCCGTGTTTTGTGCGGAAGTAATTCTTGACTATTATAGTTGGCTTGACACCTTTGTAACGGCCAACTACGGCAATATGCTTGTCCATACCGGCTACTGATTCAAGAGTAAATGCTGACTCGTCGGCTGCTGTAAGGAAGATGATACGGTTTTTCTTGCCCTTCAGGTTGCTAAGAAGTTTGCTGGAACCATCTTCTGCGCTTGCTTCAAGAAGCACAATTTCCTGGTATGTCGCACCGGCAGGAAGACCAAGGTCATATCCATGGATGTATGCAATCAAGTTGTCAGCAGGTGCGGTTGTCTGATAAGTGGCAGGGGCAACGAAATTCATTACTACGTTGGCCTTTACGCCTTCAGAAGGTGCAATGTTGGTGGTCATGTGTGAGCGTGTGCCATCTTTATAGAGTATGGACACAGTCAGACCGTTTACGAAGGTCGTAGGACGGATAGCCGCATAGTATGTCTGACCGTACTGAAGGTCTCCTGTCAGGGTTACAGTCGGCTTCATTTCACCTGAAACGTATGTCTGATTCGGTGTACCGTCAGCATTGAAGTAAATCTTGACTTTACCGGTGAGAGACTCGTTGTTGTTACCGGAGAAGGTGATGGACTCTACATTATCCTGGTTAAGTGTATATTTGATGTAACCGCAGATGGTAGAGAACTTGAAGTAGTTGTGGTCGTCGGACTTTGCAACTGCAACGAATGCATTGGAAGGAACACTTCCGGCCACAGCAGTCTGAACAGCCGGCACTTCCGCATATATGGTAGGACGGTTTTCTGCGCTCTCATCAAGACCGTAACTTGCATCAGCCTGATATGGATAAAGTGCATAGTATGGTCCTTCCTCTGTGGTCACACTACCGGTAAAGTCGGCCGATGCGCCGCTGCCTGTGGTTGTGAATGCATCAAGGTCATTTTCTGAACCATCGAATACTTTGATCTGGTCGCTTGATTCCCAATGTAGTGTGAGTCCGTCCTGTTGGAGTGCAACCTTTGAATCCACATCCTCAGTTCCCGCAGTGAAGGTCATTGGGATAAGGTTGAGATCAGGAGTGCTGCCGGAATTGTTTTCAGGAGCGATTTCCTTTGCACATGAGGCTGCTGCAACGATTGCTGCTGCAAACAGCATGAATTTCATTTTCTTCATAGTCTGTTCCTCCTTACTCTTCATTGGTTGCCCATGGGTTAAACTCAAATTCCTTGTCAAGTCCCTCGATGCTGCTGCAAAGGACTCCCTCCGGACAGATGTCCGAGATTGTGCAGAGTGGGGCAGTGTATGCCGTCTCCGCTGTTAAAAACTGTTTTCTGTTCATAGTGAATAGTGTTATTGTGATTTATCTCTGTGCTCCGTAAGATGCGTATGTCTCGGCTGGGACGAAGATGCCGTTTGCAAAGTCTTTGGTTGAGAACGGCTCTCCATCACTGGTCTTCTTTCCGTATGGCGCAACAATCTTGTCGCTTATTGACAGATTGAAGTGCGGCTTTATTTTTTTTGTCGGTACTGTCTCTCCGTATTGAACCAGGTTGAATGTTATGGATATGTCTTGGCCCGCAGTGTTTGGTGATTCAAGAATTGCAGAGTATTTATCAGTTGTGAGTGTAGTGTAGTCCGGTACATAGAAGAGATTCCTTGTCGCAGTTGCTGAGGTGAAGAGTTTTGCGATGATATAACTTCCGTTTGAACCACCCTTAGGATAGACGGATGCGAAGGTGTTATAACTGAAATCCGCCGATGTGATTGTTGCATTGGCATTAGAGAACGGCAAATATATTGCGTTACCATCAGTGCAGTAGAATATGTTGTTTCTGAATACTACGCTGGTGTAGGTGCTTGTAGTGTTTGTCTGAAGTATATATTTTGCATTGGAACTTTTATGCACTTTGATATCACAGTCAACCATTACGAATTCATTGATCGGCAACTGTGCGTACATAAAATTCATATCTGTCGGCACCTCGAACTTACATTTATCAAGGATGATTGTCTCGAACGCATCATCAACCTTGCTTCCTCCCAGCATATTTCCGCTTGTCATGCCTGTTGTATATTTGATGTTCTGCATAATCAGATAATCATCACCTGTGCTTGATACCACTGCAAACTGTCCGGATTTTGACACAGCGGCGATGTTGTTGTCGTAAGAGATGATAATGAGTTGTTCGGCATTTTGAACCGCTACATTTTCAGCGTCTGATTTTACGAAATATACGCCTTTTGTTGATAGCGTCTTATTCTCGGAACTGTTCTCAATGAGAGTCGCATCTCCATAAGTTGCCTTGTTGATTGTCTTTCCGCCGACAGTAATGTCAAGACCATCCATATATTTGTCATACATGTTGGTATAGACTTTCTCTGAGGTCGTGTTCTTTCCGCTGACAACTGCACCCTGCTGCTCGCCGTTTACAGGGAGGACATAGAGCGTGTATTCTGTAGATGGGTCAAGGCCTTCAAATACGAGGCTTGTCTCTGAGCCGGCAACTCCGTCTGCTGCAATCTTGGCCGCGTCCGGCGCTGGTTCTGTGGCTAACTGGTGGATGTACATCCATGAGGTCACATCTGATACAGCGACACTATATGCAAGAGTAGACTGAGTCGCCTCACCCGGAGTCACGGAAGCAACAGGAGTGATGACCACAGGAGTGTCGGAGCAACTTACCTGCATCTTTGCTATTGTTGCAAGACCCTGAGTCGAGAATGCGAGGATACATATATCTGCCCTGCTGTCTGCGATAGCTGCCTTGGTTGGGACAGGCGCAGTCACGGTAAGGACTGCCTTTTCCTCGTCCGGTTCACCGAGAACTGCCGTCCAGCCCTGAGGTGCTGTGATCATTGTGCTCTTCACACCCTTGACGGTCACGTTGTATGGCTTGCTTTCGCCTGCATTGAACTGCTGGACTCCGACTGACTCGATGGCGCAGAGGAATGACGAAACCACAGGAATCACAAGTTCCTCTCCTGTGCGGAGAATCACCTTGAACTGATCCCCTTCAAGTTTGACATCAGCAAAATACGGGTCCTGGATCTCACCGTCAGGCAGAGCGCTTACAGGCTGTCCGTCAGCATCGAGCACGCGGATGTATGTGGCTCCGCCGTCGTAACTTACTGTCCAATACTTATCCGCATCAACTCCGAATTTAGGGGTGACGCCGTCAGTACCAAGGGCGAGGACCTTGTTCTCACCGTTCATGATATACTCAGGAGCATTGCCACCCGCTCCGTCATAGTCCACCATCCAGTAACCGTCGGCATCAACCGACATTACAGGTGCCTTTCCTTCTCCTATGCTTCCCTGCGTGAGGGTAAGTGTCTCCCCATTGCTGAGCACGATGGTCCAGACATTGTTGGCATCCTTGGTGGCGGAGTTGATGGTTGTGCCACCATAGAGCGTCTGTATTGTCACAATGTTCTTGTTGAGGTTGGTTGTGACTGTCTCCAAGGCAGTGACCCTGCCGTCAAGTTCATCGACTTTGTTCTTGTATTCATCAAGGTCTGAACATCCTGCGGACAGACATGCTGAAACTGCTAATGCAGTCCAAAAACGTTTTGCTTTCATATATATTGTCTTCTTTTTTTATTGTTTAGATTCCCACGCTCCCTGCGGTCGCTCGGAATGACGTGGGCGGTTATCCGTTGAAGAGATGGTTCGGTAACTGTCATTTCAGGTTATTGAGCCATGCCGGTACTGCACCGAGCCTTTCTTTGAGTTGAGCCTCATACAGTGATTCCGGCGCCACTGGGATTCCGTTGCTGTAATCCAGTTTTGTCTGTGTCTGGTCGAATGTCACTGCGCTGCCATGGAATCCTACGATGACAGGCGGCAGGAATTTCCACCATTTGCTGCTGTGGTTCCACCATTGCCAGTTATCTGCATTTGATGTGGTAGTTGCCTCGAAATTCCATACAGTGAGGTCTGCAAGGTGGTTTGGTACCTGATTTTCATCACCTCCCTGACGGGACTGCATCCATCCGCCGCGGCAGCAGTCGATAAGCGTAGCACGCGGCTGTGTCGCATGAGACTCGAAGCATGAATCATTGCCCCATACATTTCTCCAAAGTACTGTGCCTATGCTTGGCTTTGACACTCCCACTGCATGATACTGCCCGGCACCTTCCATATATGATCCACCATCAACAGCAGGTCCGTTGGAAATGTCAACGGTCTTTCCTATGAATACCCGTGTAGATACCTGAGATCGGATAGAAGAGTGACCGCGGTTTCCGTCAAATATCACATCATATACTGACACGTTGGCTGAGTTTGTCACGGAGCACGCCTCGCTGACGCTTGTGAAACGCACACGGCGAAGCCACGAATTGACAAGTCTGGTCATGCCGAGTGGCTTGTATGCTCCGTCGTCTTCCCAGGAACCGTGATGTGAGAAATCATTCTTTGCATTGCCCTTGAATGTAAGGTCCTCTATACCGACGTTCTCGTAGTGCGGGTAATCCATAATACACCAGTTGTATGCATCTCCTGTTTTGTTTTCAGGAGCATAATTGATGTCAACTTCGTGATGTATAGGCTCATGGAATGTCACGACATTGCCCTCTATCTTCTTGATCTGATGGTATTCGAATACCTTCACGCCGTTCTTGATAATGTCATGGTCTGCACTGAGTTCCCCGGTGACGACATTGCCGTCTTTGAGTTCAAGTGCAACATATTCAGCATTGTCATTCTGTACTGTCAGACACACCCAACTTCCTTCAGACAGACCTGCAGCATCTGCAACCTTCACCGCGAATGCTCCCTTAGGTGCGTTCTCTGTCACCGGAACATTGATCTTGTCGCCAAGTCCGCTGTTGTGCTTGAAATCAATCATCAGAGGAGAACTATACAGCACGGAAGCGTTGGTAGGAAGGTTCTTGTCCTGCATTACAAGTGTGGTCTTGTCCCTGCCTGCTCCCCGGAGAACGAAGTTTCCTGCTCGGATCTGGATGGTGCGGCTGTATATCTTGCTGTCTGAGCCGACATTATCGTCGTCAGATGTGTGCAGGATGTACTCTCCTTCCGGGAAATATACTATGGCATCCGCCTTGTCCTTGCTGGCAAGGGTGAGACTCTTATCGCTTTCCGCAAATTCCACTCCTGTCGCAGCCTCCACGCATTTCAGGAATGCCTCCCTGTCTGACTTTCCGTCGTTTGGAATGGCTCCATACTTAGTCACATCATAAACAGCATATCCCAGGGCCGCAGCCTCAGCCGGAGCATTTTCTCCGTGATCATATCCGGCGTATGAGAAATCCAGAAGCACATTTGCATCACTCCTGCTCTGCCAGTCCTTATATGGCTGACAGTTCTCAGAGTCAAACATCTTCGCTTCAAGTGTGAATGCAAGTTCGATGTGCTTGATATATCCTTCCGGTGAAGTGATTACGATATTTACCTTGTAATTGCCTGCAGTGCCGCCCTGCGGACCTGTGACCTGCAATGCCTCCTCTGTGAGTACTGCCGCCCAACCTTCCGGCACCTGGAAAAGAGCGTCCTTCACATCAGACAGTTCGACCTTGTACTCCTTTGTCTGATTGAGGAATATCACCTCCGTCTCCTGCATTCCGAGAACGTTCAGATAGAATGTGTCTATCACGGGGATTACCAGGTCCTCTCCCTGTTTGAGAGCGATTGTGAGTTCCGCCTTTTCGGAGTCGTATGTCACATCCTCAAAGAAAGTGTTCAGATTGCCGGTGACGATGCCATTCACTGCGCTCAGAGGTTTCCCGCCTGCACCTGTTATATGTGCGTATGTTCTTCCCCCGTCGGTACTTACCAGCCACAGACCGTCCTTATCGACTTTCACCAACGGGGTCTGACCGGTCATGCTTGATGAATTGACCGATCCTTCGACAGGAGAGAATGTTTCTCCATTATCGACAGACATTATCCAGTTGCCGTCCCCGTCGATTCCGATTATCGGAACGATGCCGGGTGCATTGAGGCCGTCAGTGACAATCAGCACGGTGCCGTCACTCAGTTCAAGTTCGTATGAGTGCTCCGATTGCCTGAAACCGACAATGATGGTCTCTTCTTTCAGAAAGGCGCTCAGGGCCATGGAGTTGTTGTTCACCACGCCTGCGGCTTCTTCCAGTTTGCTTATTCTCTGTTCAAGGTCGTCGAGCCTTTCCATCTCCTCCTTGTTGAGACAGGATACGGCTCCAAGCCCTGAGACGATAAGCATGATCCACAGATAAGCGGTTCTTTTCATATCAGATATCAGAAATTAAGTTTGTTCAGTATTCCGTTCTTGTGCCAGATGTCGTCAGACTCTTCAAGTTTGGCTGCCAGCATTCCCAATAGTTGCTCCATGAGTGCAGGTTCTCTCGTGTAGTCTATGTTGTGCATCTGATAAGGGTCATTGATGTCATCGAAGATGGTCACGCTCTTTAAGGTGCCGTCTCTCTTTATAGCAATTTCAAATGTATGAGTATGGGTCTTTATGCCTCTCGCCACCGGGAAGAAGCCACGGACAAGACCGTCGGCATCTCTCTCTCCGTTTACATTCCTTATATATAATGCGCAGTCCGGCAGGTCGCATTCCTTGCCGTTCTCCATAAGGGCAGGGGAGAGGTCGCGACCTTCGGCGCTTTCAGGGATATATTCCGACAGACCTGCCATCGACAGCAGTGTAGGCATGATATCGACAGTGCTGAGCAGGGTGGTATCCACGCGAGGGCGTATCTTCTCCGGGTATCTTATCAGGAAGGGAACATTGAATGACTCCGTATATATGGAGTTCTTTGGGTCATCTGTTCCCTGACTGCACATGGTCTCGCCGTGGTCGGAGGTGAATACGACTATGGTGTTGTCTGACAGTCCGAGACGCTCCAGTTCGTCAAGTATTCTTCCAAATTCCCGATCTACACCGGTCACATTGGCGAAATAATATCTTGCCGCGCCGGCCTTCCAAAGGGTGGTGTCTGCATTGGGACGCACATACAACTGCTTGTATCCCATCTCTTTATATAGATTGTAATCCTCCTCCATGCAGTCGTCAAGACTTTCGTATGGGCTGTGCGGAGGGTTGTAGGCAATCGTCAGGAAGAAAGGTGCATCCTTCTTACGCTGCCCGTTCTCATTGCGCAGGAACTCTATGGCCTTGTCCGTCTCATGCCCCACAGACCATGCTTTCGGGTCGTGACGCACTCCGTCTGTGTCCCAATAGTGAGGGTTCTTATGCTCGTCGAATGTGCCGTATGAATACCAGTATGTATATCCATGACGCTTTTCAGCAGGGGTGTAAGCATCCCACTCCGGTCTGCGGTCACTCACATAATGTCCCGGATTGGCAGGGTCGTTAGGGGTAGGGTGGTCTGCATGGAGTTTACCTATATACCCGCAACTATATCCCTGAGCATTAAGCACATCGCTTATGCATACCGCATCGTCGCGCAGACTGCTTTCCGGTCTCTCGGCATTGCAGTTCAGTGTAATGCCGCTTCTTTCTGGCAGCATTCCGGTGAGGAAGATCCCTCTGTATGGACTGCTGAGAGGACAGTTGCTGACCGCACGCGAAAGCACCACCGACTCGTCGGCAAAGGCGTTCAGGCGAGGGGTCTGCACAGGGTCTGCCTGCCAGAGCACATGAGCGGCGTATTCCGGAGAGTTCCAGAACTCCATCGCCTGATTGCGGAACTGGTCAGGGAAGACATAGATTATGTTCGGTTTCTGATCCGGAACCTGTCCGCATCCTGCAAGTGCCAGGGATGACAGCGGCAGCAGTATGTTCTTTATTTTTGGCATAATGTCACTTCTTCTGTTCGTGCTTCTTTTGTTTTGAATGTCAGTATCGTCTGCCCCTGGTCATATATGACAGAAACATCGCAGCCCTTCCTGTCTGATATTTCCCATTCTCCCGCCAGACGCAGTCTGACTGTTGTCTCTTCGCATGGATTGTCGATCCACGTTCTGCCATAAACGCTCCTTTCCACCCTCTTTCCATACTCATCATATACCTCGTCAGCGGGACCTTCGTAGAGGGCGAGATCGGGGTTGCAGACACTCAGGGTCATGACACCCTCTACCGTCGAATACATCACCATTGCCGGAGAACACCCGAGTATGGTTTCATCGACATCGCCTTCCTCGAACACCGCAAAAGCCCTGATTCCGGTGGCACGGTCATATATTCCATGTACATCTGTATCATGTCTCAGGACTGAATAATGCTCTTTGGCGGCATATTCTTCAATCGCCAGAGGGTCATTGACCATCTTCATCTCTTCCGTAGTGCAGGGGAGCATACACATGTATTCATACCTGCCTCCCTTTACAATGTCACCATGATCGATGTATGCCTTTTCAAAGGCGCCCACTGTTTCGGCGTCGGTCTCTTCATGACGTGAGGTCTGATGACCTCTGTAAAATTGCACCTCTGCGCCTTTTACTATATATAATTCCCCTGAATGACTTGTGATTATGTTCTGAGCCTTATTTATGTAGTTCGGCATCATCTTAGGCGTCACTTCGCCTACATGGTTCTGGAACAGTGTAGTATGCACAGGAGCCCCCTCCAATGAGTTTTCTATATCGGAACCGAGACAGATGATCCTGTTTTCAATGGTGAAGAATGATTTCCGGGCTTTCAGTGTTCCGTTGTATTTGTCGTGCTCGTGCAGTTTCATGGCAAATGCACCGCTGACACCCTTGTGGGTGACTCCGCCTGCAAACCACTCATCGGAGAGCAGCATTTCTTCATAACCTGAAAACTCATCTACATTTCTGACATCGGCCTTCATGTCCTTCATAGGCAGCCATGCCGCAGTTGTGCCCGGAATATGCCGCCAGTCCCAGCCTTCCTGTGAGAATCCGCCTCCCACCTGCATGCTTCCATGGGTGAGGTAACGCCCGTAATGGTTTGCCTGATTGTAGATTTCCGCAGACCATATGTATCTGCTGTGCCCTGCGACAGTCACCAGACGATGCTTATATCTGTGGGACATAGAGCAGTTGAATCCGAAGACCTTTGTCTCGTTGATTCTGGCCGATGCCTTTTTTATGCCGTTCTGACGTAGAAGAATTACATTCCTGTGGACACCTTCAAATGATTCGACCAGTTTGTCCCTGTGCGGATTCCTCGCCTTTTGTGCAGGCAGAGCCAGATAGGCACCTGCAAGAGTGGAGTCTATCGTAGCCATTCCGTCCGGACTTCCAGCCATGGCGAGTCTGAAAAACTGGTCTCTTGCCAATGAACCCTTTCCGTCAGGATGTCTTCCTGACATGGCGAGAGGGTATTTGTCGCCATAGCAATAGAATTTCATTGCAAGGAGGGCCTGTTTGAGATTCCCGTGGCTTTCCTCCGAGATGGCAAGACCTGTGCGTGACAGCATCCAGACGGCATTTACTGCGCCTTCAAAGCCTCCAACTGCGTATGCCGGATATGATTTTCTGTGGTGAATCACGCTGCCGTCCCTCTTGAAACATGGACGCAGACCTTCGGTGTATTTCATGCCGTTGTCTATCCAGCGGGAGAGCGCCTGCATATAGGCATATTTATAAGGTGTGTCTTCAAGCATGAGCACCGAAGCCATCCTGCCCATGAGGGAGGTGTTGAATGCGTCTATGTCCATGCCCGGCTCAGAGGGTGCCACCTTTATTTCACCCACTCCCGAGAACCATTCCATTGCCTGCTGAACCTGAGTGTCCAGTCCGGCTTCACGAAGCGCTTCCTGCATGATGACAGGACCGGTGTAGAAGTTCCTCATGCTGTAACCGAGGTGATGCAGAGTGCCTTGTGCGCTTCCTGCTGCAAATCCCTGGTCGAGCAGGTGTCTGGTAAGGTCGATGTATATCTTTGTGAATTCCGCCTTTTCTTCCGGATTCTGAGCCTGCGATGCGGCAACCGCTATTCTGAGAAGACGGTCATTCAGCGTGCGCAGCAACTGACCGTTCCTGTTGAATGTCTTTTTTGCATCTGTAATGCCCAGATTTATGAATGTCTCCCCATAACGGGTGAAATATATCGGCTTTCCTTTGATGGTGCCGTCCGGATTGGTGCTGATGCAGTAACTGCCGTAAATCTCTCTTGCCTTTTTCAGACTGAACGGCTTTATGTCTTCGGTGACTATCCTGATGAAACGCCTCTTGACAGTGTCCATGTCCCGGATATCGGCAGGGGTAAGCGCCTCTTTGGGCTGTATGTCGAGGTTGAGTTTCCAACTCTTGTTAAGGACAAGCCAGTGGTTGGTGGTCTTCTCGTTTATGAACGGAGCCTGCCAGTCCGGAGTGTGGTGGCGGATGTCCTGGAATGATGAAGGGATGATGCCGTCAAGATACAGCCTGCCCTTTTTCAGATCCTTAGATGCGCTTATCCTGATCTCGTCCATTCCGGTTTCCGGAGTGCCCTGCATGTCCCTGTCGAATGCGACCCATGCACCCCTCCATCCGGCGAAGCCGAGTTTATAGGTGAAATGACAGCATTCCTTGCCGTTTTTCAGGAATGAGAATCTTAGATCTCCGTCAAGCACCTGAGGTGAATAAACCCAGAATACAAATGAAGATACCGATTTCTCCTTGGGATTAGGATGTTTCGGAAGGTATGGGACTTCGCCTTTTATGGTGATTTCTGCCTTAGGACGATTCCATTCCCACATCAGTGAGCGGTGTCCGAGTTTATTGTGTTCATCAGAGACGGACAGACGGGAACCTTTGCCTGCTGTCGCGTTTTCCACCCCGTCTTCGAATGATAATATCCCGTTGTCCCTTCCATAATCAGCGATTTGAGCCTCTGCCCTCCATGAAAAGAGGGTAGAGGCTGCAAGGCTGAAAATGATGGCTTTCGAGATAAGTTTCATTATCTTATAGGGTTTTCTCCTTTTTCTACGCGTCCCTTTCTGATGAGCGCTTCAAGGAAATAGTAGTCTGCATAGTTGAGAGGGACGTCAATGTTATGACTTTTTGTGCGTCCTTTCTCAATGTTGAGGAGTGAATGCGGGAGACTGCCGACCGAATGCATGAAGAGGAAGCCGCCGTTCTCGCCGACCTTGGCTCTGTACGCCTCAGTTGACAGGCTTTCGATGGTCCTGTCTGCAATTTCCTTATAGAACTCATCCTTTGTGTGCCAGTAAAGTTCGTAAAGCGCCGAAGCGTTGATCGCTGCCGAGGATACGTCGCGGATCTCGGTATATTGTTTCGGTAATTCCTTGTCTTTGAGGTTCGGATAGAGGAATTCGTTTTCAGGAAGGGCATTTGCGAACTCGACCACGTCAAAGTCCCAGAGCGGAACGAGATCCTCAGGCATGTTGTCTTCCTCTACGTAAAGATATTTTGCAACATCCTTGGCTCTTTGGAGGTATCTTTCCTCTCCCGTAAAGCGGTATGCCACAGTGAATCCATAGAGGGACCATGACTGACCGCGTGCCCAACGGGATTCGTCTGCGATACCCTGGGCAGTGTATTTTCCGCGGACTTCACCTGTCTCGTCATTGTAGTCAACGACGTGATATGTACTGAAATCGTCGCGGTAGTGGTTCTTGAGGGTCTTGTCGGCGTGGCTCATCGCGATATTCCTGTATGTGTCGTCGCCTGTCATCTCACTGACCTTGAAGAAAAGTTCGAGGTTCATCATATTGTCGATGATCACAGGGCAATCCCAGCCTCTATGTGCCTGCCACTGTTTAGGATTGTCTGTATTCCAAGACTGAATGATGCCGGCAGCCGGACGGAAACGTGTGGCAAGGGATTTTGCAGTGTTCACCAGTACGGTGTCGTAGCCCGGGATGTTTTTCAGACGGAGACCGTTGCCGTAACTGTCATATACCATGAAGCCCACGTCGTGATGCCATTTGAGAAACTGGATGTCATGAAGGATTTCAGTGTGCTTCTGTGCCTTCTCCGCATACATTTCCTCCCCTGTCAGTTCGTACATGTACCAGAGTGTACCGGCAAAGAAGCCGCTCACCCAGTCGTCTGTCGGAACGAATTCGATCTTGTCGAACTTGTATGTTGACGGAATCATTAAAGTATCGCCTTCCTCGGAGGCTTCAATCAGATAGGCGAGTTGGGCTTTTGCGTGTTCGATGTTTTCCCGGATGATGTCTGTCCTGTCTGTGCATCCGGCCGCGATGACCGACAGGAGCAGCAGTGAAATGAGTTTGTTCTTCATGTTTATTATTTTGCTTGAAATTGTTGTCTGTGCCAGTTTTCCCTAACAACGCAAAGTTATAAAATGTAATTAAAAAACCAAAAAAGAATAAAAATATAAGCCGGGGGGGGTAATTGTTTCAAATTGTAAGAAAATCAATAAAATTAGTATATTTGCATATTCGAATGATTTTATCTCTGAGACATGAGACGGTTTATATCGACAATACTTTTTTTATCTGTGGCATTGTGCTCTTATGCGGCCATGAATGCCCAATATACCTTCGAGTCAGGACTTCCTGATTTCATCAGCATCAACGGTGACGGAAAGGTGGAGTCCTCGCAGGAAAAATTCAAGGACGGCATGAGGTCAGTAAAGTTCTCATGGAACTCGCCGGCCGAACTGGTGTTCAGCAATTTTTCCGACATCAAGGCTTCCATGGAGGTCAACGGAGCAGGGCTCATGATGTGGATCTACAACACCCGTCCGATGAGTGAGCCGATAGTCTTCACCATCCTTGACTGGAACATGGAGGAGATATGCCATTTCGACTTCAATGCGGATTTCAAGGGTTGGAGGGCCATCTGGATAAAATACATAGACATGCTTTCTCCTTACGGTCACTATGGCGACAGGAAGCCTAAGGAAAGAGTGAAGGATGCGGCGGGAATGATAGTGAAGATGCCCTCTTCCGCGCAGACCGGTACCATATATATAGACAGGGTGACTTTCTCCAGGACAAAACTTCATAACCAGATAACTCCTGACCAGCAGATCCCGCAGAACAACTGGAATCTGGAAAGGGACATGTGGCAGTGGTGCCGTCTCTGGGAGTGGGAACAGTATGAGCCGTGGAAGGTGGAGACTGTGGGTGATTCCCAGGTACAGATGCTCGGAGTCGTGGAGCAGAGGATGGATGAATGGGCCGCCACAGGCAATCCTGGTCGGGAATACACCGCCGGTACGCTCATGGGACGCGTTAATGCCCATTTCGAGAAATATGGGATCAGGAGGCTTCCAGACGGTTCGGTCATCGGTGCACCTCTTATGAGTGATGATGAGTTCAACCACGGGGCGGGGGAGATGAGGATAAGGTTCATTCAGGAGATAGTCTATTGGTGTGCCCTCGACTATTTATATACCGGAAACACAGCCAATGTCCCTAAGGTGATCGAGGCTCTTGACCATGCTCTTGACCAGGGTTTTGCATACGGCAGCGGCTGGGGAACGAACCACCACTACGGCTACCAGGTGCGTGACCTCTACAAGGGGGTCTGGATTCTCCGCAAGGAACTTTCCAAGGCACCGGACTGGAACGAATATGTCAGGGCTCTGACTTATTGGAGTGGCCTACAAGAGGCAAGGATGCCATACGAGCAGACCCGTGACGGTATTCTTGACGCATGGCACACTCTTCATAACGCCAAGGTCATCTCTGCGATGCTCCAACCGACGGATGCGGAAAGATATGCAGCCATGAAGGCGCTCGGCGTATGGACGTCGGGGTCTCTCAGTTATACTGACGGAACGCTTGGAGGAATCAAGGTCGATGGAACATCCTTCCATCATGGCGGCCATTATCCGGGATATTCAGTGGGTGCTTTCGCTGTGCTCGGTGACTATTGTTTCTTTACGAAAGGAACTGATTTCCAGATAGATGAGCCTGCGCGTAAGGTGTTCAAGCACACACTCCTGACCCTTATGGACTATACCAATCTCCGCGATTGGGGAATAGGAGTCTGCGGACGTCACCCTTTCAACGGTGCCATTCCTGAGAGGGATGTGACAGCCTATGCACGTCTGGCAATGTTGGGCGACCTCACAGGCAGCGGAATGAGCGTCGATCCTGACCTTGCGGGAGCATATCTGTATCTTCAAGGCAACGACAAGGAAATCCAGACGGCATTCAAGAAGGCCGGCATCAAGCCGAAAGGTCCTGCCGACGGCTTCCGGGTATATAACTACGGTGCATTCGGTATCCACAGAAGGGGTGACTGGATGATGACCATAAAAGGCTACAACAGCGATGTCTGGAATGCTGAGATATATGCTGCCGACAACCGCTTCGGTCGTTATATAAGCAACGGTACTGCGCAGGTCATCGGTATAGGCGGCGCAGAGGAAAGCGGTTATACCCATGAGGGTTGGGACTGGAACAGATATCCGGGCGCTACCGGCATACATCTTCCGTTTGACCTGCTGGACAGCCCTGTCAAAGGTACTCTCATGGAGAGGAACGTATCTCGATTCCCGGGAGTGTCTTCGTTGGAGGGGAAGAACGGCTGTCTTGCATTCACATACGTGGAGGCTGAAAGGGAGAGGTTCTGTGCTGGTGCAACCGCGACCAAGAGCGTGTTCTGTTTTGACAACAGGATTGTCCATATAGGAACCGGCATCACCAATACCTCGTCCTATCCGACAGAGACGACCATCTATCAGTTGAGGCTGAAAGAAAAGACCGAGGTCGTAGATATAAATGATGTCTATGCGGAGAGGTTCCCTTTTGCATATAAACATGACAGGAACGGTCAGGTCAATCTGACAGACACAAAGGGTAACCTGTATATAATCAAGGACGGATATGGTCTGGTGGTGGAGAAACAGGCGCAGACATCTCCTCATGATACGAAGAAGAAAGCGGATGCAAGCGGCAATTTCGTGACTGCCTACCTTGATCATGGGGTGTCTCCTAAGGAGGCCTCATACGAGTATCTTATGGTTGTGGGAGCGACTTCGAAGGAGGAAGGAAAATATACCAGGAAACTGCCATACACAGTGTTGCAGGCTGATAATGCTGCCCATGTGGTGAAGGATGATGTCACAGGCATCACAGCATACATATCTTATAAGGGATACGGATCCGACAGGACCCTTGTTGCAGATGCAGCCGGGGAAATCATCGTCATGGAGCGTACAAAGGAGGACGGGTCGGTGGTGATGAGCATCTGCACTCCGGATCTTGGCATCACGAAGAAGGGATATACGACCACACAGCCGAGCCAGCCTCTTGTAAGGGAGGTGACTCTGAATGGGGAATGGAGGCTCAAAGGACAATATGACAATGTGACTGCGGCTGTCTCCGGAGGCAGGACCATAGTGACAGCGACCTGCATCCATGGGCAACCAGTTGAATTTGAAATATATAGATAATCTGAATAAGAACACTAATCAATGATGATATGCAGAAACTGACCGGATTTTTAGCAGCATTGCTGATGCTTGTGGGCGGATTTACCATGTCTGCCCAGTCAATCGGCATTACAGGCCGTGTAGTCGATGCTTCAGGCGAACCGCTTATTGCAGTTACCGTCTATGAGGACGGGAATACGGCAGGCGGTACACTTACGGACATCGACGGTAATTACGCATTGAACGTATCTTCCGCCAAATCTTCGATCGTGTTCTCCTGTCTTGGATTCGCCGAGCACAAGGAGATTGTCGGATTGAGGAAGACCATCAACGTGACATTGAAGGAGGAGTCCTTGTCCATTGATGCCGCAGAGGTGGTCAGCGTCGGTTACGGCACAGTCGCAAGACGTGACCTGACAGGATCTGTCAGCAAGGTGGATATGGGAGAGATCATGAAGGCTCCTGTGACCAATTTCGATCAGGCGCTTACAGGAAAGGTTGCAGGCGTGGTCGTTACCACTTCCGACGGTGCTCTTGGTGCCGAGGCTAATATTACTATCCGTGGTAACAACTCCCTGACTCAGAGCAGTGCGCCTCTTTACATCATTGACGGATTCCCTACCGAGAGTTCGATGGCGACAGCCCTCAATGCAGCCGACATAGAGTCCATCGATGTCCTCAAAGATGCTTCTGCCACAGCCATCTACGGCGCCCGCGGTGCAAACGGTGTCATTGTGATCACCACAAAGCAGGGTACTGAGGGCAAGCCTAAGGTGAATTTCTCCGCAAGTTGGGCGATGAACAGGATTGCCAACAAGGTGGATCTGATGAACGGAGTTGAGTTCGTGGAATTGCAGAATGAAATCTTTGGTGCATCGCTGGGAACGAACACATATCTGAAACCGGGTGCTGCCGATGAGGCTGCCGGGATCACCTCATATACTCTTGATGATTATAACAATCCGGCCATGTGGAACGACTGGCAGGACCAGATCTATCGTACAGCATTGGTCCAGAACTACAATATATCTGTATCAGGAGGAAGCAAGGAAGCCGGCAACAGATATAATATCAGTCTTTCCGCCGTGGATCAGGACGGTATCATCGTCAAGTCCAATTTCCAGAGATATCAGGGCAAGATCAACTTCCAGCAGAAGTTCGGCAAGAAGGTGACGCTGGATGTGCTCGCCAACTATTCAAGAGCCATCACAAACGGCGTCACACCTACTGACGCGCAGGCATCTTCTTCTGCAACAGGCTGGCTCATGTACTCGGTGTGGGGCTATCGCCCTGTCAAGCCTAAGTCACAGTGGCAGGTCGATGCAAACGGCAATTATATCAATAATGATGTGGATTTTGCTGTGGATGACGAGGTTGCAGGAGCATCTGACTACCGTTTCAATCCGGCGAAGACCGTACGTAACGAATACAGAAAGACCATAGTCGATTATCTTAACGCAAATGCGGGAATCACATGGGAAATCATTGATGACCTCAAATTGAAGATCACAGGCGGATATACCATGAACAAGCGCAGAAGAGAGGAGTTCAACGGGTCGGAGACCTATACCGGTAATCCAAAGTCATCGTCAGGCAAGGGCATCAACGGTGGAATTTATTGGTACAACAAGACTTCGTGGGTAAACGAGAACACTCTCACATACACAAAACGTTTCAACCGCAAGCACAATTTCCAGTTCCTTGCTGGATTTACCATGCAGGGGGAGACATACGATTACAAGGGAACCGCTGCGACACAGATGACCAATGAGTCTCTCGGGCTTAATGGTCTTCATACTGGTAAGTATCAGACAGTTTCGCCATGGCAGTATGACTGGACCATGATGTCGGGACTGTTCCGTGTGAATTATAATTATAAATATAAGTACTATCTTACTGCCTCGATGCGAGCGGACGGCTCTTCAAAGTTCCCTAAAGGCAACAGATGGGGATATTTCCCTTCTGTGGGCGCGTCATGGAACATCAACCGCGAGGACTGGCTGAAAGACAAGCCATGGCTTTCAAATGCCAAACTTCGTGCGTCATGGGGCTTGACCGGTAATAACCGTACACAGACGCCATACGACTATTATGCACAGATATCTACGTTGCCGGGAGACAAGAACTCCAATGACTATGTGTTCGGCGGTACTCCGATCTCAGGATACTCTCCATCCAAAATGGAAAATGTGAATCTGAAATGGGAGACAACCGAGCAGTGGAACGTAGGATTGGACTTCTCCGTTTTTGACAGCCGCATTAAACTTACCGCTGACTGGTATCTCAAGAACACCCGTGACCTTCTTCTTCAGGCGACTCTTCCGTCATCGTCGGGATTTACTTCTGCAATGCTCAATATCGGATCGATGCAGAACCAGGGCTGCGAGTTCACTCTTGATCTTGTTCCTATTCAGAAGAAGAACTTTACCTGGAATATGAACTTCAACATTGCGATGAACCGCAACAAGGTTACTGCGCTGACAAACGACCAGTATTCGCTCTTGCGTACTGTTTCGTGGGATCAGAAGTTCAACAGCCAGGATGCTTATATCACTCAGGTCGGCAAACCATCAGGAATGATGTACGGATTCATCTATGAAGGAACTTATAAGGAGGAAGATTTCAACGGTTCTCTCCTGAAGGACAATGTTCCGTCACTGACGACTGTGACACGTTCCGATGTCCGCCCGGGAGACCCTAAATACAGGGATATCAACAAAGATGGTGTGATCGATGATAATGACCGCACGATCATCGGTTGCGGACAGCCTCTTCATACGGGCGGTTTTGGCAACACCTTCAATTTCTATGGCTTTGATGTGAACATATTCTTCTCATGGAGTTATGGAAATGATATTCTTAATGCAAACAGACTATATTTTGAAAGCGGTCTGACAAAGCATACCAATCAGTTCAAGTCATACAAGAACAGATGGACACCTGAAAACAACAGAAGTGACATTCCGAGAGTTGCTGCCAACGGTATGACTGTATATTCGTCAAGAGTTGTGGAAGATGGTTCTTTCCTGAGACTCAGAAACTTTACTGTCGGTTATACATTGCCTCGCAAGATGCTCAGGAAGATGCATTTCGACACATTGAGAGTCTATGTTTCAGGAGACAACCTCTGGACTTTGACCAATTATTCAGGTCCGGATCCTGAGGTTTCCACAAGAAACAATGTACTGACTCCTGGATTTGACTGGTCGGCCTATCCGCGTGCGTGGGGTCTGACAGCAGGATTATCATTTACATTCTAACAAAAGAAAAATATGAAGAATATACTTAATAAAATACTGATATCCTCTGTGCTTGGTGCGGCATTGACCTCATGCAGTTTCTTTGAGGTCGAGCCTCATGTGATATGTTCAGATACATTCTACAAGACACAGCAGGAGGTTGAATACGGTCTTGCCGGAGTCTATGGCTCAATGAGTCATGAGCAGTTCTATGGCAGCACATATTCATTGATGTGTTCAAATATAGATGACCTCAGTTATTATAACAGGGCTGCCTCTACCGCATACCTCGCGTGGTTCAACCACGGACCGGGAACCGGTGAAATCTATGATGTGTGGACCAGGATCTATGATGGAATCGGCAATGCAAATTCCTTTATGGAGGCAATTGAGGACTCAGACTTTGAAAACATAGAGACCTACTATGCCGAGGCAAGATTTCTCAGGGCATATTATCATTTCCTCCTTGCTCAGGCTTGGGGAGATGTCCCGTTGAGAAAGGAGGCCGTGAAGAATCCTTCCGATGTCATGCTTGCGTCCTCGCCTCAGGAGGAGGTTCTTGCCTGGTGTGTGGATGAAATGGAGCAATGTCTTGCCTCAATCAGTGACGATGTGGCCAACGCTCCTTCACGTGTGACAAAGAATACAGTATTCGGCATTCTTGCGCGTGTGAATCTCTTCATGGCAGGTGAGACTGTCAGGAATGTCGATAAGCAGGCTTGCCTTAGTGCTGCGAGGGACTATGCCGACTCTGTCATGGTAAGCAATAAGCACAGGCTCAATCCGGACTATTCGCAGGTCTTCAAGAATATGATTTCCAATGACTATGACAGAGAGTATTATGAGTCCATGTGGGAGGTCGAGTTCTACGGAGACCGCTCTACTGCTGACAACTGGTCAAACGGTCGTATCGGAGATCTCCTTGGATTGCAGAGCGGCGACAGCAATTCAAGCGATTTCGGCAGTTTCAAGTGCAATTTTGCTCACGGCATGTACAACGGCTCTCTGAAATTATGGGATCTGTATCTCAGGACTGACAGAACTGCTGACGAGAATGATCTTGCGGTGGTCACGGATAAAAGACAGGACTGGAATCTGCCGCCATACAGTTATAAGGGACATGCTTCTCAGCCTCCATACGGCTCAGGACTGACTACCGGCTCGTCAAGGACAGGAATAGATAAGACTCCGTATGTCTATAACAAGGTTTCTACAAGTCAGGATCCTCTTGCTGCCCCTGCGATAAGAATGTGCGGCAAATTCAGAAGGGAGGTCGAACTCGAAGGTCAGAAGACAGCGAAACTTCTCTATAATCAGATCAATTATCCTCTTTTGAGATATTCCGATGTGCTTCTGATGTATGCCGAGGCATCTAACGAACTTGATGGTCTTAATCAGAAGGCATACGACTGTCTCGAACAGGTGCGTGCAAGGGCCGGCATCAAGACCAATCCGATAGGAGACTATGATACTGACACTTTCCGCGAACTGTTGCGTAATGAGAGAGGACGTGAGTTCTGCTTCGAATCACTCAGAAAGTATGACCTTATCCGCTGGGGTATCTTCGTGGAGGAGATGAACAACTATTCGGTCTGGACTGCTGATGAAAGATGGTCAAAGGAGACGACCACCGCTGCAATTGCAAGCACAATCGGCGGGAATGTTACTCCAAAGCACATCGTTTTTCCGGTACCGTCAATTGAACTTGGTGTGAATGATCTGCTCAAGCAGAACCCGTTATGGTAATCCTAAAACAGATTGTTGAGATGAAAAAGATATTATTTTTAAGTGCATTTGTTCTCTTTGCAGCATCGTGCCGGCATGATGTCGTCTATGAGGCTGACTATAATGTGACTTTGGATAAGGAGAATACGTATTATGCAGGTGAGCCTGTAAAGTTCAATTTTACCGGCAATGTGGATAATCTCCTGTTTTTCAGCGGAGAGTCGGGGCACGTATATCAGTATAAGGACCGCTATTGCGTAAAGGTTTCGGATCTTAGGGAAGTCTCCTTGAAGATTGACTATGAGGGACAATGGGGATATACCGGAGGTCTGTCCGTATATTACTCCAACTCATTTGCCGGACTCAAAGGCAGTGGCAATGCCGAGACTGACAGGGCTACCATAGAGCAGATGATAGGCTATACTTCCGACTATGATGAAAAGGACCGTACTCAACTTGAAGCGGCGGTAGATGAGGCTATGGCAGGTAATGGCTGGACCAAATTGCAGTATGATGAAGGAGGAAACAAGGAAAAGACCTCGCAGACATACGAAATCCCATTGGAGAAATTTGACAATATCTCCTTAGCCTTTCATTTCCATCCCAAGAGAGACGATAAAAGTGCGCAAAGGTCCTATCTTGTTACAGGTAATTTCCTTCTTGGGCTTGAAGGTCTGGACCCTATGTCCATGTCTTTCAAGAATATGCAGTTCGTTTCATATATGATGAACAAGGAGATTGCAGATCCTTATCAGATCAACAAGGGAAAGGGAAGCGTCAACTTCAACAATGTGAATTGCGATATCTTCTTCCAGGGACATGACAAGGGCGCTCTGAGTTATGCCCTGGACGGCTGGGTGATATCTGACCCTATGCAGTTTACCGAGGTCCCTGTCGATCCTGACAAGGGTACAGTAATCAAGAACCTTCAGAACTATCTACATACTTATGAATATACCTGGGAGAAGCCAGGCACATATAAGGTGACCTTCGTTGGACGTAATGAAAACTACGCCTCTGCCTCCGAACTGGTCAGGGAGTTTACAATAACGATTCTTCCCAAGGAATAGTTGAAATTAAAGGGACCTGAGAGGGCCCCTTTAATTATAGTTCGATTTCGCCGAAGAACTGCGGACAGTGGAAATTCGGTGCCGGAAGCGGTATAGGTGACCAACTGAGGAAATGCGGTTGGTCACATTTGTCTCCGCATTTATAGAGGTTGGCGCGGAGTGATTCAGGCTTATGGTCATATCCGAATATCTCGTATGGAATGACCTCTATCGCCCACCATGACTGTCCTGCACCCTTTGAGTCGATAGGCTCGTGGGGCAGGGACGTGACGCGGCGTATTGTGGAGATTTCCGCCTCAGTGAGGTGCTGGGCATCTGTCTTTGAGAGCCTTTTGCCCACCAGAATGGTGCCGGCGCAGTTCATCTCTATGTTCATATATCTCTGACCGTCTGCCATTGTCACGAAAAATTCCACGCAACTGTCTTCCCATACGGGACCGTTGGTTTTCATGGCCACCGCCTTCACATGGTCTTCTGTTACCTTGAACATGACGGCGACCGCCTTGTCGGAGTGGGCGATGTGGAAATCTACTGACGGAGCGTACGGATATTCGGGCCAGTTGACGTTTGCTGTCGGGTGGCTTTCCAGTGCTGCGAGCGTTTCACGCAGTGCGCTGTCACTCAGCGTCTCCATGCCCTTGATGTATGTTGATTTGATTTTGTTCATGTGTGTGATGTTTACGTCATTGCGAGGAGCGTAGCGACGTGGCAATCTCCTTTCTATGAATTTTTGACAATATCCCTCATCGCCTCATACTGCTCCTCCATTGAGCATAGCAACTTGTACTGTGCGTGTGTCCTGGCCAGGTTGTGGTCCGGAGCATTGGTCTTGTAGTACTTGTCTCCGTCAATATAGTCCATCAGGAAGCGGAGGACCTGTTCGTATGTGATATAGCGTGCAGAGAAGGCCAGCCACTCCAGTTCGCTCTCTGTCATAGTCTCGCGACGCTCCGAAAGGTATCCTTCCGCATATGCCTTGAACATTTCAAGTGACATGGACACTCTTGAAAGATCCCTGTCGTCTTCCGCACCTGTATTTGTGTATGAGCGGATTGCATCACCGAAGTCGTTGAGGGATGTGCTGCTCATGCAGGTGTCAAGGTCGATGACGCAGAGCACCTCGCCGGCCGCATCGAAGAGGATGTTGCTGATCTTGGTGTCGTTATGAGTCACTCGTGTAGGGATGGTTCCGTTCTCGACGAGGCTCCAGAATGCCAGCATCTCCTCCTTGCGTGACTCTATCCATCCTATTTCCTCTGCAAGATCCTTCACTCTTCCAGCCGCATCAGCCTTCAGCGCCTCATCCCACTGCTGGAATCTCCATCTGATGTTATGGAATCCCTTGATGGTCTCGCTGAGCGGGGTAGTGAAGTCGGCGAGTTGGGCCTGGAACTTTCCTATGCCCTGGCCGCCCTTATATGCAAGGGCAGGGGTGTCAGCCTTTTCGTATGTTATCGAACCCTCGATGAATACGCATACAGCCCAGAAATTCCCGTCCTCGTCCTTATAATAAAGGTCGCAGTATGGCAGAACCTTCTCCTCTGAGGTCAGAGTGCCGGCCGCTCTTTTTACAACCGTCAGCACCTCGCGCATGGGATCTCCTCCTGCGGCAGCAACCTTTGCCTTGATATGCTCAGTAACCATAAGAATGTTGTTCATCATCCCAGGAACATCAGGGAAAACCACATGGTTTTTCCTTTGGAGGATGTACTTCGGACCTTCAAGAGTCTTCACGATGAATGTGTCGTTGATGAATCCCGGACCGAGAGGCTTGATTTCTGTGATTGTGCCGGCAATTTCAAATTTGGAGGCAATGGTGAGATACTTTTCCATAGTGTTATTGTATGTCTTTAATGATTATTCCGATGTCTTTGTCTTCGTTCCAGAGTTTTATCAGTCCGTCAGAACTTATCTGTTTTACTTCGAATGGAAGGCCCTGAAAGGATTTTGTCCCAGTTCCCCCGGTCCATGACACATCCCCGGCTATGACCTGTCCCTCTTCCTTAGGATTTTCCGAGCATCTGATAGTGAACCACTGGGAAAGACGGTCGTCATAGACACGATATTCACAGGTTTTGTCATTGAAACCGATCTGACAGTCTGCGGGGTCATACGAAACCTGCACCTCGCCCTTCCATGTCAGCGATATCTCTGACTGTTGCAGAAAGGTGTTTTCCATATTGTAGGGATTGCACCCGGCGATAGCAAGAAATAATATGAATATGACGGATATCCTTTTCATTATTCTACATTTAACTGCTTGATGATGATGTCCTTGCTGCCGTCTTCCCATATTACGACCGCTTTCAGCACACCGCTGGCATCAGGGCGGAATATATAATCTTTTCCTGGATTTACTGGCACGTCATCATAATACCATGATATTTCTGAAGCCTCCGAGGCACCCACCACGTGGAGGGCAAGAGCGTTGTCCCGTCTGGTCTGAGGCATATATATGTATGGCCAACTGACCCCCGGCTTTCTTTTGGTCATGAACGGCAGTTTATATGAACTGCTGACGCCCTCCTGTGTTTCAAAACGGATGAGCGCTTCGTATGAAACGTTGCCGCTTTCCAGACCTTCGATCTTGCATGCATATTTCCCGTCCCCGATGGAGGCAGGTTTGATGGTCGTATATGGGGCGTCGGAGGCGGTCTTTTTCCAGTCGATGACAGCGACTGTATTGGGAATGTCCGTGTCAGATGCTTCAAATGTGATGATCGCTGCGTCGGGGAAGGTCGTATATTCCACATTCCGGACAGATGGTACACCCTGTACGGCGTCCCTGTCAACCACGTTGAATGTTATCTTGCCATTGACGTTCCTAATGCCTGTGATGGATACATTTGACGTGTTTCCGTTCCAGAAATCAAGTTGTGGCGATCCGTCTGTGCCTAAGGAGGTCACTCTGGTTGTCGGGAAGAATATCTCCGAAATGTTTCCTTTAAGGTCTGACAATGAGTTTATCCTGTCGCTCCTTCCGTCTGCTTCAATGAGGTCGGCACACTGGTGGTCAACTCTTGTGTTGATTTCGTTCATCGTCCACACACTGTATTCGTAACCGTCAAATATGCTTTTCAGGTTTTTGTCGATATGATAGACGAGCATTCCCTTTCCGCCTATATATTTGTCCCACCCGTCATTGCTGCGGCATTCAAAGAGGTAGTATTCATCCTTGGTGTCGGTGTCCAGTCTGTAAAATTGTCCGTTCTCATTGACAGGACTCAGTTCGTAGGATTGTCCCGTTTGCAGAACGGTTGCCTGTGAGATCCCCAGCAATTCCCGTTCTATGCAATTGAAATATGGAGGAGTCTGTGAGTCGTTGTTGTAATTTCCTCCATCCATAAGAGAAGTCGATCTCCATGTGCCGGCTGCCCATCCGTCCTCCTCATCGTAATCTGTGTCGTAAAGGTCCATCAGACCCAGTGTGTGGGCATATTCGTGGCAGAACGAACCTATGCCGGCAAGGTCGCGGTCGCCTCTGATTTCAGACGAACAGGCATATCGGTCGATGCGCTTGCCGTCAAGAACAAGATTTATTCCCTTTCCGCTATATATATAATACTGGTGTGGCCAGATGAGGTCCGGCTGGTCAGTGTGTTCCGACTCGCTGAGACCGGCATAGAAGACATATACGTTATCCACATAATTGTCTCCGTCCTGATCGTATAGTGAAAAGTCTATTGTATTGTCTGCAAGTTGGCAGGCCTGTGCTATCATGTCCCAAGGACAGTAGTCAAAATCCTCCTTTTCATCGTTCTTGCCGTAATGGGAACTTGGCCAGTTCAGCGTCAGGATGTCACTTACGTCAAATATGAACTCCCAGCCCTGACCGAACTGCTCCTGGAAATACTGCTTTGCACTGCCTGTCTGCTCGTTAAGCAATCTGTAGAACTGCTCTTTTGTGAATTTGAACTTTACGTCAGAAAACTCCACAAGCAGCACCAGACCTCTCTTCTGGTATGTCTGCCCGCTGCCTTTTGTCTGGACAGACTGATTGCGTATGCTCTCGATTGTGCGAAGTGCCTGTTCATTACCTACGGAACGCCTGCGTGCTGCATTTGAGGAAAGCGTCCTGTATGGGATGTTTCTGGCTGCCGATATTATTTCGGCTGGGGCATTGCCCACGTGATGACCTGTGCTTGAAATCTCCCCGTTTACGTTATATACGGCGTAGCACCACCAGCCGTCTTCATCCTTGATTATGGCTGCTCCGTCCTGTGTGGTCCTGATTCTCAGCCACTCGTCACCATAAACTCTGACTGCAAATGAAGAACCGTCGGGCTGTGTGTAGATTGTGTTTGTTTCACCGACCGGACCTGCCATGGCAATGACAGGTAAAATCAGTAATATAAGATATATAAGTCCTTTTCTGAGCATTATAAGTTTCAAAATTGCAAAAATTTCGCTATCTTTGCACAAAGAATTGCAATATACACATTTTTTATGAAATTTACAAAAGTAGTCATTTCGATGGCAGTCCTTGCCATGAGCGTCTGTGCTTCTGCACAAGATTATTTGCAAACAGTAAAGGCTATAAACGAGTTCGGAAAATTTGACACATGGTCCCGTCGTGAAATCAAGGAGTCGGGGCTCATTGGTGGTGCGACGGAATACCTCTATGAGTTCTATGGCGACCCGTCTGAGGTGCGTCAGACCGGAAAGACGCCTTTCTGCGCTCCAGAGGGCTATCTTTGGAGGACCAACAATGTCCTTGCAGTCGTTTGTGGAGTTGTAAAGACCAACAATACTGTGTATCCGGAGAAGAGAGGTGACGGCTATTGTGCACGGCTGGAAACCCATATAGAGGAGGTTAAGGTCCTGGGTATGATAAATATGGATGTTACATGTCAGGGCGCGATTATGGTGGGTCAGTTGCCTGAACCTATCACCACGACCAAGGATCCTATGTCAAAAGTTCTGTATGGCGTTCCGTTTACAGGCTGCCCGAAGGCCGTAAGGCTTGATTATAAGGCAGATGTGTGCCATGAGGTTATCCGCGGTACAGGATTTTCGAAACTTAAACCGATGGGATATGAGGATCATGGAGAAATAACCGTGATGCTTCAGAAGAGATGGGAGGATGAAGAGGGTAATATCCATGCGTTGAGAGTAGGTACTGCCATAGAGCGCATCACTCAGGATATTCCGGAGTGGATCAATGGACACGAACTTGTAATCGGTTATGGCGATATTACCAAGGAGCCATATTATAAGGAATATATGGGGTTGAAGACGGATCCGGAAACAGCCTATCACGCCGTCAACAGCAAGGGTGATGTGGTCATGATCATCGAGGAAGGATGGGCACCCGAGGGAACAGAACCGACACACCTGCTTCTTCACGCCATTTCAAGTTGCGGACAGGCTTTCTATGGTGGTGTGGGCAATACTATCTGGCTTGACAATGTCGAGGTCGTGATGTAGTTCTTCCATCTTGGTGAAAAAAAAGTATAGGGGTCGTAAGCATGCGCTTGACGGCCCCTTATACGTGTACTAAAACCTAAACCGACAACAAGATGCAATCCCTTTGTGAAATGTTGCATCTGTTTGAAGAAATTTTTACAAAAAAACCGCCCATTTTCATGGACGGTCCTTTATCTTTCGAGAGAGTATAATTATTTAGCAGCCTCGATAGATGCCTTTCTGAACTCCTTGAGGAGTTTCTCAAGTGCGAGTGAAGACTTGCGAGCGCGAGCGCCTGCTGCCTTGTTACCCTTAACTGCCTGTGCCTCAGCGTTTGCTGCGAAAACACCATACTCTGCTACGATAGCATTTACAAGTTCTTTCATGTTGTTTTAATTTTTAATCGGTTAAACGTTTAGCGTATAAAAACTTTGGGCAAGGTACGCCTATTTTTTGAAAAAACAAAATATTTGCGTCAATTTTATTGAAAATTGCATCAAAAAATCGTCTTTTCTGCACCTTAAACCTCTTTTTTAGGCTCGTTATCCTCTCTTTTCGGTTGTGGACGTGTGTTGACAACGTTCATGGCCCTGTCAGCCCCAATTGTCGCCCATGCCTTGACGCCCTCTATGACCCTCTTGGATATTTCCGGCATCTGCTCCATCTCCTCCTTGGCAAGTTCTCCGAGCACATATCCGATCTGCTGGCCTCTGCCGAATTCGTTTCCGATGCCCACGCGGATCCTTGCATAGTTCTGGGTGCCGATAAGTTCGTTGATGTTGGTCAGACCGTTATGTCCTCCGGCGCTTCCTCCCTTACGCAGCCTGAGTGTGCCGAACGGTATGTTAAGGTCGTCAGAGATGACAAGCAGGTTTTCAATCGGAATCTTCAACTCGTTCATCCAATAGCGCACGGCCTTTCCGCTGAGGTTCATATACGTAGAAGGTTTGAGCAGGTGGAATTTCCTGCCCTTGAACGATACCGTCGCCATATAGCCATACCTTCCTGATTCAAAAACAATATTGGATGCCTGAGCCCAAGCATCCAATACCATGAATCCCATGTTGTGTCTGGTGTTGGCATATTCGACGCCGATATTTCCTAAACCGACGATCAAATAATTCATACCAGTTCAGATTACTTCTTCTTACCAGTAGCCTGAGCCTCCATCTTAGCCTGCTGAGTTGCACGAGTAGGACGTACTGAGCAGATGATGGTAGCCTTAGGTGATACGATAGTCACACCCTCGAAGTTGAGGTCACCAGCAACGATCTGCTTGCCGATAAGGAGGTGAGTAGAGTCAACTTCAAGCACGTCAGGAAGATTGTTCATCATTGCGCTTACGCGGAGTTTGCGGCTTGAAACGAGAAGTTTACCACCCATCTTCACACCTTCTGCGTGTCCTGTCACCTTAACTGGAACCTCGATGGTTACCGGCTTGTCCTCAGATACGAAGAGGAAGTCAACGTGAAGAGCCTCGTCAGTTACAGGATGATACTGTACCTCGTGGAGCACTGCGTATCCGTTTCTTCCGTCGCTGAGTTTAAGGTCAACGATATATGAGTTAGGAGTGTGAGTGATAGACTTGAGGTCCTGTGCATCGATAGTGAAAAGAATGTTGTCCATTCCGAGTCCATAGATGTTGCAAGGAACCTGTCCTGCACGACGAACTGCCTTCACAGCAGCCTTGTTGCCAGCCTCACGGATCTGGCCGTTGAGTTCAATGTGTTTCATTGTTCTTTAAAAAATTAAAATGTGTTACTCATTTTTTGGAGAAAATTCCTAATCCTCATCGTCGGTCTGCGTCTTGTAAATCCTCACAACCGGAAGATTGCTCCGGTTTACTCGTCTTGCCCTCCTTGAGGCTGTCGGTTTTTCTTCCAAAAAACCCATTGCACCAAAAAGCAGGTTGCTTTTTATTTTGGGGCTGCAAAGATAGACAATTTATTTGAAAATCAAATATTTTTGTCCTAAAAGAATTCTATACGAATGATTATCCGCAAACGGGCAGAAAAACTTACCTGATCAATCTATAATCTCATCCGGGATTTGGGTACGTGTTTCCGGATGAACATTGGAAATTTCGCTTCTCATCCGGGTTTCGGGGGTTGTTTTCCGGATGAAAACGTAATACTGTTGAGGCGTCAGGTTGGGAGTGTTGTGCGGAGACCTGGAACGGGGCATATTTGTAACTCGCAGACTATCAAGCATATACAAAATAGCGGTGTCGCCACTCCACCCCTAAAACAGGGGACCTGTGACACCCTCCTTTTGCACTCGGCTGATAATCAATATATTGCAAAGCATCCCCGTTCCAGGTCTCCGCAAAAACTGCCGACCAGTCAACACAATGAGAGGCCTGTAACATCTCCGGTCTCCGCACAACACTCCCCACCTGACGACCGTGACAAAAAATCAGCGAAAATTGTAACGAAGGTCCTCAAAACCGGCATTTCACCCCCGAAAACGGCAGGACCGTGACAAAACCAGGCCGATTTTTGTAACGGTCGCTCAAAAAAAACATTGCACCCAAAGCGGATACTCATTTCTATATGTCATTGCGAGAAGGAGCAAAGCGACGACGTGGCAATCTTCTTTGTATGGAATGACAGCCTATTGCACAAGACCGACGGCCTTGTTCCATTCAAGGGTCTTGTAGAAATTGTTCAGATAGTCTCTGCCTGTGGTATATGGCAGATACATGCTCAGGCCGCTGTGGTGCGTAATCCTGAAATTCTTCATGAATTCTTCGGTCGCAGCCTTGAATACCACGGCATCGTCCAGCGCGTCATTGAAGGCTGCAAGGTCATCTTCGCTGAGATTGCACTTTTCAATGATATGACCGAAATCATAGAACCATTGATGTTTGCTGCTGTAGTTGCTGCGGAAATACTTCTGCACCTGACTTCTGTTGTTCTGAACATTTTCCAACTGCGTGCGGTATCTCTCGATGATGTCCCTGGTGGTCATGGCCAAGTCTTCAAGTTCAGAGGTCCTGACAAGGGATATCGTTGCGGATTTGTCGTAGTATCCGGTCATGCTGTTGTAATACTCGTAGTATCTTTCGCAAAAACCAGTCAGGTCAGGTCCTGCCGGGTTGAACAGATAGGAGCAGATGGTCTTATAGTCCATTCCGTATGCTATGATTTCAGTCTGGGAGGTGATGAGCCAGTCCGTAACATTGCGAAGTTCATATGCGACCTCGATGCCTCCCATGTAGCAGGCGTCGAAGATGATATAATCCATCTTGAACGGGAATGCGGCCGCTATGTCCCTGATCTCCATTTCCTTGCCGTCGTATGCCGTAAACAGATGTACGCCCATGGTCTTTGTCGGGATGTCATCAGGTCTGGCGAGGTTATATAATGGCGTGACCTGCTGCTGAACAGCCAATATCTCCATCGGGCCGTCGTCATCATCTGTCGGCTGTTTTTCGTACTTGGAAGGATCGCTTATATAACCTGAAGGGCACCATCCTGACCCGTGTGATGAAAGCAGGAGGCCGTATCTCTCCGCGTCAAAGTTCTCCTTTATATATGTGAGTGTCTCTTTGAGAACCTCCGCATCGGCGAGGATGGTCTCATTCGGCATCACCATCAGGGTGTCCCTATATACCATCCCTTCAATATCCTTGCTGATGCATGTGAGGGTGGGACTGACAGGGGTGTTCAGATCTACGTATGGCCAACCGTTCTGTGGATTTGCCAGGTGACTCATGATAATGATGATGTCGCGCGGACTTTTCATCAATGGACTGGTAACCAGGTCGTTGATGTCATCTCTGAGGTATCCGCTCAGGTCGTTGTATCCCATTGAGTACATGATGAACACGTTCCTGAAATCCTTTACAGGAACACGTGTGGTTTCGTTTTCTTCCGTGCGGCCGGGTGAGGGGCTCGGGTTGAAATCCAGATCGACCGGTGAACATGAATATACGAACACAAGTGACAATACCAGGATTGCCACTGATGCTATTCTATTATAAATTCTTTTCACCACAGTCTGCAAAGATAGTTATTTTTCGGATATTTCGTATCTTTGCAGTTGTTGGTACAGATTAAACAGATCATTTCACAACGACCGTTACAAAAACCCGCCTCTTTTTGTAACGAAGGTGCCGTTTTTAAGGCAAATATGCTGTTTTTGAGGACCACCGTGACAAATTTTGCCAATTTTTTGTCACGGTCCCGACTCAGGTCACAGTTTACTGCACAGATAATGGAAAATCATTATTAAACATTAATAAATACTATGAAACTGATTACAAAAATGATTGCAATCACAGGTGTGGCCGCAGCGGTGTCCTGCGCGCAGAATGAAAACGAGTTCAAATATCTGGTCGATGAATTTGCCGACCTCAAGATCATGAGGTATCAGGTGACAGGCTGGGATGACCTTACACTTGCTCAGAAGGAGTATGTATATCATCTTGCGGAGGCTGCAAAATATGGCCGTGACATCATCTGGATGCAGAATTGCAGGCATAACCTTCAGATAAGGAAGACCTTGGAGAATATCCTTGAAAACTATGCAGGCGACCGCACAAGCGCTGAATATGCACAGTTCGAGACCTATGCAAAGAGGGTGTTCTTCAGCAACGGCATCCACCATCACTATGCTGAGGACAAGTTCTTCCCTGAATGTTCTCGTGAATATTTTGCCTCCCTTATGGCTTCGGTTGACGCTTCCGATGAGGCTCTTCTGGATATAATCTATAATCCTGACCTCTTCAAGCAGCGCAAATCCACCGACAAGACAGGTGATATAGTTGCAGAGTCGGCAGTGAATTTCTATGAAGGCGTGACCAAGGCCGAGGTGGAGAAATTCTATGCTGAAATGGTCGATCCTAAGGACAAGACCCCGATTTCCTATGGCCTGAACAGCCGTGTGGTGAAGGGCGCTGACGGAAAGATCTATGAAGATGTATATAAGGTGGGCGGACTGTACGGCCCAGCCTTGGAGAAGATCTGTGCTGAACTCGAGAAGGCGGCCGCTGTGGCTGAGAACGATACTCAGAAGGAATATATCGCAGACCTTGTGGCATATTACAGAAGCGGAGACCTCAGACTTTGGGACACATATAACATCAAATGGGTGAACGACACTCTCGGCACTGTCGATTTCGTGAACGGATTTGTCGAGGATTACAGCGACCCTCTCGGACGTAAGGCCACATGGGAAGGTCTGGTGAACTTCAAGGATGTGGAGGCTTCACACAGGACTGAACTCATCAGCGACAACGCTCAGTGGTTCGAGGACAATTCCCCTGTGGATCCGCGTTTCAAGAAGGCTCAGGTAAAGGGAGTTACAGCAAAGGTGATCAATGTCGCAACTCTTGCGGGCGACTGCTATCCTGCTGCCCCTATCGGCATCAACCTTCCGAATGCTGACTGGATCCGTCGTGAGCATGGCTCAAAGTCAGTGACCATTGCAAACCTTACCTCGGCATACAGCAAGGCTGCCCAGGAGTCTCCGAGAAATATGCTCGGCGAGTTTGCATGGGATGAGAATGAGATCGCGCTGATGAAGAAATACGGAGACATCACAAGCGACCTTCATACTGACCTTCACGAGTGTCTTGGTCATGGCTCAGGCCAACTTCTGCCGACAACATCTCCGAATGCCCTCGGCGAATACAGTTCGACCCTGGAGGAGACGCGTGCCGACCTTTTCGGACTCTACTATCTGGCGGATCCTAAACTCGTGGAACTTTGCATCCTTCCGGATATGGAGGCTTACAAGGCACAGTATCAGGGCTTTATCCGTAACGGACTCTTCACCCAGTTCACCCGTATCGAACTTGGCAAGAAGAACACGGAGGCGCACATGCAGAACCGCAAACTCATAGCCGAGTGGTGCTACGAAAGAGGACTTGCAGACAATGTGATCGAGAAGAAGGTGCGTGACGGAAAGACATATTTTGTCGTTAATGATTTCGAGGCTCTCCGTGGTCTGTTTGCTGAACTTCTGGCAGAGGTGCAGCGCATCAAGTCAGAGGGCGATTTCGATGCGGGCAAGGCTCTTATCGAGACTTACGCCGTGAATATCGACCCGGAACTTCACAAGGAGGTGAGGGAACGTTATGCCGCTCTTGAACTGAAACCTTACGGTGGTTTCCTCAATCCGGAAATCGTGCCTGTTGTGAAAGATGGGGAAGTGGTTGATTATCAGATTGTATATTGCGAGAGTTATCTTGACCAGATGCTTGAATACGGACGCAAATACGCGACGCTTTGAAATCTATCCTACGAGACTATAACTACTATCTTCGTATAGAGCGTGCGATGTCACAGAACACAGTGGCATCGTACTGCTCTGATGTGGAGTCCTTTCTGGAATATTACACCTCCGACCTGACCTTGGTGACTCCGGGAGACATTGAGGACTATCTTTCCACTCTGGACGGACTGTCGAAACGCTCACAGGCGCGTAATCTCAGCGCACTCAGGTCCTTTTTCAAATGGCTTGTGCTGGAAGGATATCTGAAAGACAATCCATGCGACAAGGTCGATGCCCCGAAACTTGGCCGCTATCTTCCCGCCACCCTGTCGGTTGAGGAGGTGATTTCAATAATCGATGCGGTGGATACTTCCACATGGTTGGGTAAGAGGGACAGGGCGCTGCTGGAGGTCCTCTATGGCTGCGGCTTGCGTGTGTCGGAAGCAGTGGGCCTGAAAATCAATTCGTTATATATGGATGAGGGCTTCGTCCGGGTGATCGGAAAGGGCGACAAGGAACGTCTGGTGCCGATAGGGGAGGTCGCATCCGAGGCGCTTTTGGAATATCTGACAGAGCGGCCCTCTGAAATGTCCTCATGTGAATATGTCTTTGTGAACCGCTACGGGGCACCTCTGAGCAGGATTTCCGCATTCAAGACAGTCAAGAGCATGGCACGTCTGGCAGGAGTGCGCAAGGAAATCTCTCCGCACACTTTCCGCCATTCCTTCGCCACTCATCTTATTGAGAACGGCGCGGATATCAGGATTGTCCAGGAGATGCTGGGTCATGAAAGCGTCTCCACCACGGAGATATACACGCATATCGACACCACCACCTGGCATCCCGCCATCCTTGACCACCATCCTCGCCGACAGTTGTCCAACTGCGGTGGATCGGAAACATTTGATAATCAGTAAATTACGCATATCAGGGTGGGATGTTTTGCCCCGCCTTAAATGTTATAACGTCCTGATTTATAACCCTTTATGTTTCACCGTGATATTATCGAGGAATATTTTATTATCTTTGCACGCTAAATTTTAATGATATGGACAAGAACAGTTACGCATTGGGCATGAGCATCGCCCATAATATGATGCAGTCAGGCATCCAGTCTGTGGAGTTTGACGATTTTGTAGCAGGAGTGAAGGCTGTACTCACCGGGAGCAAGCCGGCAGTCTCATTTGAAGAGGCAGGCCAGCTTCTTGACAAATATTTCGCAGAAATCGAGGCAGAGCAGAAGGCTCAGGTTGAGGCGATGAGTGCTGCAATGAAGGAAGAAGGCGAGGCTTTTCTGGCATTCAACGCACAGCAGGATGGGGTCGTGACTCTTCCAAGCGGTCTTCAGTACAAGGTCATCACAGAGGGCTCAGGCAAGAAACCATCTGCAACAGACAAGGTGAAATGCCACTATGAGGGCACTCTTCTCAACGGTGTCAAGTTCGACAGTTCGTATGACCGCAATGAGCCAGCCGTGTTCGGTCTCAATCAGGTGATTGCAGGCTGGACTGAGGGTGTGCAACTCATGAGTGAAGGCTCCAAGTACGAGTTTGTCATCCCATATAACCTTGCATACGGCGCACATGGTGCTCCGGGAGCCATCCCTCCATACGCAACATTGAAATTCGTCGTTGAACTTATCGAGGTCCTCTAACCTCCGGTAGTACGGCTGTTGTATATACAGTATGTCTTATAAGGAAAATTACCCTTCACGTCTGCTCGAAGATGCAGTGGAGGCGATCAGTTCCCTTCCGGGAGTAGGTCGCAGAAGCGCACTGCGTCTGGCTCTGCATCTTCTCAAGCAGCCGGAGGAAAACGTACATCATTTCGCACAGGCCATCGTGAATCTTCGTGACGATGTCCGCTACTGTCGCCAGTGTCGCATGATAGCGGATGAAGACGTCTGCTCCATCTGTGCGGACCGGTCTCGTGACCACAATATCATCTGTGTGGTGGAGAGCGTCCGAGATGTCATGAGCATAGAGAACACCGGGCAGTATCATGGCGTATATCACGTGCTTGGCGGCATCATTTCACCGATCAACGGCATCGGCCCTTCTGATCTGACCATCAGGGAGTTGGTTCAGAGAGTGGCGGCTATGGTCGGAGATGTCCCGACTACGCCTGACATGACAGATGTATCGCCAGATGCGGCGGCAACCCAACCTGAAATCATTCTGGCGCTCAGCGGCGATGTCGAAGGGGAAACCACTTCCTTCTATATATACAGACAACTTTCAGGATATAATGTAAAGGTCACCTCCCTTGCCCGCGGATTGGGCTTCGGAGATGACCTTGAATATGCGGATTCGCTGACTCTCGGCCGCTCCATTGCAGCCCGTCAGCCGTTCAATCCTTAAAGTTCGATAACTTCCTTCCACTCGTTTCCGAACCTGTCCTTGATCAGGATGGTTACAGTCTTTGCGTTTTCAGAAGGCTTGGCGGCAAAATAATGGTCTGATGCGATGGTCTGTCTGTAGTCAGGAATCTTGTTGCCGGTCCTGGCGTAGGTCGCAGTAAGTTCGGCAATATGCACAGGTGAATATTCTTTAACTTTTTTCATGCTGCCCATCGCCTTGCCGTCTTCCAGCCATTCCACACTCCAGCAATCGTCATAGTCCCAGAGGTTTATCACTATGCAATCGGGATTCTCACGTGTTTCACCCGGACGAAATACCTGATATTGATAATCTTTTTCTTTTCCGACAGATTTATAATACCAGCTGAGCCTACCGTCCTGCTTTGTATAGACCTTATATCCGCTCGGGGTGCCGTCGATGCAGTGATATATATCCCACCAGGTCCCGCAGATTGCAGCGAGGTTGTGCTCAGTCACATCAGGGCCGTATTGGAAGTTTCCGCTGATGTGGTTGTGGCCTGAGATGAAGGTGACCTTATGACCTGAGAGTGCGTCAAGAAGTTTTTCGTGGTTGGTGATCATCCTGGCAGGGCCGTCGTACCTGTGGTAGCGTCCGTTGATAGGGGAGTGCTGAACCACATAGATGTCAGCATCGTCGGAAATGTATTCCATCAGTCCTCCGACCCAATCCACTATGCCATCAGTATATCCTTCTTCGTAAGAACTGCGTGCATGATAGATGATGTTGTCCAGCATGAGGACAAGATCTTTGCCGATATGGAACGCGTGGTTTTCCGGTCCGAAATTCTGATTGTATATCTCTATCGACTGGATGTCGTTTGTATATTGTCTGTTATGGTCGTGGTTGCCTGGTACCACATAGAAAGGGAAACCTGTCCGGGTAATTTCCTTTTTCCAGTTCTCCATGAGCGGATATACGTCAAAGCAGATGTCCCCAACTGCAATTCCCACCACCTGGTGCTTCAATTCCTTCCCGGTCTTGCATATATCTTCAAGCGGTTCTCCTGAAAATTTTGCAAAATGTTTCTCGCTGCGGGGTTGCGGGTCGCCTACTGCAATCAGATGGTAGTCATCGCTTTCTCCCCCTGTCTTGATGAGGTCAAAGCGGAAATCGTCCTTGTCTGCCGCCCATTGATAGAACTGAGGATAGCCGGTCTTCCAGTCAGCGGCGTAGCCAGATGGAGTGATGATATAGACGAATTTTGCACTGTCCTCGATCTCCATCCTGAATGTTCCGTTGCGTCTGGTCTGAGAGAAGTTCTTTCCGTCAGTTACAATGACAGAAGACATGCCCTTCTTTTCGCAGCATACCTGTCCTTTGATTTTTCTTGCCTCTGCTGACCAGCAGAATATTGTCAGACAGCAGATCAGGAAGATAGAATAAAGATATCTCATAGTCTTGTGATTTTATGCCTGCAAATTTAATGGAAAATGTGTTTATTCGCACAGATAGGATGATTATCAGCCAAAAGGGCAGTGAAAATTTTTAGAACGACCGTACAATCCGTCTGGTTTTGTCACGGTTGAGCCTTTTTCGGGGCTGGTGACGGTTCCCGGAGGGCGCACATCACACCTATCTTGCATGTTCCGTCCGTGATTTCGCCTGTTTTACGGATGCAAGGCTGCAAAATACATGCTCCGTCCGTAATTTCGCCTGTTTTACGGATGCAAGGCTGCAAATGATGTTTTTTGAGGACCTTCGTTACAATTTTCGCTGATTTTTTGTCACGGTCGTCCGGTTTTCGGGGCAGAAATACAGTTTCTGAGGACCTTCGTGACAATTTTTGCTGCTTTTTTGTCACGGTCGTCCGGCGGGTGGTGTTGTTGGGAGACCAGAGATGTTGCAGGCCTCTCATAGTGTTGGCTGGTCGGCAGTTTTTTGCGTGTGTGTCTGCCGACGGTAAAAGACAGGGCCAAGGCAGCGTAGAAAGCATGTTTGAAAATGCCGCCTTGACATACGCACAGGGAAAGCAGAGCCTGTTTTACTGTACTGATGGCGGATAATCATTGCGGATAGAATGATTATCCGTTATCCGTGCAGTGTAATATGTCAAACATCCAACTATGATCGTAAGATCGTCAATTTTCCGTCCACGTTTCGGACCATTTTCATGGATGGCAGGTCATTTTGAAAAAATCACTGTACCTTTTGCGGATAGTAATGATTATCCGCAAACGGTGCAGAAAAACTCACCTGATTACAATCTATAATCTCATCCGGGATTTGGGTACGTATTTCCGGATGAACATGGGAAATTTCGCTTTTCATCCGGGTTTCGGGGGTTGTTTTCCGGATGAAGACGTAATATTGTGGAGGGAGTCAGCAAGGTGTGGCGTCGAGATGCACAGCGGATGTCTCCATTTGACCCTGTTCAGGTATGACGGCTCGGCATGACGATGAGAAGCAAGTGCAAAAACATAGAAAAACTGCACCAGGTACCCTTCAAAACGAGGAGACCTGCAGCAGTTTTCATGTATTTTTGCTGCAGGTCTACCGGAACTGCTGCCGGGTTATTATAATTCGGGATGCCACTGCACTCAATGCGGATAATCAGTCGGATAGTAATAAATTTTACAGAATTGTTGAAAATTTCGTAATTTTATATAAATTTGCTGTTTAATATAGGACGATAGTCAGCAACACTAAACTAATATATTTATGAGAAAATTTATAACCCTGACGCTGCTTGTCTTTGCGTCATTGGGTTCATCTTTCGCACAGCAGTCAAGAGCAAAAGTGCTCTGCGGCCCATACGTGCAATCTATGTCACAGACCGGTTTTACAGTAATCTGGACAACAGATGTTGATGCTGTCGCGTGGGTCGAGGTCGCTCCCGATGACGAGAGTCATTTCTACAATCAGGAAAGAGACAAATATTACGACACACGCGGTCACGGTATCCATCCTATCGGAAAGATTCACAAGGTCGTGGTTGACGGTCTGCAACCGGGCACCACATACCGTTACAGGATCATGTCGAAAGGCGTCAGCGCATACAACGGATCGGGAAATGTCGAGTACATGAAGCCGGCCGGAACTGATGTTCACAGAGGACAGCCGTTCAGGATCACTACCTACAAGGAGGATTATGACAAACTGACCTTCGACATCTTCAATGATATCCACGGAAAGGATTCCCTTTTCAATCTCATTCTCAACGGAGCACGTCCGAACCGTGATTTCGTGTTCCTTAACGGAGACATGACAAGCAATATCTCGAATGAAGAACTCATCGCAAAGATGTATCTCAAATCTGCGGCCAAGAGTTTCAACGGTTCGATCCCTATGTTCGCTTCCCGCGGAAATCATGAACTCAGAGGACGTGACGCTGTAAAGTGGTTCGACTACTTTGAAACTCCGACAGGGGCTCCGTACTATTCGTTCAGCATCGGCAAGTTCTTCTTTGTGGTGCTTGACGCCTGTGAAGACAAGCCTGACACCGATATAGAATACAGCGGCATCGTCGCATCAAGACCATACGTCGAGCGTCAGGCGAAATGGCTCAAGGAGGTGCTTGCTTCCGAGGAGTGCAGAAACGCTGAGGTCAGAATAGCCTTCTGTCACGTGCCGCCGGAAACCAACGGCTGGTATGGTGCAGCACAGATGTGCCGTCTTCTTGTTCCGCCTCTCAATGAGGCCGGCATCGATGCCATGTTCTGCGGACACATCCACAGATGGAGAGTGGCCAATCCGGACGGCAGCATCTCAAACGCGAATTTCCCTGTGGTCTGCAACCCGAACATGCAGCGCATGGAGGTGACAGTCACACCTAAGGCAATCGAAATCAACACATTCAACACTGAGGGAAAGAGCACGAACACTCACAGGATATCGTTGAAGAAATGAGATTGATGTCTAATATGAATATTTTGATGGGGGGGGGTAGAAACCTAGCCCTTAATACCTTATATATAATATAGTGCATGGCGGCAGCCGGACTGAGTTCCGGTTGCCGCCATGTTGCGTTATGAAACGGATAACAACACTAAAATAATTTTTATGAAAAAACTTTATCTATGGACAATTCTGATCCTTTCGGCGTTCCTTGTGATGCCGATGCCAGCGTCCGCGGAGCCTATTTTTGCTCAGCAGACTGACGGCATCTCAGGAAAGGTGACAGATGAAACCGGTGAACCTATAATCGGTGCCGGCGTCATGGTGAAGGGAACAACAGTCGGTACCATTACTGACATTGATGGTTTCTACCTTATCAATGCCGCTGCCGGTCAGGTGCTTGAATTCTCTTCAATAGGCTACGTCTCCCAGGAAGTGACAGTGGGAACAGCAAGCGTCATCAATGTCGTGCTCAAGACCGACAATGAACTTCTTGACGAAGTCGTGGTGGTCGGTTATGGAGTGCAGAAGAAGGTCAACCTCACAGGATCAGTCAGCGTGGTCAATTCCGAGGACCTTGTGGGACGTTCATCTGCCAGCACTTCAAACCTTCTTGTCGGTGTCGTTCCTAACATGAACGTGACAAACGACAATGGACGTCCGGGTGACGGATCAAGCATCAACATCCGTGGTGTCAACTCGATTTCCAGCAGTGCAGGACCTTATGTCCTCGTTGATGGTGTTGAGGGAAGCATTGACCGTGTAAACCCTAACGACATCGAGTCCATTTCAGTGCTCAAGGATGCGTCGTCAGCAGCGATCTACGGTGCGAAGGCTGCGTTCGGTGTGATCCTCATCACGACCAAGCAGGGTAAGGACGGAAAGGCACACGTCGACTACAACGGACGTTTCACCTTCCACTCTCCTGCGGTAAGCACTGACTTCGAGACACGCGGATACTATTCTGCTGCTATGGTTGACTATTTCTCACGTCAGTTGAAAGGTCAGAACTTTACTACTTATGACGAAGAGGACTACTATCAGCTCTGGATTCGTCGCAACGACAAGACCGAGCATCCTGACCGTCCGTGGGTGGTTGAGAAAAACGGTCAGTACGCTTATTATGCAAACATGGACTGGTTCAATTACTTCTTTGAGAACGAGCGTCCTACTCACGAGCATAATATCAGCGTATACGGTGGTACGGATAAGATCAACTATCGTATTTCTGCCGGTTACTACAATCAGGACGGTGTCCTCAGGCAGGGCAAGGGTGATACCTATACCCGCTACGACATGAGAGCGAAGATTGCGGCACAGATTACAGACTGGCTCAAGGTCAGCAACAATACTTCGTTCTTCCAGGACAAGTATCCGTACTACACCCGTGGTAATGTGAAGAACCTCTTTAACAAGACAGCCCTTCACGGACTCGCATCAATTCCTGCATCCAACCCGGACGGTACTCCGATCTGGAAGGTTTCAAATTACGCTGTCGTTGAACAATATAAGTTGATGAGCGGTTATGCTGCAGTGGCTGAACATGGCGGTACATACAACCAGGACGACAACAACAACTTCTCGACAACATTCGAGGTTGTCCTCACTCCGCTCAAGGGCCTCCGCATCACCGGAGACTATACCTTCACAATGTCTGAATACAGGGCAGTCAACCGTCAGTTGCCCGTTCCTTATTCTCAGTATCCTGGTGTAGTCGAGAGCATTACTGAACTTACTGACAAACTCACAGAGACGAGAAAGGACGGAAGAATGCATACAGCCAACGTCTATGCAAACTATTCAAGAACTTTTGCCGAGTCTCACAATATGTCCCTGATGCTCGGTGCATTCTACAATACCAGATACAATTACGACTGGTCAGCCGACCGCACAGGTCTGATCAGTGAGGAACTCAATGATTTCAATCTCGCTACAGGTGAGGAAATGTCTATCAGCGGCGGAAAGTCACGTTACATCAACAATGGTCTTTTCTTCCGTGCAGGTTATGATTACAAAGGCCGCTATCTTGTAGAGTTCAATGCCCGTTATGACGGATCGTCACGTTTCCCTAAGGGCATCCGCTACGGCTTCTTCCCGTCTGTGTCAGCAGGTTGGAGAATGAGCGAGGAAGCATGGTTCGCCCCAGCAAAGAAGGTTGTCAGCAACCTCAAGATCCGTGCGTCTTACGGTAAACTCGGTAACAATGAGGTTTCTAACTATGGATATATCCAGACCATTCAGTCAAAAGCAGAAATCAGTTATCTCTTCGGAGGCCAGAACCTCGCATCAGGAACTTCAGTTTCGGCTCCGAACGCGTCTGACTACTCATGGGAGGTCGTTACTTCTGCAAACCTCGGTCTCGATATCAGTTTCTTCGAGAACAGGCTCAATTTCAGCGGTGACGCCTATATCCGTGATACAGACGGTATGTTCATGGCAAGTGCAGACCTCCCTGCGGTTTACGGTGCATCCGCTCCGAAGAGCAATGCTGCATCTCTCCGTACGAAGGGTTGGGAATTCATGATTGACTGGAAGGATTCGTTTGAACTGGCTGGTCAGCCGTTCCACTATTCGGTAGGATTCTCTCTTGCAGACAACGTTTCCAATGTATGTCATTACAATAATGACAACAAGACCATCGGTACTCCATATAATGGAGAGCGTCTTGGTGACATGTGGGGTTATGTAGTTGACGGTTACTTCCAGTCAGAAGAGGAAATTGCAAACCACAGAGTGGACCAGTCATATGTGAACTCGCTCATCAATACAAGTGCAATCGATCAGGGGCTCCACCCTGGAGACCTTAAATTCGTCGATATGGACGGTGACCGCAAGATCCTCCCTACAACATCTGCAAACGATGTGAAGGATATGGTTATCATCGGTAACTCGCTTCCAAGATTCACACATACTCTCCGCTTCTCTGCTAACTGGATGGGTATCGACTTCTCTCTCCTTTTCAACGGTGTAGGACGTCAGCACTGGTATCCGGGTGGTGATACATATCTTTTCTGGGGACCTTATTCAAGACCTTTCGTAACATATATCCCGATGGATATTTATGACAGGATATGGTCTGAAGACAACCCGGACGCATATTTCCCACGTCCACGCGGTTGGACAGCCTATCCTGGTGACGGCGGTCCTCGTCAGTTGACCGTTGTCAACAACAGGTATCTCCAGAATGTGGCATACTTCCGTCTCAAGAACCTGACTCTCGGATATTCGCTTCCAAAGAAGTGGATGGACAGAATCAAGATCGAGAAGGTGCGTATCTACTTCAGCGGCGAGAACATCTTCACGCTTTCTCCTATCAAGTCGAAGTACATCGACCCTGCAATGGCCGGTTCATCATGTACTTGGCAGACAGGTAACACAAGTGTGTATGGTTATCCTACCGCACGCGCATATTCATTTGGTCTTGACATAACATTCTAATACAGGAGGATATACTATGAAATCAACTAAAATTACAAAATGGCTGATCGGTCTTGTCTGCATAGCAGGACTCTCCTCTTGTGATATCACTCTTTATCCGGAGGATACAATCACTCCTGATTCTTATTTCAGGAACGAGACAGACCTTGAATTGTTCACCAATTCATTATATACATCTCTTCCGGGAACTGAAATCTATGAGGATGAGGCTGATATCATCATCAACATGATCATCGATGACAGAATTGCCGGAACCAGAGTTGTTCCTCAGTCCGGCGGCGGCTGGAGTTGGGGTACGCTCAGAAACATCAACTACTTCCTTGAAAACGCAGACCGTTGCGAGGATAAGGAGGTTCTTGCACACTATAAAGGTCTTGCGAGATTCTTCCGTGCATATTTCTACTATGACAAGGTAAGAAAGTTCGGTGATGTTCCATGGTATGACGGAGTCATCGGATCTGCTGACAAGGACCTTCTCCACAAACCGCAGGATTCGCGTATTCTCGTGATGGACAAGGTGCTTGAGGATCTTGATTTCGCAATTGCGAACCTTCGCTCTGATGCTGGTAGCATTTATCGTATAAACAAATGGGCTGCTCTTGCTCTCAAGTCCCGTGTCATGCTTTTCGAGGGTACTTTCCGCAAGTACCACAAACTCGGTCACTGGGAAGAGTGCCTTCAGGAGTGCGTTGAGGCTTCTGAAACACTCATGAAGGAAGGAGGTTACAAACTTCACAGTTCGTACACAGCCCTCTTTACAACTCTTGATGCAAACCAGAATAAAGACGAGGTAATCCTTGCACGTAACTACAGTTATCCGCTTCTTTCCCATGGTGTTCAGGGATATGTGAATGCTGCTGGTGCCGGTGCCGGTGGAGTAACCAAGCGACTTGCCGATGCATATCTTATGAAGAACGGTACCCGTCATACTGAGCGTGCCGGCTATGCGACAATGAATTTCATTGACGAATGCAAGGACCGCGACCCTCGTATGGCTGCGACCCTCCGTACTCCGGGATTCAAGAAGGATGGTGCTGCTTGTGTTCCTGACATCAAGGTTGCAAATACAGGTTACCACCTCTGCAAGTATGAGATGGGTAAGAACTATGAATCATATTCTGAAGTCGATCTTTCTATTTTCCGCCTTGGTGAGGTCTATCTGAACTTTGCAGAGGCAAAGGCAGAACTCGGAACACTTACTCAGAAGGATCTTGACAACAGTATCAACCTTCTCCGCAAGCGTGCAGGTGTGACAGGAAACCTCAATATGGCCGATGCCAACGCAAAACCATGCGAATGGATGAAGTCGAACTATCCTAACCTCGTAGCGAATGCCGCAGCATACGGAAACGATGCAAACCTTGGAGTTATCCTTGAGATTCGCCGTGAGCGTACAGTAGAGTTCGTAATGGAGGGACTCCGTTACTGGGACATCATGCGTTGGAAGGAAGGTAAGGTGTTCGAGGAACCGTTCCTCGGATTCTATATCCCTGCAGCAGGTCAGTATGACCTTGACGGCAATGGTACAGTAGATTATACTTTCACTTCTGATACATATACCACTCCTACCGCCGGAACAACCTTGAAACTCGGAACTAATATCTACGTGACAGATGGTGACCACGGTAACCTGATTCTACACGGACAGTTCAAGAGGACATGGAACGAGGACAGGGACTACTACTATCCGATTCCTATCAAGGAACGTGTTCTTACCAATGGTAAACTCAAGCAGAATCCGGGCTGGAATGACGGACTTTCGTTTTAATAAATAAAATTCTGAAACGATGAAAAACAAGAATATATATGGTATCATCCTCGCCGCTGCCCTTGTGCTTGCCGGCTCTTGTACAAAAGAGCGCGACATGTCGGATGTGGACAAGTGGCTTGGAGAATATTACAATCAGGAATGCAAATGGGATATGGATTCCATCACGTTCCATAGGGCGGAATGGACATCGCAGGCCGTAATCGAGGGTGTGCAGATGCGTAAGACCCAGGCCAAGATCAAAGGGTTTAACCGCAGCATTTCATATATCTCTTACTCACCAGATGAGTTCAAGACGTATGTGGGTTACAGCGAGCAGGGCGGAACAGTTGAGGAGGTTGCTGCAGCACAAAGCGGTGCTCTCTTTGCAATCAGCGGAGTTTCGTCTGCTGCAAACTATTTCAAGTACAACGGATCTGTTGTATCTTCTTCAACTGCTGATGCTTCACAGGTGAATGGAGTGCTTGCCATTTCAAACAGCCTTAATACCAACATGTTCTCTATCTATAACTGTGAGGACGGAAATTATTCGTCAATCTCGGAGGATAACGCAATGGCTACGGGTGCCGTCCTTGTCGCTGGAGGAAAGGAAATGACTTTCCCTGCAGGAGATTATTATGATACAAGAAAGGCACGTTCGATTATCGGTTATGACTTCAATACAGGTAACTACATCTTTGCAACCATTGATAAGAGCGCGGACGGTACGGCTGAGGGATCTACAATCGCTGAGGCTGCTTTCTTTGCAAGAATGATGGGAATGACAGAGGCTGTATGCCTTGCTGACGGCGATGCCGCCACTATCTGGAGCAAGGATGAAGGTGTGCTCAATGTTCCTTCGTCAGCAACTCCGACCAAGGTGTCGTCAGTCGTTTATGTAGGTGCGAATGTTCCTGCGCTTGACGGAAAGGGAACAGCCGAAGAGCCATATATTATCGATATGGCAGTGAAGATGAAGCAGATGAGGGCTTATGCTCCTGCAGGTGGTGAGACATATTTCAAACTCACTCAGGATATCAACATGTCTTCGACCAAGACATGGTATCCTGTCAACTGGGATGGCGAGTTCAACAGAAAGGTTCACTTCGACGGTAACGGAAAGACTATTGCCAACTTCTCACCTAACGCATTTGTTGACAATGCGACAGGAGCGGCAACAAACTATCCTTCATTGTTCGGTGTGCTTTACGGTTCATGCAAGGATCTTACTATCAAGGATTCCAAGATTACTACAGCCAAGTCTTCAGCCGGTTTCATCGGCGGATATATCGGAACATCCGGAAAACCTGGTCTGGTTGAGAACGTACATCTTGTAAATTGCGAGATTGACGGTACTGGCAATACTTATGGCGGTTTCGGCGGTAACGGTCGTGAGGCTACAATCAAGAACTGCTCGGCAGATATCGTGATCCGTGCTGCGGGTCCTGATGTAGGTGGATTCATCGGTCTTGGTCAAGGCACAATAGAGATAGAGAACTGTACTGCGGAGGTAGATCTTGCAGCACAGAAAGATCCGGGCGGCAATATGCGTTATGGCGGTATCGTCGGCTATCACAAGGGTACAACGATTTCAATAAAGAACTCTTCTGCATCCGGTCTTATCTCATGCGGTTACAGTTGCAACACATCAGGAGGAATCCTTGCTTACTCCGGTTCAACAACATCAACCCTTATCTCACAGTGCAAGTCATCCGTTGATTTGAAGAATGATACCGGCAAGAGTCTGTCAAATTCCGGAGGTATGGTCGGTAATCATGGTTCTGCCGGTACCTGTACTATCGAGGACTGCTACGCTACTGGAGACCTGGTAGTAAATCAAAGATGTGGAGGAATTGTCGGTGCACAGGAAAACGGTACAGTGAATATTATCAATTCATATACTACGTCAACCATTGACGGATACTCCGGCTTGGGATCGGTCATGGGTGTAGTTACTAAGGCTGCCGGAACTTTGAAATTGACGAACTGCATCGGATGGTCAGCATCAATCAAATCTGCAAGACCTGATAACAGCAAATGGTGCTGCGGCGGTCTTGTCGGCTCAGTAGAGGGAAAACTTACAGCGACAGGATGTGTCAGAACTCCTGATATGACTTTCACAGATGCAGTAAGAACTCTCACTACGCATGCTGACATCAATAACTCTACTCCTGAAGGAACTGCAAACAATCATCCGTTCGACGGAAGACCGTCTGCCGACGCTACCGTTTCGGCAGCGGCAGCAACAGCAGGCTGGAGCACAAGCATCTGGGATCTTTCGGGTGACCTTCCTGAATTGAAAATCTTTAAATAAGGTATGAGATTCTTCGCTTCGCTCAGAATGACAACAAACTGTCATCCTGAACGAAATGACAACAAACTGTCATCCTGAACGAAATGACAACAGACTGTCATCCTGAACGAAATGACAACAGACTGTCATCCTGAACGAAGTGAAGGATCTGTAAATTAATCGAAATACATTATGAAACTAAACAGAATATTAATGTTTGTTGCAGCGGTGATCGTGTTCGGCACCGCCTGCAACCCATACAAGATTGAGATTCCTCATTGGCCATATGAGGATCCGGATTGGGTGGACGATGGCACCGGCAGTTCAGGATGGGATCCGGTGGCTGCGGCAAGTAATGTGGTTTATCCGGATGCTGGTGGAGAGAAGACACAGACCCTTCTGACAACATCAGGCTGGTCCTCGACAACAATTGAGGAAGGTCTTGTCTTCCATCATTTCAAGGGAAGGTCCGAGGATGCCAATAACGATAATCAGGATGTTTACGTTCTCGAACTTGATTTGGACAATCCTAATTACAGACTATATTTCCATTATGGCAGTAATACCACTTCAGGTGCGGCATCAAATCTTAACGCGATTGCTGCAGTAAACGGAACATATGAGTTGGAGGCTGTATATGTAAGGACCCAGGGCGTCAACCGCAGTGAAGTGAAACTTGCATCGAACCACCAGCGTTTCTGGAAGCATGGAGGAGCGATTGTCGGTGGAGATAGGAGGATTGCAATGGTAAATGGTTCAGGTCCGTATAAGGAGTCGGCACATACCAGCCAGGCAGGTGAATATGCAATCGAACTCTACAAGAACCTCAAGGAACCGAACATCTTCGCAGCAGCACCTATGCTGATTGATGATTATGATCCTGTCGGAGAAAGGTTCGTGCCTGAAGGAGTCAACGTGAATTCTTACGAGAAGGAGGATGCCTTCGGTCACCAGGGTAACCGTCATCCGCGTACGGCATATGCTCTTACTGCGGACAACGACCTTCTTCTTGTGGTTGTCGACGGACGTACAAGTACAGCGAAAGGTATGACCGCAAAGGAACTTACCCGCTTCCTCAAGAGACATTTCAATCCTCGCTGGGCGGTCAATATGGACGGTGGCGGATCTTCTGCGATGTACATCAAGGGTCACGGAAGCAAGGACAAGAACGACATTGTCAACAATTTTACAGATACTGACGATAACGGCAAACTTGTGGAGAGAAGCGTTTCGACCCACCTTATCATTCAGAAATACGCTGCAAACTAATTAATTGCATAAGATTATGAAAATCAGGAATATCCTTCTTGGCCTTCTGGCCATGACGACATTCTTTTCGTGCAACCCCGATGCACCGGATGTAAGGCCGGTGCTTGAGGTCAGCACAAGTACGATGACCTTCAACTCGTATGGTGGCGAAAGACCTGTTTTGATTACCGCCAACAATGCATGGACAATCGAGGCTGATGCGGAGTGGATCAGTTTCGGTCAGAACAGCGGCGAGGCATCTGCCGAGAAGCAGCAGGTGATGGTCTATGTGGACGAGAACGAGGCTGTGAATGCAGATCCGAGAGTTGCCAAGATTACTGTCAAGTCAGGTGCACTGACTCATGAAATCGAGGTGACACAGTCCGCATCCGAATTTGTGGAGGAACTGTCGGTTTCAGTGTCGGCTCTTTCAGCAGTCGCTGCAGGTGAGGCTCTTACATTTACCGTGACTTCAAATGTTGCGTGGACGGTAACAGTTCCCGCAGAGGTTGACTGGGTTACCCTTAACCCTGCAAGCGGTGAGGCTTCTGCAGAAGCGGCAACCGTTACAGTAACAATTGCTGCAACTGATGTATTGACTGAAAGAACAGCAGTCATCACTGTTTCAGGAGAAGGTGTAGAAGAGACTATCTCGCTTTCTCAGGCGGGTAAGCCATTGGCACCTGAAACCATGGAAGGAGCAGGTACTGAGGCAAGTCCTTACCTTGTCAAGACTGTCGGCAACATGCTCGCTATGAGAGATGCAGCCGTAGTGGATGGAACAACATATTTCCGTCTTGAGAATGACATTGATATGGCTCCGGTCAAGAACTGGATTCCGATCAACTTTGACGGAACTTTCTCACGTCAGATTCATTTTGACGGAGGTAATTTCACTCTCAGCAATTTTGCTCCTGCGACATGGGAATACAGCCAGCAGCCTGCAACTGAGGCAGAACCTGCCGACGACTCCCAGCCGGTTGAGCCGGTTGTTGTCAAAGCCGGCTATCATTCTCTGTTCGGCGTGCTTTACGGTTCGGTCAAGAATCTTAAGATTGATAATGTTACAATTTCAGGTACAAATGCCTGCGGTGTGATCGGCGGTTATGTCGGCACAGGTGGAAAGCCTGGTCTTGTGGAGAATGTCACTATTACAAATGCAAGCGTTACCAACGCCGGTGACCGCGTCGGTGGAGTCTGCGGAAATGCAAAAGAGGCTACGTTCAAGAATGTTTCTTTCAAAGGTACAGTGACATCAACACATACAGCAGCCGAGGCTAAAGCCGGTGGATTTGCCGGCCATACGGAAACGACCGCTGTCTTTGAAAATTGCTCTGCAGACGTGACCGTGACTGGCGAAATGAATGACCTTGGCGGTTTTGTGGGCAAAATCACCGGTAATCAGATCTCATTTACTGGTTGTGATGTTAAGGTGAATCTGATTTCAAATAAGGTTGGAAAGAATAGATGCGGTGGTTTCTTGGGCTGGAACAGTTCATCAAATGCAACCTTTACTGACTGTCATGTTCTTGCCGGTTCTACCCTTGCCAATGACAAGACTTGGTCAGCAGGTGATAATGGAAACTTTGGTGGCTTTATCGGATTTGGCGACACCACGGGTAGTGTTGTTACTATTTCCGGATGCTCTGCATCTGTTTCAATCAATGTAAATGACAAATCTACTTATAATGGCGGTTTCATCGGCGGAACGGGATATGAATCAACGATGACAATTACCGATTGTCATACTGAAGGTTCGGTGAACGGTGCCAATTATGTAGGAGGTTTCTTTGGTGCCGTTCAGAATACTGTTACAATCGAGAGATGCTGGTCGTCAGTAAATGTGACTTCTACAGGACAGAGAGTCGGTAGTTTTGTGGGTACGACAACCAAGCCTCTTACTATACGTAACTGCTATTCGACAGGAGATGCCACTGCAAATGGTCAGCAGGTGGGCGGTATTTTAGGATATACCTCTCAGAAAGTCACTATTGAGTGCTGCTATGCTACAGGTGATATAACCAGCAATACGGCAGGTACAGGAGGAATCGTCGGAACAGTATCCGGTGTAAATTCCGTAGTCTCAAAATGTGTTGCGTGGAATGAAAACATCAATTGTAACAGGTCAGCCGCGGATAAATGGGCACCTGGTGCTGTTGTCGGTGCAGCAAATGTGGTAGGTACGTTCAAGGCTTGCTATAGGCGTGCAGATATGAATTTTGTGGATGCTGCCGGTAAGATGATTCTTGAGGATCAGGACGATATTATAGAAACGACACCACCTCAGCCATCATATACAGCGGAACTCACAACCAATCAGACTGCGCAGCAGGCTTATCACGGCAAGGCTGCTGATTCTACTGATTCACTTTCTGCTGTCGCACAGTCTCTCGGCTGGTCAACAGACGTCTGGGATTTCTCAGGCGCACTCCCAGTATTGAAGTAACCATATAAACATATATAACAATGAACTACAAACCAATGGAGTATCAGACTCCGACCCTTTACGAGCATGAGATGTTCGTGGAAGGCATCCTCTGCATCAGCGGAGACATGAACGAAAGCTACGGCGGTGATCCGGGCGAAGATGATTCAATTTTCTAAATCGTTATGACTATGAGAAAGTTAAGTTTATTCGCGGCTCTTGTCGTAGCGATGGGCGCCGTATCCTGCGTAGAGGATATCAATGATTCAAAGGCACCTGCTCAGGCGACTGACGGTGTGTCGTTTACAGCGACTTTTGACGCAACTCCTTCCAAGGCTGTGCTGGAACCAGGTGCAGAGGAGTCAAAGGTGGCATGGGAGGCAAATGACCAGGTGAGCGTGCTGGTAGGAGAGGGTAACTACCTTTATACGGCAGCCTCAGCAGGTTATACCACTGCTCTTAACACAGAGACTGCCGGTGTTCCGGAAGAAGGAACATACTATGGTCTCTATCCTTATGATGATGCAGCATCGCTTGCAGAGGGCGTGATCACTACTGCTCTTCCTGCCGGGCAGACTGCGGTTCTCGGCTCGTTCTCGACTCATCTTGCAGTCGCTCAGGCAGTCGAGGGCTCTATGGCTTTCAAGAATGTCTGCGGTCTGGTGAAGGTGACCATCGATGCTGAGAATGTGACCAAGATTGTGTTTGAAGGAAACAATTCCGAGGTTGTTGCCGGTGGCATCAACGTGACAGTGGCTGCCGAGCCGTCATGGACTGCCGTTGCAGAGCAGGGCGCTACATCAGTGACCCTCCTTCCTGCCTCAGGTCAGACAACCATCGCAAAGGGTGCATACTATTTCGCTGTTCTTCCTCAGACCTTCTCAAAGGGTTTCAAGGTTACTGCGTATAGAGGTGAGGAAACATGGGTGATCCGCAATGTGACCGCCTCTACTGTTATCGAGCGTGCCGGCATTGTCGGCAGCAAGAAATTCTTCGAGATCGAAGGAAACGGAACCGAGGACAATCCATACATTCTCAGGACTCCTGAGCACCTTGTAGGTATGCGCTCGCTGGCGACACTCGGCGGAGAGACATGGTTCAGGATGGCGAATGACATCAATATGGAAGGCGTGACCGGTTATCTGCCAGTGAACTATGACTCGAACTTTGAGAGAAAGATTCACTTTGACGGTGGTGATTTTACTATTTCAAATTTTTCTTACGATAAAAGTGTGGACGGCGGAAACTATCCGAGCCTTTTTGGAGTGCTCTATGGCTCTGTCAAGAATCTCAAAGTAGATAAAGCGACAATTATTTCAACATCTGTATGTGGTGTTATAGGAGGTTATGTCGGAACGGCTGGCAAGCCAGGCCTTGTGGAGAACGTAACCATCACGAACTCTACTGTAACAAATGCCGGAGATCGCACAGGCGGTGTATGCGGTAATGCAAAGGAAGCGACCTTTAAGAATGTCTCGTTCCAAGGCACTGTGACAAGTACATTCACAACATCAGAGGCAAAAGCAGGTGGATTTGCCGGCAATACGGAAACGTCAGCCATTTTTGAAAACTGCTCAACAAATGTTACTGTTACAGGTTCTCAGAGTGACCTTGGAGGTTTTGTCGGTAAACTTACAGGTAATCAACTTTCATTTACCCGCTGCTATGTTGAGGCAGATCTGATTTCCAAGAAGGTGGGAAAGTGTCGATGCGGTGGCTTCCTTGGATGGAATGGCTCAGCAAATGCCATATTTACTGACTGTCATGTTCTTGATGGCTCTACCATTACAAATGAAGAAACTTGGTCATCAGTCGACAATGGAAACTTTGGTGGCTTTATCGGATTTGGAGATACGACTGATAGTGTCATTGAGATTTCAGGGTGCACGGCATCTGTTGAAATCAATGTAAGTGACAAATCAACGTACAATGGTGGTTTCATCGGTGGAACAGGATATGCATCGACGATGACAATTACTGACTGTCATGCAGAAGGTTCGGTAAAGGGTGCCAATTATGTTGGAGGTTTCTTTGGCGCTGTTCAGAATGCTCTTACAATCGAGAGGTGCTGGTCCTCAGTTGATGTGGTCTCTACAGGTCAGAGAGTCGGTAGTTTTGTGGGTACAACTACCCATGCTTTTACTATACGTAACTGTTATTCGACAGGAAACGCGACTGCTACTGGCCAGCAGGTGGCCGGTATTTTAGGATATACCGACAAGGCAGTTACTATTAAGTGCTGTTATGCTACAGGTGATATAACCAGCAATACAGCAGGTACGGGAGGTATTGTTGGAACAATATCCGGAGCATCATCAACAGTAACCGATTGTATTGCTTGGAATAAGAACATTATATGTAATAGGAGTGCCAATAATAAGTGGGCGCCGGGTGCTGTAGTCGGTGCGGCAAATGTTGCAGTTACCCTTACAGACTGTTATAGAAGGTCAGATATGAACTTTTATGATAAGGCTGATGCAATGGTACTTTCTGACCAGGATAATGTATCTGGTACGACACCTCCTGTTCCATCTTATCTGAATAATGTAACCCAGTCAGCCTACCACGGCAAGGCTGCTGCTTCAAATGCAACAGTGACCACTGTCGCACGTGATGTTCTCGGCTGGTCGTCAGACATCTGGGATTTCTCAGGCGATTTCCCGACTCTGAAAGCCCCTGCTGCTGAGGAGGAATAATAATTTTCAAACATTCGTCTCGGCTCTGCCTTTTTGGGTGGGGCTGAGATTTCTTAACGAATCTATATGAAACTGAAAAAAATATTTTTCAGCCTGCTGGCTTTGGTGACGGTTTTTGCCTGCAATCAGGCGGAACCGGTTGTAGAACCGGTGCTTGAGGTCGGCACGAAGAAGATGACCTTCAATTCGTATGGCGGCGAAAGACCTGTTTCGATTACCGCCAACAATTCGTGGACTATTGAGGACGATGCCGATTGGATCAGTGTCAGTCCGAACAGCGGTGACGCTTCTGCCGAGAAGCAGCAGGTTATGGTCTATGTGGACGAGAATAAGGCTGTGAATACGGACCCAAGAGTTGGTAAGATTACAATCAAGTCTGACAAACTGACTCATGAGATTGAGGTTAGTCAGTCGGCCGCTGAGTTTGTTCCGGAACTGATTGTTTCAGTAGGGGAACTTGAGGCTAGTGCCGGTGGTGAATCTTTGACATTTACCATAACGTCAAATGTGGCATGGACTGCAACTGAAGATGCTGAATGGATTACTCTTGCTCCGACAAGCGGCCAGGCATCTGAAGAGGCTACTACAGTGACTGTGACAGTGGAGGAGAATGGTCTGACAGAGGAAAGGACTGCTGTCATAACTGTTTCTGGAGAGGGAGTTGAAGAAGAGTTCACTCTTACTCAGTCTGCAAAAGAGGCAGAATTGACAGGCGCAGGAACGGAATCGGACCCGTATGTTCTTTCTACAGCAAGGCATATGGTCCGTATGCGCGAGTTGGCCACTTATGGCGGCGAGACCTGGTTCAGGATGGCGAAAGATATCGATATGTCAGGTGTCACCGACTATGTTCCGGTGAATAATGTTGTTGAAGAAAATGCAACCGCCGGTCAGACTTTTGAGAGAAAGATCCACTTCGACGGCGGAAACTTCACTATCTCAAATTTCACATGTGATGATACGGACAGACCATATCCGTCTCTCTTTGGCGTGCTGTATGGCTCGGTGAAGGATTTGAAAGTCGTTAATGCCACAATTACTTCAACAGGTCAGGTGGCAGGTATCCTCGGTAGTTATGTCGGTACAACAGATAGGCCGGCAACTGTTACCAATGTCGATGTTCAGGGTACAGTAACCAGTTCTGCGGGAAGAAGCGGTGGTTTTGCAGGAAATGTAGTAGGTTCTACATTTATTGATTGCAACGCGGATGTTACGGTCAATGGTACTCAGGACGTAGGTGGCTTTGTAGGAAAAGTCCAGGGTGAATCTTCGTTTACGCGTTGTCGAGCGACTGTTGATGTAACTGCCACCGTTGCCGGAAATGCGCGTAGCGGTGGATTTATAGGATGGAATGCGGGAACAAAAACGACAATTACAGAATGCAAGGTTCTTGCCGGTTCAAAAGTTGCTCATACGGGCTCACTTGCTAGTGCAGGAGAAACTTCGTGTGGCGGTTTTATAGGTTATGGCGACGGAGCGGCCGGTGCTGTTCTGACCGTATCCGGATGCTCTACGGATGTTCAAGTAACTGTAACTTCTATGGGACAGAGTAACTCCTGCTTTATCGGTCAGTTCGGTTATGCTTCTACGGTCACCGTAGAGAATTCATCTGCCAGAGGTAAAGTTGAGGGAGAACAGAACTATCATGCAGGTCTGATAGGACGTCTCAGGAGTTCCAATGTGACCCTCAAAGGTTGCTCTTTCTCCGGAACAGTCAAAGGCCGCGCTGGAGTCGGAGGACTCGTTGGAGCAGTTGAGAATAATGGTGTCCTTAAAGTCTCAGGGTCCAATGTAACCGGAAGTGTGACGAATACACAGAATAATTGTGGAGGATTAGTGGGACTTATTGATACCGGGACCTCTTTGGATATGACTTCCAGCCATTTTGACGGGACAGTGTCTGCTGCAGGGTATGGCGGTGGCATTGTCGGGGGAGCAAAGGGAGGTTGCATCCTCACATGTACTTATTCGACAGGAACCGTTTCATCGAGTGGCGCTTACACGGGTGGCCTGGTCGGTGCTTCCATGAATGATGCTGTGACAATTACGGACTGCTTCTCGACAGCAAAAGTGTCTGCATGGGGTCAGCAGGTGGGAGGACTTGTCGGGACAACTACCAATAAGCTGACAATGTCCAACTGCTATGCTTCCGGCGATGTCTATTCTGCAACATCAGGCGGTGCCGGTCTTGTGGGCAGGGTAGCGAAGTCATCGATAATCACAAACTGTATCGCGTGGAATAAGAATATCTCGACTTCTCGTACTGCAAACAACGTGTACGCTCCAGGCGGAGTGCTCGGATGTGCACAGGAGGCGGGAACTTACAGCGGGTGCTGGCGCAGATACGATATGATTCTTGTCGATGAGTGGATTTCACTCTATGATCAACCGGATTATGTAAATGCAATGCCACCGCTGCCATCGTATTCTACTGCAACCCATCAGCAGGCATATCATGGTAAGGCAGCGTCTCCGGGAGCGACTCTTGCTTCTGTCGCTCAGAGCCTCGGCTGGGACAGCACCATCTGGAACTTCGCTTCTGACGGTTCAGGTCTCGGATTTACTATCAAGCAGTTGGGTGACAATAAAATAGAGTTCTAATGAAAAAGATATTATATGTATGTGCAGCCCTTCTCGCTATTTCGTGCGTTAAAGAGGCTGGAATGGAGCCGGAAATCTCAAAGGTGCCGGTTTCGGTTGGCGTTCTTGATACCAAGACTTCAATTTCAGGCAATCAGATTTCATTCTCCGGAAGCGAGGCCATGACCCTTATCTGCGACGGTGTCAATGCTGCCAAGGTGTCGAATGACGGACTGAAGCCGAATATGTTCGGCGGTGAGTTCAATGCTGTCGGCAAGACACAGACCGGTGCGACATGGTATGCGATTTATCCCTATGTCGGTGTGATGCAGAACGGCAATGAGGCAGGTTATCTGCCGGTTGCCCAGAGGGCTCCGTTTGACGGAACTGTTAATTTCATGTGTTCTGATAAGGTGACTGCTGACTATGATGAGACTGAAATGCCTGAACTTGCAATGAGCATGAATCAGCTGATGGGTATCGTAAGGGTTTCCTTCACTAATTCTTCTGCTGATTATCAGAATGATATTGTCAAGGATGTTATTCTGACTTCGTCTTCTCAGCTGGTCGGATCGTTTACTGTCTCTTTTGATTCTGAAGGCAAGCCTGTTCCTACATTCGGTGGAAACCCAACGGGTTGTAACAGGGTAATAGCATCATATCCTGCAGACGAGGTCCTCGGACTAGACAAGACCCACGAGGTGTATCTTATTGTGAATCCGACTCTTGTCAGGGATGCTGAAATCACTATTGTTACAGACAAGCATAAATTCAACCGCCAGGCTTCCGGAGAGTTTACAGCAAAGCAGGGAGATCTCACTTACATGGACCCGATGGATCTTGCATCGTCTCCTTTCTTCGCTGAAGATCTTGACATCAAGACTCTTGTCGTGTGGGGAGACAGTTATACCAACAGAAGCCAGCTTGATGGCCATGTGGACAGGTGCAACTATGTGTGCCATCTTCACGAGATGCTCGGAAGTGGCTGGGAGGTGTATAATGGCGGTTCGTCAGGAGATGTGACCAATAGTATTGCTGCACGTCAGGGCGGTATTCCGATGGTCATAAATTCTACCTCGTTCACTATTCCTGCCGGTACTGAGCCTGTTGCTATCGATGGTCTTTATTCTACAAAGAATTTCTGGTTCACAACTGGAGAATATACAAAGATTGCTCGTTTCTCACAGGTCAATCCTCTTGAAATCATAGTGGAGGATGCTTCCGGAAATGAGGTGGCAAGAGTTGAAGGCAGAGTCACTATCAGCGGCGATCAGGTCACTCATTTCACCAGAACCACTCCTGGTGAGGCAATTACAGTCCCTGCATATTCAAAGGTGCTGACATTTGCTGCAAAGAATCTGCGCAATCCGGATCTCATGATTGTCTATATGGGACAGAACGGTGGATTCAATACCCTTGAGATCCTTTATAATCAGTATCGTGCAATGATTGATTATGCCTTCCCTGAAGGGCCGGAGAACTATATTGCTGTCGGTTTCCATAATCATGACACAGTCAATAAGTGGAATGTTGATAATGCATATTGGAACTTCTTCGACGGTCCGGAAGGATTTGGCGTGAATGAGGCTGCCGGACGTCCTATAAGCCGTTTTGTAAACCTTTACAAGGAACTCACCGGGGAGAATTACAGGGATTATCTAGTGATTTCAGGTGCTGCGGCATCTCCGGACGATGTGCGTGCCGAGGATATTGAATATGTCTCGAAGGGTATGATTCCATATTCTTATTGGATACGTCCATGGGATAATGACATCCATCCTAACGAGTACGGCGCAAAGGCCTTTGCTACGGTCATCTACAAGAAGATAGTCGAACTGGGCTATGTAGATTAGAGATGTGAGGATCTTATACTTTGCGGTCTGAAATTATTTTCGTAATTTCGTACCGCAAATTGTTTTGGATAGACATGAAAAGACTATTACTTTCAGTTTTGTTGATTGCTGCGGTTTCCTGTCAGCAGAAACTTATCTATCAGAATGATTCGTATGCACTTTATGCCGACAGGGCTGTTCAGGGAGACTATACGGCTGTGGCGGAAAGTCCATATCGGATAGTGTCGGATTTCGGGGGTGATTCCCTCGTCTGGGAAAAGAAGAACGACCATGCGGGTTATCCGGCGTTGACCACTCCATATCCGGTGGAGGCGGCTGTCTATAATATGTCTGTGGATGAGTGCATAAATGCTGTCGAGCCGGACGGGACATTGCGTACCGGTCTTGAATGGGGCGGTGTGTGGACAAGGGATGTGAGTTACAGCACCATTCTCAGCATGGCCTATATGCAGCCTCAGGCGGCGATGACCAGCCTTCTGTGCAAGATAAATTCCAAGGGTGAGATTGTGCAGGATACCGGTACAGGCGGGGCGTGGCCTTGCAGTACGGACCGTATGATATGGGTAGGCGCTGCATGGGAGATATATAAGGTGACGGGAGACCGTCAGTGGCTTGAAACCGTCTATCCTGTGGCAAAGAAGTCGCTCGAAGTCGATATGAGGACAATTTATGATGAACAGACCGGTCTTGCCAAGGGCGAGTCTTCGTTCATCGATTGGAGAAAGAACAGTTATCCTCTGTGGATGGAGTCTGCGGATATTTATGACTCGAAGTGTCTGGGTACCAATGTGGTGCATTATATAGCCCTGTCGAGTGCCGCCAAGATGGGCCGTCTGCTTTCTGATGAGCGCTCCGCTGAAATCTTTGAGGCAAAGGCGGCTGATGTCAAGGCTGCTGTCAACGGACACCTGTGGATGGATGACAAGGGATATTATGCGCAGTATCTGGCCGGACGCGACGATGACCTTATTTTTACAAAGAGTGAGACCCTGGGTCATTCGCTCGCTGTTCTTTACGGTGTGGCGGAAGGGGAGCGTGCTTCAAGGCTTTCGCAGTCCATGCCTGTCATGGAGTTCGGAGCACCGGTGTTCTGGCCGTTCGTTCCTGACCAGGGACCTTATCACAACCGTGCCGTATGGCCTTTTGTCCAGTCATACTGGGTGCTTGCCAGCGCAAAGACAGGTAATGAGCAGGGTGTGCTCCACGGGGTTGCGGCCGTATGGCGTGCTGCCATGATGTATGCTACTAACAAGGAGAATTTTGTGGCGAATGACGGCAACTGGAGAGGGACTCACGTAAATTCGAGCAATATGCTGTGGAGTCTGTCCGGTAGCCTCGGCATTACTTTCCGTACTCTGATGGGCATCAGTTACGACACTCCGGATGCCCTCAGGTTTGCTCCTGTTGTGCCGGAGGCGTTGAGGGCGGACAGGACTGTGACAGGTTTCAGGTACAGGGATGCCGTGCTGGATATAAATGTGAAGGGATACGGAGATGTCATCCGCAGTTTCTCTATTGACGGTCAGAAGGCGGATGAACCTGTGTTCCCGGCATCGATGTCAGGTCATCATACGATAGATATCGTTCTTGCGGACAGGTTTGACAAGGACCTGACTGTCAATATGGTAGATGATGTGCGCACTCCTAAGACTCCGTTCGTGCGTTTCAGCGGAGGCGGAAAGCGTTTGAGGTGGTATGCTGAGGAAGGTGCAGTCAGATATGACATATATGCCGGAGGACAGAAGGTGCATGAGACTGTGGCTGTTAAATGCGATCTTGACCCTTCGTGGAACGGTGACATTTCGGTGGTGGCTGTCGCAGCGGACGGAACACCTTCGTTCCCGTCAGAACCGTTGAACAGGAACGAGCAGGTTGTGGGACACTTTGAGCCGGTGATGCTTCTTTACAGCGAAGGCCGGGACTACCGGATTACTGTGGATGTCCCATCTGATGGATTGTGGAGCCTCTCATGGAATTATGCCAATGCACGAGGCAGCCTGTATTCTGACCTTACATGCGGAATAAGGATGCTTTATGTGGATGGCAGGAAGGTGGGTATCAATGTGTTCCCGAACCGTCACTATGCCGGTGGCGAGCCTGATGCCTACTCTACTGACGGTTGGGATATCTGGGGCTGGACCTCTCCTGAAAAACTCAGCCTCACTTCCGGAAGACACGTTCTGACTCTCAGGTGCGAGGGCGATGCCGACAATATGAGCAGGACGGTGAATGACTTTATGATAAAGGGCTACTGCCTTACAAGGAATTAAGACAATCCAATATTTGATTATATGAGAAAAACGTTATTATTCATGGTCTTGGGGCTGGCCGCGGCTTGTGCTCCCCAGCAGCGTCAGAATGGCGTTCAGACAGTTGTTCCGTATCCCAATCAGGTGCAGATTGCCGAAGGGTGTTTCAATGTTGCAGGAGCGTCTGTCAGTTATGATGTCTCCTTGGACGAGGCCACTGTCAATGTGATAAGGGCTTTTGCGGACAGACTCTCGTCATCTACCGGAGTTCCGTCGCCTGTGTCTGCCGGAGCAGAGGATGCAGGTTTTGTGTTCTCCTGCAATGAGGCTGTGCCGGAGGAGGCCTATACTCTCGATGTCACCCCGGAGGGCGTACGTGTCGAGGCATCAGGGCTTCGCGGCTTCAACTATGCCGTACAGACCATCAAGCAGATGCTTCCGGTGGAGATTTTTGCTTCTTCTCCCGCACCTGAGGCTGACTGGACCTTGCAGTGTGTGAGCATTTCAGATGCGCCACGTTTCTCTTATAGGGGACTTCATCTTGATGAGGGCCGCCATTTCTTCGGCGTGGAGCAGGTCAAGAGATACCTTGACATCATGGAGGTGCATAAACTCAACAAGTTCCACTGGCATCTGACCGAGGACCAGGGATGGAGAATAGAAATAAAGAAATATCCACGTCTGACCGAGGTCGGCTCTATCCGTAAGGGTACCTGCATAAAGAAGGATTTCACTTCGAGCGACGGAGTTCCGTACGGAGAGGGTATGTGGTACACCCAGGACCAGATCCGCGAGATTGTAGCATACGCTGCGGCGAAGGGTATTGATGTGATTCCTGAGATTGACCTTCCGGGACACATGCTCGGCGCCCTTGCCGCTTATCCGGAACTTGGCTGCACAGGAGGCCCGTACGAGGTCTGGACACGCTGGGGTGTGTCTGAGGACGTGCTCTGTGCCGGAAATGAAAAGGTCTATGAGTTCCTTGAAGATGTGCTTACCGAGGTATGCGAACTTTTCCCTTATGAGTATATTCATGTGGGCGGTGACGAGTGCCCTAAGGTTCGCTGGGAGTCATGTCCTAAGTGTCAGGCCAAGATCAAGGCTCTCGGTCTGAAGGACAAGGACGGTCAGAAGGCGGAGCATTATCTGCAAAGTTATGTGATTTCGCGTATGGAGAAGTTCCTGAATGCCAAGGGACGCAAACTCATAGGCTGGGACGAGATTCTTGAAGGCGGTATTGCTCCGAATGCGACCATCATGTCATGGCGTGGCGAGGCCGGCGGTATAGAGGCAACTCGTCAGGGACATGATGCCATCATGACTCCGAATACATATTACTATCTTGATTACTATCAGTCCGCAGATGTTGCCGGCGAGCCGTTTGGCATAGGCGGGTATCTTCCTGTCGAGAAATGCTATTCATACGAGCCGCATGCGGACAGCATGACTCCTGAGCAGAAGGCGCATATACTTGGTGTCCAGGCAAATATGTGGACGGAATATATCGCTGAGGCGGATCATCTCTACTATATGCTCCTTCCTCGTCTTGCTGCCCTTTCCGAGGTTCAGTGGTGCAATGCAGACCGCAAGGACTGGGACCGTTTCTTTGCTGCGGCTGATGATTTCTGCCGGATCTATGATGTCATGGGCTATAATTACGCTACCCATGTCCTTCAGGTCAAGGGTTCTGTCGAGCCAAGACCGGCAGAGAAGGCTGTTGTGGTCGAACTTGAAGCCCAGGGTGGTGCACCGGTGAGATATACTCTCAACGGAAAGACACCGGGCAGATGTTCCAAGTTGTATAAGGAGCCGCTGGTGATAACTGAGAGTTGTGTCGTGAAGGCGTCAGCATTGAGAGACGGAATCGAGCCTAAGGTGTTCAGCAGAAAGTTTGATTTCCACAAGGCTGTCGGCAGGACGGTGACATATTCACGTGAGCCGCATAAGAAATACAGTGCTGATGCTCCGGCTGCCTTGACTGATGCAGTCAGGGGTCCTGAGGTCTATAAGAGCGTCGAGTGGGTGGCATGGCATGGCAAGCCTGTTGATCTGTTCATCGATATGGAAGGGGAGTCGTACAGCAGCATCACTCTTGGATGTCTGAGTGTCAAGCCTTCGTATATCTTCCTTCCGCAGAGCATTGTTGTGGCTGTGTCGGAGGATGGAGAAAATTATATGGAGGTCGCTTCTCAGGAATATGGCATTGAGGACAAGGATGCTCCGGATACTGTGACTGACCTCACGCTTTCATTCCCTGAGACGTCCTCACGATATGTGAAGATTACCGTGACCCCTGTGGAGGCAATACCTCAGTGGCACTATGCTCCTGGCAGGCGTACATACTTCTTCCTGGATGAAGTTATTGTCAGGTGATGAGATCCTCACGTCGCTTCGCTCCTCAGGATGACAAACATCACGTCATTGCGAGCGAAGCGCGGCAATCTGCTACTATTGTAGTTTCCAATAAAAATCGTTACATTTGCAGGCTTGTGTTTTTGAGCGCAAGCCTGTTTCGTATAAATGTAAAACCTTTCCGCCTCGACTGGGACGGACAAAACAACGGGAGGAGGTGCTATGTTAGAAATCTTCTACAAGGACAACGGACAGATGATGGTTTCCCAGTCGGAAACTGATTTCGCTAATATTCCACATGACAAGGTGATCTGGATTGACCTTTTCTCTCCATCTGGCGAGGAGAAGAGGGCGGTCGAGTCATATCTCGGCACCACCATCCAGAACAGGGCGCAGGCCGAAGAGATCGAGATTTCGTCTCGTTTCTCCGAGACCGATGAGGCCATATTTGCAAACACCAGTTTCCTTATCCCCGGTCCTGACGAATATACGGAAGAGACTGTGTCCTTCATTTTGACAGGCAATATACTCACGACCTTGCGCGAATGCCCGTTGAAGAGTTTCACTGACCTTCAAAGACGTCTGATGGCCTTTCCCAAGATATATGACTCAGGCCATGTGGCTTTCCTGAGCATATTGGAAAACCGTATCGACCTTGATGCCGACATGGTGGAACTTCTTTCCAAGGAAATCAACCAATATAACAGGAAGGTGAGTGTCGGAGAGGATATAAGCGAGGAATTCCTTATCGATATCAATATCATTCAGGAGAATACCATGCTCATCCGTGAGAACATCATTGACAAGCAGAGGGTTATCTCCAGCATTCTCAAGAGTGCGAACTATCCGCAGGAATACCGCTCTCGGCTGAATGTGCTTCTGAAGGACATATCATCGCTCATCAACCACACCGACTTCGGTTTCGAGCGTCTTGAATATCTCCAGAATACTGTTCTCGGTATCATCAACCTCGACCAGAACAAGATCATGAAGGTGTTCACCCTTGTGTCCCTGCTCCTGATGCCGCCGACACTGATTGCCAGTTTCTTCGGAATGAACATCAATTTCGGCTGGTTCGTCGGACATTCCTACTGGATGTGGGTCATAATACTTGTGCTCATGCTTGTTTCCCTTGCGGTCATATTCTGGGTGTTCAAGCATAAGAAGATGTTCTAAAATACTTATCCTATGATTCGATTCCTTACCTATCCGTTGGTCATACTGTTCCTGATACTGACAGCCGTGCAGGTTCCGCAGGTGTTTACCAATGCCTTGGCCAGTTGGCAGATATACACTCCTCTGATCGGTGGCGTGCTGGGATATTTCGTCCTTTCAATCATTCCTTTCGTGTCCAGGAACAGGGAACACATGATTACCTTTTCCCATGAAATGACCCACTGGGTGTTCTCTCTCCTGTTTTTCCGCAAACTGTATTCCTTTCAGGTAGAGTCTGACAATACAGGCAGCATTACTCATAGCGGCGGACGTATTGGTGAGATGTTCATCAGCCTGTCTCCGTATTGTGTGCCTTTGTTTACGGTGATTCTGCTGCTGGTGAGACATATGGTCTCTCGTGACTATCTCGTCGGCTTTGATGTGGCTCTCGGTGTCACCCTTGGTTTTCATATCGGATGTTTCATCAATTATACTGGACTGTACCAGAGTGATATACGTAATGTGGGGATTTTCAGGTCGCTGGTTTTCATAATCGGTTTCTGGCTGTTCTTTGCGATTCTGATACTTCTTTCCTTGAAGTCTGATATGTATGTTGCCTGCAAGGGGATTTTCCTCCGTTATTGGGATACTTTGGTTTCGTTCTGGCAGTTTGTCAAAGGATTATTATGAAAATAGTTTTTCTGGACGCATCCACCATGGGTGATGTGTCGTTCGAGCCGATTGCGGCTCTGGGAGAGTTTGTCGTATATGACCGTTCCACACCTGAGCAGGCTCTGGAAAGGGTTGCGGATTGTGAGGTGCTGATTGTCAACAAGGTGCTTGTGACCAAGGAACTTATCGATTCTGCTCCGTCGCTCAGGCTTATCTGCGAATCTGCTACCGGTGTCAATAATATAGACCTTGAATATGCTGCATCAAAGGGAATACCTGTGCGGAATGCCGTGGGATATTCCACTACTGCGGTTGCTCAGGCGACCTTCATGCAGATTCTCTCTCTTCTGGGTCAGGGCCCGTACTACGATGACTGCGTCAAGTCCGGCAGATATTCGTCAATGGATATATTCACAGACCCGGCAATGAACTGGGATGAGGTGGAGGGCAGGACCATCGGCATCATCGGCATGGGCAACATAGGTCAGAGGGTTGCAAGGATTGCAAAGGCTTTCGGAATGAAGGTCTGCTACTATTCGACATCAGGCACCGGCCACTGCACGGAATATCCTTCTCTGCCTCTGGACGAACTGCTTGGCATCTCTGACGTGGTTTCAATACATGCACCTCTTAATGACAGGACTGCCGGTCTTATAGGGGCTGCACAGATTGAGATGATGAAGCCGACAGCCATTCTTGTGAATATGGGCCGCGGAGGAATTGTTGATGAGAAGTCTCTGGCTGATGCTATTGATAATGAGATGATTGCGGGTGCTGCTCTGGATGTTTTCGTGAAGGAACCTACTCCTGCGGACAATCCTCTGCTGCATGTCAGACATCCTGAACGTCTGAGGCTCGCTCCTCATGCGGCATGGGCCAGCGTGCAGGCGCGCGAAAGACTTGTCGCCCAGATTGCTGACAATATTGCCAAGGGCTGGTAAACCTATTTTTCCAATGCCTTGAAAAAGAATTTCTTGCACATCTTGCGGCTTATATCGTAGGATGTGCATGTTGTTTTATGGCCGGTCCTGTCGGTCGAGGCCAGGTCGCATACGTAAAGTTTGTCAATAAGTGACAGATACATCTTGGAATACTTTACGTCGAGATTCCTCTGAAGTTCGCTTGCATATTCAATGGTCATGATGACCTCTTCTTCTGAAAGATCGTCCTTGCAGAATATGTACAGGCCGAACTCCTTGAAATCGCCATAGAATCCGGAACCCACCTTGCCTATCTTGCTTTCGATGATTCGTCGCAAGGGGAGGGCGAGAGACCAGTATTCATATTCAAGATGTCCGACATATCTTCCGTTCTGAAGACCATATCCGTAACCGCTTTCTGCAATATGTTTCATTTCCTCGCGGTCGTCTTCTGAAATCCTGTCTTCATGCGGCACATCCAGTCCCGCCATTTCCTTCAACATGTTCATGGCCTCCTCCTTGCGCGGTTCCATTGCCCTGGTCACCTCGATTCCGAGGCTCTTGTCAGGCATCTGGAGGTCAGGCCTGTCTTCGTTAACCAATCCGGCATATGCTTCTCCCAGCACAGTTTCAAGTGTGATCTGTGCATATCTCTCAAAAAAGCAGGTGTCGAATTTGCGCGTCATGGTTATCTATTTGGTGATTGTGAAATGATACCAGTCAGAATTGGCTACCTGTTTCCACGTATCTGAATTTTCCCACAGGATACAGTAGAACTTCAGTTCGTGTTTTCCTGTGCTGAGGTCAAGTTCGCTGTATGGCATGAAGATTTCAAGGTCGGTGTATGTGGTGTCATCGTAGCCTGGTTTTATGTCATTGACAGCCGTAGCATATCCTTTGCCGGTTCTGAATCCGCTGGTTTTTCCGTTGATTCTTGTGCCGTCTTTGTAGTAGAAATATGCATCACACGAACCGCTGATTCCTTTCATGTTCTGCACCTCAAAGTCAACGAGTATCTTCATGCCCTTGACTCCGTCCTTCATAACGTTATGTTCCACGGTAACGTCTTTGAACTTTCCGGTGATAGCACCTGAAGAACTACTCGATGAACTGCTTGAAGAACTGCTTGACGGAGAGCTGCCATAGGTGCTGCTTGATGAACTGCTCTTGTTCAAGGTGAAATACTCCCAGTCGGATTGGGTTACCGACTTCCATGAAGAGGAATTTTCCCACACTTTGCAGCAGAATTTCAGTTCGTGCTTGCCGTTTTGCACTTCCAGTTCTTTGTAAGGCATGAATATCTCTAAATCTGTGTATGCGCTGTTGTCGTATGATGGTGTTATGTATTTGACAGCGCATGCGTATGATCCCTGGTTGTATTCCTTGTTGGTGTCTTTAATCTGACTGCCGTCCTTGTAATAGAAATAGACATCGCATGATCCTTTGATGCCTTTCATGTTCTGCACATTGAAATCCAAGAGTATCTTCATTCCCTTGACTCCATCCTTCATCACATTGTGTTCCACGGTAATATCCTTGAACTGAGCCGCAATCCCATTAGAAGAACTGCTTGACGATGAACTACTCGATGAACTGCTTGAAGAACTGCTTGACGGAGAGCTGCCATAGGTGCTGCTTGATGAACTGCTCTTGTTCAAGGTGAAATACTCCCAGTCGGATTGGGTTACCGACTTCCATGAAGAGGAATTTTCCCACACTTTGCAGCAGAATTTCAGTTCGTGCTTGCCGTTTTGCACTTCCAGTTCTTTGTAAGGCATGAATATCTCTAAATCTGTGTATGCGCTGTTGTCGTATGATGGTGTTATGTATTTGACAGCGCATGCGTATGATCCCTGGTTGTATTCCTTGTTGGTGTCTTTAATCTGATTGCCGTCCTTGTAATAGAAATAGACATCGCATGATCCTTTGATGCCTTTCATGTTCTGCACCTCAAAGTCAACGAGTATCTTCATTCCCTTGACTCCATCCTTCATCACATTGTGTTCCACGGTAATATCCTTGAACTGAGCCGCAATCCCATTAGAAGAACTGCTTGACGATGAACTGCTCGATGAACTGCTTGATGAACCGACGGTGTTTTCTCCTGAAAGATATGTAGAGTTCTTGTCCTGAATACAGCGTACTGAGGAGCCCCTGCTTCGCACACTGGATACATTCATGAAGACATCGTTATCATTCCATAATGACAGACATATCGCATTTTTAAGGTAATCTTTCAGAGTTGAGGCGGATGCGGTCCAATAGACTGAGTGCCTTTCAACAGACCGGAGTTCCCCTGTGTCCTCGTCAATCATTCCCGCCGTCGGGTACCATATTATTCCCGCAGTGCCGAATTGTGATGAGAAATTATATCCTTTGCTTGTGCTGTTGTATTTTTGTGTTGTTTTTCCGCTTGATGCGGTAGCCCATACATTGCCGTCCGGCACACGCCAGCCCGCTGGGCACGGATCGTAAATCGACTTGGCGCTGCTTGATTCTTTCCAGCGTGTCTTATCCACTGACGATCCCCCGGTGTACAGCCAGTCTTCGTTCTGCGTATTTTTCGTGATGAATGTTGTAGGATGACTTGTGGCATAGTCTGTTGTACCATAGTATGAATCGGATCTAACAGCGGAAGGCCAGACAAGTGTGGATTTTGCCGGTGTCGTCGCCGTGGTTGAAGATGACCCAAGGAACGGATCCTTTCGACCCCACTGATAAAGAAGTCCGAGTGTGCCGGCATCACCGAGAACGGCAGAAGTCGCTCCCAGGTTGCGGTCCATCATGGTGCCCGCATTGCTGTGATATACCTGACCGTGAGGTTTTTCTGTAAACCAGATGTGCCATGACCAGAGGATTTTGCCGTAAGAGTCCTTGGCGGCGATCACTGCATTTCCTTTTCTGAAATAATCTCCTGTCACGAATGTTATATATCCGTCCTTATATGATACCATATTGATAAGGTCTCCTTTGTTCGGGGCTATGTCTGTTCCGAATGACTCCCAAAGAACTTCAGCGGATGCTACATTTCCGACAGAAGTGGAACTGTTTCCCTTTACCGTACGGATTTTATATACACCTTTTTCCGAAATTATATAGCAGTTGGCTGTCTCTGATGTCGAAGATATCGAAGATGAACTTGATGCAAGACTTGAAGAACTGCCTGAAGAAGAACTGCCTGAAGAAGAACTGCTTGAAGACACCATGCTGACCTCTTCCAATGTCACCTTCACCATGGCCGGCTGTTCTTCCTTGATATCAATGGTCCTGACCTCCGTCCGGAAGCCCTCCTTCTTGAATGATACCGTATGCTGACCCACAAGCAGGTTTGTGCT
>SUYM01000050.1 GCA_015060455.1 Bacteroidales bacterium
AGTCCGAACATAAGGTTCATGTTCTGTACGGCCTGTCCTGCCGCTCCCTTTACAAGATTGTCTATGCAGGAAGCGATGTGTACATATCCGTCATGCAGTTCCACGTGTACAAGTCCCTTGTTGGTGTTCACTACCTCTTTCATGGAAATGCCTTCCTCGGAGTGGAATACGAAAGGTGACTCTGCGTAGTAGTCCTCATACAGTTTCCTGTAATCCTCCAGACTCATTCCTTCCGCAGCTTTCGTATATACGCTCGCAAAAATTCCTCTTGCAAAGTCACCGCGGAGCGGCACGAAATTCACCACCGGAGGGACTGTCGATTGACCGCCGACCCGTACAAGATTCTGCTTGATCTCCGCCAAGTGCTGGTGGGTAAAGAGTTTGTATATGGAAATATTATCTGAACGGTAACTGAAATGCGTTGTCTCACCAGGCTTCTTGCCGGCTCCTGTCGAACCTGTGATGGCAGTCACATGTATCTCGTCCTTGATGAGTCCTGCTGCTGCCAGAGGAAGCGTTGCCAGTTGGATTGCAGTTGCAAAGCAACCTGGATTCGCCACGTCATGAGCCGACTTTACCTGCTCACGGGCACTCTCGCATAGACCATATACGAAATGACGTCCGGCGTAATCTCCGTCGAGACGGAAATCGTTGCCCAGGTCGATGATACGACACGAAGGCTTGATGTCATGAGTATCGACAAACTGACGGGATATGCCGTGTCCCAGACAAAGGAAAATTACGTCAGGGTCGTTCAGTTCCTTGCCGAAACACAGATCGGTTTCACCTATCAGGTCCCTGTGTACGGACGCTACAGGCGTACCTTCGGAGGATGTTGTCGTAGCGGCCACAATCTCTACATTCGGATGGTTCAGCAGAATTCTGAACAGTTCACCGCCGGTGTAGCCTGTGCCGCCCGCTATCGCTACGCGTATTTTGTTCGTTTCGTTCATGTTTATTTTGTTACAGATCCTTCACTTCGTTCAGGATGACAGAGAGATGTTTATTTTGTTATAGATCCTTCGCTTCGCTCAGGATGACAGAGAGATGAGTCAGGATGACAGAGAGATGAGTCAGGATGACAGATTGCGTCAAGACTTATTTGTCAATACCGCCGTTGACTGAATAGTATATCTTGAGCGGATTTGCAATCACCTTTGTGAATCCTACGATGTCACGTCCGGTGTATGACTTGTTCACCTCGCCGTATGCTCCGAACTTTGAACTCATCAGGTCATGATCGCTGGTGCAGCCCAGAACCGAGAAGTGGTAAGGCATGAGTGCGACCTCTACCTCTCCGGTAACATTCTGCTCTATGCTGTCCATCATTGCTTCCATGTCGCGGCAGACAGGGTCGAGATACATCGCCTCATGCATCTGCTGACCGTACCATCCGGCGATCTGCTCCTTCCAGTAGAGCTGCCCCTTGGTCAGGGTGTGCTTCTCGAGGAGGTGGTGCGCCTTCACTATGATGAGAGGTGCGGCAGCCTCGAAGCCTACGCGGCCCTTGATACCGATGATGGTGTCACCGATGTGGATGTCGCGGCCGATGCCGAACGGACCTGCAACGTCACGAACAGCCTTGATGACCTCTACAGGGCTCATGGCAACTCCGTTGAATGAAACCGGCTCACCCTTGCAGAAACCGATCTTGATGTGTTCAGGCTCTGATTTGGTGACTTTTGTAGGGTACGCCTCCTCAGGAAGGTATCCGTCTGATGAAAGAGTCTCGACACCTCCTATACTTGTTCCCCAAAGTCCCTGGTTGATGGAATATTTGGCCTTTTCCCATGAGAAGTCGAAGCCGTGGCTCTGGAGAAAATCGATCTCGAACTGGCGGGTGAATCCCTCGTCACGGACCGGAGCGATAATCTCCACTTCAGGAGCGAGAATCTCGAATACTATGTCGAATCGTACCTGGTCGTTGCCGGCGCCTGTACTTCCGTGAGCAACAGCGTCAGCTCCGAGAGCCTTTACATGGTTGAGCACTTCAAGCGCCTGGAATACGCGCTCTGAACTTACTGAAAGCGGGTAAGTGGCGTTCTTGAGGATGTTTCCATAGATAAGGTACTTGATACCTTTGTTGTAATAAGTGTCAACTGCGTTCACATTCTTGTGGGATGTGGCTCCCAGGGTGAGGGCACGCTCCTCGATGGCTTTTTCCTCCTCTGCAGAGAAACCGCCGGTGTTGACCATTACGGTGTGTACTTCATAACCTTTTTCCTTTAGGTAAGGGACACAGAATGATGTGTCGAGTCCGCCGCTGAAGGCGAGTACTACTTTCTTGCTCATATTATTTTCTTTTAAATTATTTCGTTAATGCCGGACTTTCTACCTCTATGTGTTCCGCCGGATCATAAAGGAGACCGGTACAGAGGCACATCTTGTATTGGTTTGATTCAAGTATAGGGAAATTGCGGCAGCCCTGGCAGCCTTTCCAGAACTCGGGGTCGTCTGTCAGAAGGGCGAAGGGAACTGGTCTGAAGCCGAGTTCGTAGTTCATCTTCATGACAGCTGCTCCTGTGGTGATGCTGAAAATCTTTGCCTCAGGGAAAAGTTCGCGTGAAAGTTGGAATATGCGCCTCTTGATTCTCATTGCGATGCCCATGCCTCTGAATCCGTGCGCTACAATAAGACCGGAATTGGCTACAAACTGCTTGTGACCCCAGGTCTCGATATATGAAAATCCTGCAAATCTTCCGTCTTCGGCAATTGCAATCACTGCCTTGCCGGCCATCATCTTCTCGATGACGTACTCGGGAGTTCTGCGGGCTATACCCGTTCCTCTTTCCCGGGCGGAAATGAAAACTTCCTCGCAGATCTCGTCTGCATATACTGCGTGGCTTTCATTGGCCACCATTACATCCACCTGCATAATTTACAAATGTTTGTCTGTCGTTTCGTTATGTTAAATGCTGCGGATTGCCCTCGAATGAGGAAGTCGAAAAGGGAGCCTCACTTGCAAGACAAACCGAGATTGTCAATTGCGTTTTGAGGGAACATAACCCCTACTGCAATCATAATCAAGGCAAAGATAC
>SUYM01000012.1 GCA_015060455.1 Bacteroidales bacterium
TTGTCTGCTGAAGCGTGATTTGCCATTGTTATTCTTTTTTATATTTTTCGTAGTCGGTAGGGGAATCGAACCCCTCTTGCAAGAATGAAAATCTTGAGTCCTAACCGATAGACGAACCGACCAAACTATACCTTTTTCACAAAGGGACTGCAAAGGTATAAAAAGTTTTTAATCTGACAAAATATTTTTTACTCTTTCTTCCATTCCCACGAATAGAGCACCGATTCCACCTGCTTCAGATAGTTCTTCTTGTCGTATTTTGGAGCATATACAAACGCTTGCAGGAGAATCATATTCTGTCCGTCCGGAGTATAGAACGCGTGGCTTACGAACGGACCGCCCATATAGTCTCCATATACCTCCCACAGTCCGCGGATCTCGGCGAACTCATGCACGCCGTATTTCTTGTATTTCACGGACGGGGTGATGATAGGACTTATCATCATATATGAATTTTCCCTCATGCCCGGCACATTTTCCCTGGTCATATTGTCCTGTGCCTGCAACAGCGCCTCCGGGCTCATCATATCCACTCCTGCTTCAACAGGGTATTTATATATAAGTATGCCCTGCATGGTGAACTGTGTCTCATATGCAATCCATATGAAATTGTCCTTGCGCGCCTTGAGTTTGTATCCCGAAGGGAAATGAGGCGAACCGCCTGCCATAGCCGTTACCACGGGTGCAAGGTTCAGTTCTTCATATTTCTTTGTGTTTGATATGACCCTTGCCCTTTCCGCCTGCTCCAAAACCGCCTTGATCTTCTCGCAGTTGGTCATGAAGAGTTCTGTGGCGACCTCCTCGGTAGGAGCGTTTATCTTGATTACGCACTGAGGCGCCGCCCATTGGTCATTCTTATAGATGACGCCCGGCTCAGTGACGTCAGTGCGGATGTTGAATGCGATGATGTTCCTGTGCAGTTGGAACATGCTGGTGAAGCCGGCCGGAGCCACATTGACAAGATCAAACATCGGCTCGCTCTGCGGAAGGTATGGGAAGTCGCAGGCCAGAGAGTCCCTCAGGGTGTTGCCCAATGAGCCTTCCCAATAGTCTTTTCCGATGACTACTACAACTTCTCCCGGTTTGCCGCTGATGTTCGGCATCAGGGCCTTCCTTCTTTTTCCGTTGTTGCAGGAGATGGCTGTCGCCGCCAGGAGCGCAATTAAAATGTATGTCGCAAATCTTTTCATATTCTTCTTTTATAGATGTTTGACTTATCTGAACAATCTTAATATATCGTTACCGAATGCGAGAATCATAAGACCGAATATAAGAATCATGCCTATTACCTGCATCACTTCAAGGAATTTGTCGCTTGGCTTGCGGCGGGTGATGATTTCATATAGGGTGAACACTATATGGCCGCCGTCAAGTGCTGGAATCGGAATCAGGTTCATGACACCCAGCATGATTGACAGCAGGGCTATGATGCTCAGGAAACTGTGCCAGTCCCATGTTGAAGGGAATATCTGACCGATGGCGATGAAACTTCCCACCGATTTGTATGCTTCTGTGCTTGGTGTGAACACTAATTTCAGGTCCTGGATATATCCTCCGATGGTGGAGAATGTCTTCTTGAATCCGGCAGGGATGGCAGAAAGGAAATCATAATCCTTTGTTGCAAGTTCAGTAGGTGGAAGATACACTCCAAGACGTCCTGTGGTGTCAACCTGAATAGTCTGCATCAGAGTGTCGCAGCCTCTGAGAACGGCAACCTCGACTGCTCCTCCTGCGTTTGCTTCAAGCACAGGCCATGCGTCCTGGACAAACTCGACCCCTTGTCCTGCCACTGCAACTATTCTGTCTCCTTTGACAAGTCCGCCGTCGTAGTTGAGCGAACTCTCAGGTATGCTGTCAACCACAAACGGAACTGCCAGATCGAACATTCCCGGAGTCTTGAGGATGTCTCCTATGCGGGACTGGTCGATGTAGATGCTTACGGTGTCATTGTCCCGCAGCAGGGCAACCTTTTCCGCAGTCTGCCTCGCGAGATCTGCCTGAAGCATTCCGAAGTTCTCAGGCACATAATCATCCATGCTGATTATATGGTCCCCGTTGCGGAATCCCAGGTCGGAAGCCAGTTCATTGACATATATCTGCTTTCCATCATTGCTGATATATGCTTCTCCCCATATTCCGAGGATGCAGATATACATGATGATGGCGAAGATGAAGTTGAAAAGCACGCCTCCTGCCATCACGAAAAGCCTCTGCCATGCCGGTTTTGAGCGGAACTCCCATGGCTGCGGCTCGCTTTTGAGTTGCTCGGTGTCCATCGACTCGTCGATCATTCCGCATATCTTGCAGTATCCTCCCAGCGGCAGCCAGCCTATTCCGTATTCGGTCTCCCAATCGGCCGCCTTAGGGCAGAGTTTAAGGAACCATTTGCTCTTGGTGCTGAACAGTTTCACGCCCCAGGCATCGAAGAAAAGGTAGAACTTATCGACCCTAATGCCGAAAATCTTGGCGAAAATAAAATGTCCGAACTCATGAATCAGAATGAGTATTCCTAATGCAAGTATCACTTGCAGGGTTTTCATCAATATTATCATCTTATCTTGAAATTTTATCAATCAGTGTATTTGCTGTCGAATATGCAGCCGTGTTGGTTCCGAATATGCACCCGAGATCCGGTGTCTTTACGTATTCCACCTTCTCCATGGTCTCCCGCACCACGTCCGTGATGTCGTAGAATCCGATTCTCTCTTTCAGGAAGGCCGCCACGGCCGCTTCATTTGCCGCGTTCATTATGCACGGCATGTTTCCGCCCTGTCGAAGAGCCTCGTAGGCAAGGTCGAGGGCAGGGAATTTCTGTCTGTCGGGCGCAAGGAAGGACAGGCTTCCAAGTTCGGCGAAATTGAGTTTTCTGCTGTCGAGCGGAAGTCTGTGCGGATAACTGAATGCGAATTGGATGGCCTCTCTCATATCCGGATGTCCCATCTGTGCAATAACCGAGCCGTCCGCATACTCCACCATGGAGTGGATGATGGACTCGGGGTGTATCACCACGTCGATCCTGTCTCCCGGGGTGCCGAACAGCCAACGTGCCTCGATGATTTCCAGGCCCTTGTTCATCATGGTCGCGGAGTCGATGGTGATCTTGCTGCCCATGCTCCAGTTAGGGTGGTTGAGGGCCTGCTCGCGTGTCGCCTTGGCTATGTCATCACGGCTCCAGTTTCTGAATGGGCCTCCTGAGGCTGTCAGGTGTATTTTTTCTATGTCCGCGCCTGCCGAACCCATAAGGCATTGGAATATGGCCGAATGCTCGGAATCTACCGGGAGAATGCCGGCGTGATGCTTCGCCGCAAGGTCCATGACAATCTCTCCTGCCGCCACAAGGGTCTCCTTGTTTGCCAACGCTATCATCTTGCCCGCCTTGACTGCGGCGATGGTGGATTCCAGTCCGCTGAAACCGACCATTGAGGTCAGCACGATATCTATATTGTCGCTCTGTACCAGGTCGCAGACGGATTTCATGCCGGCGAACACTTTGACAAAATGAGGTTTCAGCGCCTCCGCAGTCTGCCCATATCTGCCTTCATCGCATATCACGACATTGTTGGCGTCAAATTCGATGGCCTGCTGCACGAGCAAATCCCAACTGCTGTTGGCTGTAAGCAGTTCAACTTCAAAGAGATCTCTGTGCTGGCGTATGACATCGAGCGCCTGCCTTCCGATTGAACCGGTGGATCCGAGTATCGCAATTCTTCTCTTTTCCATAGTCCTTAGAAACTTATGTATCTGGCAGGATCGACCGCGGTGCCCTTGTGCCAGAGTTCGAGGTGGAGGTGCGGACCGGTGGAAAGTTCTCCGGTGTTGCCTATGAGCGCAATCGGTGCACCGGCCGTAACTTTGTCGCCGGTCTTCTTGAGGAGGCTGCCGTTGTGCTTGTATATGGAGATTATATCACCGTTGTGCTGGATTTCAACGGTGTTGCCGAACTCGTTGCTCCATCCTGCGTGTATGACTGTTCCGTCAAGTATGGCCTTCACGACAGTGCCCTGCGGTGCCGTGATGTCGAGGTAGGGATGGCTGACCTGGTTGTATCCTTGTGAAATGACTCCTTTCAGCGGGCTGAAAAAATGTACGCCCTCGATTGGGAGATCTCTTTTCTCCCTCTGCGCCGAGATTCCGAACTGCTCCTCCTGCTTCACTTTTTCACGCAGCAGAGAGTCTCTGCGCTGTATTTCCTCCATGTTCGCCTGTCTGGCTGAGGTCGGCATGCTGGCGTTGACCAGACTGTCTATCTTCACCGGGTCCATCCCCTCCATTACCCTTTTGAGGTTCTCGGAGTACAGTCCCCATTTATATATGACGGTTTCAAGTGAGTCGATGGTGATGGCATTCTGTATGGCCGCCTTTTTCGAGCGTGCGTCAGGATAGCCGGGGATGAATGTCCTCACCGGAGTATATGCTATTATGGAAAATATTGCTGCGCTGAGGGTCACAAGAATGGTGATGACTGCCACGAACATGCTTGTCCTTGTGAAATGGACTGTCCATAACTGCTTGTGCGACTGGTCATCGATGATGGCAAGCCTGAAATTGCTTCTCTTGTGTTCTTTGCCTGTCTTATGCTCTTTGCTCATGTCTGCTTTTTTACTAACTTTGCACCGATATGGACAGAATAATCGGCATTGATTACGGACGAAAAAGAGTGGGTGTTGCTGTCAGCGACCCTCTCGGGATTTTCGCGTCTGCCCTTGAAACGGTACATTCTGCAAAGATAATAGAATATCTCAAAAAATACGCTGAAAATGAGAATGTGGTGCGTTTTGTTGTGGGATATCCTATCAACATGAATGGTGCTCCGTCAGAGGCGGCGAAGGATATTGATATATTCCTCAAACACCTTGCAAAGGCATTTCCGGACATTCCGGTGACATTGGAGGATGAACGGTTCACCTCCGTGCTTGCCCATCGTGCCATGATTGACGGCGGCATGAAGAAGCAGGACCGCATGAAGAAGGAGTCGGTCGATAAGATCAGCGCCGCCATCATCCTTCAGTCCTACCTTGACAGAAACAGATAGTCATCCACCACAATCATCCTGAGCACCACATGTCATCCTGAGCGAAGCGAAGGATCTGTAAAACTAAAAAGAACAAAAACGATACTATGATACTACCGATTTATTTGTATGGAGCCGACGTGCTCCGAAACGAAAACAAAGACGCCGACCTTAACGACAAGGAAGCGATCCTTAAACTCATTGAGGATATGAAGGAGACCCTCAAAGTCGCTGACGGATGCGGTCTTGCGGCCCCTCAGGTGGGCGTGAACCTTAATGTGGTCATTGTCGATGGTCGTGAACTCACCGAAACATACGACTATCTCCATGATTTCTTCCGCGTGATGATCAATCCTGTCGTGCTCGAAGAAAGCGAGGAAACATGTGAATATTCGGAGGGCTGTCTGAGCGTGCCGGGAGTATATGCGGAGGTGCGCCGTCCTGCGAAGATAAAGGTCGAGTACTATAACGAGAATTTCGAGAAGGTCGTAGAGGAGTTTGACCGTTTCGGCTGCCGTATGGTGCAGCATGAACTTTCGCACCTGGAAGGCAACCTTTTTGTAGATAACATTTCGCCGATCCGCCGCAAGATGATCGCGCGCAAGTTGCAGGCGATCTCCAAAGGCTCGGTGCAGACACGATACAAATCGAAAAGATAGGTTGTTGACTGTCATTTCTTTCGCTACCGCTAAGCGGTAAGCCGATAGCGAGCGAAACGAGAAATCTATAATCGTAAAACTATGGGAGCATTTCACGCATACGACATCAGAGGAATCTACAATGTGGATTTCGACAAGGATACGGCCTACAAGGTGGGTTATTTCCTTCCTGAACTTCTTTCTGCCGACAAGGTGCTTGTGGGACGTGACGCCAGAGTATCTTCGCCGGAAATCCATGATTACCTTCTCAAAGGCATCACCGATGCAGGCGCAGACGTATATGATGTAGGACTGGCTACCACGCCTATGGTATATTTCGGCACTGCACATTACGGCTTCAAGGCCTCTGTCCAGATCACCGCATCGCATAACCCTGCCGAATACAACGGCTTGAAGGTGTCTCGTGAAAATGCACTTCCGGTGGGTCTTGATACGGGTCTGGGTCAGATAAAGGAGTGGATTGAGTCAGGACGCCCTTGCCCTGTGGCGGCAGTTCCGGGAAAGGTTCATCAGAAGGATATGAGGAAGGATTATGTGGATTTCCTTCTTAAATATAAGGGGGACTGGTCAGACCTGAAAATCGCCATGGACGTATCCAACGGTATGGCTTCGCTCTTTGTTGATGATATTTTCGGTGATCAGCCGGCCTATATATATAAGGATATGGACGGGTCGTTCCCGAATCACGAGCCTAATCCGCTTGTGCCTGCAAATGTGGAGGACCTCAGGAAACTTGTGGCACAGACAAAGGCTGACATAGGAGTCATCTTTGACGGCGATGCGGACCGCGTGATGTTTGTGGATGAGAACAGCAGGTTCATATCTCCGGACCTTATGATTGCGGTTCTCGGACATTATTTCCTTGAAGAAAGAGGGGAGAAGGGGTATATCCATCAGGACATCCGTTCCTCAAAGGCTGTGGGTGAATATCTCGCTCCTATGGGCGGAATCATGAATACATGGCGTGTGGGTCGTGCCTATGCAGCCCTGAAACTGCGCGAACTTGACGGAGTGTATGGAGGCGAACTTGCAGGCCACTATTATTTCCGCGATTTCTTCTATTCCGACAGCGGACTCCTTGCCGCAATCCTCATTCTGAATGTGGTTGCAAAGAAAAAGGCGGAGGGCGTGTCTCTGAGCCAACTCATCGCACGCATTGAGAAATATCAGAACTCAGGCGAGATCAATTTCCGCCTCGACCGCAAGCAGGAAGCGATGGATGCCGTGCGCGACCATTTCATGAGTGCCGAACACTCGACTGCCTATATGGACTTCGACGGATACCGGGTGGAGTTCCCTGACTGGTGGTTCAATATCCGCCCTTCCAACACAGAGCCATATCTTCGTTTTCTCTGCGAGGCAACAACAAAGGACCTTCTTGACGAGAAGGTTGCCAAGGCCCGGGAGATAATAAGCCGCTTTGCTTAATTGTCCTCCGCCCGACAAAGGATATGCCTTATTGTGCGGTGGAGTGTAAGGCTTTGATACAGAGTAATTTAATATAATTAAGGTGGGTCGAAAACGCCCACCTTAATATATGCATCTAATTGATACCTAAGGAGTTATATCCCACGGTTTATTCCCATTCGATGGTTGCTGACGGCTTCGGTGAGAGGTCGTAGCATACGCGGTTGACCATAGGCACCTCAGCGAGGATGCGGTCTGTAATCTTCATGAGGATTGGCCACTCGATCTGCTCGATTGATGCAGTCATCGCGTCGATGGTGTTCACGGCACGAATGATGACCGGCCAGTCGTATGAGCGTGCGTTGTTGCGTACACCCACAGACTTGAAATCAGGAACCACAGTGAAATACTGCCATACCTTCTTGTCAAGACCAGCCTTTGCAAATTCCTCACGAAGGATGGCGTCTGCCTCGCGGAGTGCTTCAAGACGGTCACGTGTGATGGCTCCAAGGCAACGTACTCCAAGACCCGGACCCGGGAACGGCTGACGATATACCATTTCGTATGGAAGGCCGAGTTCTACACCGCAGGCACGGACCTCATCCTTGAAGAGTTGCTTGAGCGGCTCTACGAGTTCGAACTGGAGGTCCTCAGGAAGACCGCCTACGTTGTGATGTGACTTTACAACCTTAGCAGTCTTTGTGCCGCTCTCTGCAATGTCAGGATAGATTGTTCCCTGTCCGAGGAAATCGATGCCGTCAAGTTTGCGTGCCTCCTCTTCGAATACGCGGATGAACTCGCCGCCGATGATCTTTCTCTTCTGTTCAGGATCTGCAACGCCCTCGAGGAGTCCGAGGAAACGGTCTGTAGCGTTTACATATATAAGGTTAGCGTTGAGTTGGTTGCGGAACACTTCAATAACATTCTCGCTCTCGCCCTTGCGCATAAGTCCGTGGTTCACGTGAACGCAATAGAGTTTGTCACCGATCGCTTTGAGGAGGAGGGCTGCAAGAACAGAACTGTCAACTCCGCCTGAGAGGGCGAGGAGGACCTTCTTGTCGCCTACCTGCTGACGGATGAGTTCCACCTGGTCGGCAACGAAGTTCTTCATGTTCCAGTTTGCCTCGGCCTTGCATGTGTCGAAAACGAAATCCTTTACAGCAGCCTTGATTGCCTCTTCGTCGTTCTCGAACTGTGCGAGTTTCACCTGGCAGAGTGCCTTGTCATGACCTGCTGCCATTACAGGGATGCCAGCCTCATATATCTCCGACAGTACGTCGATCGCAACCCCGTCAATTACATTGTTGGGACCACCGTTGATGATGATACCCTTTACATTAGGAAGAGCCTTGAGTTCCTTGGCTGTGATGTCATGCGGGTGTATTTCGCTGTAAACGCCCAATGCACGGACTGCTCTTGCAACCACCGTGTTCTCGTGGCTTCCGAGGTCCAGAATTACGATCATGTCCTGTTTCATACTGTTTATTTATATTATACTGTTATTCTATTCTTTTCCTGTCCGGATGCCCTTTCAGGGGTGTTGACCAGTGGAATTGTCTGGTCTGCATCGCGCGTACTTTCAATGTGTCCGGAAAATAATCCGCAAAAATAGAAAAAATGTAGAAACTGTTTAAATTTTTCTACGAAAAATAATGATTATCCCTCATCAGTGCAGTAAAACAGGCTCTGCTTTCCCTGTGCGCTACATTGAAGGAACATTATCTGCACCCTTTACGGATAATCATTATCAGTTTCTAAATGTTTCAGACCCGCGCCCTCCTTGAACTGCAACTGATATAATTTCAGTCCGAACTCGCCGGCCATTGCCATCAGATGGTCGAATATGTCGGATTGCAGTCTTTCATATTCATTCCAGACCTTGTCGCCAAGGAAGAAATACACCTCTATGGGCAGTCCGACCTGATCCACCTCCCTCTGTGCTATGATCATATCAAGTTCCTGAACCACAGCATGATGACTCCGCAGATACCGTTCGATATAGACCCTGTACAGTTCCGTATTCGTCGGGAGCACTTCTCCGGCAGCGACAGTATAATCTGCCATCAGAGGAATACGGGTGCAGATGCTGCGGATCATATCCTCGGTGCATATCTGCAATGAACTCACATCTATTCGTATCATCTTATCCACGCGTCTTCCCGGGCTCTCCTGCATGCCCCTCCAGTTCTTGAACGTGGTGTTGATGAGGGTGTATGGAGGGATGGTGGAGATGGTGTTGTCCCAGTTTCTGACCTTGACGGTGTTGAGGGTGATTTCCTCCACCGTGCCGTTGGCGCTCCCGTCCGGCATCTGTATCCAGTCTCCGATGCGTATCATGTTGTTCCGGATAAGTACGGAACCGCTCACGAACCCCAGTATGCTGTCCTTGAATATCAGCATAAGCACGGCTGCGGAAGCCCCCAGACCGGTCAGAAGGGCTGTGGGAGACTTGTCGATAAGGGTGGAGGTTATTATGATGATGCCTACGAACACCAGTGCCACTTCCAGGGCCTGGACAAGACCGTTCAGAGGGTGGTGTCTGCTTCTGTCGCTCCTGTTGTACAGGTCAAGAAAGACATGCAGAAGCGAACTGCATATCAGCAGGGCGATGACAATAAGATACACTCTGTCTGCCTTGGTAAGGACCCGCATCAGGAATCCGTTCCTGACTATGTCTGAATGAATCACGAAGTCTCCTGCTATTCCGGGAATCAGCAGCAGAGTGTTCCGGAAGGCCTTCCGTTTGTTCGGGGTGTCTAAGAATGATCTGAATTTTAACATATGTTGACCTTACCCAACTACTGTGCCCAGGAACGGGTGCATTTTCTAAAACTACGATTATCAGTATGCTGTAAAACATAGGTGTCACTGCGGTCTTCGCAAAAATTGTTCTGAATCATACTTCAATCAAAAGCGGATAATCACAATATTAACTAATGATTATCCGCAAACGGTGCAGAAAAACTCACCTGATTACAATCTATAATCTCATCCGGGATTTGGGTACGTATTTCCGGATGAACATGGGAAATTTCGCTGCTCATCCGGGTTTCGGGGGTTGTTTTCCGGATGAAAACGTAATATTGTGGAGGGCGTCAGCAAGGTGTGGCGTCAAGATGCACAGCGGATGTCTCCATTTGACCCCGTTCAGGTATGACGGCTCGGCATGACGATGAGAGGCATAGTGCAAAAACATAGAAAAACTGCACTATGTACCCTTCAAAACGAGGAGACCTGCAGCAGTTTTCATGTATTTTTGCTGCAGGTCTACCGGAACTGCTGCCGAATTATTAATTCGGGATACCACTGCACTCAAAAGCGGATAATCACAATATTAACTTTAATTATCAGAAAAAGTGTGGGGGGGGGTAAGAAAAAAGTGTTATATTTGCTGATTAATATCGGAAATAAAGTTTTGAATCGCCTTGGCATAATAGCGCTGACGTGCTTGTTTTTTGCGCCCTTTCTGAAAGCAAAGGAAAGGGATGCATACTCTTTTGTTGACAATATGGCGCTGAAAACCAATGCTTTCGAGTGGTTGATAACTGTTCCGAACTTCGGGTTTGAATATGATGTGGTAAGGACTACATATCAGAAGATGACTCTCGGTCTGACTGCAAAATACAATTGGAACTCTTACCATAAACTCACCCCCTCGACAGCATTTGACCTGCTTGACGTGCGTCCGGAGTTCAGATATTATCTGCGTGCCGATGCCAATAGCAGAAAGACGGAGAAACCATGGTGGGGCAAGATGACGCGTCGCTGGTGGGCTATGTATATAGGACCATATCTGTCGTATGGAAATTATACGTTCAAATTGGCACCCCAAGGGATTCATGGTTACTCTTTCGGCGCAGGTGTGAGTGTGGGATATGCGGCACCGCTTTATGAATACAATAAGGGGGCAGTGGATATTGAGTTCGGTTTTTCTCTCGGTCTGCAGGGATGTACACGTGATGTGTTTACATATAATCCGGAGGGATACTATTATATGAAGGTACCGGAAAAGAGCAAGGATCTTCATTTTACTCCGTTTCCGGTGGTGTCAGAGTTGAGGGTGGCCTTTGTGTGGAGAAAGCAGTCGATTGCCCATCAGGTGAAGATCTATGAGCAGAAGGCGAACTACCTTCACAAGAAAAAGACGAGTGTGGACAAATATATAAAACGGTCGATACCGGAATATATCAACGAATCCTTCTTTCATGACGGCAGGAAGTTGCGCGATATGATTGATGTTGTGACGGATCTTGAAACGATATGTGCCAGGGACCTGGATACCAATGCCATTGTTCAGTTTGATGCCGAGATGTCAGGTGTGAAATCCAAGTATATGGCGACCTTGGATGGTGTTGATAGTGTGAGGTTTGAAAAGAGTTATCAGCAGACAAGGGATCAGTTGAGGAAGAAGGCTGGAAAGGAGCGGGACCGTCTGACAGATAAGTATTTGAAATTGTGTACGACATCGGCATATCAAAAGCAGGTGACAGAACAATTTGCTGAAATAATACTGGATGTCCTGACAGATTCGATGATTTTCACTCCGGATGGAAAAAATGTGAAGGATAGTCTTGATTTTCAGGCCAATCTTGATTTCAAATGCGAAGAACGGCTTAAAAAGGAGGAAATACGGACGGTCTATAAGAATTTTGCATTCCTTAGGAACATCCGCCTGAAACGACCTGCGGCAAAGGATACTGCAAGATTTGCAGCATTCAGGCAGACCTGGTTCAACCTCCGTGGCAAGGAGAAGGATTCTTCCGCACTGACACATGAATTTGATAAGAAATTCGGTTGGTACCTGTCAAGTTTCAATCAGAAGGACAGTGCCGAGTTCATGAAACTGGACTCGCTGCTGAAAGTGAAACTGGCGGATATGGTGGAGAAAAGACGTAATGAACTTGTAGCCGCTCATTGTAGTAAGGAAACTCTGATGAAATTGGAGGATGCCTCACTAGCCAGACATAGGGCGGAAATCGAGAAGGTCCTGCCGCTCACTTTGCTGTATTCGGAAGGGAACCTGCGTGAGGCCAGGGAATTCCACAATGATGTCAACAACAGGTGCGATGTGCTGCTTAACAAGGAGAGATATGCTCAGACAGAGGCGGAACTCGAAGCGATCAGGGCAAAATATCCTCCTGTCAGGACAAAACAGGACAACAAGAGACTTGATTATATCGACAGTCAGGTGCTGAAACTGAAAGGAGAGGCAGAAAAGGCTCGTGACAACCTGGTAAGAATGTATATGCAGAAACGCCATGAAGCGTCAGGAAGAACACAATAAATGAAGGTGGAAGGTAACATATTGGCGATGGTTGTAATGACTGTGTTTGCTCTGTCATGCAGTAAGTTTTACTATGGCGGAGTAAACGGTGATGACACTTGTCTGGAGGCCCTGGTGGAACCCGCTGATGCCGAACATGTCTATACCGTCATGGGCAGCCGTCTGGTGAATTCTGTTCATTATGTGTGGAAGGATACTGTGTCCCAGGTCATAAGGCATGGAGAGTATTATGCCGTGGCTTTTTATGCGGATACGGATGTTTATGAGATAAACAAGGTTACCGGTGAGGATGGCGAGATGGATGCCCTTGAAAAATTTGCTGCTGACAAGACGATGAGCATGCAGGATATATATGTCAGTCTTCCTGTGATGGCAGATACGGACTATGGCAAACTGGCGGACTATAATCCTTATTCATCATTTATCAGACCGGCAGAAGGACTTTTTGCCTGTGATTTCATGAAGTTTACTGCCAGGGATACTGCCATGAAGATATCCTTCTCCCCGCGACCTTTGACTCAGAGCCTCACCTTCCGTCTGAAAGTAAGACCCGAGGAGGGAGTGACAGTTACCGGTTTGCGTGCGGCGGTGTCCGGTGTGGCGGGCAAGGTAAGGGTGATGTCCGGGATGGTGCGCAATGACTCCAGGAATCCTACTTATAGGCAATATATCCCGATGCAGCAGGTTTCAGAGCAGGAGGTGATAATTTTTGAGGGTGAGACTCAGGTGTTGGGCCTGTTCCCATCATCTTCAAGTTTATACACATCAGGTGCGGGAATATTTCAGGCTGAAATAAGTGCTTCGGTGATGCTTGATGGTGTGGAGTACAAGCGGGTATTCTATGTGGGAATAAATATGAAGAGTGTGATAGAAAAGGCCGGACTGATGGAGGAGGCGAAGGATAAGTCAGGATTCAGAGTCTCCCGTTCGGAGGCTGTGCTTGAGGTGCCGGTCGTGTTGGAGGTCGGTTTTGACAAGGTGGTATCCGGTGAGGGTGAAGGGTATGAGCAGTGGTTTGTTCACGATAACGAAGATCTGGAATTTGAAGTGTAATATTATTATATAGTGTTGAGACGACTTACATATATGTTTCTTTTGACTCCACTGCTTATGGGGTGTCTGGATGATTCCTACAGGGGAACTCCGGACAGTCTGTATGGCTATGGTTCTCAGGAGATTCCTGTGGTTGTCGCTTTGGGTGATCCTACCGGAGGAATCGCAAAAGGTTCAGGAGTGATAGAAAATGTCGGGAACTGGACCGGAAAGCATATATATGTATATGCCTTCAACAAGGAGGCGGAGAATGCCTTCAGTTTTTACAGTTATGCAAGAAGGGACAGGTGTCTTGTAGATGGGTCTAATGACAATCCTAATTCGAGAGCAGGCAAGAAGGCCTACCTGACGGCAGATGACGCTTATGCCAAATGGGCCGTGGAGGAGGAAGATATGCTGTATCCTGTTTCAGAAGGTACCCCGTTGTCCTATGATTTCTTTGCATATTATCTTGATGATATCGACCCTCCATATACCTCGTACAACAGGACAGAAAATTCGATTTCCGTCGATATTGAGATTGATGGTTCTCAGGATATAATGTCCTCCAAGGCTGAACTGACTGATGAACAGTTGAAAGCGTTTACAGAGAAGGATAAGGTGTCTGTGCTGGAAAATGCCTTCAGTTTCTATACGGCACAAAGAAATATTGCTCCGACATTCATGTTCAAGCACCATCTCGTGAATCTGGAGTTTGAATTAGTGTCAGACCTGGTGTCAGAGGAACCTAAGACAGTGACTGTTCATGCCATGTCTGTGGAATCTCAAACCAAGGCTACATTTGTGGTTGCAGACCGTGATGGAGCACGTCTGGGACTGACCTTCAGAGGTGGCCTGAGGGAATTGCCGCTAAGGCAGAAGGACGGGACTGATATGCCTGATGACAAGTATGTCATTCACAGTACTTCGTGGGATCCGGAAGGGGCAGAGGATTATGATCGGGAAACAATCAGGATGGATGAGGGCCTGTTGGTGGCTCCTGCACAGGCATATGACCTGTACATGGTCATGACCGAGAAATATGATAATGGAAAAGTCGTGATTGAAAGACAGAAGAGTCTGATTGACATCACTTATCCCAAAGGATTTGTGGCGGGAAATAAATACAAGGTGAAACTGGTCATAAAAGGCGCCATCAATGTTTTGGCTTATGTGGATGTTGAACCTTGGGGGACAGGAGGAAAACTTGATGTGGATACAGAATCAGACAAACCGGACATAGAATGATTTTTATACCTTTTATACTTATTTATTAACCTAAAAAACAAAAAGAAATGAAAAGAATTTTCACTTTCTGTGCAGCCGTAGCAATGCTCGCTGCATGTGTGAAGGAGGCTCCAAAGACTCCTTCTGCCAATGGCATCACGACTCCGAATGAGGACGGTGCTCCTATGGCGATTCAAATGAAGTCAAATGTCGTGGCTTCGGTTGAGACAAAGGCTCAGGGTAGTGTTGACGCGTTTAACAAAAACCAGAAACTCTATATCTATGGTATAGAGAGAGCAGCAGAAATGGATTATACAAGACTTGTGCGTCTTGTTGATAACGACAATGTCATCTATCCGCAGGCATTCCCTAATAATGACGGACTTGTTGACCTGAAATATGCCGTTGAAGATGAAGACGATAATGTCGTGATGAAACCTTACTATTACGAGGGCAGCAAGACTTATGATTTCTATGGCTACTATATAGATGATCTTGAATCTGACCCAAAGAAGGAAACTGATAGGATTTATGTTCCGATTCAGATTACCGGAGGTGAGGACATCTTGACTGCCAAGGCAAATCCACAGGTTGATGCTGCAGGAAAATTGGATTACAGATATGCTTATTCTGCATATGCTGCGCGTCGCGATGTTCAGCCAAAACTTACATTCCAGCATAAACTTGTTCAGTTCACTTTCAAGGTTAAATCTTGTTATGAACCAGAGGAAGGTGATCCGGATCTTATTGTTGATAGTTTGTCAATTACGACTAGATACAAGGCAAATCTTCAGGTAGCACCAGTCGGTAAACTTGAAGATATCGACGGAGATACAAAGGAACTTTTCCTTTGTGAACTTGATGATAATGGTAAACTCGTAAAGTTGGACACACTAGAAGTACCTAAGAAGTCTTCTCAGAAGAACACTAGAGACCTTGGACAGAGCCTGATGGTTATTCCTAATGATACGTACGATCCTGAAACTGGTGACTTGTACGACTTTACACTTTATACGACATACGACGGAGTGTCAACACCTGTTTCCGGTCAGATAAAGTTCGATGACATTGCCATTAAAATCCCCGGACAAAAACAGTTTACGGCCGGTTATTCTTACGAGGTTACAATCTTGGTTTATGGTCTTGAAAGGATTGAACTGACTGTTGCACTGACTCCTTGGAAAAAGGGTGGTAGCATAGAAATCGATACAGATGAGCCGCCTACAATCTGGGATGAGAATGGTAATGAAATTACGGGAAATGAACCTACAGAACCAGGTGCGAGCCATAAGATTACGGATAAGAGTGGAAATGAGATCACTATCTACAAGTCAGAGGGTGAGGAACCAGCAGTGGGTGACTTGGCTTCTCCGGACGGTTTGTATGAAATGCTGGATGGCACATCAATCTTGATTGAAGGAGGCGTAATCACTGAGATCAGACCGGCAAGTTATGTAATCACTGACAAGGACGGAAAGGAGATCACTATCTACCAGGCTGAGAGCGAGGCTCTTGCAGTAGGCGTATCTGCTTCTCCAAACGGAACGTATGTTATGGAGGATGGAAGCACAATCGTCATTACTAAGGGCAAAATCGCCTCAATCACTCCTGCTCAGGGCGAAGAAGAGGAAGAAGAGGAAATTGTTCCGACTCCGACTCCAAGTTATGTAATCAATGACAAGGACGGAAATGAGATCACTATCTACCAGGCTGAGGGCGAGGCTCTTGCAGTAGGCGTATCTGCTTCTCCAGACGGAACATATGTTATGGAGGATGGAAGCACAATCGTCATTACTGATGGCAAAATCGCCGAAATCACTCCTGCTCAGGGCGAAGAAGAGGGTGGTCAGGACGAGCCACAAAACTAATCGTACAGAAACTTATCAGTAATGAAAAGATTCAGTATCATATTTCTTTTTGCTCTTGCCGCTTTCGTGGCAGGATGTTCTAAGGATATAGAGACTGGGAAAAATCCGATCAATCAGCGTCCTTCGTGGATCGATGACGAAACGCAACTTGTGCCTATCCAGTTCGGAACTTCCGGCATGGGCGTCAAGACCCGTTCAAGATTCGAAAACCTGGAGGCTATGTATGGTAAGACATTGGGTGTTGTAGGCGTGGATGTCAATCATGACTTGACAACCACCGGCTCGGATGTGTTCTGTCTTAATGACGAAATCGTCACTTGCGGAGATGTTGGAGGAAAAACTATGATCATTTTCGATGAGCCTCGATATTATCCGTATAGATCAGACTACAACTATTCCTTCTTCTCATATTACAGGGGAGAAAATCCGGCGGCACTCTCTTATGACAGCGAGAGCATCAAACTTCCTTTTACGGGCAAGTATTGGGGATGTCAGGATATTGTCTGGGCTAGGACGGATGCGGACACCATGTTCGTCAAGAAATCTGCCGGAGAATATGTTCCGGCGTCCAGGGATGAAGCCGTCGGTTATTATAACGGCTACAATGCTTCCTATATGAGGTTTCTTGCGAAAAATGGCCTGTATGACACCAACCTTCCGACATTGTCATTTGAGCATGCTACAACCAATATCAGATTTGTTGCTGTGCTTGATCCGACGGTAGTCACATCGTTTGACATGGTGCCTGTGATTACCGAAGTACGCCTTTCAGGAGATGAGGTCTATACGGGGGCATCCTTGAATGTTGTACACAAGGATGCACTTCTCGCGGGTACATTCGATGTTTCCAACGATACGACAACTATTACCCTGCATGGGGGAGATGGCAAGACTGCGTTGGACATTACCCCTGATGAAGATGGTGAGGAACTTCTCGATGGATTTTTCCTTCAACCGATAAGTGAGAACAGTAAACTCCATCTTGAACTTGACCTTGAGTTCAGCAACGGTTCCACTACGACCGTGGAGACCGATATAAATAAGCATGTCAGGTTTGAAGCAGGATACTTCTACACTTACCAGGTGAAACTTTATAGGACTGTGGGAATTGAAATCGCAGTCAAGGAACTCGAGGAATGGCATAACGGCTTTGCCACTGATGTCAGCGATGATGTTCTTGGAACCGATGATACCCCTGTTCTCAATGGTGTTTCATAGATGAAGTCTCTATTTAATATTTTCAGGATCCCGGCAGTAATCATTGCTGCCGGGCTTATCCTGTTTTCTACCAAGGCTAATGCCCAACAGGTCGCATTGAAGACCAATGCTTTGATGTGGACCGTTCTCACTCCAAATATAGGGGCGGAGTTTGTACTGGGTGAGCGATATAGCCTTGACCTCTCCGTATTCGGACATTATAATCCGTATGGAGTGGATTCTAAAATTCTTGCAGTGCAGCCCGAGTTCCGATACTGGTTTAACGGAAGACCGATGATCAGAGAGTTTGTCGGAGCCTCGACAATGGTTGCAAAATATGATTTTGATATAAAACGACAGGTTCATGACGGATATGCCGCTTCGGCAGGTGTGGTTGGAGGATATGTGTTCCTGTTGGGCAAAAAGAAGGATACAAAGTGGAGGTTGGAGTTGTGCGGAGGTATATCCCTGCTGTTTTTCAGTCAGAAACAGCATTATAGGGATGATAATTACGATGACTATTTTATTGAGCAGGTTGCTGCTGCCAATTCGTGGGGATATAAGATTTTTCCCGCAAAATTAGGTGTGACATTTACTTATATAATAAAATAAATGGTGCGTAGGTATCTTGAATTTCTCGTTGTCTCCGTAGTCCTGCTTCTTGGCGGGATTGATTGTTTTGCGCAGTCAAAAATCCTTGTGACTGGCAAACTCAGGAATAAGGATGATGAGCCTGTGAAGGGTGCCTTTGTGTTTGCTTTCGCGACAGAGGAAGAAGGAAATTATGAGTTCAGACTGGCCTCGTCCGAGGACATGAAGGAAATGATATATCAGCCTATCATGCCTCATGTCTATGGAATCACTTCAGAAAGCGACGGAACCTATGAGATTACAGTACCCTCAAATGGATCGTTGATTTTTTATAATCCCCATTGTACTCCGGTCCTGGTGCATGTAAGGGGCAAGAGGGTTCATAATCCGAAGATGGATGCAAACATACAGTTGGATGCGGCCACGGCTACAGCAGAGAGTGGAAGCACCAAGACAAAAAAGGGAAGGACCGTCGTGGTCGGGAATAAATATAGCGTGAGGGATTTCCCTTATATATTGAACAAGGACAGGTTGGGCGAAATTGAGAGCGTAGGCAGGACAAATGCCAGACTCGTCACTCAGATGTTTCTTGTAAACAAATCAGGAACGGACACTCTCTGGTATCATAAGCCAAGGGTCATGGACGGGGAACAGTATCATGCGACCCAGGCGTTACGCAACAATGATCCCCTGTATGAACTCGCAGAAGGTCATTCTTTTGATAAATCCAGGGATACACTGATCTTCAATCACGTCTTTGAACTTGTGAATCCCAAGGAGGATTATTATTGCAAGGCGCATATCTGGATTGAGGATTATATAAAGGTGTTCTATTGCGATACTGTGGAACTGCTCAATACGGGCAGGGTATCACGTCCATTCCAGTTTCTTGAATATTCGTTTGAATATGGCCAGTTGGATCATAATCGGTTCAAGAAGGAAGCCAGGAAGACTCCTGTGGATGGTTCGAAGGATATGAAACTCAAATTCAGGGTCAATTCCTCCCAACTGGATATGTCTGACAGTGAAACCATGGCTTCTTTGGATTCACTGAAAGCGGAACTCCGACAGATATGTAATGATCCGGCTTCTGACCTTATAGATATAAATTTTTACGGATTTTCGTCTCCGGAAGGTAAGTATGACAAGAATCTTTCATTGTCTGGACAGAGGACCTCAACTGTTAAGAACAGCGTGCTTTCAGCCCTTCCTCGCGAATTTCAGAAATTGGGACGGCGTTCCAAGGGTGAGGTGGCTTCATGGAGTCAGGTGGCTGATATACTTGAAGCCGACAGTCTTGTTATGCAGGCTCTTGAGGTAAGGAAGATCGTCGCGGACAACCCGAAGAACATTGATGCACAAGGAGCAAAAATCAGGGGCCTGAGTTACTATCGTTCGGAAATAGTGCCACGCCTGGAGCAACTTCGCGTAGTCCGTTGCGAATACAAGACAGTGGTCACGCGTAAACTTGAACCTGAGGAGATCATGGCCCGATACAAGGCGGACCCGAATTTTGAAGGGGATTATGAGTTCACCCTCAATGACTATTGGCATCTTTTCGCGATGGTCAAGGATAAAGACGAGTTGGAGAAACTTTATAGAAAGGCCATAAAGGTGGCATGGGCCGAGGAACGTGAGCATTGGATGCTGCCTGCCAATAATCTGGCTGTCATGTTATTGGAAAAGAAACAGGTGGACACGACATTGTTGGCCCCGTTCATCAGCCGGAAATTCGGTCTGAATGCAACCCCGATGGACAGGAACGGCAAGAAACTGCTGGTCAATCATCCTTCTGTGGTCATGAACCAGGTGCAGATGTATATGCTGGCCAAGGAATATGAGAAGGCGGAGGAACTGTCTTCCCTGCTTGAAACCCAGAATCCTGTGCTGCGCGCAATCGTAAGGTGCCTTGGAGGCTATATCGATCCGGAAGACCCGAGCGATGCCAGAAGAATTGATGAGATATGCCGGTCCTCTGCGCGGAATACGGCCATAATCAACATGTACAATGAGGTATATGATTCGACGACGGCTGTGATTCTCAATAAATTGCCAAAGGACGAACCTGTTACTCTTTATCTGAAGGCTCAGAGAATATGTCTTGAACACGCCAATCAGGCGACATATCTGAAGACGAGGCCTTTTGACAGGGAAACGGATCCCGATTTTGAACATCCGGAGGACAAATGGTCCGATTTCGCCACCCCGGAACAGATGAACAAGCAGGCGAAATTTATCCGGAAACTGGAAGCGAAAGTCCGTGAATATGAGAGGCTTCAGGTGGATTATGCCAATCCCGTGCTTGTGCCGTTTGAAGAAACGATGAACTATTTCAGGTACGAGTTGGATCAGGCTCGGGAAAAACTTGCAAAGATGAAGACCGGCGAGGACCGTGTGTTCAATAAGTATGAGGGGGATATCAAGGCATGGGATGCGGCCAGGGCTTACCTTGTCAAATGTTTTGCTTTGGACAAGAAGTATATTGAAATCGCAAAACGGGATGCCGACATCAATGAGGATCTCTACAATGATATAATGGGTATTGAAAAGGAGGGGAAAAGATGATCAGATTTCGTACGACTATATTGATGCTTGTGTTTTCTGTGTGCTTCTTTTCTGCGGGGGCGCGGGATACTGCTGTGGGATTGCCTGAAAAAGAGGACACGAGCCGGGTGGAAAACAAAAAGAAGTCCGGGCCGATTGCTATCGATAACTGGGGGGATGCATCCAGATATATAAGACAGCGTAGAGATGTGAGCGCACCTAAGACGCCTTTTGTTACAGATAAATTCAGGGAAAACCTGCATCTGGGAGTTGTGGGACTTGCCCGTGCTCCGTTCTCGGATGATTATGCCTTTGCTTATGGTGCGGGAGTATCGGCATTGAAGTGGTTCAATACTTCTTTGGGTGTCCGTGCGGATGTCTTGGGAGAGTATATGCACAGCAATCTTACAGGGAATCGTGTTGGTGAGTTGTCGGTTGGATGCTCGCTGTTGTTTAATGTGTCTTCCTATATCTCCGGTTTTGACAAAATGCGTTTCTGTGAGGTATCTACTGTGATGGGAGTGGGATATTCCTGTCGTTGGGACCTTATGACAGAGCATTACTTTGCCGGTAATGTCGGTGTAAATATCAATATGAGGCTGGGCAAAGGGCTGTCTCTTTATTTGGAGCCTCACCTGCCTCTGTATTTGGGAATCGGTGGACTTACATATGGTTTTGCTACCAGTGCAGGAATTTATTATGACCTGTCAACCCAGTTGTATAAACCGACTATTGCTGGAAAGTATTATGTGTTCTGCTCAGGCGGAATGCAGTTGCAGAATTCCGAACTGGTGAAAATGGCTTCGGACAAGGATTATTCCACAATAGGTTATACGACGTCCTTGGGCTTTGGCCGCCGTTTTGACGATTATCTGGCTTTGAGACTGTCGGCTCTTTATTCCACCCATACATGGACAGTCTATTATGGCGGCAAGGCTATGCCTGCCAGATATTTTGCCTTCAGGGCCGAGGTGGAGTTCGATGCCTTGAGTCTGATTCTGGACAAGTGCGGTGTGAAGAACTTTCCTCTCGGCTTTGGTGTCGTTTTAGGACCTGAGGCGGGATGCCTGATCAAGAAGGATCTTGGAGAGACTCTCACAAGACACTATGTAGGACTGACCGGCGCATTCCATCTGGATTATCATTTCGGAAAGAGGGTCGGTGTCTTCATTGAGCCACGTATGTCCCTGCTGCCATACAGCGCCCCTCATGACTCGAGTACAGCAAATAATGCCTACCGAAACTATTACGACGGTCTGTTCAATCTGACATTAGGCGTCGAGGTGGATATTTAGATCCGGTCAATCGTTTATAGTCATCAAATTTATAGTATAAAAATGGCGCATTGTGCGCCATTTTTATTATTTTTGCGGGATTGTAGAAAATACTTGACAAATATATGAAAGTAGCAGTAATCATGGGATCGACCAGCGACCTTGACATCATGTCGCAGGCGATAAATGTCCTCGAAGATCTCGGGGTGGAAGTAGTTAAGAGAGTCATCAGCGCACACCGTACTCCTGACCTTATGTGCGAGTTTGCAAAATCGGCAAAGGCAGAAGGTATCGGTGCCATCATTGCCGGAGCAGGCGGGGCGGCCCACGTGGCAGGTGTCGTTGCCGGCATGACCACAGTTCCTGTAATCGGAGTCCCTATCCAGACCAAGGCTCTCGGCGGAATGGATTCGCTTCTTTCCATTGTGCAGATGCCTGCCGGTATTCCTGTGGCGACTATGGCCATCAACGGAGCCAAGAATGCAGGCCTTTTCGCAGCCCAGATTCTTGCGCTGACAGATGCGGAACTGTCTGCAAGACTTGACGCCTTCCGCGCTGCACAGACACAGAAAGTGCTGGATGCGACAATTTAAAAAGATGTCTCGACTTCGCTCCTTTGTTATCCTGAGCGCAGCGAAGGATCTGTTTAAAGAATACAACTGAATCACTATATGAACAACTATCGCATTTACGTAGAAAAGTACCCTGAATTTCAGGTGGAAGCACGCAGCCTCTTGAGCGAGTTGAACGAAAACCTTCAACTTGATCTCTCGACGCTGCGTCTGCTCAATGTATATGACCTCTTCGGTTTCTCGAAGGACCTTCTCGAGAAGAGCCGCTACAGCGTGTTCGGAGAGATCGTGACCGACAGCGTGACCGACGAGTGTAACCTCGAAGGCGCGAAATATATTGCCGTGGAGTACCTTCCGGGCCAGTTCGACCAGAGGGCGGCTTCAGCAGTGGATTGCGTGCGCCTTATAGACCCGTCCGCACAGGTAAGCATAAAGAGTTCGAAACTCATCATCCTGCCGGCAGACACAACAGATGAGGTGATTGCCAAGATCAAGAAATATTATATCAATGCGGTGGAGTCCCGCGAGAAGGACCTCTCGAAACTCAATGCAATGGAGCAGCCGGAGGTGATACCGGTACAGGTCCTCGAAGGCCTGACCGCCCTCACGGAAGAGGAACTTGCACCGTATTGCAAGAAGATGGGGCTGGCAATGAACGCCGATGACCTCCGTGAGGTTGTCAATTACTTCAAGGCCGAGGGACGCGATCCGTTCGAGACCGAACTCCGTATCCTTGATACATATTGGTCTGACCACTGCCGTCATACAACCTTCACCACAGAACTTGAAGACATCGATGTGGAGGAGTCCTTCCTCAAAGACGAGATTGACGGCACGCTCAACCTCTACATGAAGATCCGCAAGGAACTCGGACGTGAGAACAAGGGCCTGAACCTTATGGACATGGCCTGCATCGGCGCGCGTTACCTCAAGAGCAAGGGCCTTCTTGATGATATGGAGGTAAGCGAGGAGAATAACGCATGCAGCATCTATGTGGATGTCGATATAGTTGACGACGAGGGCGAGATGACCACAGAAAAGTGGCTTCTCCAGTTCAAGAACGAGACACACAACCACCCGACTGAAATCGAGCCGTTCGGTGGTGCGGCAACCTGTCTGGGCGGTGCCATCCGTGACCCTCTTTCAGGCCGTGCGTATGTTTATCAGGCTATGCGCGTGACAGGAGCAGGTGATATCTATCTCCCTGTGGCCGACACCATGCCGGGCAAACTTCCGCAGAGCATCATTTCACGTAAGGCCGCTCACGGATATTCAAGTTACGGTAACCAGATCGGACTTGCGACGACTCATGTGCGTGAGGTATATCACGAGGGATATGTTGCAAAGCGTCTCGAAGTGGGTGCAGTTGTCGGTGCAGTGAAGGCTGACAGCGTACGTCGCGAAAGCCCTGCCCCTGGCGATGTGGTCCTCCTTCTCGGCGGCCGTACAGGTCGTGACGGAGTAGGTGGAGCGACAGGCTCGTCAAAGGAGCACACTGAGGAGTCTCTCGAGACCTGCGGCAGCGAGGTTCAGAAGGGTAATGCACCAGAGGAAAGGAAACTCCAGAGGCTTTTCCGCCGTCCTGAGGTGACAAGACTCATCAAGAAATCCAACGACTTCGGTGCTGGCGGCGTCAGCGTGGCGATCGGCGAACTTACCGACGGTCTTGACATATACCTTGACAGAGTGCCGACAAAGTATAGCGGACTCAACTCCACAGAACTGGCCATCAGCGAGTCGCAGGAGCGTATGTCGGTTGTAATCGAGGCAAAGGACAAGGAAGCTATGATGGCTTACTGCGCAAGTGAGAATGTAGAGGTAACCCATGTTGCTGACGTTACTGACAGAGGCCGCATGCGTATGTTCAACGGTGAGAGAATGGTGGTTGACCTTTCCCGCGAATTTATCGACAGCGCGGGAGCAAAGCATTACGCAAAGGCTACCGTAGGTGCAGTCGAGCAGAAGAATCCGTTTGAGCGTAATGTGGAGGGTGAAAACCTCCGTGAGAAGATGTTCAACAATCTCCAGGATCCTAATGTTACTTCACAGAAGGGTCTGATCGAGATGTTCGACTCTTCTATCGGCCGTTCGACAGTCCTTATGCCGTTCGGAGGTATGCTCCAGACCACTGAGACACAGGTGTCTGTACAGAAGCTTCCTACTGACGGATATACTGATACCGCGTCTATCATGGCGTTCGGTTACAACCCGTTCATCGCAAGCTGGAGCCCGTATCATGGCGCTGCATACGCAGTAGTCGAGGCATGCTCGAAGGTTGTTGCCGCAGGTGCATCATACGAGAAGATGCGTTTTTCTTATCAGGAGTATTTCGAGAGAATGACCGACCGCAAGTCATGGGGCAAGCCGCTTTCAGCCCTTCTTGGTGCCCTCAAAATGCAGGTTGAGTTCGGTCTCCCGTCTATCGGTGGCAAGGACTCCATGAGCGGAACATTCGAGAACATCAACGTGCCGCCTATGCTCATGGCCTTCGGTATCACCACTGTCGATGCTGAGCAGGTCATCTCTCCTGAACTCAAATACGAAGGCAACAAACTGTATCTGGTCAAGCATACTCCACTTGACAACCACATGCCGGATGTGGAGCAACTCAAGGCCAACTGGAAGTTCATCCACGAGCAGGTGCTCTCTGACAATATCGTTTCTGGCTATGCACTCGGATTCGGAGGCGTTGCCGAGGCTATCTGTAAGATGTCTTTCGGTAACGGTCTTGATGCCAAGATAAATATGGATGAGGCAGAACTCTTCAACTACGGTTACGGTTCCATCCTCGTCGAGGCAGAGAATGCCCTCGACTATCCGAATGCGGTCCTCATCGGTGAGGTGACTGACGGAGAGGAGAGCGAACTTACGGTGAACGGTGTCAAGTTTGACCTTTTCGAACTCATGGATGTCAACGGCGCCAAGTTCGCACAGGTATATCCTGATACTGCCGAGGCATATCACAAGGAGGTCGTTCCTGCCGGAATGGAAGATGTGAAGCCTCTCAAAGTCAAGAAATCCCAGATGAAATATAAGGGCGAACCTGTTCAGAAGCCTATTGCCTATCTCCCTGTCTTCCCTGGTACGAACTGTGACTATGATTCAGCCAAGGCTTGGAGAAATGCCGGTGCCGAGGTCCGCATGAGCGTGTTCTGCAACCTTACCGAAGATGATATATTCAGGTCTATAGCCGAGATGAAGAAGAATATCGACGAATGTCATATCCTTATGATCTGTGGCGGATTCTCTGCTGGTGACGAACCTGACGGAAGCGGTAAGTTTATTGCAAACGTGCTGAACAACAAGGAGATAGCGGACGCAATCCATGCTCTGCTCGATCGTGGCGGACTTATTCTCGGTATCTGCAACGGATTCCAGGCCCTTGTGAAGTCGGGTCTTCTCCCGTACGGCCGTCTGGGCATGGTGACCAAGGAAAGCCCAACACTCTTCCGCAACGACATCAACCGTCATATCTCCCAGATTGTGACCACCCGCGTGGGCACGACCAACTCCCCTTGGCTTTCAGGCTTTGCTGTGGGTGATCTTCACACAATTGCAGTAAGCCACGGTGAGGGTAAGTTTGTGGTGAACGAGGAACTTGCGCGCGAACTCTTTGCAAACGGTCAGGTGGCATTCCAGTACGTGGATCCGCTTGAAGAAGAGCCTACGATGGAGTCACCGTACAACCCTAACGGCTCATACTACGCTATCGAGGGTATCATCAGCAAGAATGGACAGATTCTCGGAAAGATGGGACATACCGAGCGTTATGAGGGCAACCTGTTCAAGAATATCATGGATGAGGGGCTTGAGCAGCCGCTCTTTGACAATGCGGTGGCTTACTTTAGAGGAGAATGATAACGTCATCCCCGGTTGACCGGGGATCTAAAAAAACGAACGAAACAATGTGTAATTGTAAAAAGATAATGGATGACAAGCTGCACCACGAGTGTGGTGTGCTTGGAATTTATGGCGTGCAGGATGCTGCAGGCCTGGCGTATTATGGCCTTCATGCTCTCCAGCATAGGGGACAGCAGGGATGTGGCATCGTGACAGTTGACGCAGAGGGCGAATTCCATCGCGTGAAAGGTGATGGACTGGTGACAGAGGTGTTCAACGAGTCAAAAATGGCCCTTCTTCCGGGCGATATGGCCATCGGCCATGTGCGTTACAGCAACGCAGGATGCAAGGGAACGGAGAATCTCCAGCCATTCCTTTTCCATCACAATTCGGGCGACTTTGCATTGGCAAACAATGGACAGATAGTCAACTATCGCCAGCTACGTGAGGAACTCGAAGATAAGGGAAGCCTTTTCCAGTCGTCTTCTGATGCGGAAGTACTTGCCCATCTTATCAAGAAGCAGGGTATTGATAAGGAACAGCCTCGTATCAATTCTCTCAAGAACGCCCTCAATATGATGGACGGTGCGTTCGCATTCGTCGTTATGACAGGCCGTCGTATCTATGCCTGCCGTGACAAGTACGGATTCCATCCGCTTGCTCTCGGTAAACTGGGCGATGGATATGTTGTTGCCAGCGAGACTTGCGCGTTCGATGTCCTCGGAGCGGAGTATATCCGCGACGTCGAACCTGGTGAAATCGTTACTATCGACCACCATGGAGTACGCAGCCAGTTCTACGCACCGACCGAGCGTCATGCGATGTGTGCGATGGAGTATGTCTATTTCGCCCGTCCTGACAGCGATATAGAGGGTTGCAATGTGCATAATTACAGAAAGGAGTCTGGCAGGATCCTGTTCAAGGAGGCGCCTGCTGATGCGGATATCGTCATTGGTGTCCCTGATTCAAGCCTTTCTGCAGCACAGGGTTATGCAGAGGCCAGTGGCCTTCCATACGAGATGGGTCTTATCAAGAGCAAATATGTAGGTCGTACATTCATTCTTCCGACCCAGTCTCTCCGTGAGAAGGGCGTGAAGATGAAACTCTCCCCGGTAAGATCTATCGTCAAGGGCAAGAGGGTAGTGCTGGTGGATGATTCCATCGTGCGCGGTACCACTTCCCTCAAGATCGTGAAAATGCTTCGTGAAGCCGGAGCCGCCGAGGTACATGTCCGCATTGCCAGCGCTCCGCTGAAATACACCTGCTACTATGGCGTGGATGTCCACACCCCTGAAGAACTCATAAGCAACAGCAACAGCGTAGAAAAGGTGTGCGAACTCATAGGCGCGGACTCGCTGGCCTTCCTCTCCCACAAGGGAATGTTGGATGCAGGCCGCCGAAGCGACCTCTGTCTCGCATGTTTCAACCATAAATATCCTACAAAACTGTATTAGGATAGAATGAAGGGCGGTTGGATACCGCTAAATGATTAAATATAAGGCATATATGCAGGAAATTAGAAATATCGCCATCATCGCGCACGTTGACCATGGCAAGACGACCATAGTCGACCGCATGATCTATCAGGCTCGTCAGCAGCGTGAACAGGAGAAACTTGGCGAACTGATCCTTGACAATAACGACCTTGAAAGAGAAAGGGGTATAACCATTCTTGCCAAGAATGTATCCGTTGTATATAAAGGAGTGAAAATCAATGTCATCGACACTCCTGGCCATAGTGATTTCGGCGGAGAGGTGGAGCGTGTGCTGAATATGGCGGACGGTGTGATCCTTCTGGTGGATGCATTCGAGGGCTGTATGCCGCAGACACGTTTCGTGCTTCAGAAGGCCATCGAGATGGGCAAGAAGCCTGTGCTCGTGATCAATAAGGTGGATAAACTCAACTGCCGCCCGGACGAGGTGCAGGAAGAGGTGTTCGACCTTATGTTCTCCCTCGGTGCGACTGAGGACCAGTTGGATTTCCGCACGATATACGGAAGCGCGAAGCAGGGCTGGATGTCATACGACTGGAAGCAGCCGACAGAAGACATCACTGCACTTCTTGACACCATCCTTGAAGTGATTCCTGCTCCTAAATATAACGAAGGAACGCCACAGATGCTGATTTCGTCTCTGGAGTATTCTCCGTATGTAGGCCGTATCGCAGTCGGACGTATCACCCGTGGCACCTTGCAGGCAGGTCAGAACATTACCCTCTGCAAGCGCTATGACATACAGCAGAAACAGAAGATCAAGGAACTGATGATATTTGACGGCCTCGGAAAGGCTAAGGTCGATGAGGTCAAGTGTGGAGACATCTGTGCAGTTGTGGGTATTGAAGGCTTCGAGATCGGTGACACCATCGCAGACTTCGAGAATCCTGAGGCGCTTCCTCCTATCGAGGTTGATGAGCCTACCATGAGCATGCTCTTCTGCATCAACAATTCACCGTTCTTCGGCAAGGAAGGCAAGTTCGTGACCTCGCGCCATCTCAAGGAACGTCTTGACAAGGAGTTGGAGAAGAACCTTGCCCTGCGTGTCAAGCCGGGTCCTAATGCTGACTCGTTCATAGTCTATGGCCGTGGAGTGCTGCATCTTTCTGTGCTTATCGAGACCATGCGCCGTGAGGGCTTCGAACTTCAGGTCGGTCAGCCTAAGGTGCTTGACAAGATGATCGGAGGACAGAGGTGCGAACCTATTGAGAATCTTACCATCGACCTTCCGGAGGAGTTTGTGGGCCGTGCCATCGAGATGGTGACCCGCCGCAAGGGCGCTCTGATCCAGATGGAAGGCAGGGGAGACCGCACTCATCTGGAGTTTGACATCCCCTCGCGCGGACTTATGGGACTGCGAAGCAACCTGCTCACAGCCACTCAGGGTGAAGCGGTGGTCGCTCACCGTCTGAAAGGATATGAGCCATATAAGGGTGATATAGAACGTCGTACAAACGGCTCGCTTGTATCTCTTGAAACAGGTGTGTCGGTGGCATACTCGATGGACAAACTTCAGGACCGCGGCCGTTTCTTCATTGAGCCGGGAGTGGATATCTATGAGGGTCAGGTGGTGGGAGAGCATACCCGCGAAAGAGACCTTAACATAAATATATGCAAGACCAAGAAACTCACCAATATGCGTGCGTCCGGAAGTGATGACAAGGTGATGCTTCCGCCGCCTGTGGTGTTCTCGCTGGAGGAGGCTTTGGAATATATTCAGGAGGATGAACTTGTTGAGGTTACTCCTAAGTCCATGAGGCTTAGGAAGATAATCCTGAACGAAATCGAGCGCAAAAGGAAAAGTTCCGATTTTAATTGCTGATAACAAAAATATTTCTTACCTTTGCGGGCTCAAATTTATTTATGGGTAGGAATGAACGAGAATTTTATCATACCTTTAAATGGTTTGACGGCTGGGAAAAACGAGTTTTTTCTGCATGCCGGCAAGGAGTTCTTCGATAGTTTTGAAAACGAGGAAATCTTCGATGCAGACCTTCAAGTAAGGATTCTGGTTGAGAAATCGGGCCGATATATCGGGGTTGACTGCGATATCAAGGGGGAGGTTACAGTGGAGTGCGACAGGTGTCTTGACATGGTTGACATGCCCATAGACACACAGGTCAGGCTGAGCGTGAAATTCGGCGATGAAGAGGTTTCCGAGATCGGTCAGGAAGGGGAGAGAGAGGTGATTTTTGTACGGGAAGACGAGGCTGTCCTGGATATGAGTCAGATAGTATATGACTATGCTTGTCTGGCGCTTCCGATGCAGCGGACACATGAGGTTGGAGGATGTAACCCTGATGCGATGAAGTACTACAGTGCTCCGGAAGGACACGACTACTTCAACGAGGAGGAAGAGATGAATCCTTTCGCCGCCCTGAAAGGCATGTTCAAGTAGAAGATGTCTCGACTGCGCTCGACATGACAAACCTTTGTTGTCATCCTGAGCGGAACGAAGTGAAGTCGAAGGATCTTTCGTTCTGTCATCCTGAGCGTAGTGAAGAATCTTTCGCCCTGTCATCCTGAGCGGAACGGAGTGGAGTCGAAGGATCTGTAAACAAATGAATATTAATAATTAAAAATATAGTAAAATGGCACATCCAAAACACAAGGTCTCTAAGCAGAGACGTGACAAAAGAAGAACACATGATGTAGCAGTGGTTCCTACACTCGCTACTTGTTCAAACTGCGGTGCAACAATCATGTACCACAGAGTATGCCCAGAGTGTGGCTACTATAGAGGTCGTCAGATCATCGAGAAGAAGGCTGAGTAATCGGTCTTCTTATTGAATTTTGGCCCTGTAGTTCAACGGATAGAATGGAAGTTTCCTAAACTTTAGATAGCAGTTCGATTCTGCTCGGGGCTACAGACTCGCAAATCGCTTAACGGTGGTTTGCGAGTTTTGTTTTGTGGACGGCGCATCTGTTTCCGGTCACAGTATGATGCAGGCCAGGCAGGATGGTGGAAATGGAACGGATATTGGAAATGTCGAAGGGAACGATTAAAACGAACTGCTATGTTTTACAATTTTCTGTTTCCCCAATATCTGAGAGGAAGGGCGGTGTCATTGATTCTTCTTCTGATCAGGATCTTCTTCGCAGTCATGTTCTTCATGCATGGCCTGGACAAGATGCGTAATTTCGATGTACTCTCAGAGACCTTCCCGAGTATCATGGGATTGGGTTCATACACCACCCTCATGTTGGCGATATTCTGCGAGTTTGCCTGCTCGCTTTTTCTGATGACAGGGCTCATTACGAGGATAATCCTCATTCCGATGATACTGTCCATGGCTGTGGCCTTCTTTGATGTGCATGACGGAATGATGCCGCAGGGCGAACTCTCGCTGATTTATCTTATCGTTTTCTTCGGGCTTTTTATCTGCGGTCCGGGGAGATATAGTGTTGATTATCTGATAGATAAGAGATTGCAGAAGGATAGGCAGAATGACGAGGAAGCAGCCCGGACTCTAAACGGAAAGGCGTAGGATTGAACGGGAGAAAGGTTTTGAAAATTTGAGGAATATGTTTATCTTTGGTCACTATGCATATCAAAGGACATATTTCTCAGATTATCGGACCGGTTGTCGATATACATTTCGACCTGTCTGATGACTCCCACTCACAACTGCCAGCCATTCATGAGGCCCTGACCATCCGGCGCAATGATTCACGAAGTCTTATAGTCGAGGTGCAGCAGCATATCGGCGAGGACACGGTGCGCACTGTCGCCATGGATTCGACTGACGGTCTCAAACGTGGCATGGAGGCTGTCAGCACTGGCGGACCTGTCACAATGCCGGTCGGAGCGCAGATCCGCGGCCGCGTGATGAACGTGACAGGAAACACTATCGACGGCATGAGGAAACTCGACCGTGAAGGAGCATTCCCGATACACCGTGAACCGCCTAAGTTCGAGGATCTTACCACATCGCAGGAGGTGCTGTTCACAGGTATCAAGGTGATAGACCTGCTGGAACCATACCTCAAAGGAGGAAAGATCGGTCTCTTTGGCGGAGCCGGAGTAGGTAAGACCGTGCTTATCAAGGAGTTGATAAATAATATCGCCAAGAAACACAACGGATTCTCAGTTTTTGCAGGCGTTGGAGAGCGTACGCGTGAGGGAAATGACCTTCTGCGTGAAATGATTGAGTCCGGTGTGATAAACTATGGGGAGGCATTTCTGGAAAGCATGAAGGAGGGACACTGGGATCTGTCCAAGGTAGATTATGATGCAGTGGCTTCCTCTCAGGTTGCCATGGTGTTCGGTCAGATGAATGAGCCTCCGGGAGCACGTTCTTCGGTAGCCCTTTCCGGTCTTACCCTCGCAGAGTCCTTCCGTGACAGTGAGGATGCAGCAGGACCGAAGGATATACTTTTCTTTATAGATAACATCTTCCGATTCACCCAGGCGGGTTCGGAGGTGTCGGCCCTGCTTGGACGTATGCCTTCCGCCGTGGGTTATCAGCCTACCCTGGCTACGGAGATGGGACAGATGCAGGAGCGCATCACATCGACAAAGAACGGTTCCATCACCTCCGTCCAGGCCGTCTATGTGCCTGCGGACGACCTCACAGACCCGGCTCCTGCGACAACGTTCAGCCATCTTGACGCGACTACCGTGCTCAGCAGAAAGATTGCCGAACTTGGAATATATCCCGCAGTGGACCCGCTGGAATCTACATCCCGCATCCTCGATCCGAATATCGTGGGCAAGGACCATTACAACACTGCGCAGCGTGTCAAGCAGATACTCCAGCGCAACAAGGAACTTCAGGATATAATCTCCATCCTCGGTATGGATGAACTTTCCGACGAGGACAGGCTCACTGTGAACCGTGCCCGCAAGGTGCAGCGATTCCTTTCGCAGCCGTTCTCCGTGGCAGAGCAGTTCACCGGCATCCCGGGCGTGATGGTCAGCATAGAAGATACCGTAAGGGGCTTCAAGATGATACTTGACGGTGAGGTGGATGACCTTCCGGAACAGGCTTTCCTTAATGTAGGAACCATCGAGGAGGCAATCCGTAAAGGTGAAGAAATGCTCGCAGCCCTGTCATGATGAACAACAAGGACAACATAAGACTGACCATAATCACTCCGCAGGAAACCATTTTCGAGGGTCTTGTGGAGAAGGTGGAACTGCCCGGTGACAAGGGAAGGTTCATGGTGCTGAAAAACCATGCGCCTGTGATTTCATCGCTTTCGCAGGGGAGCATAGTCTATGTTTCTGACGGAGAATTGACCCGTGTGGCTATCCGTGACGGGTTTGTACGTGTCAATAATAATGAAGTGGTTGTGTGTGCAGAGCGATGAGGTGGATGAAGGTCATATCGGTATGCTTCCTGCTGGCAATCTCTGCATCAGTGTATAGCCAAGAGATTACCACGTCGGGCGATAATGAAATCGACGTAGGCCACATGCTCTTCGGCCATATCGGAGACTCCTACGGCTGGCACATAACCGACTGGAAGGGTCAGCATATAACCATCCCGCTTCCGTGCATAGTCCATAGCAGGACCACCGGCTGGCATGCCTTCATGTCCTCGAAAATAGAACACGGACACTCGTACAAGGGATTTTCACTCGCAGAGGAAGGCCGCTACAAGGACAAGATCGTGGAAACCACCCCGGACGGGCAGCAGGTGCGGCCGTTTGACATATCCATAACCAGGAACGTAGCCTCGCTGATCTTCTCCGCCCTGCTGCTGATAGGCATAGTCCTTTATGCAAGGCGGTGGTATGCCAGGAACGACGCTCGGGAAAAGGCTCCGGGAGGACTTGCCGGGCTTGTGGAAATGATGGTGATGATGGTGCAGGATGATATAATCAAGGATGCTGTGGGGCCGGAATACAGGAAATATTCCCCTTACCTTCTGACAGCGTTCTTCTTCATATTCCTGAGCAACCTTCTCGGCATCGTGCCTTTCTTCCCGGGAGGGGCGAATGTGACGGGAAACATTGCCGTGACGATGGTGCTGGCCATGTGCACATTCTTCGCGGTGAACATGTTTGCAGACAGGCATTATTGGAAGGAAATTCTCTGGCCGGATGTGCCGGTGTTTCTGAAATTTCCGATACCGCTCATGCAGATGATAGAGATATTCGGTATGTTCACCAAGCCGTTCTCCTTGATGGTGAGGCTGTTTGCCAATATAATGGCGGGACATGCGATGATATTGGGACTTGTGTCGGTGATATTCGTGACTGCAAAGTTAGGTCCGGTAATCAACGGGTCGATGACAGTGGTCACCATGCTGTTCGGAGTGTTCATGGACTGTCTGGAACTGCTTGTGGCGTTCATCCAGGCCTATGTGTTCACGATGCTCTCCAGCGTGTTCATCGGCATGAGCCGGCAGACGGAGCATTAGATGTCTCGACTTCGCTCGACATGACAGTAAGGACCTTACAGCAATTGTCATCCTGAATGTTTCACTGTCATCCTGAATGTTTCACTGTCATCCTGAACGAAGTGAAGGATCTGAAAACAATGTATAACTAAAATATAAAAACTATGTTACTTTCAACAATTCTTCTTCAGGCCGCAGGACTGGCCGTATGGGGAAAGGTCGCCGGAGCAATCGGCGCCGGAATCGCGGCAATCGCAGCAGCATGGGGCATCGGCAAGATCGGTTCATCTGCAATGGAGGCCATCGCACGTCAGCCGGAGTCGGCAAACAACATCCGCACGGCAATGCTTATCATCGGTGCGCTTGTCGAGGGTGCCTGCCTTTTCGCAATCATCGCCTGTCTGATGGCAATCGTGATGTAATATGAATCTGTTGCTACCTGACAGCGGTCTTCTGTTCTGGATGACCATAATCTTTGCCATGGTGTTCTTCGTTCTTGCGAAGTTCGGCTTTCCTGTGATCACGGGTATGGTGGAGAAACGTCGTTCCCGGATTGACGAATCCATAGAGGCTGCACGTAAGGCCGAGGAGGCCATTGCCCATCTGACCCAGGAGCAGGAGCGCATCATTGCAGAGACACGTGCCGAGCAGGCGCAACTCAAGAAGGATGCGGCTGCCGAGCGTGACAGGATGATTGCGCTGGCACGCGAACAGGCTCGCGTGGAGGCGCAGAAGATCATGGATGAGGCCAAGGTGCGCATTGCCGAAGAAAAGGAGGATGCACTCAGGGATATGCGGCGGGAGGTGGCAATGCTCTCCCTCGCCGTAGCCGAGCAGGTGGTGCGCAAGGAACTGCAGTCGGACAAGGGACAGCAGGAACTGGTGGATACGCTGCTGGACCAGATGTCCGGCAATGACGTGAAATTGTCATCCTGAGCGAAGCGTAGAGAAGTCGAAGGATCTGTTACATTATGAATACAGGAATAATAGCATCAAGATACGCAAAAGCCTTTCTGGAGTATGTAACCCAGGAGGGTGCCGGAGAAAATGTATATTCTCAGGCATGTGCCCTTGTGTATATGTTCAGCACCCTTGAACAGTTCAAGGAATATGTCGAGAGTCCTTCCGACATATCCGTTGACAGAAAAACGGAACTGCTCACCGCGGCGCTCGGCTCTCCTGTGGATCCTGCCATCGTCAGTTTCCTGAAAATGGTTACGGCCCATCGCAGAACGGAATTCTTTCCCCGGATGCTCCTGTCCTTCATCGAACAGTACAGGAAGCAGAATGATATAATGGTGGGACGCCTTGTCTCGGCAGTCCCCATAGATGGTCTTCGCCAAAGGCTGGAGGACATGTTCCATGACAGGACAGGCGCACAGGTCCATCTTGAAGAAAATATCGACAGTTCTCTGGTCGGCGGTTTTGTCTTCGAACTTGACGGATACCGCCTTGATGCAAGCGTAGAAAGCCATTTAGAACGCCTCCGCAGACAGATTGTCGAAAAGAACAACAGAATAGTATAGATATGAATACAATAAAACCATCGGAAATATCTGAGGTGCTGCTGAGCCAACTCAAGCAGATCGGGTCAGAACTCCATTATGAGGAGGTCGGCAAGGTTTTGCAGGTGAGTGACGGGGTGGTGCGCATATATGGGCTGCTCAATGCCGAGGCAGGGGAACTTCTGGAGTTCGACAACGGTATCATGGCCGTTGTGATGAACCTTGAGGAGGACAATGTCGGCGCTGTGCTTCTCGGACCGACCGACCGCATTAAGGAAGGCATGAGCGTAAAGCGTACCGGCCGTATCGCATCCATAAATGTGGGTGAGTCCATGCTGGGGCGTGTGGTGAATCCGCTTGGCGAACCGCTTGACGGAAAGGGACGCCTGGGCGGGGAACTCATGCAGATGCCGTTGGAGAGGAAGGCTCCGGGCGTGATCTTCCGTCAGCCGGTGACCGAACCGCTTCAGACAGGCCTCAAAGCCATAGATTCGATGATTCCGATAGGTCGTGGTCAGAGGGAACTCATCATCGGAGACCGTCAGACCGGTAAGACAGCCATAGCGTTGGACACCATCATCAATCAGCGCAGTGCGTATGAGGCAGGACAGCCGGTATATTGCATATATGTGGCAATAGGCCAGAAGGGCTCGACCATTGCGAATATTGTCAATACGCTGAAAAAGCACGGCGCGCTTGATTATACAGTAGTCGTGGCTGCCACTGCCGCAGATACCGCTGCTTTAAGGTATTATGCCCCTTTTGCCGGTGCAGCCATCGGAGAATATTTCCGTGATACGGGCAGACATGCCCTGGTGGTATATGACGACCTGTCGAAACAGGCTGTGGCCTATCGTGAGGTGTCTCTGATTCTGCGCCGTCCTTCCGGTAGAGAGGCATATCCGGGTGATATATTCTACCTTCATTCAAGACTTCTGGAACGTGCAGCCAAGATCATCGGCCAGCAGGAGGTCGCGGAGAATATGAACGACCTGCCGCCTTCGCTCAAAAGCAAGGTGAAGGCCGGAGGTTCATTGACGGCTCTTCCTATCATCGAGACGCAGGCGGGAGACGTTTCTGCATATATCCCTACAAATGTGATCTCCATCACGGACGGACAGATCTTCCTTGAAGCGGACCTGTTCAATCAGGGATTCCGTCCTGCGGTGAATGTGGGTATTTCGGTTTCGCGTGTGGGTGGAAGCGCTCAGATAAAGAGCATGAAGAAGGTGGCAGGTACCTTGAAGATAGACCAGGCGCAGTATCGTGAACTGGAAGCGTTCTCAAAGTTCAGCAGCGATATGGATCCGATCACGGTGATGACCCTTGACAAGGGACGAAAGAACAACAGGCTTCTGGTGCAGTCCCAATATGCTCCGATGCCTGTGGGCGAGCAGGTGGCCATCCTCTATTGTGGCACAAAGGGGCTTCTGAGGGATCTGCATATAGACCAGGTGGATGATTTTCAGGTAACCTTCCTCAGCAAGATGAGGGCCTTCCATCAGGACGATGTGCTGACACCCCTCTCCCAGGGGGCCACGGACCCGCGGATCTTTGACATAATAGAACACGAAGCATTGTCAATAGTTCATGGAATGATGCCTTAAATAAAATAGAAAAACAACCTGTCGCGCAAGCGAACATTTACCCGGATAGGGCCGAGCGGTGAGGCAGGTTGTTTTTCTGGAATATATATGAGTTCACTGAAGGAAATAAAGACCAGAATCAATTCGGTCAAAAGTACGCTGAAGATAACCTCGGCCATGAAGATGGTCGCGGCTGCCAAACTGCATAAGGCCCAGAACACCATCGGCGGCAAACTGCCTTATGAGCAGCAACTTCGCCGTACCCTTGCCGGAATGCTTCAGGACGACGATATGCAGAAGGCCATCCACGACGAACTCGGTCTGGGGGACAGCAGGAGCGGCTCCCTTGTCAGCCTGCGAGATGTCCATGTAGATGAATACCCTTCAAAGGAGACCGTCTCGCGCGTGGCCCTGGTGCTTTTCTCGTCAAACTCTTCTCTCTGCGGCGCCTTCAATGCCAATGTCATAAGAGAGTTTCATCACACCTATGAGGCCTTGCAGGAGAGGGGATATGAGCCGGAAGACATTGATGTATATGCCATAGGAAGGAAAATTGCAGATGCTGCGGTCAAGTCAGGACTGACCCTTACAGAAGACCTTTCGGCCATGGCGGACAAGCCTTTGTATGACGATGCCGCAGACCTCGCCATGACCCTTGTAGATAGATTCGTGTCCGGAGAGGTGGGACAGATAATCCTGATATACAGCCATTTCGCGACAGCGGCCAGCCAGCCTGTGGTGCGCGAAAACTATCTGCCCATGGCCATGCATGACCTTGACACCACTTCTGAACCGGTGGATTATATCCTCGAACCGGACCCTCTGGAACTCGCTAGAGAACTGCTTCCTATGGTGCTCAGGCTCAAACTCTACACAGTCCTTCTCGACGCGAACGCCGCCGAGCACGCAGCCCGCACGATAGCCATGCAGATCGCTTCCGACAATGCCAGGAATCTCATTGCCGAACTCACCCTCGCATACAACAAAGGCCGCCAACAGGAGATTACGGCAGAAATCCTTGATCTTGTCGGCGGCAACGTCTTATAGTCCTTTCGGCTATTTTTCCAGCATCTTCAATATTTCAGTACCGGCCAGCAGGAAGGCGCCGACTCCATAGACATCTGTAGAATCCTTTGTGACCTTGTCAGGCGAGGCACCGACCGGTTGTACATATCCGAGTTTTCCATCAGGATTGACACTTTCGACCAGGCCGCTCCATGCCTTCTTCAAGGCCTTTTCATATTTCGCGCCGTCAAGGATGCCATTGTTGATTCCCCATGCGAGACCATAGCAGAAGAAAGCGGAAGCACTGTTTTCCGGTGTAGGATATGAGTCCGGATCGAGGAGACTGGCGTGCCAATGACCGTCTTTATCCTGTGTCTTCAGCACAGCGTCAGTCATCTGCTTGAAGATGTCCACAAAATATGAACGCTCCGGATCATCAGCAGGAAGGTTGTTGAGTATCAGAGGTATGCCTCCATATACCCAACCGTTTCCTCTGGCCCAGAACTGCTTGGCTCCGTTCGCCTCACGCAGTTTTATTCTCTTGCAGTCGCGATAATAGAGCCCTTCCGAGCGGTCATACAGGGAGTCAGTTGCAGTCTTGTATTCGCTGATAAGATAATCTCTATATACGTCTTCGCCTGTAAGTGTATATAGTGCAGCATAAACCGGCGGAGCCATGAACAATGCATCGGACCATGACCATCTGTTGCTCTTGCCGACAGGGTCCTTCTTTGAAAGTGCAGCATCGGAAGGATGGCTTGCAACATAGAAGGCACGCTCTTTAAGAGGCTGGATCATCTTCCCCTTCTTGTGTTTCTTATACATTTCAATGTACATCTGTCCCACACAGATGTCATCTGCATGGTATGAGCGGCCAAGAAGTCCCCATTTTTCTTCCTTTCCCACGCTCATGAGAAAATCGGCAGCCTTGGTGTCGCCTGCCTTTTCTGCCCAATGATACATTCCTATATAGAGCGCTCCATTGTGCCACCCGGTCTTTTTATATTTGACATTTCCGAAATTGTCTATCTGCCAATCAGAAACTGCACGGCAGACTTCCTTTACGGCATCTTCTGTCAGTTTGTCTGAATATGAACTTTTTTCGTTTGCCGACAATGTAATGGACAAGACAGCGATTGAAATGATGGAAAGAAATTTTTTCATGGTTATCAGTTAAAGTGTCTTATGGGTTAACCTGATTTTGTCTTTATATGCTTATGCCAGTTTATGGATAGCCAGTCCCGAGCGGAGTTTCGGCTCGAACCATGTGGTCTTCGGCGGCATGATGTTGCCTGAATCTGCAATGTCGATGAGTTGCTTCATGGAAACAGGATAGAGGGCGAAGGCAACTGCCATCTCGCCGCTATCGACTCTGCGCGAAAGTTCGCCAAGTCCACGGATTCCGCCGACGAAATCTATTCTTTTTGAAGTGCGAAGGTCTGTGATGCCGAGAATCTTGTCCAGCACGAGATTGGACAGAATGGTCACGTCAAGCACTCCGATAGGGTCGTTGTCGTCATATCGCCCTTCCTTTGCAACGAGCGAGTACCATTTGCCCGACAGATACATCGAGAACTCATGGAGTCTGCACGGCTTGTATATCTCACAGCCTTCTTCACGAACCTCGAAATCGGCAGACAGCGCTTCAAGCAACTGCTCTGGGGTCAGTCCGTTGAGGTCCTTCACCACGCGGTTGTAGTCGATGATCTTAAGTTGGCTGTCAGGGAAGGCGACTGTCATGAAATAGTTATATTCCTCCTCTCCAGTATGGCTTGGATTCTGTCCGCGGAGTTCTGCTCCCACACGTGCTGCGGCTGCCGTACGATGGTGACCATCAGCGACATAGAAGGCAGGGATTCCGGCAAAGATCTCTGTTATGCGGGCAATGTCCTCCTCTGAGTCAATCACCCAGAAATGATGACCGAAACCGTCCTCCGCCACGAAATCATACTCCGGTTCGCCTGCGATATAACGCTCCACAATGGCGTTCACCTCGGCGTTGTCCGGATAGGCAAAGAATACAGGCTCGATGTTGGCATTTTGGATGCGCACATGGATCATGCGGTCGTCCTCCTTGTCCTTGCGGGTAAGTTCATGCTTCTTGATGGCTCCTGAGGCATAGTCATCGGTGTGGGCGCACATCACAAGTCCATACTGTGTGCGGCCGTCCATAGTCTGTGCATATACATAGTAACATGGCTTCTCGTCCTGCACAAGCCAGCCTTTCTGCTGCCATGCCTTGAAATTCTCCACTGCCTTGTCGTATGCCGGCTGGCTATGCTCGTCGATGATAGGGTCGAAATCGATTTCCGGCTTGGTGATATGCAGAAGGGATTTCTCTCCGGCTTCCGCCTTGGCCTCTACCGAGTTGAGCACGTCGTATGGACGCGCTGCAACTTCTTCTACATATTGTTTCGGTGGTCTAACCGCCGCAAATGGTCTGATCTTTACCATATATTACTTGTTTACCTGGAATTTGACGCATCCGATCTCAAAGAAATTCACAATCTGATGTGCGGCCGCAAGACCTGCATGGACATTGGCCTCTGCTGTCTCGGCTCCCATCTTCTTCGGAGTGGCAAACACCCTGTTTCCGAACTTTTCTTTCAGTTCGGCGATGCACGAAGGAGCAACGTCAGTCGCAAATTTGAGGTCAGGTCTGTCAGTGAGTGCCCTCATCAGTCCCTCCTCGCACACAAGTTCCTTGCGGGCCGTGTTTATAAGGCAGCCTCCTTTCGGCATCTGAGTAAGGAATTCATATTTTATAGACCCCTTTGTCAGAGGCGTAGCAGGGATGTTGACCGATACGAAATCGCAACTTTCATATAGTTTGTCGTATGAGAAGGTGTGCTCCCATCTGTTGTGTTTTTCCTTGATCTCATCAGTCTTGACCAGCACTTCCATACCAAGGGCAACAGCCTTTCTGGCAATGAGTTGGCCGATGTTTCCGAAACCGATGATGCCGAGTCTTTTGCCGCTGAGTTCGCAGCCTGTGCCTGGGTTGAAGCAGTTTCTGGACATATAGATCATCAGACCTATGGCAAGTTCAGCCACTGCATTTGCGTTCTGTCCCGGAGTGTTCATGACCACGATTCCACGCTCCGTGCATGCGTGCAGATCCACATTGTCATATCCTGCACCGGCGCGTACCACAAGTTTGAGTTGCTTTGCAGCCTGAACGACCTCGGCTGTAACCTTGTCTGAACGGATAATCATTGCATCGACATCGGCTACGGCTTCGAGGAGTTGTGACTTGTCTGTATATTTTTCCAGGCGGACCAGTTCATGTCCGGCCTTTTCAATGATTTTCTGTATGCCGCCCACCGCGGCAGCGGCAAATGGCTTCTCTGTTGCTAAAAGTACTTTCATATTGTTTTTTAGATTTCTCCACTCGCTTCGCTCGGTCGAAATGACAGTTAATGGTCGCTCGGTCGCTTTCTGTCATCTCGAGCGAAGTCGAGAGATCTGATTATTTATGTAATGCTTCAAACTCCTTCATGCAGTCCACAAGTGCCTGTACGCTCTCCATAGGACATGCATTGTAGATGGATGCGCGGAATCCGCCCACAGACCTGTGACCCTTGATGCCCGTCATGCCCTTTGACTTTGCAAACGCCATGAACTCGTCCTGGAGAGCCTCCTTGCCCTCTGCCATCACGAAGCATACGTTCATGATTGAGCGGTCCTCGACTGCTGCGGTTCCCCGGAACATGCTGTTGCGGTCTATTTCACCGTAGAGCAGTTCCGCCTTTGCCTTGTTTATCTTCTGAATTGCCTCTACACCGCCCTGTTCCTTGAGCCAGCGTAGAGTCTCGTTCATCACGAATATCGAGAATACCGGCGGAGTATTGAACATCGAACCGCCGTCTATATGTGTCTGGAGGTTGAGCATGGTCGGGATATATCTGCTTACCTTTCCGAGCAGGTCCTTATTCACGATGAAGAACGCCACTCCGGCAGGACCCACATTCTTCTGCGCACCACCGTAGATCATTGCGTATTTGCTTACATCCACCGGACGGCTCATGATGTCAGACGACATGTCCGCGATAAGCGGAACAGGGGAGTCAAGGTCTTCGTGAAGTTCCGTGCCGTAGATGGTGTTGTTTGTCGTCACATGCAGGTAGTCGAGGTCGGCAGGAATCTCGAATCCCTTTGGTATATAGTTATATACGGTTTCTGCCGAAGATGCGATGGCGTATGCGTTGCCGAGACCTTTTGCCTCTTTGAGAGCCTTCTTCGCCCATACACCGGTTTCCAGATATGCAGCCTTGTTTTCAAGGAAGTTCATCGCAACATAGAGGAAGCCGAGGCTTGCACCACCGCCGAGGAATACAACCTCGTGAGTGTCAGGGATATTGAGGAGTTCTTTCCAGAGTGCACGGCATTCGTCCATGACACTTTCCCACTCCTTAGTACGGTGCGATATAGAGATGACAGGAATACCTGTGCCTTTAAAGTCTTTCAATGCTTCGATTGCTTTGTCGATGGCCTGCTGTGGAAGGACGCATGGACCTGCGGTAAAGTTGTGTACCTTTTTCATACGTTTTGAAGTTCGTTTAGAAAATATGTTTTGAATCTGTTATCTTTTCGCAATAGCAGCACAGAAGCGATACCTCGTTGCCGTTTTCTATTGTCGTGAATTTTGTCTTTATCGGCTGGTGATTGGTCACGCACTTAGGGTTCTTGCATTTTGCGATACCTATGATCTCGTGCGGCATGACCAATTTTTTCTTCTCCACCACCTTGAACCCGCGTATCACATTAACAGTGGCCTTTGGGGCTATAAGTGCGAGTTTGTTAAGTTCCTCATCTTCAAAGAACTTGTCGGCAATCTTGATGATGCCTTTCTTGCCGTATATCTTGCTGGCAAGGTTGATGCCGATGGTGATCTGGCTTTCCACCCCCTTGAGGTTGAGGATGTCGAGTGCCTTATATACGTTTTCCGCAGGAATATGGTCAAGTACCGTACCATTCTCCAATGCGCTTACTACCAATTCTTTTCTTCCCATGATGAAATATAGATTTCTCCACTCGCTTCGCTCGGTCGAAATGACAATTAATGGTCGCTCGGTTGAAATGACAGTTAATGGTCGCTCGGTCGCTTCCTGTCATCTCGAGCGAAGTCGAGAGATCTGTTTAACGATATCCGAGCAGGTATGAAATGATTGCCATTCTGACATAAAGACCGTTCTCCGCCTGCTTGAAATAATATGCGTAAGGAGTCTCGTCAACATCCTGAGTGATTTCCGTCACCCTTGGCAGAGGATGCAGGATCTTCATGTTGTCCCTTACGTTTCCAAGCATATCCGCACTTAATGTATATACATCCTTCACTCTTTCATATTCCATCGGATCGGTGAACCTTTCCTGCTGCACGCGTGTCATATAGAGGATGTCGCAGTCGTTGAGGTGCTCTTCAAGAGATGTGGTCTCTATGTATTCTATGCCCTTGCTGTCAAGGAACTGCTTGTATTCCTTAGGCATCTTGAGTTCCTCGGGAGCAGTGAATATGAATTTCGGATTGAAATGGGACATCGCCTGAAGAAGGGAGTGGGTGGTGCGGCCATATTTGAGGTCTCCTACCATATTTATTGTAAGCCCTTCAAGCGTGCCCTGAGTCTGCAATATCGAATAAAGGTCAAGCAGAGTCTGAGAAGGGTGCTGGTTGGCTCCGTCTCCTGCATTCACCACAGGAACATCAGCAACTTCCGAAGCATAGCGTGAACTGCCTTCGAGAGGGTGGCGCATGACGATCATATCCACGTAGTTGTTGACCATCTTGATGGTGTCTTTCAGCGTTTCACCCTTGCTCTGACTGGTGTTTGAGGCATCCGAGAAGCCAATGACCTTTGCACCGAGACGGTTGATCGCTGTCTCGAAACTCAGCCTGGTCCTTGTCGAAGGCTCAAAGAAAAGGCTTGCGATGACCTTTCCCTGAAGGAAATTCTGCTCTCTGTTCCGCTCGAATTCCCTTGCCGTTTCCAGCACATGAAGAATTTCCTCTTTCGTAAAATCTCCGATAGAAATCAAACTCTTTTTCATACGTATATCTGCTACAAAAACATATTAAAATCGTCGCAGGTGGTGCCGAAATCGTGGGTGCCTGCTACACTTTTGCGGTGATATTGCTGCAGGTGCTACAGCGATTCCAGTCTGCATCCTTCCACATCGCCCATCCTCTCCTCAAATGTCTCCACCAAGGACAGCCTCACATTCACATCTACGCTGCACTCCATGTCAAACTTCTGATTCTTCTGCTCCAAGCCCATATCCTTGCATACCTTCATGACTGCGTTCATGCTCATATACCCGAAATGCACCCTGTACATCTTCGAAGCGATCTTCTCCACAATCTCAGCGTTTGCCAGTGCGTCAGCAGTCGAACTCTTGTATGCGCGGATCAGTCCCGGTATCCCTAATTTTATACCCCCGAAATACCTCACGACCACCACAAGTATGTCGCTCAGTCCGTTGGAGTCTATCTGTCCCAGCACCGGTCTGCCGGAAGATCCGGAAGGCTCGCCGTCGTCATTCGCCCTGAACCTGTCGCCCAAGTATCCGAGGCGATATGCATAAACGTGGTGCCTCGCGTCAAAGTACTCCTTTTTCAGCGCCGCCACAATCTCCTTCACTTCCTCCTCAGTTTCAACGGGGTACGCATGGGCAATGAACCTGCTGCCATTGTCCTTGAAGAGACCTTTTGCCTCACCGGCGATGCTCTTGTACGAGTCCTTTATCTGGTCGCTATCCATACAACCCTCAAATTTAGTATTATTTAATGGAAAAACCGAAATAATAACGAATAATCATTCAAATAAAATGATTATCCGTTATCAGTGCAGTAAAACAGGCTCCACTATCCCTGTGCGCTACATCGAAGGAACATTATCTGCACCTTTAACGCCAAATACATCCGTCCCGAAATACTGTCTCCTGCCGGCGGCTGACACACACGCAAAAAAACGGCGAAAAACTGTGGGTGTGTCCGTGCGGCTTTTCCGATACCAGTTTCTGAGGCATAGCCATCGTGCATGCTTCACTATTCGCCAAAGGACCGGCACGAAGCAGGCGAGCGATACCTGAAGGGCTCGCTCGCGAACCTGCTTCGAGCAGGAGGAGATCATTTATTCCGCCTGCGGTGCCGCGCTGATGTTATCTGCGCCACAAATGCCGCGCGACAACACCAGCATCATAAATACCGTGACAGTACCAGCATCGGAAATCCCGCGCAGTATCTGCATCACAAATGCTTCACATCAGCACCTGCATCTTTTGCGGAGACCTGGAACGGGGCATATTTGTAACTCGCAGACTATCAAGTATATACAAAAGGCAGTGTCGCCACTCTACCCCTAAAACAGGGGACCTATGACATTCACCTTTTGTACTCCGTTGATAATCAATATATTACAAAAAACACCCCGCTCCAGGTTTCCGCAAAAAACACTGCCGACCAGCCAACACTAAGAGAGGCCTGCAACATCTCTGGTCTCTGCAAACACTGCCGACTAACCAACACTATGAGAGGCCTGTAACATCTTAGGTCTCCGCACAACACTCCCCACCGGACGACCGTGACAAAAAATCGGCGAAAATTGTAACGAAGGTCCTCAAAACCGGCATTTCAGCCTCGAAAACAAGACGACCGTGACAAAACCAGGCAGATTTTTGTCACGGTCGTTCAAAAATCACTGCACCCTTTGCAGATAATCATTATTATCCGCAAAGGGTGCAGTGGTATCCCGAATTAATAACTCGGCAGCAGTTCCGGTAGATTTGCACTATGCCTCTCATCGTCATGCCGAGCCGTCATACCTGAACAGGGTCAAATGGAGACATCCGCTGTGCATCTCGACGCCACACCTTGCTGACGCCCTCCACAATATTACGTTTTCATCCGGAAAACAACCCCCGAAACCCGGATGAGATTATAGATTGTAATAAAGCCTTGATGCTTCATTTCGTCATGCATCAAGGCTTCAATATATGCAGATGTATCCCTATTTCACGCGGAACCAGTCCATTGTTCTGCCGAGGAGTCCCATGCGGTCCAGTGAACCACGCACTTTAAGAATGTCTCCCTCCACTTTCATAGAGCAGTTGTAGGTCTTGCCGTTGCCCGGATCGTAGATTTTTCCTCCGCTATATTCGTCGCCGTCCTTTTTCAGGCCACTGAGCATATTCAGACCGATCAACTTACGGCTACGGAGTTTTTCGTCAGGGTTCTTGTCGTCAACAGCCGGAGTGCCGTCCGCTTCTATCGGCTTCTCAAGCCATACGATTTTTCCGTTGAACACATTTCCCTGCTGGTAGACTTCAACGATAGCAGTCCCGTCTTCAAGTTTCCAGCGTCCGATCACGTCCTGCGCAAATCCTGCAGCAAAAGAGCCGAGCATGAAAACTATGCAAAACAAAATTTTCTTCATTTGGTTCAGATATTAATTGGTTTAAACATGCCGCAAAGTAGACCACTTCCCCCCGAAACGCCAACTTTATGTGGTGTAATGCTGCTTTCTGTGGTAAAATGCCTCAAAATGCGGAGGTGAGACGCCCGTTTGTCGGATGTAACATTTATTTAACAGCCGAAGTATTGCCGGAGTGAAAAATCTCCGTACCTTTGCACCCGGTTATTAGTTTTAGTGTTATTAATTATGTGGTTAGTATGAGGTGCCCCACGCGAGTGGCGCAACTCATTTTTTTATATTGTCACCATCTCTTGGTATTTGACCGGAATTTGTTGATTGTCTGGCGACTGAATGTCTGCATATTCTTCTGTGGTTTTCTTGAAGTATTCCTTGGCGGCTTCCTTCATTTTTGTGAAGTGCTCCTGACATCGCTCTTCTCCCCAACAATCGTTGTATTGATAAATCATGTCTGATTTCAAAGAATCTATGAAGCCATGACTCCTCTTGTCAAGATAAGAAGCCCGTTTTTCTTTGTAGGACTTATTGTTGTAACTGGAATTGTCTTGGCTTGATATCAGGGCGAGGTTGCCGAAATCGTCGCAATTTGAAATTTTCTCCTCATCAAACTTTGGCGTTTGCGGGGAGATGTGTTCTATCGAGTTTTTTGAGTTGATCCGATATTCTTTCCATCTTTGATTTCTGTCGTCCTCCCGGGTTTTCCAGAGTATATACTCCATCTTATAGAAAAGGTAGTGTGCGAAGCCGCAGCCTTTGGATTCGCATATCCTTTCGTGGAAACAGTTATAATAATCTTCTGCATTACCTGGCTTCAAACCTTCTGACATCACAGTGTATGTTCTGATGATCATATCGTCTTCATGCCTTTGGCAAAGAAGGTTGTTATCCAATTCCTGAAGGTATTTGAGCAAGGTGCCCGGGTCATCTTCGGTAAGAGCCTTGTATATGAAAGGACAGATCCAGTGCTCATAAATACGAGGCTGAGAAAAATAGAGCATGCTCTGCAATTGAGACATGTCGTTTATATTTTCCGAGAGGTCTCTTGTGACAGATAGGGTGCCTTGCCCTGAGTTTTCGTAGATTCTGAGTTTCTTTATAGCCAGGACGGGTTCACGAGAGTGCTCTGTAGAAACAAATTTGACTACATGTCTGTCAAAGGCATATCTGACTTTCCACAATAGGTGTAAGAATTTCACTGAGGCTTTCTTGTTTTGATTGTTTTCCAGCCAGTTTATAAACGGAGAGAATATATGCAGAAGTTTCTTCTCGTTGAAAATATTGATGTCGCATCTGTCGCCACAGCCATATATGTTGATTTTGTCGCTTACCAGGAAGATGCGCAATGTATAGAGCAGAAGCATAGGGAATGATGCTATGCTCCTGACGGTTTCACCATATTTGTCAGGGCGGTTATTTTCTGCACACTCCGGTCTGTAATTCTTTATGATTTCTAACAGGTCTTCGGAACGAGTTATGTCGTTGACTTCGTTATGAACTCTCTCATTTATAAATTGCTCCAGAAATCTGTCATCAAAGTCCAAATCACTTTCCCCTCCGCCGTTTTTGGCTTTCAGCAGGTCTTTCCATGTCAGTCTGGGGTCCTGGTGGTATATGTTGGATTCAATATAGCCGGACATGTCTGAGCAACTGTCCCAGAGTTGTCCATATCTTATGAGCATGTCTTCGTTGTCATCAATATCTCGTCTTACCGTCTTTAAGATCCGTGACTTCAATATATCTGTCTGCGACAGTTGTTGTCCTCTGCCGTTAATCAACTCGAATATTTTATTCAGGTCTGCATCGTCGGGTATCCGAGTCTCGATCAGGACTACATTTGTCAAAAGATATTCTGCGAAATCCCGAAGACTGTTCTTTCTGTCGTCAAGTTCTAAAAATGACCGGATATGTCCTGCCGCGTCAATCAAATTTCTCAGATCCGGAATGTCGTCATGTAAAGTTGAATCAAGACCAAGAGTGCTGATGAACTCTGATACTTTTGGTCTGATTGAAAAACAAATTCTTTCCCTGCCGGATTTCTTGCAAAAATCTGTCAGGATGTCTGGAGCGTTATCTGCCAGGAGACACCGTAGTGTATTGCAAGTGAGCCATAAGGTTGTGAATCTCTGCTGCCCGTCTATCAGGTCAAATGTTCTGTCTGCTTCTCTGTTCGGAGCCGTCATGATTCCTCCAAGGAAGTATTTTTGTTCCTTGGTCTCAAACGCATTGTATATGTCTTCCAGCAGCGTGTTGACTTGAGCCTGTTTCCAGACGTAAAGTCTCTGATATATAGGGACGTTAAAATATTTGTCCTCTTTTACAATGTCCGTCAATATAATGTATGCTGACCTGTATTCAGAATTGTTCATAAGCACTTTCTGCCCATTTAAGTTTAACGTCTCTAAGGTCTCCGTCATAATTTTTTCCGAAGTATTTTTTGCATGCTTCTATATAGCAGTTTATTGGCCCGTTCTCAGGCTTTTTGTGCTCATCTTTCAGAGTGAGGGAAGATATGTAGGCGAACACTTCCTGTGGCTCGTAACTGATCTGGATCAGATCCAGGATATTGTTCTCGCGCGTGAAATTCCTCATAGCCACCTCCTTTAAGTAATAAGTGTTCAGACGGATTGTTCCGATTATATAGTCAGTATATAATGCGAAGCGATAAAGTTCCCGACTGCCGAACTTATCGTAGTAAGCCATCACCATTATGATGAAAAAGTCGGTAATATATTTGCTGGACCGGGAATCAATATATAGTTTTTGGTAAAGTTCCCTGACTTTGCGCACGGTCCTGTCTGATGTTTCCTTCTCAAACAGGTTCTGTGCTATCGTGTGGTAAGTGTCAAAGAAAGCGAAGACACTAACTCCTTTATATAGGGGCTGTCTTATGCTGAACAGATGACTTTTATCCTCGCTGCTGTCGTCTTCCGGTATCTCCTGCTTGTTTGAAAGGGAGTGCGAGTGTGTGAATTTTCTATGACTTCCAGCAGGATAGTAGCAGATGGTGTTGCCGTGATTCTTTAACGGATTGTCAGCAAATTCCTCCATGGCGGAATTATAGTCGGACCTGTTCTCAAAGTCCTTGCCTTTCCATCTGCGGATTCTCCATAATGCCATGTCAACAAGATTGTCCAGATAATCTTCCGGGGAATTACGGAAGAGATTACTCCTGTTCGTCTGAATGTCTTGCCACCTTCTCGCGCAGTCGATCCTGAGGGCATTGTCGTTCTGTATTGCCCTCAGATGCACGGCCTTCATTACATCTACGGCAGCCGGCTGTATGCCCCGATTGTTTTGGGAATCAAAGAAGGTGAATGCGTCATCCTCGCTTTCTGTCATAATGACGCAAAATTTCAGATGGTTGAAAATGTCGGATATGTTGACAGACGAGGGTTTACCACCCAATTGAGACTTTGCGTATTCGAGGTTGCTGTGGATGTTTTGCCTGGACAAATGATGGCTGAATGAAAAGTTTAACTGCTGACTGTATTTTATCAAAGCAGAGTCGTCACCATTTAATATGTAGTCAATAAGCAGGATGGAGGTGAGACGCTGCTGACCGTCAACTATGTTCATGACTTTGTTTGACTCATTTTTATGTATAATGAGAGTGCCCATGTAGTACCAGCAACCAGGGACGGAGCGGGATTCCAGAAATTCTCTCCAGTCATCCAGAAGTTGTCCGATTTTCTTGTTGCTCCAGACATATGGACGTTGGTATGGCGGAATCTGGATTGTATAACCCTTATCCTTGATTAGTTGGAAAAGTGTTTCGTAGGAAGGGTTTTCAACATGAATGTAATCGGTCATTGTAGCGGTTATTTTATGTCAGAGTGCAAAGATATACATTTTGTAAATGACCGCAACCTGTACCGTACAATGCTAATATTGTCACCATCTCTTGGTATTTGACCGGAATTTGCTAAATTTGCATGGTTTTGACCTTTAAATTTTGATAATATGAAACGAGTAATAGCAACCCCTGATGCACCCAAGGCGGTGGGCCCATATTCACAGGCCATTGAAGTGAACGGAACACTTTATATTTCGGGTCAGATTCCGGTAAATCCGGCTGACGGAAAGGTCCAGGAGGATATTGTCGCTGCGGCTCACCAGTCGTTGAAGAACATCGGCGCCATTCTCAAAGAGGCGGGCATGACATACGACAATGTGGTGAAGACAACCGTCCTTCTTGCTGACATCGCTGATTTCAAGGCTGTCAATGAGGTTTATGCTGAGTATTTTACAGGTGACAAGCCTGCACGTGCCTGCTATCAGGCAGCAGCCCTTCCTCTTGGAGTGAAGGTTGAGATTGAGGCGATCGCAGTGAAATAATGAGCAGAAAGGCGCTCATAACCCTGATTGCAATCCTTGTGGCGGCCTTTGCTGCCATAGGGATTGCCATTTGTTTTCTATATGCCGGGACTGGTGATGGTTCCGCCTCGGACCGTTCTGCCGGTCTGCCCTCTGTGCTGAAAGTGGTGCCGTCAGATGCTTCATTGGTCGCCTATGGCAAGGTAGGATGCATCTGTCCGTTTGACGACGATATCTTTGACGGGCTGAAACGTCATGACATGAGCATATCCATGCATCATTCCGGGAAACTCCAGACTCTGTATGCATTTGATGTGAGGAGGGCGGACAAGGAGCAGATTGACGCCATCACCGGATATCTTGTCTCGGAAGGCTATGTCTGTGAGGTTGAGGATGATATGCTGATTTCTTCCCGCTCGGCAAACCTGCTTAAGTCAGCCGTCCGTCATCTTCAAGAAGGGGTTTCCATAAAGGATGTAGCGTCCTTCATGCGCGCTTTTGAGTCTGCCGAAGGCAAAAACTCACTCTTTCTTTCGGCTGCACATGCCCGCAGACTGCTTTCTTCCGGCTTTACTTCCAAGGTGCTCTCCCGCTCTGCCTTCATTTCGAAGGTGGCCGACTGGTGTGCCCTTGATATTGATGATTCAATGCCATTAGGCTTCGAAGGCTCTCTGATATATGATGGCGAACCGGACGAATTTGCAACCGCACTTCAAACCTGTACCCCTGGTATTTGCTCTGTTGCCGACTATCTTCCGTCATATACTCTTTTTGCCCTCTCTCTTCCGATGTCCGACCATGCAGAATACCGGAAGGGATACAGCACGTTCGCGGACTCTCGCGGAAAACTTGAATCGATGCGTCTCAAACAGACGAAACTCGAAGGCAGATACTCGCTTTCCCCTGAGGATTTCTTCCAGCAGTTGGGGCTGAAAGAACTTGCGGCAGCAGTCATGTATATAGGCGGAAAGAAGGAAAAGGTGATTCTGATGCACATAGACAGCCGCAAGCCTGAACTGATTTTCCGTGATGCTTCCATAAAGACATTGCGTGGGTATGTTCCTGTTGTCCATGAATGGAAATATTCCGGTTTCCTGGCCTCGGTCTATGGCGATTTCTTCGCTTTGGATGACGAATCATGCTTTACATATATGGATGGGTGGCTCATTGTCGGAAGCCGCCGGGCAATTGATGAATATGTAACCAAGGACGCCCTGCATTACACTCTGGCGGAATATGCGTCACATGCAGGCAGAAAGGATATTCTTTCTGCCGGACCTGCCCTTGCCGTGGCATATTTCTCGTTCACTGCCGAAAAGGAACGCATCAATTACTATGTGAATCAGGGCTTTCTTGACGGCCTTCGTGACTATGTGGGTCAGGCCCAATATACTCCGGCCGTGCTTTATCTGTCAAGGACCGATGACCGCATGGAGGTGTCCGCAGCAATCGAAGGCCTTGAACTCAGCCGTCTGAAGGCTCCTGTAAGTGACAGGGGAGACTCTCTGGTGAATGTGCCGAAGGGCCCTTTCAAGGTCATCAATTCCAGGACCGGAAAGGTCAATTCCTTCTATCAGAACAAGCATATGTCCCTTTGTCTTCGCGACGAGAACGGCAAGGACCTCTGGGGAGTGCCTTTTGACAAGCCGATATGTGGCACGGCGGGCAATGTCGATTGTTACAAGAACGGAAAACTCCAGATTCTCTTCGGCGCAGGCAGTCAGTTGTATATAATTGATGTGCTTGGCCGTTATGTCAATGGCTATCCGGTGGATCTCAGGAATGAAATCCTTATAGGTCCGCAGGTGTATGATTTCTCCTCGGACAGGAATTATTCCCTCATGGTGCTGCATAAGGACAATACGGTGCAGATGTACGACCTTCGTGGAAAGAAAATTGCCTCATGGAAGACGATTTCCGTCAAAGGTCAGACAATCAAGGCGATGCCGTCGCTTCTTGAAGTCGGGCAGGATAGATATTGGGTGGTGAGGACTTCGATTCAGACCCTCATATATCCTGCCAATGGCGGCAGACCGCTGACAGACTTCAAGGATGACATGATGATCATGCCGGACAGTGAAATAATAATAACAGAAGATATGAATGTTGAGGTGACCTGCTATGATGGAAAGACACGTCAGGTGACTCTTAAATAAGTATAAAATCTTAACCGTTTAATAATGGAATTTACATCAGTCAACAAAATTTTTGAAAACTCTTTCAAGAAGAATTGGGACCGCCCTGCAATATCCAATTATCAGGGTGTGACGTTGCATTATAGGGATGTTGCCCGCAGAATCGAAAAAATGCATATCATGTTCGAGGAATGTGGTCTGCAGAAGGGTGACAAGGTGGCGATATGTTCGAGGAACCAGGCGAACTGGGCTGTGGCCTTCCTCTCTGCAATGACTTACGGTGCGGTACCTGTTCCGCTCCTGCATGAGTTCAAGTCAAGTAACATCCATCACCTTGTGAACCATTCTGAGGCAAAGATACTTTTTGTGGATGATGTCATCTGGGAGGGTCTGACAGAGACTGAAATGCCGGATCTTCATGCAATCATCCAGGTCAACACCTTCAAACTTCTCTATGCCTCGGACGAAAGGATCACCTCTGCACGCGAGCATCTCAATGAACTTTTCGGAAGAAAATATCCGAATGTGTTCACCAAGGATGACCTCAATTATTATGAGGACAGTGCTGATGAACTTGCCATAATCAACTACACCTCAGGTACTTCCGGTTTTTCGAAGGGTGTGATGATACCATATCGCGCAGTACGCTCGAATATCGAGTTTGCCAAGGAGGTTCTTCCGGGTCTGGACAACACCAGGAGCGTCGTATCCATGTTGCCGTCAGCACATATGTACGGCCTGATGTTCGAACTCCTGTATGAACTCTGCGTAGGTGCTCATGTGCATTTCCTCTCACGAGTGCCGAGTCCTAAGATCATCATGCAGGCTCTTGCCGAGGTGAAGCCGTATGTGATCATCGCAGTTCCGCTGGTCATCGAGAAGATATATAAGACCAAGGTGAAGCCTATCCTCGAAAAGGAAGGTATCAAGGTCCTCATGAAACTTCCTATCCTCAATCAGGTCCTGCTCAACAAGATAAGGACAGAACTCATCAATGCCTTCGGAGGAGAGTTCTATGAGGTCATCATAGGTGGTGCGGCGTTCAACAAGGAGGTGGAGGCCTTCTTCAAGAAGATGAATTTCCCGTTCACGGTGGGTTATGGCATGACCGAGTGTGCGCCTATCATTGCATACGATGACTGGCAGGCGGAGAAACTAAATTCATGCGGAAAGGCGGTTGTGAACATGCAGATAAGGATTGCTTCTGCAAACCCGCAGGAGATTCCGGGCGAGATCCAGATCAAGGGCGACAATGTGTTCTTGGGATATTACAAGAACGAGGAGGCTACTAATGCTGTCTTTACTGAGGACGGCTGGTTCTGCACCGGCGACATGGGTGTTCTCGATGCTGAGGGCAGCCTGTTCATCAAGGGACGTACGAAGTGCATGATTCTCGGACCGAGCGGCCAGAACATATATCCGGAAGAGGTGGAGACAGCCATCAACAGTCATCCGTATGTGGTTGATTCACTCGTGGTTGAGGATAACGGAGGTCTGACAGCCCTTATATTCCCTGATTTCCCTTCCGGTGCCCGTGAAGGAATGGATCAGGAAGCATTTGTAAAGCACATCGAGGGACTTCTTCCTGAAATCAACAAGGACCTTCCGAACTATGCCAAACTCAAGAGGATCAAGGTCATGATGGAAGATTTCGAGCGCACACCAAAGAAGAGCATCAAACGCTATCTCTATCAAAGATAGCAAACTGTCATCCTGAACCCCGACATGTCATCCTGAACAAAGTGAAGGATCTGTAATATGGAAAAATTCGACCAGAGTTATATTGAAATGGCAGGCGTATGGGCCCGCAACTCCTACTGCAAACGCCGTCAGGTGGGTGCCCTCATCGTCAAGGACCGTATGATCATATCCGACGGCTACAACGGCACCCCGTCCGGGTTTGAGAACATCTGCGAAGATGAGAACGGAGTGACCAAGCCGTATGTCCTCCATGCCGAGGCCAACGCCATCACCAAGGTGGCCAAGTCCGGCAACAGCAGCAATGATGCAACGCTTTATGTAACAGCCTCTCCGTGTGTGGAATGTGCTAAACTTATTATTCAGGCAGGTATAAAGAGGGTGGTCTATCGTGATGCCTACCGTATCACAGACGGCATAGACCTCCTGCTCCGTGCCGGCATCGAAGTTGAACAGGTGCAGTAGCGCCTGTCATATCAAGCAGTGTCGAGACATCTGTAAACAATTATGAAGAATAATAAAAACATATTGACAGCGCTCCTGGGCATAGTCCTGGGAGTTGTTCTTACGCTCTCATTCTCCAGGATATGGCAGACCCGCAAGTTTGACGGCGACTACAACCGCTGGCGCAAACTCAATCTCATCCTGCATGAGGTTCAGAAGAACTATGTCGATACCATAGATATGGCCGGAATGACCGATGCAGCCGTTGTCGCGGCCTTGGAGAAACTTGACCCGCACTCTGTATATCTGCCACCAGTGGAACTCTCGGAGGCGGATACCGAACTTTCGGGAAATTTCGAAGGCATAGGCATCACCTTCAATGTGCCGGAAGATACAGCCATCGTCCTCAACACCATTCCGGGCGGACCTTCCGAGAAGGCAGGTCTGATGCAGGGCGACAGAATCATCATGGTGGGTGAGAGGACAATAGCAGGCAACAAGACCCCTCAGGATACGATGATCCGTCTGATGAAGGGCCCGAAAGGCACAAAGGTCAAGATCACTGTAAGCCGTCAGGGCACCCGTATTCCGTTTGACATCACCCGCGACAAGATACCTGTTCACTGTGTCGATGCGGCATTCATGATAGACGACAGGACAGGATATATCAAACTCTCCAAGTTTACAAGGACCACATATCAGGAGTTCGCCCAGGCCACATCGAAACTCATGGAGCAGGGTATGAAGGAACTGATATTTGACCTGCGCAGCAACACCGGGGGCTATCTGGACCAGGCCTATCTGCTGACCAATGAGTTCCTCAGAGATGGGGATCTGGTGGTCTATATGGAAGGTCTTCATCGCAACCGGGAAGACCTCTATGCCAATGGCAGGGGAAAGTTGAAGGATATCGGTCTGAATGTCCTTATCGATGAGGGTTCGGCCTCGTCAAGCGAGATATTTGCAGGAGCCATTCAGGACAATGACAGAGGACTTATCCTCGGACGCCGCTCCTTCGGAAAGGGACTGGTGCAGGAGCCTATAAACTTTACGGACGGCTCAGGTATCAGACTTACGGTGGCACGCTTCTACACTCCGTCAGGCCGCTGCATCCAGAAGCCGTACGACAAGGACTATGCTTATGATATATATGAAAGGTACAGTCATGGCGAAATGACCTCGGCTGACAGCATAAAGGTGGATACCTCTGCTGTATATTATACCATCAAGGGCCGCAAGGTCTATGGCGGAGGAGGAATCATTCCTGACGTATTCGTGCCGATGGACACCACTAAGGCAACCAAGTTCCATATAAACTGCACCAGAAAGGCCACAGCGATGCGCTTTGCATCTGCGATGTTCGATAAATATAAGGACTCTCTTGCACAGATTTCCGATTTTGAGACCCTCAGGACTTATCTTGACGGCCTCGGTCTCGAAAAGCAGTTCCTTGATTACGCTTCCCGTGTAGATGGTTTTGTCCCTAAGGCCGGGGAGTGGGAGCAGACCCGCGAATATTTCATGCCTAATGTCTATGGCCTCGTCGGACGCTACTCAAAGGTCGGCGAAGAGGCCTTCTACCGCTTCTACCTCCCGATCGACGACACCATTCAGGCTGCGCTGAAGCATTGATGGAAAAGCGACTTGGAAGATAAAACCAAGTCGCTTTTTTACTGTGCTATAAATCTGTAAAGAATCTCGCCGGTCTGGTTGTGGGGAGCGGTAGGGGATGCGGAGAAACGTGAAAGACGGGCGGCGCGGATGGCAAACTCTCTCAGGCAGTTGTCGCTTGAAGAAACGGCGTCAAGAACTTTCGCTGCTGTAACCTGTCCTGAATTGTTCACAGTTATTATTACTGTGACATCACCGCTGCCGTAACACCTGTATGCAGGTATTTTCAGGTGGCTTGCCTTGCGGCCGTCAAGGGTATATGACACTACGGAAGGGCCGCTGTATTCCTTTTTCTTGTCATCCTCCTTCTTTTTCTTCTGCTCGGACGGCAGTTCCACAGTCTCCTCGCGTGCATCTTCCAACTCCTGACCTGCCCTCAGTTCATTGGCAAGCCTTTCTGCGTCCTTGTACAACTGGTCTGCATCGGTGTTCCTGTCATCCTTGAGTTTCGCTCCGGCATCGACAGCAATGTTTCGGATGGGCTCAGATGAATTGCGTGAGGCTGCGATGAGTTCGTCAAGACGTCGGCTGACCTCCTCTCTGAATGCCTCCTCTCTTGCGCGCTGCTCGATTTCCTCCTGCTTCGAGAAGTCCAGCACGAAACTCTCCTCCCTGCGCAGGGTGGAGTCAATCTGGTATGCAAGCATGGCAATAATCACCACCAGATGGAATATGATGGTGACATACAGGCCTGCACGGTCCTCCTTATTTTTGAAGAACTTTTTCAATTGTTGCTGAAATCACGTCGATGGCTACCTTGTTGTGACCGCCCTGAGGAATGATTATGTCCGCATATCTCTTGCTCGGCTCGATGAACTGGAGGTACATCGGCTTGACCGTCTTGGTGTATCTTTCGATGACCCATTCTGCCGTCTTGCCTCTTTCTGCAATGTCTCTGGATATGACTCTCATCACCCTGTCGTCATCGTCCGCATCCACAAAGAGTTTGATGTCCATCTGCTCTCGCAACTCCGGGCATGTGAACACAAGGATGCCTTCTACGATGATCACCTCTGCCGGTCTGACAGTCACTGTCTCGTCCTTTGAACGGGAACATGTAATATAGGAATATACCGGCTGCTCGACACTCCTTCCTTCTTTCAGTTCCTTGATATGCCGGCAGAGAAGTTCGAAATCGATGGAGTCGGGATGATCGAAATTATGATCCCTCTTTTCCTGGTCTGTGCAATGACTCAGGTCCTTGTAGTAGGCATCCTGAGGGATGACCACCACCTTGTCTTTCAGTTGCCCGGTGATGGCCTTCACAACTGTCGTCTTGCCCGAACCGGAACCCCCGGCTATTCCAATTATCATCATGATGTTGTAAATTTTAGCGTTCAGGGAGCATTAGAATCGGGACCGGCCTTTAAGCGAGCATTTGCCCGGATAGGGTCGCGAAGCGATAGGGAGCGAAAGGCCGGTCCTGATTCTAATACTCTGCGTTCTTCGGTGTACGAGGGAATGGTATCACATCACGGATATTGCTCATTCCGGTCACGAAGAGAAGAAGTCTCTCAAAGCCGAGGCCGAAGCCGCTGTGTGGAGCGGATCCGTAACGGCGTGTGTCAAGATACCACTCAAGACCCTTCCTGCTCATTCCGAGTTCGTCGATGCGCGCTTCCAGTTTTGAAAGTGAAGCCTCACGCTCAGAGCCTCCGATAATTTCTCCGATCTTAGGGAAGAGCACATCCATTGCACGCACAGTCTTTCCGTCCTCATTCTGCTTCATGTAGAACGCCTTGATGTCCTTAGGGTAGTCTGTCAGGATTACAGGCTTCTTGAAATGATTCTCTACAAGGTATCTCTCATGCTCGCTCTGAAGGTCTGTTCCCCAACTTACAGGATACTCCCATTCTACTCCTGCTGCCTCAAGGATCTTTACTCCTTCTGTATATGAAAGGCGTACGAACTCAGTGTCAGCCACGCCTTCGAGGCGCTCTATAAGTTCGTTGTCATATCTGTCATTGAGGAACTTGATGTCGTCGTAGCAGTTGTCAAGTGCATATTTTACAAGATACTTGATGAACTCCTCAGCAAGATCCATGTTGTCTGTGATGTCATAGAATGCCATCTCCGGCTCGATCATCCAGAACTCTGCAAGGTGGCGCGGGGTGTTGGAGTTTTCAGCGCGGAAGGTCGGACCGAAGGTGTATATGTTTCCGAGAGCCATGGCTCCGAGTTCGCCTTCAAGCTGTCCGCTCACCGTAAGGCTGGTCTCCTTGCCGAAGAAGTCCTTGCTGTAATCGACGCGTCCCTTCTTGTCGCGTGGGAGGTTCTCCATGTCAAGAGTTGTGACACGGAACATCTGGCCTGCTCCTTCACAGTCTGATGCTGTGATCAGCGGAGTGTGTACATATACAAATCCCCTTTCGTTGAAGAATGTATGGATTGCATATGCCATTTTGCTGCGGATACGGTAAATCGCTCCGAAAGTATTTGTACGAGGGCGCAGGTGAGCCACAGTCCTGAGGAACTCAAATGAGGTGTCCTTCTTCTGAAGAGGGAAGCGCATAGGGTCGCACTCTCCGTAAACCTCTATCTCGCTCGCCTGGATCTCTGTCGCCTGGCCGCCGCCCATGGACTCTACGAGTTTGCCCCATACGGCAATGCACGCTCCTGTCGTTACTTTTGCAAGTACAGCCTCATTCTCCGGAGTCTTATCGACAACAATCTGTATATTATTTATAGTAGAACCATCGTTGAGGGCTATGAACGCCACGTTCTTGTTTCCTCTCTTTGTCCTTACCCATCCTTTGGCAAGAACCTCCTTGCCCGGCTCGCTTGTGAGCAGGTCTTTTACCTTGGTTCTGATAACTGTTTCCATTATATGTTTCTGTTTATATTCCTAACCTGCAAATATAACTAATTTATATAAATTGTGAAATATGTCCCGGTAGAGATCGCCACGTCGCTATCACTTCTCGCGATGACGTTATGCAAAAAAAAGCAGCCCGTCGGACTGCTTTTTAAAAATATTGATAGGAGGGATTACTCTCCCTTTCTTGCTGTGTACATGATCTTCAATGCCGAGCACTTGCGGAGTTCCTGCTTCACGTCGGTCACGATACCCATACGGGTGTTCTCGTCAGCCTTTATGGCAACGGTCATGAACGAACGGTCTGCCTCTGACATCGCGTCACGCTCTGCTGCAATGAAGTCGCGGATCTCAGCCGTAGTCTTGAAGGTGTCGTTGAGCTGGATACGTGAATCAGTACCGTACTGGCCCTGGAGAGGCTTGATAGGTGTACCGATGTTTATGTATGAAGTCAAGTCCTTTCTTTCAAGTTTTGCTACCTCTGACGCCTCTGGAAGTGTTACCATAACCTTGCTTTCTGTCTCACGCATGGTGGTTGTCACCATGAAGAAGAAGAGCAGCATAAACACGATATCGGAAAGTGAGCCTGAAGGTGGCTGTGGCACTGTCCTTTTCTCTTTCTGTTTGAATTTTGACATATTGCTTTTCTCCTATTATTTCTTTGAGACATCCTTAGGCTCTGCCTCGGAAATGTTCTGAGGAACAGCCTTTCTTACAATAACCTGTTCGTCCTCGTTACATTTGATATAGACCTTGCCGAAGTTTGCCATGGCGAACTCGTCGCGGAGTTCGTTGACAGCCTTCACGAGTTCGTTCTGTACGGCGATGTATGCCTTGTAACTGGTACCACGGTCATTCTGAAGCGAGATGACTCCCTTGGAAACCATGCATGGGCCGAATCCTTCGATTTCGATCTCCTCCTTTTCTGGAAGGTTCGGATCGTTGTTAGGATTTGAGAGGAACTCTTTGATCTTATCTTTGAGGAAGACTACATCCATAGGCTCAGTACCAGCAAGAAGTCTGTCGGCAGAGTTAATCTTCACAACGATGATGTTGCGGCGATTAACCTTCTGGTCCTCCACCTTCTGATTCGGATCAGGCATAGGAGGAAGACGACGCTGAAGACCCTTGTCCTGATCCATGGTGGTAGTCATCATGAAGAAACAGAGCAAGAGGAACGCCATGTCCGCCGTTGAACTTGAATTGATTTCTGGTGTTTTCTTTGCCATGTCGTTAATTATTTACGGGTTGCACCGATAATCCAACCGGCTACAAGAGCCACAAGTGAACCTCCGAAGAGGAGATATGTAAGATTGAGTATGGTGTCAGTTAATTTGAGGGTGCCGTCAGATACAGGATCTCCAAGGTAGCCGACAGCAGGGGTTCCCGGTGCGAGCGCCCAAGCAATCAGAATGATCACAGCGATGGCAGCAATACCGATGCCCAGTTTGACGAGGGACTTCGGATTGTTCATGCCGCCGATCACAACCACGCCGAGAATAACTGCGGCGATGGCGATCAAAGCATAAGCATAGGCACAGTAGAGCATTATGTCAACAGGGAGGTCACCGCTCTTCTCGAATCCGATGGCGAAACCGAGGAAACTGAGGATGGCTCCGATGACGAAAAGTCCTACAAGAACCCATTTGATTATTTTGTCGTATTTCATTGTATGGAAATGTCAAATGTTAGTTTTCCTTATACTTATTTCTGGTACTTCACCAGGATATCCATGAGAGAGATTGAAGCATCCTCCATCTCGATAGTGAGGGACTCAACCTGTGAAAGGATATAGTTGTAGAAAATCTGAAGGATAACGGCAACGATCAAACCACCCACAGTAGTGATCAAAGCGACCTTCATACCACCTGCAACGACTGCCGGAGACATGTCACCTGCAACCATGATGGCGTCAAATGCCTGGATCATACCGATAACTGTACCCAAGAATCCGAGTGATGGTGCGATAGCGATGAAGAGAGAAATCCATGAGAGGTTCTGCTCCATTCTGCTTGACTCTACTCCACCGTAAGAAACGAGAGCCTTCTCAGCCTCCTCGAGGTTCTGACCCTTGATAAGACGGTCAAGTGCCTGATAGAAGATTGATGCAACAGGACCACGCTCGTTGAAGCAGATCTGTGCTGCAGCCTCAATACCTTCCTCTTCAAGGGCAGCCTCAACTTTTGCAAGGAGGTTCTTTGTGTTGGTCTTTGAGAGAGCAAGATAAAGGATACGCTCGATACAGAGAGCAAGACCGAGGATAAGACAAGCGATAACGAGTGCCATGAAGCCTGCACCACCTTCGATGAACTTAGTCTTAAGAGCCTGGTGCATAGGAACTTCCTCAGGAAGAACCTCCTCAGCAGCAGGTGCTGCTACCTCTGTTGCTGCTGGCTCGGCAGCCTGCTCGTCCTGAGCTGCTGCATTCTGTGCAGAAAAGGCCATAACGCCCATTACTGCCAAAAACATGAAAATTTTTTTCATAATTGTTTTTGTGTGTTTTGATTAATAAAGTTATTGATTTTGTATGTGTATTCGTAAAATCGGTGCAATTTAGTAAATAAATTTCAAACGGCAATAATTTATTTGGTTATTTCTCCTCTGAGGTCTGTTTCAAGGAGCGCCGCCCTTTGTGTATTGTCATAATCTGTCCCCATAAGGAAGAAGAGTTTGGCAAGGGCGCTCTCCGTGGTGCTGTCATACCCGCTGACAATCCCTGCTTCCTTAAGGCACTTTCCTGTTGCATAGATGTCCATGTTGACGCTTCCCGCCCTGCATTGGGTGACGTTCAGCAGTATCTTTCCCATCGCGACGGCCTCCTTGATCATGTCGAGGAACCACTCTTTGGACGGTGCGTTTCCGGCCCCGTAGGTCTCCAGGATGACAGCCTTGCTTTCGGGAGCGCATAGAATGCCCCTGACAACCTGCGGAGTTATCCCGGGATGAATCTTGAGGACTGATACGTTGGTATTCAGTGACTTATGGAATATCGGGGTGGAAGTCCAGTCCTCGGGTTTCAGGATTATGCCTGTGTTGTATCTTATGCTGATGCCGGCCTCTGCAAGAGGTGGGAGATTCTCGGAGCGGAAGGCCCGGAAGTGGTCGGAGTTGACCTTTGTGGTCCTGTTTCCGCGCATGAGGATGTTGTCGAAATATATGCACACCTCAGGCACGAGGGCATGGCCTTCTTCGTCCTTTGCTGCGGCGATCTCTACCGCGGAGATGAGGTTTTCCTTTCCGTCGGTGCGCGGCATGCCGATAGGTAACTGACTGCCTGTCAATATGACAGGTTTTGTAAGCCCTTCTATCATGAAACTTAGTGCAGATGCCGAATATGCCATGGTGTCAGTTCCGTGCAGGATGACGAAACCGTCGTAACTGTCATACCTCTGCTCTATAAGTTCCACAAGCGTCACCCAACTCTGTGGCTCTATGTCGGAAGAGTCTATCAGGGGGTCGAAGGTAACGGCGTCTATCTTGTAGGCAAACTTGCGCAATTCGGGAACCTCAGCAAGTATCTGGCTGAAATCGAAAGGACGCAGGGCCTGGATTGTCGGGTCTTCCTTCATTCCGATGGTTCCTCCTGTGTATATCAGGAGTATTGAAGATTTCGGGCTCATATGTTGAAAAGTTGTTTGGCGTTTTCGGTCGTCTGTGCGGCAATCTCGCTGATGTCAATGCCCTTTATTCCGGCAAGTCTGGATGCGATATGCGGTATGTATGCGCTTTCGTTCCGCTGTCCTCTGAAAGGTACTGGCGTCAGATACGGAGAGTCGGTTTCAAGCAGGATCCTCTCCAAGGGGATGTCCTTGACCGTTTCTGCGATGGATGCCTTCTTGAAGGTGAGGACACCTCCGATGCCGACATGCCAGTCTCCGAGTTTCTGGATTTCGCGGAAGGTCTCCCTGCTGCCGCTGTACGCATGGAAAACGCCCCTCAGGTCCAATGAGCGGCAACTCCTCAGGATGTCAAGTATGATCTCGGTGGATTCGCGTGAGTGGATGATCACAGGCAGGTTTAGTTCGTGCGCCTTCTGCAACTGTATGCGGAAGACCTCTTTCTGCTGGTCGAGATATTCCCTTGACCAGTAGCAGTCTATGCCGATTTCGCCTATGGCGCGGATCTCTTTCCCTGAATATGCTTCCATCTTTTCCATCTCCGTCTGCCATCCGGCATCTACCGATGTTGGATGGAGTCCCAGACATGGATAGAGGCTCCCGGGGTGTCTTTCCGCAAGGGAGAACATCTCCTCCCGTGTCTGGGAGTCGATGTCGGGAAGAATGATCCGGGTTACTCCTGCCTGTGAAGCCCTCTCCACGGCAAGGTCCATGTCCGCGGCAAAGGCCTCGTCATAAAGGTGTGAGTGTGTATCTACGAATTGCATCACGCAAATTTAGACATTTTTATAATTTATGCTACATCTTTTCAGCAGGTCCACGCTTATGAATCCGTCTATTTCCAGCATGCCGACAAGTTCGGCGACCGTCTGGAAGCTGACCCCTAACCGCTCCGGAAGCAGGTCAACCGTTATGTCCCTGTCGCTTTTTATGGCCCGCACTATATCCTTGATGATTGAAATCTGGCCGGAAGGCAGCCGGGACTCATATTCCGATGTCAATATACTTTCCATGTCCGGTCTGCCGGCCCTTGCGCTACCCCTGAACCCAAGACTCGTGATGAGTTCTCTTTCAGAGGTGATGGGCTCGGCTATCTTCCTCCTTATAAGGTCATTGCAGCCCTGTGACCTTATGTCGTCAACCCTTCCGGGCAAGGCATACACCTCCCTGTTGTATGAATATGCCAGGCGGCAGGTCATCATCCCTCCACCTCTGATCTTTGATTCTATCAGCAGTGTCGCCCTGCTCAGACCGGCTATTATCCTGTTGCGCCTGAGGAAGTTAAGGGCCACGGGGGCTGTGCCGGGAGGGTAGTCTGTAACCAGGGCGCATCCCGGGGTCCGGACTATACGTTCCGCAACTTCGCGATTGCGCCATGGGTATATGCTTTCCGGTCCCGTGGCCATGACTCCTATCGTCGGCAGTCCGCAGTCCAGAGCCTTCTGATGGGCCGTGATGTCAGTGCCGAGGGCCAGTCCGCTGACAATGACCGGCTTTTCTCTGCATCTTGACAGGGCTGACACTATCCTGCCGCACCATTCGCGCCCGTATGGGGAAATGTCGCGGGTCCCCACGACTGCAATGCTGTCGAGTGGTTTCCATAGTTCTTCCGGTGGTGTCGCGCTCCTTACATACAGTCCCACAGGAGGGTCTTCGCACTCCTTGAGCAGGGAAGGATAGCAGTCCTCGCTCCATCCGCAGAAGGATATGCCCTGCCGGTGCAGACTTTCCAGTTCCCGCATCTCTGTTTCCACTGCCTGTCTGCATATCTGCCCCTGATATTTGAAGAATGCTCCGGTCAGATGCTCGATATCCTTCCCGCTCAGGTTAAATACTTCCCGGGCGCTGCCCAGATGTGAGATGAGTCCGGTCGCCATCTTCGGCTCATATCCGAAAATCCTGTTCAGGGCACACAGGCATGCCTTTTCTGTAAAATCGTCCATGCCCCAAAGTAAAGGAAAAATCGGCCTTCATCCGCAGACAAAAGTCGATTTTTAAAAATATTACGCAAATAAATTTCTCTTTTTTGCGTTTGTAGTGATTTTCTAAAATCAGATGATGAGAAGGGCGTCTCCGTACGGACCGAACTTGTAGCCTTCTCCATTCTCGTCCTTGTATTCCAGAGCCAGTTTGTAGGCCTTCATCACATTCTCATATCCTCCGAACGCAGCCACGGACATGAGCATTGTCGAGCCCGGACGGTGGAAATTCGATACGATTGCATCTGGAATGGCGAATCTGTAAGGCGGGAAGATGAACTTGTTGGTCCAGCCGTCGTATGGGTTCACCTCGTCATGGGTCGTCACGTATGTTTCAAGACCTCTGATGGTGGTGATGCCCACTGCGAGCACCTTGTTGCCTCTTCTCTTGGTCTGGTTGATGACCTCGGCAGCCTCAGGAGTGATGATGAGCCTTTCAGAGTCCATCTTGTGCTTCGAAAGATCCTCCACATCCACTTCCCTGAAATGTCCGACACCCATGTGGAGGGTGATGAACGCCTTGTTTATGTCTTTCAGAATCATTCTGTTGAACAGTTCGCGGCTGAAATGCAGACCGGCTGCCGGAGCGGAAACTGCGCCCTCGTGCTGAGCGAAAATGGTCTGGAAATTCTCCGCATCCTCTGCTGTAACCTCCTTCTTTACCCAGGTCGGAACCGGAGTCTGTCCCAATGCGAAGAGCGATTTCTTGAATTCCTCATAACTTCCGTCGTAGAGGAAACGCAGGGTGCGGCCTCTCGATGTGGTGTTGTCGATGACCTCGGCCACAAGGCTTTCGTCCTCACCGAAATAGAGTTTGTTTCCTATACGTATCTTTCTTGCAGGATCGACCACCACGTCCCAGAGTCTCTGCTCGCGGTTGAGTTCTCTGAGCAGGAACACCTCGATGTCGGCTCCTGTCTTCTCCTTGTTGCCGTACAGACGTGCAGGGAACACCTTTGTGTCATTAAGGACGAAGGTGTCACCTTTTCCGAAATATTCAATAATGTTCTTGAAGAGTTTGTGTTCGATCTCTCCGGTCTTTCTGTCGAGTACCATCAGCTTGCACTCATCACGCCATCTTGGCGGTTCTGAGGCGATCTTCTCTGCCGGAAGTACGAATTGGAATTGTGAAAGTTTCATATGTGTTATAAAATTATATCAACGCAACAATCTATTATACGATATTATCAGGATTTTGTTTCACTGATGGTAAAAATTTTTCAGAAAGTCCCATGGAACGGAACACTTCCACGATTGTCGGATAGGTATGTTGCAGAAAATCAGACAGTTCGGACTTCGCTACCCACCTGACCTCCGTAATGCCTTCCTCTGTCTGCGGGGTGGTGTGCTGACAGTCGGGACAGGTCATGGCGTACCACCAGGTGTGTTTGAGATGCCACTGCCCGTTACGGAAATAAGTGTGGTCGGTAACCCTTATGAACTTGCCCAGGACAAGGCCGTGCAGTCCGGTCTCTTCCTCCACTTCCCTCAGGGCGGTGTCCTCTATGTTCTCCCCGGGCTCCTGATGTCCCTTCGGCAGGTCCCAGAGTCCGCTCCTGCGGATAAGGAGAAATTTTCCTTCGGAATCGGTCACCAGACCTCCTCCTGCGTTAACTTCCAAATATTTGTGCATTATTGTCCTATTTTTATTATCTTTGCATGATGCGTGCGCCATGCGCGCAAAACGCGGCAAATATAGTCAGAAATTATCAAACTTTTAATATATGGAAGCAGTTGAGAAAGCAGTAGCCAGATCTCTGATGGAGATAAAGGCAGTAATGTTGAGACCGGAAAACCCTTTCATATGGGCTTCGGGCTGGAAATCACCTATTTATTGTGATAACAGAAGGATTCTTTCCTACCCTCAGATACGCGAGAACGTGTGCAGGTGGATGGCGGATATCATCAGGGAGAAATATCCTGATGTGGAGGTTATCGTCGGTGTGGCTACGGGAGCCATCGCACATGGTTACCTTGTGGCTCATATCCTTGGTCTTCCGTTCTGCTATGTGAGACCGAAACCGAAGGATCATGGTACTGGCTCGCAGATCGAAGGCCTGCTTCCTCAGGGGGCGAAGGTTGTCATCGTTGAGGACCTCATCTCGACAGGCATGAGTTCGCTTGCGGCAAAGAACGCCCTTGTGAACGCAGGTGCGGACGTGAAGGGCATGGTGGCCATATTCTCATACAACTTCAACAAGGCACGCAAGGCTTTCGAGGATGATAATGTGGAACTTACCACCTTGTCGAACTATGATACGCTCGTGGAGGTAGCCCATGAGACCGGTTATATCAAGGAGTCGGATATCGAGGTCCTGAAGGAATGGAGAGTCTCACCTTCGACTTGGGGACGGGAGTAGTATGGCTGTAAATGTAAAGAGCAAGAAGGGGATTGTCTCAAAGCCCCCGCATGAACTGTATATGGCCTTCACGGACATGAGGAATTTCATGCAGTTCCTTCCCGAGGACAAGAAGGAAGGCGTGACGGCTGACTATGACAGCATACATGCCAAGGTCCAGGGCTTTGATGTGGGTGTGAGGGTCGCTGACAGGGTGCCGTATTCCAAACTCGAATTTCAGGATGATGGCGCGCCGTTTCCGTTCAGGGTCAGGATGACCTTCGATCCGTCTTCCGATCCATACAGGACTGAGTTTCAGATTTGTGTGGATGCGGAACTGAATTTCATGATGAAGATGCTGCTGGGGTCGAAACTCCAGACTGCTCTGGATCAGATGGTCGATGGTCTTGTCGCCATGTCGGAAGGCCGTATGCCTGAGGGGTTTGATCCTTCCAAAATATGAATCAGACGTTCATAAAATATCTTGAAGAGGCGATAGGGTGTGAAAATGCCCGTGTCGCTTTTTCTGCATTTGATGCTCCGGCATCCGTATCCGTGCGCTTCAACCCCTTGAAACCGGTAGGACGTATGTCAGGCCGTAAGGTGGCGTGGAGTCAGTATGGACGTATCCTTGATGAAAGGCCCAAGTTCACTCTTGACCCTCTTTTCCATGCAGGCGCATATTATGTGCAGGATTCCTCCTCAATGTTTGTCGGATATATATTCAGGCAGGCCCTCTCGCAGATGGACATGCCGTCCCATCGCCCTCTGAGGGTTCTTGACCTGTGCGCGGCCCCGGGAGGCAAGACCACGGATCTTGCATCATCCCTGAGGGAGGTCTGCGGGGAGAATTTCCTTCTTGTGGCAAATGAGGTCATGAAGGCTCGTGTGGGTGTGCTTGCCGACAATGTGGCCCTGTGGGGTGATCCGAATGTGGTGGTCACCTGCGATGATCCGAGAGCCTTTGCCGCATTGGAAGGATATTTCGACATCATACTTGCTGATGTCCCGTGTTCGGGCGAGGGTATGTTCAGAAAGGACGAGCAGGCCCGTCAGCAGTGGTCGGAGGATAATGTATCCCTTTGCCAGTCCCGTCAGAAGAGGATAATCGCCGATGTGTGGCCTTCCCTCGGCAGGGACGGGGTCCTTGTCTATTCCACCTGCACCTTCAACAGGTATGAGAACGACGATAATGTGAGGTGGATTTCGGAAAATCTTGGGGCGGATATTCTTCCCAATGACCTTGATGTGGAGGGAGTGCTGCACACTGAGTGCGGGTACAGTCTCGTGCCGGGTCATGTGGAAGGGGAGGGACAGTATTGTGCTTCTCTGAAAAAGACTGCCCCGGAGGAATATGTCGCGAAAAAGGCAACAGCTGGCAAGCCGGTCAAAGGACTGACGTTGCCGGACGGGCTTGACGGACTGTTCTCTGTCCCTATGGAGTTTTCCCTCAAAGGGGAGACCTTGACAGCGGTGCCTCATGTCATTTCATCTGATGTGGCCCTCCTGCGCCGGAGTCTTCATGTGGTGGCGGCAGGATGTGCCGTGGGCGTGGTCAAGGGCAAGGTTCTTGTGCCGGATGCTGATATGGCACTCTGCGCTTTTCTGAAAGATGAGGCATATCCGCGTCTGGAAGTGGATGAAAGAACGGCTTTGGCCTATCTGCACCGGGATGCCTTGTGCTTTCCTGATGCTCCGAAGGGATATCTGCTGATATGCCATCAGGGCCATCCGCTTGGATTTGTAAAGAATATCGGCAACAGATGCAACAGTCTGCATCCTCAAAGCCGTCGAATAAGAATGGATATATGATGAATATCAATAAGAAAATATTGCTTGCAGGTATTCTGACGGCATTTTTGTCTGCAGGCATGGCCTCTGCCCAGACCCAGAATTTCCAGAAGAGATATGAACTGCTGACCGCTCAGGTCGGACGGTCGGGTGTGGGAGTGGAGACCCTTCTCGAAAAATGGGAAAAGGCGGATTCCACAGACAGGGACATGCTGCTGGCCAAGTTTGATTATTATTATACAAAGTCGCAGTCCGAGATAGTCGTGGTCAAGCCCGACAAGAAATATCTCGGCCAGGACCCTTTGCTTTCATTGAAGGACTCTACGGGCAATAAGGTCTATTATTTCCGTGAGATCAATTATGACGATGCTATCTTTTCACAGGCCCTGAATTCGGCAGAGAGGCTTATATCCCTGTATCCTGACGAACTTGATTATCGTTTCCTGAAAGCCAATGCCCTGATTTCCTATGAAAAGGATAGTCCCGATATGGCCTATGCCTATCTTTCGGAACTCATATCCGTAAACTCTTCAAGGACAAAGCCGTGGAATATCGAGGGAAAGAAGATGGATGAAGGCTTTTTCCCTGATGCCATGCAGGAGTATTGCAGGACATTCTATTCTGTCGGCAGCGGATCATCGATGAAGGTGTTTTTTGCTCTGTCCGAGCGTCTGAGCAAACTCTATCCTGAGAACATGTGCTTTCTCAGCAATATCGCCACATATTATATGGTGGCGGAAGAAAAGCCGAAACTGGCCCTGAAATACTATAATAAAGTGCTCAAGAAGGTCAAGGATGACGAGGTCGCACTCAGGAACAGTTATGTGGCTGCAAGAAAATGCGGTAATGAGAAACTTATGGAGAAATACCGGGGGCTTCTTGTCAAATATGGATATGTGAAATGATGAATGCCCCCGGATTCATATCAAGACGTCTGCGCTTCAGCAACGGCATAGCCATGACTGTCATTGCTGTCAGTTATCTCGTGATGCTGATAGCCGTTTCCGTATCTTCCGGATTCAGGGAGGAAATCCGCAGCGAACTTTCCTCAATCGGAGGTGATGTCCAACTTACGCCTCCGAATCTGAATGTTCTGGACGGCAGCAGGCCGATATCTGGCAATCCTTCTTATCTGTCTGAGATTGAGAACGTTGAGGGCGTTCAGAATATAGTCCCTGTTGTATATAAGGCAGGAATCGTCAAGCAGGGGGACAATATTCATGGCGTGCTGTTCAAGGGTGTGCCTCAGGGGGACAGCCGTCGTCCGGAGCAGGACAGCGTCAGATTGGCGGTATCGGTTCCGACCCGCCTGACGGAAATATCAGGACTGAGGGTGGGGGACCGCATGACCGTATATTTCGTCGGAGAGAAGGTGAGGGTGCGTCAGTTCAATGTCGCCGGGGTATATACTCCATTGGTGGAGGCCGATGAAAAGTTGATTGTATATGCCTCGTTGGAGGATCTGCAACGGATTGACGGGTGGCAGGAGGACCAGGTCTCTGCGATAGAGATAATGCTGGACGAGGATCACAAGTCGGAGGCGGCCATAGAGGCGGCTACGCAGAATATAGGGGCGTTGGTCAATGCGTATTCTCAGGACAGCGATTCCCCTGCGGTGGCAAGTTCGTCAGTGTCAAGATATGCCCAACTCTTTGACTGGCTGAATCTTATAGACTTCAATATGCTCTTTGTACTAATCCTGATGACGGTGGTTGCGGGAGTCAATATGATTTCAAGTCTGCTGATTCTTCTTTTCGAGAACATCTCCACCATAGGACTGCTGAAATCCCTGGGCATGACCGACAGGGCTATATCCAAGGTCTTCATCCTGCGTGCATCAAGACTTGTGTTGAGCGGAATGGCGATAGGAACTGCTTTGGCGCTGATCTTCTGCCTTGTGCAGGACAGGACCCATTTCCTGACACTTGACCCGGCCAATTATTTCGTGTCATTTGTGCCGGTGTCAATAAATGTACCTCTCATACTCATTGCCGAGGCTGTCTCCTTTGCGGTCATCACGCTTCTGATGCTGCTCCCGACCATGTTCATCTCTAAGGTCGATCCTGCGAGGACTATCAGAGTGAGGTAGGGCAGATCTGGCAGATGGCCTCGTAGTGTGAAGTTACATTCTCGATATAGTTTATAGTTTCATACCCGTAGAACTTGCCGAGTCTGACGTTCTCGTTTTCAAGTATGCTGTCCTCCCTCATCGACGGTATGACCTTCACCACCTCGCTCCATGAATTGCAGTCAAGTCCTTGGCTTTCAGCCAGATTGCGGCAGTCTATGATTCGTCCCTCTCCTGCATTATAGGCTGCGAGAGTGAATCTGACAAGTTCCTCCTGAGTCATTTCATATTTGCTGAACATCTTCTGGAGCCTTTTCAGATGGCTTACTCCCGCAATGATGTTCTGCTCAGGGTCAAGCAGGTCGCTGATTCCGTAATATGCCCCTGTCTGCGGCATCACCTGCATGAGACCCTGTGCTCCGCGCGGGGAGCGGGAACTTATGGAGAAACCGGATTCCTGATATACTACTGCGGCTACCATCCTCCAGTCCCAGCCGAGCGTCTTTGCGTGCTTCCTTATGATATGGTCATACGGGCTGATGTTCGAGGACTTGATTCCGTTCTCGGCCATTTTGTGCAGGTTCTGTTTCCTGAATGTGTTCCGGAGGTCGTTTATGCGTCCTGATGCCCTCATGTGTGCGATCCAACTGTTCAACTGTCTGAACTGCTGCGGCTGGGCGCTGTTTATGACCCATGATGTCCTGCTGTCGATATCGGAAAGGATACCGAGTCCTTGAAGGGAGTCCCGGTAGGTGATTACGAGGTCTGCCTTTCCATGGCGGAGCGAGTCAAGGTAGTTGTCCTCCCTGTTTGCCGTGATGATGGTGGCGTAGCAATGGTTTGCTGCTGCAAATTCATTTATAAGCCTGTAATTGAAATCGGCATCAAGTCCGTGTGCGCCGAATCTTTCATTTTCAAGTTCGATCACGCACAGCAGTTCCTTACCTGCATATGCGTTTGTCGAATGTGCTCCGCTCAGCACCCTGCTTTTCTCACAAAGCGGCGTGAGGCAGATGATGGTCAGGATAATAATCAGATTCCTTATTCGTCTCTGTAACTTCTCTGTGTGCTTTACTCTTTTTAAAATATTCATTTCCAATAATTTGTGGCGAACTTCCTGCCTCACGGCAGACCGGGACTAATGGGCGTGGTTGTGGCGCCCTCCCTGTCCTGATGGTTCACCTGTTGCACCTTTCTTTCCCGGGAATGTCCAGAAAGGCCAGAAAATGCCGAACTTGAATGCTCTCTGTGTGCGTATGTATCCGTCTGCGGAGAAATAGTCCGCCTTCTTGCATGGCCATCCCATGTTCACGTTCTCGGCCTTCACAAACAGGCTCACACGTTTCCATTGGATATTGACGAATGCATCTATAAATGGGCAGTTTCCGTATTTTCTTTCATGTTGGTTGTGGAACACGCCAAGTACAGGGTTGTATCCCGGCGCATACCATTTTGTAGTATATGTTCCGTGCGCTCCTATCTGCATCTTCATGGCATTCTTCACCACATCAAATTCAAGATAGTATCGCAAATTGAGGGCCAGAAGCGGCAGTGGCATCACCTGCTCGTCTGATGACAGTTGGAAAAGCACCCTGTGGTCGAAATGCAGTTTCCATATGGTGAAATCCTTTCTGAGTGTCGCACTCATTACACTCATCGGTGTTGTGTTCTGCCTTGCCATGCCCAGATTGTCGTAGTATATGTTGTTGCTGAGCAATGCGTAGTCAAACGAAGCGCCAAGTTTCCATCTCGGTATGGAAAGTTCAGCCCCTATCTTGGTAGTGGATATCTTGCTGAAATCGTTGTTCCATACATAGTGGTTGGTATAAAGATGCTGGTCGTAATAGTTCGGTTCTGTCAGATTGGTCTCGAAGTGCGCCTTCAGGGCCAAAGGGCTGTTCCTGTCTTTTCTGAAAGGATACAGTTTGAACATCACATTTGCGTCAATGCTGAAATCATTGATTTCGTGTCCGAGGAAATTATATTTTCCCTTGGCGTCCCATGTGAGATATTTCTTGTACTGGCCCTGGGCTCCTGCATATACATATACGGAGTTCTGGATTACATTCTCAGCCCCCATCAGATACGATGATGGTCCGAACGAATAGAAGTTCAGGAGTTTGTCTCCGATACCCACGTCCAGTTTGGATACGATGCCGTCGCTTTTCCATGGTTGGAGTCGTATGAAGACCTTGTTGTCCAATCTCATGACTCTCAGGGAGTCGTGGCTCGTGGTAGGGTTGAGGTAGAACCGGTTGTCGTAGAACTCCCTGCCCAGATCGTCGCTTATCTTGTCCTGATATGACCTGCGGAACACTGCATATTCGCTGCTGTGTCCTATGAAGGCGCTGGTGATGTCCTTGCTGACCTTTACTGTGTCCGCTGCCTGTGCTGCTGCAAGGTCTTCCTCGTCCTTGGCTTTGAGTGCGGCAATCGCCAAGGAATCGCCGGAAGCCAGAATGCTGTCCCTGCGTGCCTGTTCCGCCTTCCTTTCCTTGCGGCCTTTGAGGTTTGTCAGGAAGTCAAGCGGGATGCGGTAACTCTGGTCGAGATATACTGTGTTGGTCCTTAACTTGCTGCCGGCATCTTTCAGATACACCTCGATCTCTCTTGCATCGACGGTTGTGTCCCTCACCATGCTCTGGTCGGTCACACCTCCGTTCTCGCTTCTTTCAATCCTGTTGTATATGAATCCGGCATGCATCAGGTATTTCTTGCCCACATAGTTCGTAGAGGCAACGAATGTACGATACTTGGTGTCCTCCCTGCGCAGCATTCCCCTGCCGCTGAAGTTGGTGTATTGCAGAGTGAGGTTCAGGGCTGGCGTAATGTTCTGTGTAACAAGCACCTTGACGTCGCTTTCCTCCTTTTCCTTGTTGGCGAAGAGGGTTCCCCAGTAGGCAAGTTCCACATACGGAGTCTTGGTGTTGTATTGCGGAAGGCTTTCCGGCGTGAATCCCCATATCTGATACGGAGCAAAGAACGGCGCGTCCTGGTTGGTGTCCCGTGTGAAATAATTATAGGACTGGACAGGAGAACCAGCCACACCGAGCCAAGATACTCCGACCTCCTTCTTTGCAAAAGGATAATCAAAGAAATGCACATTGTATGAGGTGTCCTGCCATTGGTCCCTGAGTTCCACCATGTTATGGAAATCCCTGTCGTGCTTCCATGTGACTATTCTCTTGTAGAGCATCGAGTCAGGGAAGGCGAAGGTTTCAAGAACACGCGGGATGGACTGCTTTACGCTGTCCTTATGTGCGCGGATGCTGTCCTTGACCTCCATCTTTCTGTTGGCGGCGGCGATAAGGGCAGGGAGGGCCTGCTCGGCGTCATATTTCTTGCGAGCCTTGCGTGTGAGGGAGGCGTACCATGCGTTATGCTTTGCTGTCGCCACTTCTGTGGAGTCCTTTATATATAAGGAGTCCAACTTGTGAAGTTCCAGGGAGTCGCCCGCCTGGATAAGCGAATCGCGGACCTCGGCTCTGGTGGCTGAGTCCTTGACCGCTATGTAATATTTATAGAAGAAGGGGTCCTTCTCTTTGAGAGAGTCGGGGATGACGATTGTGTCACGTGCCGAGAGTATCTTTGTGGTGTCTGCTGCAAGGCTGTCCGATATGAGACTGTCCGCAGGCATGCTGTCGGTCAGGACTGAATCCTTTCCGGTGCTGTCTATAGCCTCTTCTGCAACGAAATTGCTGTCTTCCCTCATTACAAGCATAAGGGAGTCAGCAGTCCGCTGCATCTTGAAGGCCCTGCCTGCATCAACCCCGAATGACTGCGCCGCTGCAATCATCACCAGGACGATAGGGACCCATATTTTTGCTATAAAACTTTTCATACAAGACGGCAAAGGTACGAATAAATTTTCGTAAATTCGCCTTTTGTATGGAAAGACTAAGCAGACTCTTTGAAAATCAGTACGGTGTAGGGCCCTCTTCCTCAGTGCTTCTGACTGGTTCAGCGAGCGCCAGGATGTATTATAGAATGGTGGCTGACGGGGTTTCGTGCATAGGTGTGATCGGTACGGACCGCAGCGAAAATCTTGCTTTCGAGTCCCTTGCGTGCCATTTCCGTTCATGTGGCATTCCTGTGCCGCAGGTCTATGGCATGAGTGAGGACGGCATGGCTTATATACAGGAAGACCTTGGCGGGGAGCAACTTTTTGAAACCTATATGTCTGTGCGCAGAACAGGTGGGGATATGACCCCTGTGGAAGACTTGCTGTGCAGGACAATGGCCATGTTGCCGAAAATCCAGTTCGAAGGAGCCAGGAATCTGGATTTCAATATATGCCATCCGCAGAAGGAGTTCGGACGCAGGACGGTCATGTTTGACCTGAACTATTTCAAATACTGTTTCCTGAAAGCGACCGGACTTGAATTTCATGAAATGCTCTTGCAGGATGATTTCGAACGCCTTGCAGATGATCTTGTTTCCTGTGGGCTTCCATGTGTCTCTCAGGCTGAGCCGGAGGTTCCCACCTTCATGTACAGGGATTTTCAGGCGCGCAATGTGATGGTCAGGGAAGGTCAGCCGTATTTCATTGATTTTCAGGGAGGAAGGCGCGGACCTATATATTACGATGTGGCTTCGTTCGTATGGCATGCAAGGGCGGCATACAGTGAAGAACTCATGCAGAAGATGCTGGACAGTTACCTTGATGCTGTTTCAGTCTATATCGAGGTCGATAGGCCGCGGTTCATGGCAGGTCTGAGGATTTTCCGTCTCTTCCGTCTGTTGCAGGTCCTCGGCGCATACGGATTCCGCGGCTGGACCGAACATAAGTCCAATTTCATCACATCCATACCATCGGCCCTGTCCGCTCTGAAACAGTTGATTGATGAGCCTTTTGAGAGATATCCTTATCTGATGGCGGTCCTTCGGGAGATGCTGACCCTTGATATGTTTGCTCAGCCTGAGCAGCATCCCGGACGTCTTGAAGTCAGGGTATGCAGTTTCTCTTTCAAGAAGGGAGTTCCCTATGACCCGACAGGAAACGGCGGCGGATATGTGTTTGACTGTCGCTCGATCCATAATCCCGGACGATATGAGCCATATAGGAAACTCACCGGCCGCGATGAGCCTGTGATAAGGTTTCTTGAAGAGGACGGTGAGGTATTCAGTTTTCTGGAGCATGTCTATGGGGTGGTCGATCCCCATGTGGAGACTTATCGTGACAGAGGATTCACCTCTCTGATGGTTTCATTCGGCTGCACCGGCGGGCAGCATCGTTCAGTCTATTGTGCCGAGCATCTTGCAGCCCACCTTGCCTCAAAATATCCTGACATCATAGTCCGTCTGACCCACCGCGAACAGGAATGAAAATGAAAGCAATGATATTCGCCGCCGGTCTCGGCACCCGCCTCAAACCCATAACGGACACGCTTCCCAAGGCCCTTGTACCTGTCTGCGGAAAGCCTCTGATAGAGCATGTCTGCCGTAAGTTGCACGAAGCCGGCATTGACGAGGCGGTGGTCAATGTGCACCATTTTGCCGATAAGATCGAGCAGTGGCTCTCTGCGCAGGACTGGATCAGTTTCAGAGAATGCGTCGGAAGCGGGACGCAGGCCAAAGAGGGGGCGGAGATGACCGTGCAGGTCAGTGATGAGCGTGCTCAACTTCTGGAAACCGGAGGAGCAGTCCTCCATGCGCGCCGATATCTTGAAGGCTGCGGCAGTTTCCTTATACATAATGTGGATATACTCTCCGATCTTGACATCAGATGGTTTGCCTCTCAGGTGCGTCCTGAGGCACTCGCAACCCTGCTTGTCAGCGACAGACCCTCATCAAGACAACTGCTTTTCGATCCATCATCCATGCGCCTTGTCGGCTGGCGTAACAATGTCACAGGGCAGGTGCGCTCTCCTTTTTCCGACCTGAATCCGGACGACTGCCTCGCCTTGGCCTTCTCAGGTATTCATATCATGTCTGACAGTATATTTGACCCGATGCAGGATTACGCAGTCAGCCACGGACTCTGCCTGACAGATAACCCGCCACGCTTCCCCGTAATTGATTTCTATCTCTGGGCATGCGCGCATCATGATATATATGGTATATGTGCCGACAGCCTTGAACTGATTGATGTAGGCAAACTCGACTCTCTTGAAGCGGCAGAGAAATTGTTGTGGAGTGCAAAGTGTTGATAGTTAATAGATTAGCGACATTAAGGTGGGTCAAAATCACCCACCTTAATGTCGCTAATTGTCTGTATTACAGTGATTTATGTTCCACCTTAGCAGGATGACGCTGCAAGCGAGAATCACGATGCAGGCCGCCCAGATGGACCAATAGGCCCAGGGACTGAGCACATCCATGAACGTCTCGGCTTCCTTGAAGGCAGGTATCTTGCTGAGAATCACCGCCATGGTGTTGTTAATGCAGTGCATGAGCATGGTCAGTTTCAGCGATCCTGTCCTGTAATAGGCATAACCGAAAAGCAGTCCGAGAGCAAAGGCCGGTATCGCCTGCCATGGATTCAGATGAATCACTGCGAAGAAGGCTGCCGAAACGGTGATCGCCACAAGCGGTCCTTTGGAGTGAAGCAGTCCGCGCAGAACAAGACCCCTGCATAGCCATTCTTCAAAAAGAGGTGCAAACACAGACACCGACAGCAGGGTGGCCCAAAGAGGCATACCTTCCAGCAGTTGCTTCATCGCCGCTTCAAGATCTGCCGGCATAGGGGGAAGCAATGTGATGACAGGCTCTACAAGATATGCTCCGGCTATTGTTGCGCATACTCCGATGAATATCAGCCTCATCCAACCCTTGCATCCGAACCCGCCTTTGTCGAGCGGAACCTCCGGTGTGCGGTGCTCTTCCAGTCTGCTCATTGTCGAGGCGAACAGCAGCGGAGGGATGAACATGACAGGGTAGGATATAAGTATCCCGTATTTGGTGATGAACGAATTTCCAAAAACATAACCAAGGCCTGCTGTCAAGGCGTTTCCAAGCAGGGCTCCGAGGAGAAACAGTGCTGCAAGCGCAAACATGCCGCCGATTCCCGGAAGGTAATGACTATAGGAAGAGAAGAGGTCAAATGAACCTCTCCTCTTATGTCCTCTGAAAAATTTTTCTGTCATAAAGAGATTTCTCGTCTTTACTGCGTTCCGCTCGAAATGACAAACCGTTTTTAGAAGAATGTCATGTCTGACAATCAGTCTTGTAAAATGTCATGTCGAGCGAAGTCGAGACATCTTATTTATATAAAGGTGTAGGATATACTCCCTTGTCTGCAAACTCCTGGAACTTGGCTACAACTCCCGGACGGTCCTCCTTGAAAGTCACTCCGAACCAGCGTGACGGAGTAGAAAGAAGTTCGCACCTGCCGACACCGCTCTTGATGATGCTGTCGATTACGAAAGGAATGTAGAACTCAGCCTTGAGTTCGCCGATGTTCTTTTCAAGGAAGGAAGTGAATATTGATTCACTCTTCTCGAAATAATCAGGAGTGAATCCCCACATGTTCATAGAACAAAGTGACTTGGCTTCAAGTTCCACGGTCAGGCCTGTCTCGTTGTTGTCTCCATAGATGTTTCCGTCAGCGGCCTTCGCGATCTTGTGGTGTTCAACGACGCTTGTCAGATATCCTGTCGAGTCTGCTGTACCGATACCTCTTGAAACGCTTCCTGACTCTGAAAGAGTGTTGTCAAGTTCAAATCCTACAAGAGCGTACTCTCCGGTCTTGCCCTCATGTGCACGGAGCCAGTCTCCAAGAATCTTGAAGGACTCCTTGCCGTAGTAGTCGTCACCGTTGATGACTGCGAAAGGCTCCTTGATTACGTCCTTTGCCATAAGTACGGCGTGTGCAGTTCCCCATGGCTTCTCGCGCTCAGGATTGAGGGTGAACTGTGAAGGAATCTTGTGGAGTTCCTGGGTTACGAACTCGAACTGGAGAGGCTCTCCGTCAACGCATTTCACGTTGCCGTACTTTGCCTTTACAGTCTGCTCCATCTGCTCCTTGAAATACTCGCGTACGATATATACGACCTTGCCGAAGCCGGCTTCCACTGCATCGTAGATCGAGTAATCGATGATAGTTTCACCATTAGGACCAAGTCCGTCCATCTGTTTAAGTCCGCCATAGCGGCTGCCCATACCGGCAGCGAGTACCAAAAGTGTAGGTTTCATGATAATATGGTTTATAGTTATTGATTATCTTTCTTCCGCTGAAGTTTTAAAATCAGACAAATTTAGTAAATTTGCCGGAACATCGGTAGTAAGTTTTTTAAAATTTTAGAAAATAGTGTCATGGGAAAGATAAAGGATATATTCAGTGGTCCGCACCGTAAGTTTGCCTGGTATGTTGTCATTTCGACGACGTTGCTTATTGTACTTTGGTTTGTCGGTCCCGGAAACACGTTCATCCATTGGGGCAAGTCTGCTTTGGAGGTCCGCAGGCAGGAAAAGGTCATAGAGAAATATGAGAGAGAGAATGCCGAACTGGACCGCCGCATCGAGATGATAAGCACTGACCGTGATACACTGGAAAAATTCGCCAGAGAGCAATATAATTTTGCAGTCCCTGGCGAAGATGTATATCTTGTTGAATAGATTCCTCGATAAACTCGGAATGACAGTAAGCCCTTCCGACCGTTGTTCTTCCGATTGTTGTCATTCCGACCGACCGTTGTTCTTCCGACCGTTGTCATTCCGACCGACCGTTGTTCTTCCGACCGTTGTCATTCCGACTGACCGTTGTTCTTCCGATTGTTGTCATTCCGACTGACCGTTGTTCTTCCGATTGTTGTCATTCCGACTGACCGTTGTTCTTCCGATTGTTGTCATTCCGACTGACCGTAGGGAGTGGAGGAATCTAAAATCCGGTATAAGTCCACGGAGTGATTGCGCGAAGTTCCTCCTTTACTGACTCGCTGACTTCAAGTGTTTCGATGAAGTCGGCGATTATTTCATGATTGATGCCTGCTCCGGTACGTGTGAGTGCCTTCAAGGTCTCGTAAGGATTAGGGTAATTCTCGCGGCGGAGGATAGTCTGTATCGCCTCTGCAACCACAGCCCAGTTCCTTTCAAGGTCGGCGCGGAGGGCATTCTCGTTGAGGATAAGTTTGCCCAGGCCCTTCTTCAATGAGTTCAGCGAGATTATCGAATGTGCAAGCGGCATTCCGATATTACGCAGCACAGTGGAATCCGTAAGGTCGCGCTGGAGACGGGAAATCGGAAGTTTCATCGACAGATGTGTATAGAGCGCGTTTGCCACTCCGAAGTTTCCTTCCGCGTTCTCGAAATCGATAGGATTGACCTTGTGCGGCATTGCTGATGAACCTACCTCACCGGCCTTGACCTTCTGACGGAAATACTCCATCGATATGTATGTCCATATGTCGCGCGCAAAGTCTATAAGTATGGTATTGATGCGGCGCAGGCAGTCGAAAAGCGACGCCAGATTGTCGTAATGCTCGATCTGGGTGGTCGGGAATGACCTCTTCAAACCAAGTGAAGCCACGAAATCATTGCCGAACGAGATCCAGTCTATGCCCGGATATGCCACCTTGTGCGCGTTCATGTTACCTGTTGCACCACCGAACTTTGCAGGATAGGTAAGAGCCTCGAACTGACGGATCTGCTCTTGGAGACGAACCACGAACACATTGAATTCCTTGCCAACCCGTGTAGGGGAGGCCGGCTGTCCGTGTGTCTTGGCAAGCATAGGGATGTCCGCCCACTCTGCCGCCATGCCCTTGATGAGTCCGAGGACCTCATTCAGAAGCGGCATGAAGCAGTCCTGAACCGCCTCCTTGAATGAAAGAGGAACGGAGGTGTTGTTGATGTCCTGGGAGGTGAGTCCGAAATGAACAAATTCGCCCCATTTGAGTATATCCATCTCCTTGAAACGTTCCTTGATGAAATACTCCACAGCCTTCACGTCGTGGTTGGTCACCTTCTCGATTTCCTTTACCTTGGCAGCATCTTCCGGAGTCATGTTCCGGTAAATGTCCCTGAGTGCCTCAAATCTTGAAGCGTCAAAATCCGCCAGTTGCGGAAGGGGTATCTGACAGAGCGCAATGAAATATTCAATCTCGATGCGAACGCGATACTTGATAAGCGCATACTCGCTGAAATATTCTTTAAGTGGCTCAGTCTGACGCGAATAGCGTCCGTCAACAGGCGAAACTGCCAAGAGTGAAAAGTTGCTCATTCCGTTAGTTTTTAAAATTGCGACGCAAATATACAAAAATTAAGGTAAAGATATACATGTTTACACTACATGTCATTCTTTCGCATGCGCTTGAAGCGACTTCGTCGATTACTGAGCGTTCCTCTGTCATTCTTTCGCATACGCTTCACCGACTTCGTCGATTACTGAGCGTCAGCGAAGAATCTGTAACAGATGCTTCACTACGTTCAGCATGACAGTCTGGAGGTAATCCATTTTGTGTAAACTGATATATCATTCCCAAAATTAATGATTATCCGGTATCAGTGCAGTAAACTGTTCGCGCTTCCTACCTGCTCCGTCCGTAAAACAGGCAAAATTACGGACGTAGAATGCATTTCGCTGCCTTGCATCCGTAAAACAGGCGAAATTACGGACGGAGCAAGCATTTTGCCGCCTTGCATCCGCAAAACAGGCGAAATTACGGACGGAGCATGCATTTTGCCGCCTTGCATCCGTAAAACGGGCCTAATCACGGACGGAGCAGGCATTTTGCTGCCTTGCATCCGTAAAACGGGCCTAATCACGGACGGAGCAGGCATTTTGCTGCCTTGCATCCGTAAAACAGGCGAAATTACGGACGGAGCAGGCATTTTGCTGCCTTGCATCCGTAAAACAGGCGAAAATACGGACGGAGCGAGCATTTTGCTGCCTTGCATCCGTAAAACAGGCGAAATTACGGACGGAGCAAACAAAATTGATGTGCGCACTCCGAACTCAGCACGAAGCAGGCGAGCGAGTCCTTCAGGTATCGCTCGCGAACCTGCTTCGAGCAGGCGGAGATCATTTATTCCGCCTGCGGTGCTGCGCTGGTGTCATCTGCGCCACAAATCCCGCGCGACAGCACCTGCATCACAAATGCCGTGACAGCACCATCATCAGAAATCCCGTACAGCAGCACCTGCATTTTTGCGGAGACCTGCAACACCCACTTTTCACACTCCGTTGATAATCAATATATTACAAAATACCTTGTTCCAGGTCCCCGCAAAAAACACTGCCGACCAGTCAACGATATCAACAATGAGTGTACTGTAACATCTCTGATCGCCACAAATCACTCCCCGCCGGACAACCGTAACAAAAAATCAGCAAAATTTGTCACGAAGGTCCTCAGAAACGGCATTTTTCAGTTTCCCGTCCACGTTTCAGCCCGTTTTTATGGATGGCGCACATCATTCTGATGTGCGCCCCTTTTGTTGGACGGTTTAACTTTTATTTATTTTCGGCTCGTGGCACAGAGCAAGCGGAGCAGCCCTTGGGCTGAGCTGCGGAGCTTGCTCTGAGCGGCTGGCTGGCGTATTTGCC
>SUYM01000013.1 GCA_015060455.1 Bacteroidales bacterium
CACCTCAGGCTCCGGTCTGAACAGCGGATCATATTCGGCGATGCGTACGCTGACGGGCGGACTGACCCTGACATTCTAGGAAACTCGTCCGGAAAAACACCCCAAAACCCGGACGACATGGACAAAAACCGCAACTCGTCCGGGAAAACACCCCAAAACCCGGACGACATGGACAAAACAAAAACGAACAACAAATGAAACGAATATATACTATAATGTCGGCGGCAGTACTGCTGGCATCATGTGCAGGATTTGATGAAATGGCACCGCAGGGCGGGACTCTGCTGGCCTCGCAGGTAAAGACTGCAAACGAGTATGCCCCCTCACGAGGCAATGCCCCTTTCAACGGGATGTACACCAAATTAGGCGCGCCGGTGAGCGTTTTCGGAGGCGGTATTGACGGACGCCCTGACGATTTCGGTTTCATAATGATAGCCTTCTCGGGGGATCTTGAAGCCGCCGACATCGTGACCGCAAACAGCGGCTACAACTGGTTCTCGACCTGCGGGGCGCTCACTTCCCGCAACGGAGACTACGCCAATCCGTACATCAGATATGCAGCACCATATAACGGAATCGCTGCGGCAAACGAAATCATAAGCACATATCCGTCGGACAGCAGCGAGCCTGAAATCCTTTACAAACTTGCACAGGCGCGTGCCATCAGAGCATTCTCCTATCTGAATCTGGCTCCATATTTCCAGTTCCGCTACGAGACATCAGCAGACCTTCCGTGCGTCCCTCTTGTGACAGAAAAAACGGAAAATTTTACTGAGAACCCTCGTGCATCAGTGGCGCAGATATACGCACTGATAATGGACGACCTGAATTTTGCCATTGACAATCTCGACGGATATGTCCGTACAGACAAGAGCAGAATCGACATTCAGACAGCATACGGACTTCGCGCACGTGCCAACCTCTATATGGGCAACTATGCCCAGGCCGCCTCTGATGCCGAAAAGGCTGCCGAAGGATATCTGCCGGCGACGATAGAAGAGATGTCAACTCCTTCATTCTACAATATAAGCGAGCATAACTGGATCTGGGGATATGACATGACGACCGATGTGGCCATGACCAATCCATACGCGACGGCCAGCGCATGGATAAGGTCGTTTTCGGGAGACGGCTATTCGGCCGGAACACAGGTATATTCGTGCATCAACAACCTGCTGTACAACAAGATACCGGACACGGACGTACGCAAGGGCTGGTGGGTGAACGCCCAGTTGGAATCTCCTCTGCTTGATGCCATATCATGGAACGGAGTCAGCGGCAGAGACATTTCCACCCTCGAAATAGAAAACGTGAAACTGCCGTTCCTGCCATATACCAATGTCAAGTTCGGAATGAACTCCATCGGAGGCACCAACAATGACGAGGACTGGCCTTTCATGAGGGTAGAGGAGATGATTCTTATCCAGGCCGAGGGATATGCGCGCTCAGGCAACCCGGCCGAAGGCAAGCGGATTCTTGAAGATTTTGTCAGGACATATCGCGACCCAGCATATTCGGCAGACGCAGGCGGGCGCACCCTCGAAGATGAGATATGGTACCAGAGACGTGTGGAACTCTGGGGCGAAGGCTTTGCAAACCCGGACACCCGCCGACTCGGCAAGCCGCTTGTGCGCTTCCATGATGCCGCATCCAGCAACTTCCCTGCCGCCTTCCGCTTCAACATGCCTGCCGACGACGGCTGGTGGCTGATGCGTTTCTCCACCGCAGAGACCAACACCAATCTGTCCATCGTCAACAACTCCGGCGGCACCCAGCCTGTCCAGGACCAGTATCCTGAACTCAGGGACGGGGTGACTGATTGAAAACAAGGGAGGTAACTAAACAAGTCGCCTCCCTTCGAATTACACAGGGGCATACTGCCCATATCTCCAGATCCAATATACCCATACACTTTTCAAATTTTCAACACCAGGTATGATAACACTTGCAGGTGTCAGTTGCCATGACTGCTTCATCATACCCGACAACTGCCACAGCGCGCGGCATCAATACTATACACAAAGGCGATGCACGTATGGAGCATCGCCTTCTAGCATTAAAAGACAAGATTTGACATTATCGGATAATGGTCAGAAATATAAGGGACTCCCTCATACTGCCTGACTATTGTACAATAGTCCCTGCACAAAGAGAATCCGGAGTGGTAAATGTAATCTATCACCAGCGCACGAGTCCCCCATCCGTTGTATGTGCCTATATTGTCCGTCTTTCCGGCAGAAGCCCTCGCACTGGACATTCTCTCATCCAGTTCATCAAGAACAGGGTTGTCCGGTTCTACATTGAAGTCACCTGTCAGGACCATCGGCAGCCCATCCTTATTCATCTCGGCAATTTTCCGAACTATCAGATCAAGCCCCTTCCGTTGTGCCTCACGTCCAGAATGATCAAGATGCGTATTCACGTAGAAAAACTTCCTGCCACTGTCCTTCATAGTCATCAATGCCCATGTAGCCGTACGTTTGTATGCGGCATCCCAGCCCTTTGACGGCACATCAGGGGTTTCGGAAAGCCAATATGTCCCCCAATCATTCAATTCCACTGTCGCATTGTTGTAGAAAATTGACATATGTTCGCCCTTGCTTACGCCATCGTCACGGCCGACACCGATGCAGGAATACTCCTTCAGGGATTCAGACATATACTTCACCTGCTCCGGAAGAGCCTCCTGAAGTCCGAAGACATCCGGAGCACAATCCCTGATCATAGCAGGCGAGGCTGCCGCACGATGCTTCCACTGATTGTCACCATCCTTGGCACTGATCACCCTTATGTTATAGGACAAGACCTTCAGTTCATTGCCGGCGGGTCCTACTGTAACCTGAGTCTCAAGCACAACATCTTCGACAGAGGCTCCTACATAAATATTGAATTTGCCCGGATTGACCCTCCAGTCGTGACTGTTGACATCGTAGAATGCAAACGCTTCCTTATCCAGATGCAGTGTAACACGTTCAGATTCTCCCTTCGTCAAAAGCACCTTCGCATATCCTTTAAGTTCCTTCAAAGGTCTGAGCACAGTAGGATTCTGTTCGCCCACATAGATCTGGGCCACCTCTGCCGCAGTTCTCTGACCTGTATTTGTCAGCGTAAAGGAAACATCAAAGCCATCTCCGGCAGGGATAACTGACAGTCCGGAATACTTGAACGAAGAATATGTAAGCCCGTGACCGAAAGGATATGATGGCTTTACCCCGCTCCGCTCATAACCTCGGTAACCGACAAACACACCCTCCTCATATGTGACATACCTATTGGTAAGTCCGCGCTTAGTCAATGCAGGACCTGCAAAATAGTTCGCACTTGAAGGGTTGTCTTCCAGACGGCTTTCAAATGTCATAGGCAATCTTCCGGATGGGGATATTTCACCTGAAAGTATCCTTGCTATCGCAAGACCGCCCTCCTGACCCGGATACCAGCCCATAAGAATGGCGGCCGCCTTGTCCTTCCATCTTGACATATCCACAGAGCCTCCGGCATATACAACTACAATAACATTCTCATTGTGCTTCAGAGCAAACTCAATAAGTTCGTCCTGTCCGCCTGGAAGTTGGAAGGACCTGTCACTGTTTTCCTTTTCAGTCGCCCTGTCATATCCGACGCTCACCACGACAGCCGATGCCTGTTCAAGAGCACGGATATTCTCAGCAGAAGCATAATCTCCCTCTGTATCTATAAGACTTACCGGCCATTTTGAGCCAAGGGCCTGCATACCCTCATATAGGGATATCGAATATAACGGGTCCACAGAGCCGCTGCCGCCACCACAAGGAATGACCTGAGCACGCGGTCCCATGACAACCGTCTTATTTCTGCGTCCGGCCTTCAACGGAAGCACACCGTCATTCTTCAGCAAGACCACAGACTCACATGCGAGTCTATATGCGACATCTCGAGAATAAGGGTTATCCTCCTTAATGGTAGTATCCAGCTGAGGACGGTCCAGAAAACCGTAAGCAATGAGTGACTGAAGTATATTCTGAACCTTTTCATCAATTTCAGACTCCAGAATCACACCATTGTCTATCATCGGCTTGAGGTGTTCATATTTCATACAGAACCCATGCGGCATCTCAAGATCCAGTCCTCCCTTGACACATCCGAGAGGAGAATATGTGGAGGTCCAGTCAGACATGACAAATCCCTCAAAGCCCCATCCGTTCTTCAGGTTATCCCTGATCAGCCAGGAATTTTCAGCCGCATGTACATTATTAAGAAGGCTGTATGCCGTCATCACAGATGCCACATCTGCGCGCTCGACAGCAGCACGGAATGCAGGAAAATATATTTCATTGATAGTCCTCTCGTCCGCATCAGAACTCAAATGTATACGGTCTCCCTCCTGATTGTTCAAGGCAAAATGCTTGACTGTCGCCATGACATCCTGCGACTGGAGTCCCCGAATGTATTCCACTGCTGTTTCTGATGCCAGAAAAGGATCTTCGCCAAAATACTCGAAATTGCGCCCGCACTGGGGATTTCTCGCGATATTGACACCAGGCCCGAGAAGTATATGCACACCACGGGCACGGGAATCCTGACCGAGTGCGACACCCATTTCATGAACAAGTCCGCGGTTCCATGTTGCAGCAGCCGCGACTCCACTTGCAAACAAAGTACTCTTTGTGTTGTTTCTTACACCCTGAGGTCCATCGGCCATTCTTATAAGAGGTATGCCCAGACGCTCAAGGGGGCGGATATAGAATCCGTCCTCCGAGCCTCCGATATAGGAAATCTTCTCCTCTAATGTCATCTGCCTGACAAGGTCAGCCGCCCTGTCCTTGTGTTCCTGAGTGATCCGTTGAGCAAAAGATAATGTAGAAATGCAGATGAAGACAAGAGCAAGTAATTTTTTCATGCTAGTTAGCTGATTTTGGAGAGATCTGATAGATGATGTGACGCTTATAGCCACCTACAAGGAAACCGTCATTGTATTTCACGATACCGCTTACTCCCTCCTTGCCGAACTTGGTTTCTGTGAGAGCGTCACCGAGCGCATAGTCCGATGTCAGTCCATGTGAGCTGTCTGTTCCGATTGCGCTACCAGCAACTGTCTTTACTACACCGTTTGCATAATCTCCACCTACAGCCGGGATCAGCACTCTCAGGCGGCATGCAGTGAGGTCAGAGAAATAAAGATAACCGTCTGTATCAAGATACATGTGTCTTACCTGACCGATAGCCACATTCTTTGCAAGTCCCTCAAGCACTCCGTCATCTTCAGGAGCAGTCGAACTTCCGGCGATATGAGTTTCCTCACCAGTTGCAGTGTCCACCATGATGATCTTGCTGTCAGTATTGTTAGGGCCGACAAAGAGCTTTGACTTGTCAGCGTTGAGAGCCAGTGCAAACGGCTTGATCGAGAGAGGAAGTTCCGACACATTGCCCGAAGCATCAACCTTGATTACTTTTGACTTATCTCTCAACGAGCAGTAGAGATATGTACCGTCATGAGCGACACCCTGAGGATTGGCACCTGACAAAGAATAATCGCTGTCTCCTGATTTCAGGGTAAATTTCGAATATGCACCGTTTTCAACATAACCGATCTCGTTGGCTCCCTTGACAGCGGCATATACCTTGCTTCCATTTGAGCAGATTCCATATACATGCTTGTTTCCAGTACCGGTTCCGGTTGCCACATAGGTTACATTCTTGGAATTCATATCGACATAATGTATTGCACTCTGTTTTGTCGCATTTGAAATACAGAGTTTTCCATCTGCATCCCAACACAATCCGTCAGGGAAATAGAAATGCAGTTCTGTTCCGTCAATGCTTCCGCCTGCTACAGCATTTTCCGCTTCGGTCGAGCTTGGATTTCCAGCCCACTTAGACACCTCATACTGAGGCAATGAATAATAGACAAATTTTTCAGACTGTGCTGTCTTTCCATTCTTTGAAACTGTGATCTGATGCTCACCTTTAGCAAGGGACGGCATATCAAATCTGAAGAAGTCATCATATGCTAAAGTCGGGGTGATGACAGTTTCGCCAATCTTGATGGTTGCGTCTTCAAATCCGGCTCCTTCCACAGTCACAATATCACCCGCTGTAACAACGGAAGCATTGCATTCAGTGATGGAGAGTGCTGCCTCAACAGTAAATTTGACAGCAGCTGAACTCTTGTCTCCGACCTTGACTGCTACGTCCACCTGACCGGCTTCGATTTCAGGCACGGTCACGACCAGTTCTGTCGCCGAAGCCTGAGCAACTGTTGCGGCAGCGGAACCGAATGTCACGACATTAGACGCTGCATCGGCAGAAAAGTTCTTGCCTGCAATGGTAACAGACTCACCTGCCGGTGCAGAGTCAGGAGAGATTGATACTATTTCCGGAACCGCTGCCGGAGTTGTCGAATCCGAGTCTGAGTTATCACAAGAGACTCCAAGTAATGAAGCAGCAAACAGCGATGCTGCAATAAAGAAAATCTTTTTCATAATGTATTAATTATTGGTTTTTGGAATAATATTATATATCACATGGCGCTTTCCACCAGCAACGAGGAAGCCATTTCCATATTTAACAATACCTTCAATACCTTCTTTTCCAAATTTCGCCTCTGTTAGTCCATCTCCCAATGAATGATCGGAGACATTTCCATGATTAGTATCTGTTCCAATGGCAGTACCCGCAAGAGTCTTTACAATACCATTTGAGTAATCTCCGCCCACTCCTGGGATGAGAACTCTGAAGCGGCAGGCTGTAAGGTCTGAAAAATATAGATAGCCATCAGTATCGCAATACATACCTACCACCTGACCTATTGCAACAGACTTTGCAGGACCTTCAAGTACACCGTCATCTGTCGGCGTAGTTGAACTTCCGGCTATATGCGTCTCGGCCCAAGTAACCTTATCTAAAAGCATTATCTTACTATCGATATTGTTCGGTCCTATAAAAATTGCTGATTTATCAAGGTTGAAAGCCATCGAATATGGTTTTACGCTCAACTGTTTCTCCTCCAATGTAAAATCTGAAGATATCCTATTGAACATTAAGTTATTCCTGTTTGCCACATATAAATATGTTCCATCATGGAGAACTGACATCGGATTGTTAAAAGAATACGCATTGCCATCTTTGGTGGCGGAGATTGTCTTAAAGGTACCATTCTCCACATAACCGACAGTTGAATTTCCCTTAACTGCGACATAAACTATGTTACCATTTGCGCAAACGCCATAAGCCTCTTTCGTCACTGAAATTGCAGAGCTCATAGTCATGGCATCCATATCTATACAAGTAAGAGCTTTACCACTGTTATATGAGACCCAAAGGTCGCCATTTGCATCATAACACAGACCCATCGGAAAGTTAAACTGAGCCGTTCCATCAATGCCTCCTGCTTTGATTTCATTTGTATAATTTCCAGCCCACTTGGTCACATCATATCGAGGCAGATAGTAATATCTGAACTTCGGCGAAGCCACCGGAGCGGCAGCACCCTTGACCGATACGCTGAAAGTATAGTCAGTCGCCTTTTCAAGGCCGGAAGGCACAACCACAGAAAGTTCTGTCGATGATGCGGCAGAGACCTCACATGACACTTCTCCTACCATGACGGTATTTTCCGCTGCTATAGCCGAGAAGCCTGTTCCGCTGATCTTCACAGTCTCGCCGGTTGTCAGAACATCGGATGACAATGCCGAGATAACTACCTCACGGATAGTTCCTGCAAACACTCCTGAACGCTTGAGTTCCACCGGACCTGCAACCTCCTTGGTAATCACAGCCTCAGAACCCTTATATGCTGTAACGGTGAAACCATTTGCAAAAGTCTGAGGAAGCACTGCAAGGAAGTAATCTCCAGCCGGAATTGATGCTGCACCAGTATCCGGTACAAGAGAAACATTCTCCTGGTCCGCACCGGCAACACTGCAGTCAGCCACTGTAACGGATACATTTCCAGCCACCTTCTCATTATTCTTACCGGCAAAGACAACCTTTGTAATGCCTTCAGTCGTCACCTTTACTCTGACAAGACCACAGACATTGCTGAATGCCAAAGAACCATTTGTAGAGTGAGCCACAGCAACATGGTAGAATGAATAATCCGCCTTTGCCGGCTGCTCTACAGGAACTGATGTCGAAATCACTCCATTTGCAAGAGTCGCATCTGCATCATATGGAAGGAGTGCCCATACTTCAGAAGCGGATGCTGTTGTCGAAACAGCCGAAAGAGTTGTGCGCTCTCCGGCCTGATCCGCCTTATATTCAAGGTTTGCACCCGCATACATAATACCCACGCGATCCGTAGCCTCCCAAGAGACGATGCTCTTCTGAGCGCCTACAGCGATGGTGGCCTTTGCACCTACGGCGTCTGAAAAGGATGCCTGATAAACTGAACCTGCTGCGTCAATAGAGTTGTCCTTGACACATGATGCGGTCGCCAATGCTACAAAGGCCGCCGCCATAATCTTAAACATCTTCATATTCTTCGCAGATTAAAATATTTCCAGATAATTATCACTTCCCTCACCGGCATAAGCCTCATTGTTGCCGCTGATGCAGAGTACGCCCTCGTTAAGAACAGTCCATTCAAGAACTGCAGGGGACTGGTAGTCCCCATTAATCAGTTTATTCATAATAAGATTATTTAGTTATTGTTATATCGTCGATAAACCAGCGCGCAAAGATCTTTTCCTCGCTCGTCTTGCTTGAGAACCTGAGATAAGTCTCTTCTGTTGCATCCAAAATCTGCAGCGAGAATGTCTCGAACGCATTGTACGGCAGTTCTGATACAGTCACGGTTGTCTCTCCGTCAATTGTACCGCCACCAAGAACCTCCACGGTGATCTCGGTCGAGTCTCCTGAGTGGTCGTCGCAATTTCTGGTTGAATCGAACATTGCAAAGGCCATTGCCTTGAACGTAAGATTCAGTTTGCCTGACTGCCTGAACTTAGGCGTTGTAAGAGAACCCGGCATGAACTTATGCTTATAGCTGTGCATGTAATGGGTGTCTTTAGCAAGCAATCCGATCTGGGCATAGCCAGGACGTTCTCCCACATTTTCTCCACGAAGTCCGGCCTTTCTTTCATCAGTCCACTGCGAGATATCCTCACCATAAAGATTTGACAAGTGTCCGAGTCTGTCTCCGATCAAGTAGTCAGCACCCGCATACATATGGTCAAACGGCTCAAAATAAACCGCACCATCCGGAACAGGAGTCTCCACACTGGAAGCGACAGCAGGAGTGAGGGTAATCGCTCCCCACAGACGGCAGTCAACATTCCATGGACTTATCGCTGTTCCCGCTATCGGGGCGTCACCGTCAGGGGTTATCTTGATATAAAGCGTCTCACCTGCAAGAACCTCAATTTCCGGAGTAATACGGAATGTGTAGAACTGCATCTGTACATTCTTGTTGTCAACCTTGGTCTCACCGCTGACCATGAGGCTCAACTTGGCTCCGTCGTACCATTCATTGTCATCCTTTGAGTAGCGGATAGCCCAATCCCTGTGTCCGGCATCCTTCCAGACTGCAAGTCCGAAAGAAAGGTCAAAGGACTGAGGAAGATCCGAAAGCAACGGCACAATAAGTTTGAAATATGTCTCTCCTGTATAGTCCGAGCCTCCTGACAGCTCGTTTACAAAGGACTTGGAAGGAATGTTGTCTGCTCCTGAGGCATGCGTCCACAGTGGGGTTGACTGCACATCGGAACTTGTGCGTCCTGCCATCCTGACATGAAGTTTCACTCTCGGGCCATCATCAACATATTCGTTGGTGCAAAGACATGTCTGTGCATCGAAGGTACCCTTGTTCACGGACAGATACTTCAATGTATTTGAAGAACCGTTTGTACCGATCAGAGGGAATACATACGGCAAGCCTTCAATACCTATGACAACGCCCAAGCGGTCTCTGTTCAGCACCACATCTGCCTCCTTGGTCGGCCACACCTTGCCTTCGCCGGCGATTCCACATACAGTTCCTGAATATTCAGGAAGTTGATATCCTGCAAACGAGGCCTCATCCGATGTCATCATGACAAATTTCTCATGAGCCTCATTTTCCATTACCGGACAATCTGAGAACACAGCCCCGAGGGACTCGTCTGCCACCTGTACGGCATCAAGGCTGACATACATACATTCATAAGACACATCTGAAAGATCGTTTACCGTAATGTCCACAGGAGACAATGTGACCTTTGAAGTCGGAAGTGTCGTCACAGACGCTCCTTCCGGCAATGTCAAGGTCAGCAGACCGGCATCACTCCTTGATAGGGTCGCCCCCTTGATGCTCAACTCGACCTCAGAGCAGGACTCCAACGCGACAGCATCCGGATACACGACATTGATACCGCTGTTCTCCTCCGAGAAACTATCCTGCATCGAGAAGTTTCCTTCAATCCAGTTCTTGTCAAGTTGACCTGAATTGACAAATCCCTTTATCTTGTAATCATAGTTCAATGTGGTATTTGAACCCTTGGTCTCAAATGTGCGAAGATCCTTGATACGCATATATCCCTTGTCGGCTTTCGCCGGCTGAGACACAGCCACATTATAGGTTACTGACGGATCGTTCTTTGAAGCGAACACCAACTTATACTCACGAGGAAGATCTGTTGTATTCGCCAGAATGGTCACAATCAGCGATGAATTCCCGACTGCCTCAGTGGAAGAAAGCAATATCCAGTCCACATTACGCACATCAGCAGCCCACGCCGTATTCGTAGTTATGTTAATCTCATAGGACGCACCTACAGAAGGAGCAAGGATACTTTCCACATCTCCCTCCAGTTTCTGCAGGGGTTTCCATTCTACCTGCGCGCAGCCGAAAAGAGCCGTCACTGCGAACAGACAAACAATCATATAGTTATACAAATTCTTCATAATCATGGTATTAAAAACTCTTCAGGTCGACCAGGATAGGATAATGGTCGGAAAGTTTCGCAAAATCAACATTCTGGAACTGAGGAATACCTGAGCGAAGGACCTCCGTCTGCGGATTGTTGCCGTTCCACTGCAGGACATAGTCAATGCACTTTGGTGTGGTAGCATTGAAGAAAGTGGCCTTCCTTGCGCTTATCATGGTCCATGTTCCAAGCATCTTCTTCATTTCCTCCGAGCCCGGCTCACAGTTGAGGTCACCTACAAGGAATATCGGTTTCTTATAAGTGGACCATGTCTTGATAAGGTAATCGTTAATGATATCGACAGAATTTTTCCTGTTCTCCACAGACTTATGACAGAAGTGTGTACAGATGAAGGAGAAATCGTCAAATTCCAGGAAGAAGAACTTTCTCGGTTCGTCACCGGGAAGATTGCCCGAATATGTATCCCGGATTCTCAGCCCCTTTTTATAGAGCACACCTATACCATACTCTCCTCCATTAGAATCTATGGTCTTGCAGTACTGACTCGACATCCCTGCACGTGTTGCCAATTCCTCCACCTGCTTGTACGGGTGCTTCTTTGTCTTGCTGTCCAGTTCCTGCAGACCGATCACATCCGCATCGATCATCTTGATACCGGCAGCCAGACCGTCATAATCAGCAACAGAAGTATTCGGACCGGTGCAACGGTGAACATTGTAAGAAGCCAGACGTACAGTCTCAGGAAGTCGTCCATAGCCGTCAGCGAAAGGACCTTCCTCGACAGCAGAGCCGCCTGGAGTATCCGAGAAATTGTCACCAAAATCATAGTCGGAGTTGTCTCCGGCTTTCTGACATGCGGCAAATACAACAAGTAATGCCGCACACATAGCATATATTCTATTCATTCTCTGTCAATTTATCAATTCATTCCATCGTTCCAGCCCGGATTCTGCTTGATCGCGCCGAAGGTAAGTTCAATATCGTCCGTCGGTATAGGATAGAGATAATCTCTGTCTTCTTGCCATACTCTTTTATATGTTGTATGGCGGACAATATTGCCGGATGTCCCCTCTGTCAGATTCAGCGATGCGATTGAAGCCTTTGCCGGAATTTTGTTGTTTGGTTCTTCACCATCATAGATACAGAAATCATTCTCCCCGTCTGAGTCAAGATCATAATCATCTACACCATGGAAATACATTCCGGTAAACTTCCTTGTGAATCTTTTTCCTTCCTTCCATCTCATTATATCCCAGTACCTGTGTCCCTCACACATGAGTTCTACCGTTCTCTCCCTGCGGATTTCAAGGATGACGCCCTGATTGTTTCCGGACACGTTCGCATAACCGGTCTCTGAGGATGTCAGATATGGATCAGGAGTATTGTTTGCAACCGTGAGATTAAGAGGAGCGACACCTGCCCTGCTTCTGAGAAGGTTTATCGACGCGTCAAGATCTGCCTGCTCAATCTTATTCAGTTCCGCTTTTGCCTCAGCAAAGTTGAGATAGACCTCGGCAGCCCTTATAAGCGGGATATCACTTTCTGACGCATTATAGTCATCGTACTGGATTTCCGAAACAAACTTTATGATCTGATAGCCTGTTTCGCAAGCATTCATGTTCGGCGCTACGGATGTCTTGTATGTATCACCCTTTCTATAATATCCCGGAGTACGTATAGTCTGTGCCAGACGCGCGTCACGATTCTTGACCTCGTCCTCGAACTCCATCTTGGCATAACCTGACTTGGCTGTGAAACGGGATCCGTCCGTCATCAGATATTGATTGATGATGTCCTTCATAATACCGGGACGCCCCATGGTTGTCGCTGTAAAATAGTTGTTGGAATTGTGATTCAACTTAATCACTGTGCTGTATGCTCTTGCGAGAACAATCTCCTGATGGCTTTCCGGAAATATATCCTGATTGAACAGGTCGAGATACGGTGTTTCACCGACTGTCACAAGGGAGTATGGCGAGGTCTTCATGAATATCTCTGCCGCACTTGCCGCTTCATTCAGGCAACTCTCCCAATCTCCCAGACCGTGATATTTGCGGAATGTTCCTTCAAACAGGAAGATTCTTGATTTGATTGCAAGGGCAGCCCATTTATTGATCCTGTATGTACTCTGTTCTACAGGAAGATACTGGATCGCATAATTTATATCCTCCAATACATGTGACATAACCTCCTTTCTTGGAGTCCTGCCCATATAGAGTTCATCAGAGTCCGCGGCAATCGTATGGTCCACCCAAGGGACATCACCGAACCTCTTTACCTTTTCAAAGTAGAAGAAGGCGCGGAAGAACCTTGCAAGAGCCTCATATTCCGCCCTTACATCAGCATTTTCACACTGATGCAGGTGTTCAAGGAAGAAATTGATGTCGCGCAACTTATCCCAGTTCCATGCACTTGAAGTCGCGGGAACCGTACGCATGCCTGACACTTCTTCAGAAAGTGTGCTTACCGCTATGACATCTGCCGTCTCTGTATATATCGTCGAAGGCAGCAGGGTATAAAATTCATTGGAAAACAACTGACATTCTGTTTCTGTCTTAAAGAAACTTTCCGGAGAAAGCCTGTCTTGCGGTTCCCTCACAAGAAGATCGCAGCCGCTGACGGTCAGAATCAACACAGAAGACAGTATATATAATAATTTCTTCATAATCTTCATCATTTTAGAATTCCAGACTGAGACCGAAAGAGAAGGTCTTATACCACGGATATGTATCACCGTTCTTATTGCTGTTTGCAGCCATCTGTTCCGGATCTACATATTTGCTGTGCACAGCTGACCATGTCCAAATGTTCTCTCCACTGAAATACAGTCTCAACTTTGATATACCAGCCTTGCTCATCCACTTTTCCGGGAAAGTATAACCGAATGTAAGGTTCTTCAGACGCAGGTAAGCAAGATTCTGCAGATATCTGTCGTTGGTATAATACAACGAACCGTTTGATGTATTGAGGGCTGCATATCCTCGTGGTCTCGGGAAGTAGGCATCCGGATTGGTTTCGCTCCACACATCCGCCATGAAGTCTCTTGGAACGAAACTTACATAAGGACGTGAATATGGGCCCCAGAAGCGCTGGTTGTCTGCTCCCGGATACCAGTCCATATGCCCGATACCCTGGAAGAATATAGAGAAATCGAATCCGAAATAGTTGAATCCGAGGTTGAATCCATAACTGTATCTCGGCTGCGAGTTACCGATCACTTCACGGTCGCCCGGATCATCAAGGGTACCCTTTCCGAACGTGATCTTATTATCATTGCCGCTGATGTCAAGATATTTCATATCTCCCGCCCTGACGCCTGCGCCCCAGGAACTGTTGGCATTGTAATAGTTCTTACATATAGCCGACATATCCACATCATAAGCCGCAGCCTCCTGGTCTGTAGCGAAAAGACCTCCTACACGGAATCCCCAGATCTCTCCCAGACGTTTGCCTACATATGGCTCGCCGATAAGACCGGACGGGTTATCGCATCTTGTATAGTAGGCGGTATAGTCGGCCAGATTGGCACCCACACTATAATCGAACCTGTGACCGGCAAGATTGAATGAGTCCTTCCATTGGAGCAGGAGTTCAAAACCCTGAGTCCTTAAATCATTCGCATTGACCTGAGGCTCATTTGCTCCATAAATCGACGGCAGTTTCTTTCCTTCTGTCAGAATACCTTTTGTATCACGGATATAGAAGTCAGACTCCAATGTAAGTTTGTCTCCGAAAAATCCGAAATCAAAACCAAGGTTCTTGGACACAACTGTCTCCCATGTACCGGTCGTTACCGGATCACCTACGGTAGCATGTCCCGAAAGGGTCTTTCCATCATGGCTGTACGACATAGTACCCTCTGTGCTTATGCTCTGATAATAATCATAATATCCGATCTGCTGATTGCCGAGGGAACCGTATGAGAGTCTGATCTTCATGTTATTGAATACATTCTTGATCGGTTTCCAGAACGGTTCTTCGCTGATACGGTATGCTGCCGAAACTGATGGGAAGAAACCCCACTGATGGCCCTTGAGGAATCGCGACGAACCGTCATATCGTCCGTTGAACTCTATCAGATAACGCGATTTATAATCATAGGTAAGTCTGTAGAAAGCACCCATAAGAGCATATTCCGACACACCTCCCTTAAGAGTACGAAGGTCGCCTGTCGCCAGATTCATATCGGAAAGGTCCTCTGAAAGAAGATCGTTTCTTTCTACTGTAAGATCCTTGTAGTTACGCGACTCGAAGTTGACACCGGCTGTCGCGGTGAAATGATGTGCTTCCTTCCAGGTCTTGTCGTAAGCGAAATATCCGTTTGCAGTATAGTTGTTCTGCTCATAGACGACATCTCGGAAATAGTCGGTATGATACTTGGACGTCTCTACTGAAACCACACCCGGATAACGGGAATATTCAGCCTGAGTATTTCTGAACCTGTTCCTCAGATAGCCGAACTTGTAAGAGAAATCCGCCTTGAACACCAGACCATCACAAATGTTGGCGGTGAGGTCAAATGTAGTGGTAACCTCAGTTGTAGCATTATATCCGCCTGCCTTTCCTTTACGGAGCATGGCATTATAACCGTCCATTATATAGTGACCGTCATTCTCTGTCAAAGATGTATGAGATACGGCTGTTCCGTCCGGATTTACCGGCACGAATGATGACAAGGCGTGCAGGGTCGGCCAACGGAAATTCTTCTCATCGTCATTATATCCAGTGTAGGTATATTTTGAATGGAAGAACTTCGTATTGCTTCCGAGTGTCAGCCACGGACGGAGTTTGATTGAAAGTTTTGCCCTTGCATTATACGAATCAAAATAGTCCGGAGCGACCCTGTTCACACCTTTCTGTCCATAATATCTTCCACTGACAAGATATGTGACATTCTTGCTGCCGCCGCTGATGCTCACATTATAATCCTGAGTAGGACGTGATTCGTCATAGAGATAATTATACCAGTCAAAGTTGGCCAGATAGGTATATGACATCTTTCCATTACGCATTTCCGTTATTACCCATGGGCGGTCCGGATGTTCTGTAACATCGTTCCTGCGTTCCCACAGACGCTGGTAATCCTGCTTTGTATAACTTGTATATGGTACACCCGATGTAGATGTCATCAGGAAGAGGTCTGCGATCTTGGCATGGTAATATCCACGGGTTTCATAATCTGTTGACACGGTGTTGGCCGACACGGAGAATCTGGCATCCACGCTGACTTTCGGAGCCATGTCCGTCTTGCCGCTCTTTGTTGTCACCAGGATGACACCGAATGCTGCTCTTGCACCGTATATTGCAGCCGACGAGGCATCCTTCAATACTGTTATGGATGCGATGTCATTTGAATTTATACGGTCAAGGTATGTCTCCACACCATCAACAAGTACAAGCGGCGAGCCTCCGTTTGGCGACGTGTTTCCTCGGATATTGAAACTCGAGCCTGCACCAGGCTTACCTGAACTTTGAGTGACATTGAGGTTAGGTACAACTCCCTGAAGAGCCTGTCCCACGCTTGCCACCGGACGGTCCTGAAGAGTTTCCGCAGTCACAGCAGCAACGGCACCGGTAAGGTTGACCTTCTTCTGGACTCCATATCCCACCACAACAGTAGCATCAAGAGCCAATGCTTCTTCCTCGACATGAACTACGATTGTTGATTGTGCGCCAACCTCCACAGTCTTGGTCTGATATCCGAGACAGGTAACTGTCAGGGTCCTGTCCGACTGGGTAAGTCTGATGGTACAGTTTCCGTCAAGATCCGTGATTTCGCCAGTTCCGTCTGCCTTGAGAATTGCTGCACCGATTACAGGATAATCAGTATTGTCAAGTACTGTAATCGTTACATTTTCAGGCAAATTTCCCACAGGCGCGGAAGGGGTGATCAGTACGATCTGGTTACCCTTGACCTCGAAATTGACGCCGACCGGAGACAGCATCTGCCTCATGGCATCATCAACAGGGAGATTCACTGCCGACAATGACACTCTCTGGGTCATATCGGTCTTTCCAGCATCATAGAAGAATGTGAACCTGCTCGCATTCTCTATGACACTCACCGCCTCCGAAAGCGGTCTGTTGCTGATATTCACCGTTATCCGGTCGTTCATCTGAGCAGATGCGACCACCACGGAAAATACAGCAACTACGGTCAGTAACAGTTTGTATTTCATATATTAAAGGGTTAGTGAATTTCTGAAATTATGATTCTGTAATCATTTGTATAGAGATACCTCATAGGATTTATACGGCTCATGATGTCAAGTATCTGGTCGATAGGTTCTTCCCTGATGGTAAATGTATATGAGCACGATGATTTCAACTCCTCAGGCACTACGATCTCCACTCCGTACCATTTCGAGAGATAGGTGGACACCTCGCCGAGAGATGCCTGGGTGAACGTCAGACGGTCCTGCGCCCAGCAAGACGCAAAGAGGACATCATCCTTCTGACGGACGAGACTTCCGGAGTCCTTGTCGAATGTTGCAGACTGTCCCGGGGCAAGCAGACATCCTGTGCCGGACGGGGTAATCACTTCGACAGAGCCTTCCACAAGGCTTACAACCACACTTTCGCAGGTCTCTTTCACATTGAACGTTGTGCCATGAACAACGACATCAACGTCGTCCACACTGACTGTGAAAGTGTTTTCCGTATCTTTGGCAACGTCAAAATAGGCCTCACCGTCAAGTGAAACAGTCCTGTTGGTCTTTGAAAAGGAATTATCGTACGAAAGAGCGGCCCCCTTGTGGAGAATCACGTTTGTGCCGTCAGGAAGGATGACCGATGATTTGCCCATAACACATGTGTAGGTCTGGACAAGAGCCGGATCGGTATCATATATATTATATAGGGTAAAACCTATTGCCGCGACTGCTGCAACTGATGCGGCAACGGCAATAGCCTTCCAAACATTGAAAATCCTGCGACGCAACCTTCCATATGCCTTTTGAGAATTAAATTCTCCGGCATTGGCCACAGTGCTGTCCCAAACCCTTCTCATGGCATCGTATTTCTCTATGTTACCTTCGGTTGAAAGCCAAGTCTGCAGATCTGTATTCTGAGAGTCTGTCAACTCCCCTCTGAATGAGGCGATTATCAGATCTGTCGGGAGTTTTTTCATAGTTCCGTTCATTTGACATATCGTTTTCTATACGACACATCAAAACACCCGATACCCTATGAAAATTTTAGAAAATTATCCTTACGTCCTGACAGGCCCATTATTTGTTGGACTCATGATGGAATATTTTGAAAAAAAATCTATATTTGCCGTTAGTAGTAACAAACTTACTGATATTACTTTTATGACAACATATACGATCACAATTGATGAAAAGACAAAATCGGGGAAAAGCCTTATCGCTTATCTCCGAAGTTTAGGCATTGTACAAGAGCCCGATGATACCACACTCAAAGCCGTCAAAGAATTAAAAGATGGTAAAGTGACCAGATGCACTTCCTTCGAAGACTATTTGGCGAAAGTACAATGATATGAGAGAAATAGTTTTCACACATCAATATAAAAAGGACCTCAAACTTGCCAGAAAGAGAAATCTTCCAGAAGACAAACTTAATGAGGTCATTTTTAATTTAGCAAATGATATTCCCTTGACTATGGACAAGAAAGACCATCAACTCACGGGAAAACTTTCTGAATTCAGAGAATGTCATGTTCAACCCGATTGGCTGCTCATTTACAAAAAAGAGGGCAGTGGAGAACTCCACATCTTGAATTTAGTCAGAACAGGCACTCACTCAGACCTGTTCAAGAAATAATTTTAGAAAAACAGCGTAAAGATGAAATTGCGCTTGACGACTATATGGAGAAGTTTGCGGATGCGGGTGACATCGGCTTCAACGGTCTTCTCGGAAATGTCAAGTTCCTTAGCGATCTGAGCATTTGTCTTGCCATCATCCCTTTTCATTTTCCAGATGGAGCGTGCGCGTTCAGAGACAGTCTCCAGCGCAGCAGTGATAATCATCGAGAGATCTCTTATATCGACATCTGCCAAGGCCGGATCAAAGACGGGCACATCGAAGGTTTCGTCTAAGACTTCAGGTTTTACACCTCGTAGATGGTTCAGAGAGCGGTTCTTTACGGAAATGAAAAGATATGACCGGATAGATTTTCCAATATTGATACGGTCGGAATTTTTCCAGATAAAGATGAACAGGTCCAGAACTACATCTTCCGCATCCATCTTGTCCCCTATGATCTGAAAGGCATATTCGCACAGTGACGGATAGAAATACTCAAAAAGAGGGCGAAACGAATTCGGCTTCCCCTCCTTGAAATTGTTCCACAATATATTTTCCCCGTTGGTCTCTATCATATTGCAAATATAGAAATATTCAAGTGATTATCACCCATTCTTGGAAAAATGTAGTGATTATCAGCAAACGGTGCAGTGAAAATTTTTAGAACGACCGTGACAGGAATCCGCCTGTTTTTGTCACGGTCGTCCTGTTTTTAGGGCAAAACATGTTGTTTTGCGGACCTTCGTGACAATTTTTGCTGATTTTTTGTCACGGTCGTCAGGTGGGTAGTGTTGTTACGGCGAACAGAGATGTTACAGGCATCTCATGTAGATAGGATTGAACTGGTCGGCAGTGTTTTTTGCGGAGACCTGATATATCTGTGCAGCATTTGTGATGCAGGTGCTGTTGAACGACGCGCTGTCCATGAAAACGGCCCAAAACGTGGACGGGAAACGGAAAAATGTAAATGCATTTTGTAGGCTGACATAGAAACGTACCGGGTGACTACATCTTCGCTGAGCGGTGCAGTTGCCAGGAATTGTAGATGTTATGCCAGATGCTGTAAAGGCCGCCGACTATGGCAGAGGCGGGGGTCATGAAGGTGTATCCGACCCAGATGATGAATACTGTGTTCTTCTGGCCCAGGGCCTGACCGGCAGTGATGCTCTTCTGGGGCGAGTAATGGCCTCCGACAGCCTTGCCGCAGGCGAACTGGATGGCACAGCACAGGAGCGACACTGCTGCCATTGCCGCCAGGGTCCATGCGTTCAGCGAACTGGACACCACATAACGCACTGACACCGCTATGGCAAGAGTCAGAGCCACTGACCATATATAGAAGGGCAGGTCCGGATTCTTCACAAGTCTCCTGTGCAGGCGTGGAGCAAGATAGCGGACCAGCCATGCGGCAAGACAAGGCATGATCAGCAGGGGGAACACCTTGGCCACGATCATATTGAAGGCTGCCCAGAAATTCATTCCCGAAAACGGATGGACAAGCGGGACAATCAGCGGGATAAGGATGGCTGTCAGTATGTTGATGAGGATTGTATATGAGGTCACTCCTGCCACATAGCCCCCAAGTTTACGCACCACTACAGCGGCTGCGGTTGCAGTCGGGCATATGAGACACAGCATGGCGCTCTCGACGAGAAGCATCCATGTGCCGCGCTCCAGAGAGGTCCAGCCCAGGATTGCTACTATGCCAAGACCGAGCAGCGAAAACAGTCCGCCCTGGATCAAAAGCAGCCACCAATGCCATCTGTGAGGCCGCAGTTCGCGCGGTTCGATCCGGCAGAATGTCAGAAAAAGCATCATGAAGATAAGAAGAGGCTGCACGAAAGAGACCACCTCCTCCAACAGCGGACCCAAACGATGCACCGGCTCGGGCAGGAAATGATACAGAAGATAAACGGATGCTCCCGTCAGCATAGCGATGGGCAGCATCCATTCCCTTATGGCCTTTCTGAAAGACATCCCTACACTCTTCCAAGTTCGTTATTCAGTCGGTTACGCTTCTTGTTACAGTCGGATATCCTCAGAAGAATCTCCTCATACTGATCCTCCTGAGCCGTCATCATCTGCTTGGTGAGGGCATCAAGTTCCAGTTCTATCTTCTTGATATGATAGACAAGCAGGGAGCGCGGCACGAACTGCACAAGCCTTGTGACCAGGGATGTCAATGAAGACACATAGTTGGCAACCGTGATCTGATATTTCTCTATCAGGATGTCCCTGGCCACCTCTGCAATGACCGGGTCCATATTGTTAAGAAGCCTGCTGCTTATCTTCTCCATCTCCAGTCCCTCGTCATACATACGGAAAAACTCATCATAGACCTTCCGGTATGCCGTATTGACAAACTGCGTGTCATCTTCCGCAAAAGTACCGTCAATAAACTCCGCCACCGTAACACCCTCACCTTCAATATAATACTTGGAGTCCCTGTCAAACTTAAGTTCATCACACCCGTGTTCCAGAACAAAACCCAAGATCTCCTTCTCACACGGAGCCAACTGAGGCACCTCCATCAGCAGACCTGTTGTCTGAGGGGCAGGCTCCACTGACGGCTGGACCGGGGAAGCAGGTGAATCAGGTTCAACCGGCGGCATATCATGAACAGGCTCCGGCAGGCCCTCCCTTTCCTGCCGCTTCCTGTCTTCAACAAGTATACGGGTCCTTGAGCGGCTGACACTTTCCGTCAGAATATGCTCGGCAATCTCAAACTTATCCGCACAGGTGCGCACATAGACGGCACGCACGATGGCATCAGGAATCAGAGCAATCGTCTCGGAAATATCCTTTATCAGTTCAGCACGTCTGATGGGATCGTTACCGGCCTCCCCCAGAAGCATGTCAGTCTTGAAGGATATAAAATCCTGCTCATTGTCCTTTATATATTCCTCGACCTGCTCCAAGGTGTGACTGCGAGCAAAATCATCAGGATCCTGACCTTCCGGCAAAAGTATGACCTTCACATTGAGCCCTTCCTTCAAGACAAGCCCTATACCCCTGAGAGCCGCCTTGATGCCGGCGGGATCTCCGTCATATATGATGGTTACATTATTGGTGAACTTGCGGATCAGACGTATCTGCTCCACGGTGAGAGATGTGCCGCTGGAAGCCACCACATTGGTGATTCCGAGTTGATGCATCGAAAGGACATCAAGGTAGCCTTCCACAAGGATACACTTGTCCCGGCGCGAGATCTCAGACTTTGCGAAGTTGATTCCGTACAGGGTGTGTCTCTTGTCGTATATTTCCGATGTAGGGGAATTCTGATACTTGGCGACGCTCTTGTCTGTCCTGAGCGTACGTCCGCCGAAGCCTATCACACGTCCGGCGACAGAATATATCGGGAATATGACCCTGTCGCTGAACCGGTCCACAAGACGCCCGCCGTCATACTTTATGCAGACACCGGTCTCGGTCAGAAACTCCTCCTTGTAGCCCTCCGAACGCGCCTTGTCTGCCAGAGCGGTACGTGCAGACGGTCCCCAGCCAAGTCCATATCTGGCTATGGTCTCATCAGTGAGTCCCCTGCTGCGGAAATATTGATATGCCACAGTCTGACCCTCCTGGGTGAGGAGACTCTCCTTGAAGAATTTCGCCGCATATTCCGACACAAGCATCAGACTCTCCTTATGCTGCTTGCGGGCCAGCATCTCCGCGCTTTCCCCTTCCTCCACGACCTCGATATTATATTTCTTCGCGAGATATTTCAAGGCCTCCACATAAGACATGCTCTCGTGTTCCATGACAAAGCCGACAGCAGTTCCTGCCTTGCCGCATCCGAAGCATTTGTATATACCCTTCGAAGGTGACACGGAAAACGACGGGGTCTTTTCGTTATGAAAAGGACAGCATGCCTGATAATTGGCCCCACTCCTCTTCAAGGTAACAAAGTCCCCTACCACCTCCTCTATACGGGCGGCATCAATTATTCTTTCGACTATGTCGTTAGGAATCATAGACTATTGCTCGTCAACCTTTTCGTAATCCACATCCTTGATATGGCCCAGTTCATCCTCCAAAGATGTATCCCGCTGAGGCTCTTCCTGCGGCTCCCTGCTGATGACCTGCCTCATCTTCCATGTTGAAAAAAGTTCCGAAAGACCATACAGGATAAACGAAACGCCGATGATCACTCCGACGAAATTGCCGATGAAATCCGGATGGAAAAGAAGGAGCGCACCGCACACAAGCACGACAACCGGAATGGTCATAAATCCCGCCGAAGTGCCGGCCGCCCGTCTCAGACTGCCGAGAATCACAATCTGGAACAGTCCGGACAGTACAAGAAGAAGCCCGATGATTCCTATTATCAGATTGCCCAACTGATTGGCGAAAATGAACATCAATGCAGCAACTATGAGGTTGAAACTGCTGTTGATGATAATCAGAGGTCTCTGGTCTGCCGCCTCCTGTTTAAGACCTATGAACAGGGAGGTAAGGCCGGAAATCAAGATGAACAACGCGATTATATATACTACTATGTCCATGGCATTGCCGACAAAGAGCATTGCGACGCCCATTGCGATTGCGATGGCAGCCCTTACAGTGCCACCGGACTTGCTTTTATATCCAAATGTTATCATATCCTTCAAGTTTATTGAACAACATGCAAAAATAGGATTTTTTTGCTAAATTCGCCTCGGTTTTTAAGACTTATACCATATGAAGACGGATATTGAAATCGCAAGAAGCGTCAAGATGCGCAAAATCACGGAGGTTGCTGCCGAAATAGGTGTACCACAGGAGGAAATCGAGCAGTACGGACACTATATAGCAAAGGTGCCCGGAACGCTCATCAATCCGGAAAAGATAGCCAAAAGCAAACTCATATTGGTAACGGCAATCACTGCCACCAAGGCCGGCATCGGAAAGACGACCGTGTCCGTCGGACTTGCTTTGGGTCTTAACAAGATCGGCAAAAACGCCATTGTAGCCCTCCGTGAGCCGTCATTGGGTCCTTGTTTCGGAATGAAGGGAGGTGCCGCAGGAGGCGGATATGCACAGGTGCTGCCGATGGAGAAGATCAACCTGCATTTCACCGGGGACTTCCACGCCATCACCTCTGCACACAACATGATCTCAGCCCTGCTGGACAACTATCTCTACCAGAAACAGTCCGAAGGTTTCGCCCTCAAGGAGGTTCTCTGGAAAAGGGTGCTTGACGTGAACGACCGCTCGCTCAGAAACATCGTCACAGGACTTGGTCCACGCACAAACGGACTGACAGCCGAATCAGGTTTCGACATCACCCCTGCATCGGAAATCATGGCCATCCTCTGCCTGTCATCAGACCTTGAAGACATGAGAAGGCGTATAGACAATATTCTTCTCGGATATAAGTTCGATGACACTCCTTTCAGAGTGAAGGATCTGGGCATATCGGGAGCCATCCTCGTCCTTCTTGAGACTGCATTGAAGGCAAACCTCGTACAGACAACGGAAGGCACTGCGGCATTTGTGCATGGAGGTCCGTTTGCAAACATCGCACATGGATGCAACTCCATCATCGCCACCAGGACCGCCATGAGTTTCGGTGATTATGTCATCACGGAAGCAGGTTTCGGCGCAGACCTCGGAGCAGAGAAATTCTATAACATAAAATGCCGCAAAAGCGGTCTCAAACCTGACCTGACCATCCTTGTGGCCACGCTCAACGGTCTGAAGATGCACGGAGGCACTGCGCTTGAAAATATACACAAGCCAGATGCAGAAGGTGTAAGAAAGGGATTTGCAAATCTTGACAGACATATCCGCAACCTCCAGGGCTTCGGTCAGAGCGTAGTGGTGTGCTTCAACAAATACGCATCGGACACTGCCGAGGAAATCAACCTTGTGAAGGAACATTGCGCGGAACTTGGCGTGCCGTTTGCGCTCAACAACGCCTGGGCAGAAGGCGGACAGGGCGCAGTCGATCTTGCCAACCTCGTGGTGGAGACCATAGACAGCAATCCTTCCGGTCCGCTCCAGTTCACATACAGCGACGATGAGAAACTTGCAGACAAGATCAAGGCAGTTGCAACCAAGATCTACGGAGCCGCAAACGTGTCCTTCTCGAGCACAGCGCTCAGAAAACTTGCAAATGCGGAGAAGATCGGCTGCGCACACTTCCCTGTCTGCATAGCCAAGACACAGTATTCGTTCTCACAGGATGCAAAGGCATACGGCGCTCCTTCGGGCTTTGATTTCGAGATCAAGGACATAGTGATCAACACAGGTTCTGAAATGGTGGTTGCCATAGCAGGAGACATCATCAGAATGCCGGGACTCCCAAAGGTTCCGCAGGCTACCAGGATCGACATCGTGAACGGCGAGATTGAAGGTCTGAGTTAGGGCTCAAAACATCTTACCTGATGAAGAACATCTTTGACACACATAATCATTGCGAATTTTCATTTGACGGAAAGCGCACTACGGCCCTTCGTAGTGCGCAATCTGCATATGAGAAAGGTCTTGGAGGCATCATTTTCACCGACCACTGCGACCTGTGGACACCCCCAGGCATTGAAGAGAAGGACCAGGGTTTTGACATAAAGGCCCAGCAGGAGGAAATCGACCGCGTGCAGGGACAGTTCCGGGACGGCTTCAAGGTGCTGAAAGGAATCGAAATCGGCATGCACCCTGAGAGCATAGGTCAGGTACGGGAGATCATGTCGGAATATGAATTCGATCAGGTGATAGCCTCCGTACATTATCTGGACAACGCAGACCCCTACGACGGCAGTTATTTCGAAGGAAAGGACTGGAAACAGGCATACGGGCTCTACCTTGAAACCATATACAACGAGGCTGTCAGACTCGGCGATTTTGATATCATCGGGCATTTCGATTATGTAGCAAGATATGCCCCCTATCCCCAGGACGGCATCACCTACAAAGATTTCGGCGATGTGCTTGACGCGATCTTCCGCCTTCTTATAGAAAACGGCAAAGCCTTGGAAATCAACACAAAGAAGGCAGGAGGAGGCAGAACCAGGCCGACAACGCCGGACAAGGACCTGCTGCTGCGCTATCGACAGCTGGGAGGAGAGATTCTGAGTCTCGGTTCCGATTCACATGTGGCGGAAGGAGTTGCAGTAAGTTTCGGTCATTATATAGACCTGCTCCGCTCGTTGGGCTTCCGTTGGAATGCGCACTACGAAAAACGGCAACTTGTCCAGTTGCCGTTATAAACCTCTACGTCATTCCGAGGAGCGTAAGCGACGTGGGAATCTACAACACATACGCCCTGACATCCGCCGCAGTGATCCTGTCACCCGAAAGAATCAGCAGTCTCTCGACGACATTGCGAAGTTCCCTGATGTTTCCGGTCCAGTTCTTATCTATCAGCATCTGCATCGCATCCTCATCCACAGGGCGAGGCAGCATGCCTGTCTCCGCACATATCTGCTCGATGAAATGGGCGACCAGCAGAGGAATATCTGATTTGCGGTCATCGAGAGTCGGAACATTTATCACTATGACGCTCAACCTATGATAGAGGTCCTCACGGAATGTCCCCTTGGCAATCTCATCTTTCAGGTTCTTGTTGGTGGCAGCCACAACCCTGACATCCACGGTTATATCCTTGTCGCTTCCCACTCTTGACAGTTTTCTTTCCTGCAACACACGCAGAACCTTCGCCTGTGCCGCGAGCGACATGTCTCCGATCTCGTCAAGGAAAAGAGTGCCTCCGTCTGCCTGCTCAAACTTGCCCTTATGCTGCTTGATGGCCGATGTGAACGAGCCCTTTTCATGTCCGAACAATTCACTTTCAATCAGTTCCGACGGTATGGCCGCGCAGTTCACCTCTATGTACGGCATTGTGGATCGACGGCTTTTCTGATGCAGATTGCGGGCGACAAGTTCCTTGCCCGTACCGTTTGCACCGATGATCAGCACCCTTGCATCAGTTGCAGCCACCTTCTCTATCATATCCCTTATATTCTCGATTGCCGGAGACTGTCCTATCATCGGCTGTCCATAGACCTTCTTCTTCAATATGCGCGTCTCCTTGACAAGAGACACCTTTTCAGTTGCATTCTTGATGGTGATCAGGATGCGGTTCAGGTCCAATGGCTTGGAAATGAAATCAAATGCACCCTTCTTGATGCATTCCACAGCAGTATCGATATCTCCATGACCGGAAATCATGACAACTGCCGAATCGACTCCCATTTCATTGAGTCTGTCCAGAACCTCCAGGCCGTCCATGCCGGGCATCTTTATGTCGCAGAAGATGACATTGTATTTTTCCTTCTGCACCATTTCACAGCCCACAGTTCCATCCTCAGCCACATCCACATCATAACCTTCGTCGGAAAGTATCTCCCCGAGGGAATTCCTGATCGATCTTTCGTCATCAATAATAAGAATCTTCATATTATTAGAGTTTATTGTATTATTATCGTTGTTTCTTCTACTGCTTTTATGACGGTTTGTGAAAGCAATATGAAGATTGGTCCACGTTACCCTCTCCCTAAGTTTATATTTCCTGAACTACAAATATCAACATTTTTGGGAGTTTAAGCAATATTTTATACTTTTGCTTAATTTTAAAAAAGGCTAATGCATATACCTGATATAATCATCGCCATCGACGGCTGTTCATCCACAGGGAAAAGTTCCTTTGCAAAAATCATAGCAAAGGAATTCTCATTCCTGTATCTTGATTCCGGTGCCCTGTACAGAGGTGTCACCCTGCTGTCCATGGAGAACGGACTCATCGGCGACGACAATACAATTAACGTGCCTGCGCTGACTGAGGCTTTGAAGAGTCTTGACCTTCATTTCGGAGAAAAAGGGACCTACATGGGTGAGAGATGCATAGAGGAAGATATCCGGTCTCTTGCCGTTGCCGGAAAGGTCAGTCCCATTGCAGCCGTTCCGCAGGTGCGGGACTGGGTTGACAACAGACTCCGCGAGTTCGGCAGGAACAGAAGGGTCGTGATGGACGGAAGAGACATAGGCACCACAGTGTTCCCTGATGCAGAACTGAAGATATTCATGACTGCGAATCATCAGGTGCGCGCACAAAGAAGGGCAGATGAAATGAGGGCAAAGGGCATCGACGTCAATCTTGAAGATGTCATGAGGAACCTCCAGGAGAGGGATCATATAGACTCCAGCAGAGAGACATCCCCATTGACCCAGGCGAAGGATGCTGTCGTGCTTGACAATTCCTATATGACCATGGAGCAGCAGATGGACTGGCTGAAAAGGCTTATCGTTGAGAAGTTCGGGTGTTAAAAGATTTTTCTATGCTTACAGTAGATATAGACAGCAATTCCGGATTCTGCGCAGGCGTCATCCGGGCCATTGGAAAGGCTGAGGAATTTCTTAAAGAGGGTAAGGCCGACAAGTTATATTCCTTAGGGGCCATCGTTCACAACGACGCCGAACTCACAAGGCTCGTTGACAAGGGTCTGGTGACAATAGACAAGGAAGACCTTGACGAAATGGTGGATGCCTGTGGAGAGACCTTGCTCATCAGGGCTCATGGCGAGCCACCTACAACATATCAGCAGGCGGAAAAACTTGGTTTCAAGATCATCGACTGCACCTGTCCGGTAGTGCTTCAACTCCAGAAGGAGATTCATCAGACATATCATCAAATATGCGAGGAGGGTCGTGGACAGATCATCATCTTCGGAAAGCCGGGACATGCGGAGGTGCTTGGTCTGGTGGGACAGACAGACGGGAATGCCATTGTCATCGAGAGCCCGGCCATGCTTGAACAGGCCGTATCTGACGGGATCATCGGACTGGACGTTCCGACCCATATATTCAGCCAGACGACCAAAAGCCCTGATGAATATTCCAGAGTGTGTGCAAGACTTGAAGAGATGATGGCGGCGGAGTGCGAACTCTCAATCGAAAGATTCAAAGGCAGGGGTCTGCTGGTCGTTCATGACACAATATGCTCACAGGTGGCGAAAAGACACGAAAGGCTGTCGAAATTTGCCTTGGAGCACGATGTGATCATATTCGTTTCCGGCAAGTCATCATCAAACGGAAAGGTCCTTTGCGACCTGTGCAAGTCACTGAATATCAGAACCTACCATATAGACCTCGTTTCCGAAATCAAAAGAGAATGGTTCAGAGCGGACGACAAGGTCGGCGTATGCGGAGCCACATCCACACCAAAGTGGCTGCTGGAAGAGGCTGCAAAGCATATTCTGGAACTGAACAAATATGTCCCTGCTTGGGAAGAAAAGTTTAACAACTAATATAAATATCAATTATTATGGCAACAACTGCAGATTTCAAAAACGGACTTTACCTTAATTTCAATGGAAAGCCATGCCAGATCGTATGGTTCCAGCACGTGAAGCCAGGTAAGGGTCCTGCTTTCGTAAAGACAAAACTCAGAAACCTTGAGAACGGTCGTATCCTTGAGAACACCTTCACAGCAGGTGCAAAGATCGACACCATCAACGTAGAGAGAAGGCCTTACCAGTTCCTTTACAAGGATGAGGACGGATTCAACTTCATGCACGAGGAGACTTACGAGCAGATCCACCTCGACACTGACCTCGTTGACAACGCTGACCTGATGAAGGAAGGACAGCACGTGGAGATGATGTTCCTTGCTGACGAGGAGCGCTGCCTCACCTGCGAACTCCCTACTTACGTTGAACTTGAGGTAACCTACACAGAGCCTGCAGTAAAGGGTGACACAGCCTCTACAAACGCCCAGAAGGAGGTTACTCTTGAGACCGGAGCGATCATCATGGCGCCTCTGTTCATCAACATCGGTGAGAGAATCCGCGTGAACACCACTGACCGTTCATACGGCGAGCGTGTGAAATAATTATATATTGTTCATAAAATTTGGTCGGAATAATAGTAATTATTGTTCCGATTTTGTTATTTTTGCATATCGTAAGACCTGTCAAGGAAACGTACATTAACCAAAACCCTTTATATTATGAAGAAAATCATTCTTATGGCAGTCGCAGTGCTTGGTTTCACTGTTGCTGCAGTCGCTCAGCCAAGAGCAGTCGGAGCAAAGCTCGGATGGGGCGTAGATGCCAGTTATCAGCACACGGTAGGAAAGGACTTTGTTGAAGTTGGTCTCGGTCTCAACAACTTCATTTCACTTGATGCCTATGCTACATACAACTTTATGATTGCACAACCTCAGTGGACAGACAGAGGTGAATGGGGATTCTATGCCGGTCCCGGTGCGGCAGTCGGCATGAACCTGATTGGCGACAACTCATATTTCCACCTTGCCGCAGCAGGTATGGTTGGTCTCGAATACACATTCTGGTTCCCACTCCAGCTTTCATTCGATCTCAAGCCACAGCTCGGATACGGTTTCGGATACGGATTCCATTGGAGTGTAACACCTTCACTTGGCGTACGCTACAGATTCTAATCTGACTACACAATACAAGACTGCGGCTCCCGTTCCTCGGAAGCCGCAGTCTTTATATCTCCGGATTACCTTGTAAGAGTCGTAAGCAGAGAAGCGTCGGCAGCAATTGCGCTGTTCATATCGAAATGTGAGCAGACTTCTTCTTTCAGGAATCGGGAGGTCGATGCCGTATTGGCGGGATCCCATGTAAGCAGAACCACATGAGTCTTGAGAGCCTTCAACTTACGGGCAAGCATTTCGTGGTCCGCATCTCCGGTAATGAGGACCACATAGTCAAACTGCCTGAACAAGGTCAGTTCATAAGTGTCCAGGGCGAACCACGTATCGACGCCCTTCTCAATGACTCCGCCACGAGGATCTGTCCTGAGATGCTTATAATGGAAAATCACATCATTCTCAATCAGCATGTCCTCGAATTTCCTTTCATCATAGAGAAGGTTTCTGGTTCTGGCATCATTCGCCCTATAACGTCCCCTGTAATAATGGCATTCAGTAATATACAGATGCCTTATTTCTATTCGTTCTTCGGCAGAGATCCTCTGACATATATAGTCCAGCAGTCCCCTCAGGTTCACCTCTCTCGTTCCGGAAAAGCCCTCATTGATCTTTGCATAGTAACCGCCGTCAATGAATACGCCGATTGACATGTTGTTTTCGTGAGTCATATAAGTAATCATTGGTTCAACTCCTGCAAAGTTATAAAAATAGAGAGATGATTTACAAGTTCGGGATTGCTGCGACAGGTAATTCGTCTGAAATTTCGTGCCGGCTTTCGCTTCTTTATGCTATCTTTGCAGGTAAGGTTTGAAATTTGCAGTTCAAGACTATAACATATGAAGAAGATACTACTTGCAATCATAATTGCTGCAACAGCAATCAGCGCATACGCACAGCCGCGCGCCGCAGGTCTGCGTGTCGGTGTAAGCGGATTTGAAGCGGACTATCAGCACACTTTCGTCAACAACGACCAGTTCCTCGAAGGTACGTTCGGAGTCGATTTCGGATATAACATCAACGGAGAGCCAGGAGTAAAGGCTGCTGCCACATATAATTTCATATGGGCACATCCTGCATGGACAAACAAGGGTTCATGGGCATTGTACGCCGGTCCGGGAGTGGCAATCGGATATGTCAACGACAATACTGCATGGAAAGGTGCAGACGGCAACATTCAGATTTCCGGAGAGATGAACGGTTTCATGCTCGGCATCTGCGGGCAGGTCGGTCTGGAATACACATTCTGGTTTCCACTCCAGTTGTCTGTCGATCTGAGGCCTGTTGTCGGACTGCATGTCAGTGAATCTTACAGAGTCAACAATCCGATAGAGCCGTCAAAACCATTTATTTACAAATCACAGGCAAGTTTCTACGACAACGGTCTGCTCGGACTTGTTCCGTCGATTTCAGTGCGCTACCGATTCTGACGGGACGCTCCGCACAGTTTTGCATAAACGAGCCACGACGCAACAATTTTCGGAAAAAACCTTGCGTCGTGGCCTCTAATGAGTTGGCACAGCGAATATTAAGATCCATTATAGGTTCAGATCATCTGTAACGTTTTTACAATAAAAGTGTCGCTTTGTGGGTACCTGCGACACTTTCTATATGTTTTCGTTGCGGGTGCTATGGATTCATCAGGTCCGTGTTTACGAATCCGTTGATTTCCTGGATAAGGTCTATGGAGACCCTGGCCTTGCGGCGCTGCTGATCTGTCGCATCAGGAGATTCGATAACCTGCATATACACGTTAATGGCATCACCGAAACGGCACTCCCGTCTCAACTGTTCCGCCTTTTCCAATAATTTTTCCGATTCCATACTAATAGTTTTAACGAACGGGCTGGTATTAGAAACTTTTATATAAACGACACAGCGAGGATTGCTGGAGGTGACATGCCACCCCGGCCAGGGTCGAGAGCGACTTGTACAAATGGTCCTGTGGACCTTTGTAGCGAGCAGCCATCGGGAGGACGGGGTCACCGGAAACAACCTCGCTGTGTCGTTTTACACTATAGTACTAAACCAGTCCGGAGAATCCCATGAAGGCCATTGCAAGAAGGCTGGCTGTGATCAGGGCGATCGGAATGCCTCTGAATGCCTTTGGCACGTTGTTGAGGGCGAGTTGTTCGCGAAGTCCGGCAAAGAGTACCATCGCAAGGCCGAAGCCGAGGGATGTTGCGAAGGCATACCATGTAGCCTGACCGAGGTTATAGTCCTTTGTCACCACTGTGAGGGCGACTCCGAGAACGGCGCAGTTTGTGGTGATCAGAGGAAGGAAGATACCGAGCGCTGCATAAAGCGACGGGCTGATCTTCTTCAGGACGATTTCCACCATCTGCACGAGGGCCGCTATCACAAGGATGAACGAGATGGTCTGCAGGAACTCGAGTCCGAATGCCACAAGGGCCATGTTCAGCAGGTATGTAACCACAGTCGCAAGCGTGATCACGAAGCATACTGCCATGGACATGCCGGCTGCGGTGCTGAGCTTGTTGGACACTCCAAGGAACGGGCACACTCCAAGGAACTGTGCAAGCAGGATATTGTTTACGAATATCGCCGATATGAATATTATTGCAAATTCTGCCATGATATTATTTATTTATTCCTTGTCATGCTGAACAAAGTGAAGTTCCGTATTCAACAGATCCTTCGCTGGCGCTCAGGATGACAGTCAGGTGTGTCTTTTTTACTTAGATGTAAGTTTTTTAAATATCACTATAAGATATCCCAGCGCCATGAAGGCTCCCGGAGCAAGGACGAATGCGAGGATGCCGTCGCCCTCGATGAACTTGAAGCCGAATGCCGAGCCACTGCCGAGCATCTCGCGCACGAGACCGAGGATGGTGAGAGACATGGTGAAGCCGAGTCCGATGCCGATGCCGTCAAGAGCCGAATCCACTACACTGTTCTTGTTGGCAAAAGCCTCCGCACGGCCGAGGACGATACAGTTCACAACGATGAGCGGAATGAACAGACCGAGAGTCTCGTATATATCCTGAAAGTAGGCCTGCATGATGAACTGAAGCAGGGTCACGAAAGTCGCAATCACAACGATATACGACGGTATGCGCACCTTGTCTGGAATATAGGCAGCGATCGCCGAAATAACTATGTTGGAGAGTATGAGGACAAACATTGTGGCAAGTCCCATGCTCATTCCGTTGATGGCCGATGTGGTGGTGGCCAGGGTCGGACACATACCCAGGAGGAGGACAAACGTAGGGTTCTCCTTGATGAGGCCTTTGGTTATAAGTTGAAATTTTCCCATGATTATTCCTCCGTGTTAGATTTCTCGACTTCGCTCGAAATGACAGAAGTGCGCTCGCTCGAAATGACAGAATCACCTTCGGCAGATGCGGCCGACGATGTTGTTGAGGAGCCGGTAGCGGCATCCAACGGCATCGGTGTACCTACGATGGTTGCAAACACATTGGCTGCAACTGCAAGACCGTCAGCATAAGCCCGGGAAGTTATGGTCGAAGCTGTTATCGCATCGACATCACCACCGTCTTTCTTTACCTTAAGAGTCTTCTCTGCTGGATTGAAACCCTTGAACTGATCTGTAAATGCAGGCTCCACACATTTCGCTCCAAGACCCGGAGTCTCAGCCTGTGAAAGCACCTTGGTGTTCCAGATCACTCCATCCACATCGAATCCGACCTTGATGACAATAGGGCCGCCAAAGCCGAGAGGGGTAACATTTATGGCACAGCCCACCGTATTGCCGTCCTTGTCATAGGCGAGATTATATGTATAGGTGCCACCATTGTACTCGACGGTTCTTTCCTCTTCGATGGCCACAGCCGTTTCCGGCAGGACCTCCTTGATTGCCGCCTCGTTCTTGGCAGCAGCCGCAGCAGCGATAGGCTCAGCAGTGAGGGCATATACTCCTGCGAGCAGAGCCGAACATACAAGACAGATTGCAAAGAGGCAAAGGGTCATGTTCCTGAATGATGATTTGACTGCCATAACTCCTACCTCCCGTATTTTTTAGTGTGGCACACCTTGTTGATGAGCGGAACCACAGAGTTCATGATAAGGATTGCGAACGAGACGCCTTCCGGATATGCTCCGAAATAACGTATGAGCATGGTGATGAGACCTATTCCCACACCGAAGATCACTCCTCCCCAGTTGCTCATAGGTGAGGTCACATAGTCGGTAGCCATGAAGATGGAACCGAGCATGAGACCACCTGTGAGAAGATTGAATACAGGGTCGGTATATACCTCAGGATTGATGAGCCAGAAGATTCCGGAGAAGATAGCAACGGTAGCCCAGATCGACAGGGTGATGTATGGTCTGATCACTCTGCGGGCGAGCAGATATACGAATCCTATCAGAAGGGCGATGGCAGAAAGTTCTCCGGCGGAACCACCGATGTTATAGAACAGGGTCTGGAGATAATCCATTCCTTCGAGTGCCTTGACTCCGCCTTCCTTTGCGATGCCGAGAAGAGTTGCTCCTGTGTAGCCGTCAGCAAGGGCATTGCCGATGAATCCTGCCGGCTTTGTCCAGTCTGTCATATAGGTCGGGAAGGATATGAGCAGGAACACACGGCCTGCGATGGCAGGGTTGAAGAGGTTCTGTCCGAGACCTCCGAAGGTCATTTTTGCCACTCCGATTGCCACAACCGCTCCGATAAATACCACCCACCAAGGTGTAGTGGCAGGAAGGTTGAGTGCAAGGAGCACACCGGTGATGACTGCGGACCAGTCTCCGATGGTGCATTTTCCTTTCAGAAGGAATCTGGTTATAAGGTACTCCAGCAGTACGCATGAAGCAACGCTGACTCCGAGGACGAGGAGTTCCGACCAGCCGTAGAAGAGGACGGAAACCACCACTGCCGGGAGCAGCGCAATCACGACGTCACGCATCAAAGACTTGGTGGAAGTCTTTGTATGAAGGTGCGGTGACGGTGAAACGATTAGTTTATCCATATTAATAATCTGTTATTAATTTATTCCTGTCATCTTGAGCGTCAGCGAAAGATCTTGATTGAACAGATTCTTCACTTCGTTCAGAATGACATATGATAGTTCAGAATGACATATGATAGTTCAGAATGACAATAAAAATTCCTTTTTATTTTTGTCCCCTGCCACGTATAATTCTGATGACGTCGCCCTTGGCTATACGGATGATGTCCAGAAGCGGGATGTTCGCCGGACAACTGTAAAGACAGCAGCCGCACTCGATACAGTCCTGAACAGCATTGTCTTCAAGTTCTTCCATCATATTGTTGCGTGCATATTTCTGCAACAGGAATGGTTCCAGACCCATAGGACAGGCCTCCGCACATTTTCCGCAACGGATACATGCGCTCTCGACTCCGCGCACTGTCTGTTCTGCCGTCAGATAAAGCAGCGAAGACGAGCCCTTCACAGTCGTTGCATCCAGATTGGCAATCGCCTTACCCATCATAGGACCGCCGCTGATGATCTTCGCAGCCTCCTCAGGCACTCCGCCTGCATATTCTGCAATATAGGAAAGCGGCATACCGATACGGAACTTGTAGTTGTGCTGCTTCTCCATCGGCACACAGTCTCCGGTTACAGTCAGTACATTGGTAATGAGCGGCATATTCTTCTGAACAGCCTCATATACTGCAAGCGAAGTGGCCACATTCTGCACCACGGCACCCACATCGATAGGAAGTCCCATGGACTTGACCTGACGCTTCATCACAGCGTCGATGAGTTGCTTCTCACCACCCTGCGGATATTTCTTTTTGAGAGGCATGACTGATATTCCATCATATCCCTTCGCCGAAGCCTGAAGTTCGGCAACGGCAGCCTTCATTGCGGCGATGGCCTCAGGCTTGTTCTCCTCGATGCCGATGACGGCCGGACAGCCTCCGAGAACCTGCTTCATTATTGCAGCGCCGATGACAATCTCCTTGCTTCTTTCAAGCATGATGCGGTTGTCAGACGTAAGATAAGGTTCACACTCTGCGCCATTGAGAATCAGGCAGTCAGCAGTCTTGCCCGGAGGCGGACAGAGTTTCACATGAGCAGGGAAGGTCGCGCCGCCGAGTCCTACGACACCGTTGAGTTTGATCTTTTCAAGTATAACCTTGTTGTCCTCCGGAATATCAGTTACGATATCCTCCGAAAGGTCAATGCCTTCTGCCCACTCGTCACCCTCGACATCAATCTCTATATGCATCACATTGTTTCCTGCAAGGTCCTTGCGAGGTGCAACAGCCTTGACTGTTCCCGACACAGACGAATGAACGTATGCGGAAATGAATCCCGCAGGTTCAGCAATCACCTGACCCGCCTTGACCTTGTCACCTGCCTTTACAATTGGGGTCGCAGGTGCTCCAAGATGCTGGGCCACAGATATATATACCTTCGAAGGAACTGGAAGAACCTCTATCTTGCAGTCCTTTGATATCTTCTTGTCGCTTGGGTGGATACCACCGATTGAAAAAGTCTTCAACATAGCCTATTCCTCCTTGGTTACTGGTTTCTCGACTTCTGCCGGTGCAGCAGGTTTCGGCGCCTCGGCTGGTGCCGGTGCTGCTGGCTTCGGCTTGATTACCGGGAAATTCACAGCATGGATTGCTCCAGTAGGACACTCAGCGACACATTTCTTGCAAAGTCTGCACTTTGTATAGTCAATATATGCGAGATTGTTCTCAACAGTAATCGCATCGAACGGACATACTTTCGCACACTTGCTGCAACCGATGCAGGCAGCCTTGCATGCCTTGCGGGCAGCAGCACCCTTGTCCTTGTTGACGCATGAGACAAAGACGCGCATATTCCTGCGACCCTTGTTACGAAGTTCAATGACATTTTTCGGACAAGCCTTCACACAGGCACCACAGGCCGTACATTTTTCCTCATCAACCACAGGAAGACCGGTCTGGGGATCCATTGAAATGGCTCCGAACTGGCAGACTGCCACACAATCTCCGCATCCGAGACAACCGTAAGCACAAGCCGTATCTCCGCTGTAAAGGGCAGCCTTCACGCGACAAGACTGATGTCCGCCGTACTCATTGATCTTCGGGCGGTTCTCACAAGATCCGTTGCATCGTACCACAGCCACCATAGGCGCCTTCTCGGCAACCTCGCGGCCAAGCACAGATGCAACCTTCTGCATGACGTCATTTCCTCCGACAGGACAGAAGCACTTGTCCATATCTTCTGATTCCACGCAGAACTGAGCGAATGCACGGCAGCCTGCCTGTCCGCAGCCTCCGCAGTTCGCTCCCGGCAATACCTTCTCCACCTCGTCAATCCTCGGGTCTTCCTCCACCTTGAACTTTTCAGCCACGATGTAAAGGACAACAGCGAGGACCACTCCGAGCATGACAAGGATTGCAATAGTCCATATTACTGTTTGTGTCATAATTATTTGATGTAAAATACAAATTCGTTATTGAGTTTTCCGCGAAGCAGCCAGACAACAAAGTAATAGACCGCAACTCCGGCAACAGAGCCAAGTCCGGCGATTATCTCCTTATGATCAGAGTTCCCGAAAACCGCCGACAAAGATAATATTAAAATCATCAAAATGAGCAAAGGAACTACATAAGATATCCACACTGCCTTCATTCCCATGGACATTTTTGTACAAAGTTCGACCTCGTCTCCCACATTATACGTAGCGTACGGGTCAGTAGGAAGGGAAATCAGTTTCTCCTCTTCCTCCGACATGCCGCAGAGCCCCTTGGCATGGCACTCGGCACAGGCAGACGAAACAATGATTTCCACCGTTGTAAATTCGGGAGTCATCTCCACGACTTTTGCTTTATGTCTTATTTCATTTTTCATACTTTCAGTTGTTAATCAAACTTCTCCCAAAGATCTTCTAACGACTTGATACTTTCAAAGTCTTCAATATAGATTCCGCGAGATTTCCTGGCAACATCTTTGAGTTCTGTAATCATTGCCTTCCTAGCATCTTTACCATCCGATAAATCCTTCCAAAATTATTTAGTTTTAAAGGGTTACTTCTTTTTACCTGTAACGTTACTTAATTACATTGCTGAAAGAACTATCAAAATTAGTCATTTTTTCGAGATATAATTCAAATTTTTGAGAACGACCGTGACAAAACCAGGCAGATTTTTGTCACGGTCGTCCCGTTTTCAAGGCAGCGGCGCGCCACGAACGTCAGATATATATAACATCATTTCACCAGTGATGTAAACGGATATTTCAAATTTTTATACGAAGTCATGCGACCTTTGGCTGTACCGACAAGAAGAGGGGCCTCGAAATAGACCGGAAGGCGGTTGTCGTCATCGGTGACCCATATCAGCATGTCGGCCTCTCCCTTGAACACCTCTCCTTCAAGCAGTTTGGCTCCGAACTTTATGGTCTTCACCACTCCAAGACCCGGAACCTTGATGGTCTCCCTGCCATGTAGAATGAAGTAAACATTGAACACCTCTTCGTCGATGGCGAAGGTCATGGGATATTTGCGGCCCGGCTCTATGATGTCAAAATTCATATTACGGGCATAGTAGAAGAGTGTAGGCAGGTCGAAGGTGCAGGGTGTCAACGGGATATCCACATTGCTTGCGCCGACCTTCGATGTATAGAGTTCAGCCCTGATGACAGGCTCTGCGGCAGACCAGTCATATACGTATGAATTCTTTGCCTCATAGTCCCCCTCCCGGGAATGACGGAAGAATTTCAACGGCTTCAATCCGTCACGGGTGAAACATGATGAAAAATCCTCCCGGACCTTGAAGAAAAAGTCATACATCGGCGTAGTGCGGCCGTGCATGGTGCATCTGTATGCCTTCTGTCCGTTGAAGGTCAGACTGTCAAGCCTTACGGTCGCAGATCCCACATCGGAATCTATCATTCCCCACTCATACTCCAAGGTAAAGGTCGCCTCCTCACCATGGGCAAAGGCCAGAGAGTCGTCAGAAACCGTCCTTACAGGAATGCAGGAGGCAGAAACAGAATTCTCCTGAGCAGACAGAGGCATGACTGCCGCAGCAATGCACAGGAGAACCGATATTATCTTAGGTATAAGCATCTGTTACATGAAATCCGATGTTCCATCAAGACCTGCGCCAGAATCAGAAGGGGCAGGAGAATATACGGCTGCATCATCATTGTTCATGGCCGAAGCGACTGAAACAGTCTGAGCGATGTTGACAAGGCTTTCCTTCTCATCGACGAAGCGCACCTCGTCCGAACGGAAGCGCATATCGATGTCGCCGATGGCACCGTTACGATGCTTTGCGATGATAAGTTGAGTCCTTCCGACATCGGCTGCATCCGAACTGATACCCTGATAATCATGCCTATGAATAAAGAGCACCATATCTGCATCCTGCTCGATGGAGCCTGATTCCCTGAGGTCACTGAGTTGAGGCCTGCGGTTGCTGCCCACACGATCTTCCGACTTACGGGACAACTGGGACAGAGCGATGATAGGCACATTCATCTCCTTGGCGGTGGCCTTCAATGTTCTTGAAATGGCTGCAACCTCCTGCTCACGCATGGCACGAAGTTCGGCAGGACCCTGCATCAATTGAAGATAATCGACGACCACAAGACGCACTCCCTTCTGCTTGACAAGTTTCTTCACCTTGGAACGGAACTCCATGACAGGAAGCGAAGGTGTGTCATCTATATAGATAGGCGCGCTTTGCAGACGGGTAAGTTGGATATTGAGTTGCTCCCACTCCCAGTCTTCGAGTTTGACACCTCCCTTGATCTTATCTGCACTGAGCCTTGTCTCCGACACCATCATACGCTTGGCCAACTGTATCGCAGGCATTTCAAGCGAGAAGAATGCAACAGGCATATTGTGATCCACGGCGGCATTTCTTGTGAGGTTGAGAACAAATGCAGTCTTTCCCACAGACGGACGGGCGGCAAGAATGATAAGGTCGGAAGGCTGCCAGCCCTGGGTCATCTGATCCAATGTAGGAAAACCGGAAGGCACTCCGCTCAATCCGGAGACCTTCTGCAGACGCTCAATGTCGTCCAATGCGGCGGTTATAACCTTTCCGATGTCCTGGACATCCCTCTTCACATTGTTCTGGATGGCTGCAAACAGTTTTGTCTGAGCCATGTCGATGAGGTTGTCCACATTGATTGCATCGTCGTATGAAGACTTGAGGATATCATAGGAGGCGGTAATCAGTTCTCTCTGGATACATTTCTGCTTGAGTATCCTCACATAGTATTCGATATGGGCAGCCGCACCGATCTTCTGGGACAACTGTACCAATGCGACAGTTCCACCTATCGCATCAAGGGTCTTCTTTGCCTTCATCTTCTGAGATACCGACAGAAAATCAAGGGCGATATGCTCGTTGTTCAACTCCTTCATCGCCTCGAAGATCATACGGTTCTTCTCACTGTAAAAGCAACTTTCAGTCAGTTCGCCCAGCACCTCATCGATGCAGTTCGGTTCTATCAGAAGGGCGCCGAGGACTGCCTCTTCGACATCAAGAGCCTGAGGCGGAATATTTCCCACTTCAAGCCCTAATGTATCCAAGTTGACCTTTTCGTCCTTACTTCTGACGGACCTTCTTTTTCCGCCTTCCGCCATGATTATTCAAAGTCAGGATTTACCAATATTCTACCGCAGTACTCGCAGACAATCATCTTTCTGTTGGCTGCAATGTCGATAAGTTTCTGCGGAGCAATTGTATTGAAGCAGCCTCCGCAAGAGTCCCCGTTGAAGAGTGAAACCACAGCAAGGTGGTTCCTGCAACTGAGGCGGATATGCTCATATGCGCTCATTGTCCTTGCATCGATCTTAGCGGCACAGGCATCTCTGTTGGCACGAAGCACCTCTTCCTCTCTTGAAGTAGATTCAACGATGGTAGCAAGTTCCTCGTTCTTCACCCTGAGGTCTTCCTCCCTTACGGCAATCTTCTCTTTCAGAATTTCAAGTTCATTCTTCTTGTCCAGAATACGCTCCTTTGTCTCGGTAATATTCTTCTCCGCAATCTGTCTGAGAAGTTCCTGGTTCTCGATCTCCTTGTTGAGAGAGTCATACTCACGGCTGTTTGCCACATTCTCGATCTGGGTCTTGTACTTCTCGATCTGTGCATCGCACTCGGCAATATTGAGTTTGTTGTCAGAAATCGACTTTGTATAACCCTCAATCAACTCTGATGTACGAACTGACTTTGCTGTAAGTTCTGCAATTTCAGTTTCGAGAGCCTCAACCTCCATCGGAAGATCACCCCTGAGTTGAAGGATCTTGTCAATCTCAGTATCAGCCTGCTGAAGTGCATAAAGAGTCTTAAGTTTCTCTGCAACAGAAAGTTCAGAATCCGCAAAACTCTTCTGAATCGATACGAAGGTCTCCCTCTGGTCGATAGGAGTTTCGATTTTCTTTGTCTTTTTAGCCATATCGCTTAAAAATAATATCTAAAAATATAAAACTGGGTTACTGTTTAAATTCCGCGTAATGCGAACCGCAAAGGTAGGAAAATTTTTCTTTATCAAAGAAAATAAAATATCAACTATCTCTCTTTCACTCTCATAATGACCTATATCCATTATCATGAAGCCCTCCGGAGTGAAGAAATTGTGATATGAAATATCGCCGCTTATGTACAGTTGCGCTCCCGAGCGACGGGCTGCGGATATGAGCGAACCGCCAGACCCTCCACACACAGCCACACGTGAGATCTCGCCACCCGACGGTCTTGATGCCCTTATTGTCTTCAACGAGAACCTGTCCTTGACCAACTGAAGGGCTTCCTGTGCGCTGACCGGCTGCGGAAGATCTCCGACCACCCCGAGTCCGACACCATCCCCCTCGTCTGCCAATATCCTCACATTTTCAAGACCCAGCCTTGCCGCCATCGCGCCGCTCACCCCTTCAAGCACCTTGTCTGCATTGGTGTGGGCCGCATATATGCTTATCCCTGCCCTGACAGCCTTGATGACGGCGGCTCCCACCATATCGTCCGGACTGATCTTCTTCAAGCCGGAAAAAATCAGCGGATGATGGGTGATGATCATATCGGCACCTGCGGAAACCGCCTCATCGACAAGATCCGGAGTGCAGTCCAGCGCCATGAGCACCGATGTCACCTCATCCTCAGGAGACCCGACACACAGTCCGCTGTTGTCCCATCCTTCCTGGATAGAAAGCGGGGCGAAATCCTCTATTACCTTTATTATATCCTTTACCTTCATACACTTACAGTTCCTTGCGTATTTCCGAGAGTTGCTGTCTGATCTGCCTGAGCGAGGCCAGCACCTTCTCTTTGTTCATGCCTCCGTTCCTGTTCTCGTTCAGACGCTTGGCCGCGCCTTCAAGAGTGAGGCCCTCGACCTTTACAAGATGGTAGATGGTCCTGAATGTCTCCACATCAAGTGGGGTGAACAGCCTGTTGCCCTTGGCATTGCGCTGAGGGCGTATGAATTTCGGAAATTCATTGGACCAGAAACGCACAAGGGATGTGCTTTCGTTCAGAATGGCTGCAACTTCGCCGATTGTATAAAAATGTTTCTCCATAGTCTGTTGTTTTCAGATCCCCACGTCACTGCGTTCCTCGGGATGACGTGTCATGTCAGTACGATGACGTGCACGTCAATCCAGCGACTGTCCTGTGCTTGCCGACATGATAAGCATATTCACATATTCGTCCGGCGAGACCGATTCAAAGAAATGATGAACCGGATCCACCGTCACCGTATCTCTTATGATTTCATAATGAAGGTGCGGAGCAAAGGAGTTGCCGGAAACACCGACATAGCCTATCACCTTTCCCTTCTTTACGCGGTTGCCTTTTCTCACCTCCATGTCGGCAAGATGGGCATATCTTGTGACATATCCACCCTTATGAGTGATCGACACCACATTCCCAAGACCCTTCCTTGACCTGACGACCTCAGTAACCACACCGTCACCCGCCGCCCTCACCGGACTGCCGCTCGGGGCAATCAGATCAAGTCCGTTGTGCATTATCTTCACCTTATAGAACGGATTGACCCTCTCCCCAATGGATGCTCCTGTCTGCGCAAAGGAAAAGTCACTCAATGGATTGGCCATAGGAGGCATCGTGAAGTCTTTCTCCTGGAGCATCGATATTATGGCCCTGAAATTATCCTCCACATCTGACGCACGGGTCTTCAGCACAGCAAGCCTGTCCTCGGACCGCTTCACTATGTCCCTGTCCTGAATCGTATCAAGGCTCATCAGATAGTCAAGGGACGCTCCCGGGTCCATATTCGGGGCGGAAGCATGAAAAATCTCCTCATAGATATTGTCATCCCTGACCATCAGTCCGTCTATCACCCCTGAAAGCATATCCTCCTTCTGCTGAAGTTTCGGATATTCTCTGGCATACATCCTGTTCTCATTTCTGAGACGGCGTTCCTGCTCCGTACTGAAAAACAGGGAGAATATCACATAATAGAGAACTGCCATGGACAGCGAAGCCACAAACAGCAGAAGCACCTTGCGGACAACCCCCCAGATGGAAGTCCTGACCCTCTTGAAATCGAACTTGTTCCCGTCAAATTCATACTGTCTTCCCATCAGCCTTTCCTCCTGTTCTTATGAGACGGATGAAGGGTCACCCTTTCCGAGGCATCCGCCGTATTCTGCACCATTGTGGAATATTCCTCCGGTGTTATCGTAAGGTCAAAATAGTTGGCCGGATTCACATGGGCACCCTTATACAGGACCTCATAGTGAAGATGAGGGCCGGACGACCTGCCGGAATTACCGCTTTCTCCTATACACTCACCCCTCTTGACCTTCATGCCTTCGGTGACACCGATGGATTTCAGATGGGCATATCTCGTCTTGTATCCGAAACCATGATCCACAAGCACCGAGTTGCCATATCCGAAGAACTCGAAACGCACCGACTCGACCACTCCGTCGCCGGTGACATAGACCGGATTGCCGGGTTTAAGGGCGAAATCAACGCCGCTGTGCCTTTTCGAGCGTCCGGTGAAAGGGTCTTTTCTGAATCCGAAACTGCTGGAAAGACGATATATCTTCCTGTCAGGAACAACAGGCGGGATTGCGGGCACACAGGAAGCCATGTCACCGGCACGCTTGGACAACAGGGCAACCTCATCGAAGGATTTGCTCTGGACGTATGACTTCTTCGTAAGGACATCAAGCCGCATGACCGTGCTTTTCAGCAGGCCGTTCTGATCGATTCCTTCAAGATATTCATATCTGTTCACTCCTCCAAAACCCGCTTCTCTGACCTCCGTCGGTATCTCGTGCATACCGAAGATGGAACGGTATATGTCATCATCCCTCATCTGCAACGACACCAGCGCGTCCTCGTATTTGTCCAACTGGCTGTTCATCACCTGCATCCTTGACACCCACTCTGCGTTCTCCTTCTTCAATATCGCTGTCTTCGGAAGTTCCATGTCAAACACAGAAACATATAGCCAGAAATACAGCAACGTCAACAGAATGCTGCACGCAAAAAGCCCTAATGAACGCAGGAGACGCGACTTTCTGGAACGTCTGGACACCTCGTACGAGAGGGTACGCGGATTGAGAACATATTTACTTGTCTTTGCCATAGCCCGCAAAGTTAGTCATTTTTTGAATTTCGACAAAAAATAATTGACTGTCATAACCTTATGGTTCCTTACTTAAAGTCAGCGGAAGGCGCATTGGAGGTGCTTCTCATGGGCATATGACACAAGGACAGGCCCAGTATTGCGGATAATCAGAATTTTTTCGTATTTTTGCAGGCTATTATGCCCGTGCGCGCACGACCTAAGCGGCAGGGGTGAGGAAATACGGATATAAAAATTACGAAATATGACTTCAAAAGAGATTAGAAAAGCCTTTCTTGACTTCTTCGCTTCAAAGGGGCATCAGATTGTGCCTTCGGCACCTATGGTCGTAAAGAACGACCCTACGCTCATGTTCACCAATGCCGGTATGAATCAGTTCAAGGACTGGTTCCTCGGCAACAGCCCTGCAAAATGGAAGAGGGTTGCGGACAGCCAGAAATGCCTTCGCGTGAGCGGAAAGCACAACGACCTTGAAGAGGTGGGACGCGACACCTACCACCACACAATGTTCGAGATGCTCGGAAACTGGAGTTTCGGAGATTATTTCAAGGTGGAGGCCATCGACTGGGCATGGGAACTGCTGACCGAGGTATATAAACTTGACAAGGACAGACTTTATGCAACGGTGTTCGAAGGCTCCGAGGCAGACGGCACCACCCTTGACACAGAGGCCCTGGAAGCATGGAAGAAGCACCTGCCGGAGGACCGCATCCTGCTCGGAAACAAGAAGGACAATTTCTGGGAAATGGGAGATACAGGCCCATGCGGACCATGTTCGGAGATCCATATCGACCTGCGCAGCGACGAGGAAAGGGCTGCGGTGCCGGGAGCGTCTCTCGTGAACAAGGACCACCATCTGGTCATCGAGATATGGAACAATGTGTTCATGCAGTACAACCGCAAGGCGAGCGGAGAACTGGAACTGCTTCCTAACAAGAACGTGGACACAGGTATGGGCTTCGAGCGTCTGTGCATGGCATTGCAAGGCAAGCAGTCCAACTATGACACCGACGTGTTTACCGGAATGATAGCAAAGATCGAGGAACTTTCCGGACATAAATACGGCAACACCACCGAGGAGGACATCGCGATGCGTGTGATCGCCGACCATATCCGTGCAATCAGTTTCTCCATCGCAGACGGCCAGTTGCCATCAAATGTGAAGGCAGGATATGTGATCAGACGTATCCTCCGCCGTGCCGTACGCTACGGATATACCTTCCTCGGTTTCAACGAGCCGTTCATCTGCCGCCTCGTGCAGCAACTTGTGGATGACATGGGCGAGTTCTATCCTGAAATCGTAAAGCAGCAGACGCTCATCGAGCGTGTGATCAAGGAAGAGGAAATGGCCTTCCTCCGCACCCTTGACAGAGGTATCCGTCTGATGGACAACATCATGGCAAAGTCCGCAGAAACAAAGATCATCAGCGGCGAGGATGCATTCGTGCTCTATGACACCTTCGGATTCCCTATCGACCTTTCTGAACTGATTGCCTCAGAGAAGGGATATAAGATTGACCTTGAAGGTTTCCAGACCGAACTTCAGAAGCAGAAGGACCGCGCCCGCAACGCCACTGCCATCGAGTCGGGCGACTGGGTCGAGTTCACCCATTGCGACAATATCGAGTTCCTCGGATATGACCTCACAGAAATCGAGGGCGTGCAACTTACCCGCCACCGCACGGTGAAGGCAAAGAACAAGACCATGTACCAACTCGTGTTCGAGCGCACTCCGTTCTATGGTGAGATGGGTGGTCAGGTCGGTGACACCGGATATATCGTATCAGAAAGCGGCGAGAAGATCAATATCGTCAACACTATCAAGGAGAACAACCTCACAATCCATGTGGCCGAGCGCATCCCTGCCGATTGCAGCGAGAGTTTCAGCCTCCATGTCGATGCGGAGAGAAGGCTCCAGATCGAGAACAACCACAGTGCTACCCACCTCCTCCATCAGGCTCTCCGCGAAATCCTCGGAACGCATGTGGAGCAGAAGGGCTCATACGTATGTGACAAATATTTCCGCTTCGACTTCTCACATTTCGAGAAACTCAGCGAAGAGCAGATCGACCTTGTGGAGAACCGTGTGAATGCCCTTATCAGAGCGAACTACCCTCTTGACGAGAACCGCAACGCCACGATGGAGCAGGCTCAGCAGATGGGTGCGATGGCGCTGTTCGGAGAGAAATACGGGGACACTGTCCGTGTGGTTAAGTTCGGAGACTCATGCGAACTCTGCGGAGGTACACATGCTGCCGCTACAGGTCAGATCGGATTCTTCAAGATTGTTTCGGAATCGGCGATCGCAGCAGGCGTGCGCCGTATCGAGGCAGTGACAGGAGTTCATGCGGAACTTCTTGTGGACGGAATGGAGACTACGCTTCGCATCGCAAAGGCATTCTTCAACAATGTCCCTGACCTTGCAGGAGCGATAAGGAAAATGATAGAGGAGAACGAGAACTACAAGAAGCAGATGGAAGAGGTCATCAAGGAGAAGACAGTGACCATGAAGAACACTCTCAAGGGTCTGGCAAAAGAAATCAATGGTGCCAATGTAGTCACCATCGACCACTCCGTCGATCCTGTCATGCTCAAGAATGCAGCGTTCATGCTCCAGAAAGAGGCTCAGAACCTTGTGATAGCAGCAGCATTCGAGGCTGCCGGCAAGCCGCAACTTCTGCTTATGTACTCGGAGGATCTTGTGAAGGCAGGCAAGAATGCCGGTGCCGATGTCCGCGAGGCTGCAAAACTCATCATGGGAGGTGGCGGAGGCCAGCCGGGATTGGCTACTGCCGGTGGAAAGAACACCGACGGCCTAGCAGACGCGCTTGCCAAACTCGTCGAATCAGCAACGAAATAAAAATAGCATTAACAACCTTGTACCTGTTCTTGTATTTAGTGCAGGTGCAAGGCAGTCAAGGAGTGAGTACCGCAGCATACTTTCGTATGTGAGGACACTCACGACGAAGACAACGCAGTAACTGTGCTAAAGACTGAACAGAATGAAAAAATTAGACCAGTTCATACTCAGATCATTCATAGGACCGTTCTTCGCGATCCTGTTTGTGGTCATATTCATCCTGATGATGCAGTTCCTGTGGCTGTACATCGACGAACTGGTCGGCAAAGGCCTCAGCATGAAGGTCATCCTGGAATTCCTCGGCTGGGGAAGCGCAACTCTTCTGCCGCTGTCCCTGCCGCTTGCCACACTACTGGCTTCCATGATGACACTCGGAACGCTTGGAGAGAACAATGAACTACTGGCAATCAAGGCTGCCGGCATTTCATTGCAGCGCATCATGATACCTCTTGCGACGGTCTGCATGCTGGTCAGCATAGGTGCATTCTTCATATCCAACGACCTTATACCGTTGGCTTACAATAAGATATACACTCTCAGAGACGACATCGGCAAGACCAAGGAAGAGATAAAGATACCTGCAAAGGTCTTCTACAACGGCATCGATGGATATATCCTGCGCGTCAATGAAAGAAACGACGAGACCGGCATGATGCACGGGGTCATGGTGTATAACCATACGGGCAACAAAGGCAACACAAGCCTTACGATCGCTGACTCGGCCGAAATGAAGATGTCCAAGGACAAGACTTATCTTACATTCGTGATGTATCACGGAAGCAACTATGACGAGACCAACAACAAGAAATATCGCGACACGACCCTCCAACTTCAGAAAATAGACTTCGACAAGCAGACCATGGTCATCCCGCTGGAAAACTATGCGTTCCAGAAGTCAGACACCAGCCGCTTCAATGACCAGGTAAAGTCCATGAACCTCAAGCAACTCACCTACAGTCAGGACTCTATCGGCAGACTGAACGCCGCCGGAAAGGTAGAGAATCTGGAGGCAATGCAAAGGTCAAGACTGCTCAGATACAACGCACAGTTGGATACATCTCAAACCGGTCAGAAAAGAGCATTTACACACGAGAAACTGCTGACATGGGAAAATATCGACGATGAGATAAAGGCTGTGGAGAAGGCAAAGAAGAACGCTGAGGAAATGCAGATGAACCTGACTTCCTTTTCAAGAGAGCGGTACCATCACACCTTCATACTCAGGCTGATAGACATCGAAATCCTGAAGAAATTCGCCCTTTCTATCGCGTGTTTCATATTCTTCTTTATCGGAGCCCCATTAGGTGCGCTCATCAGAAAAGGAGGACTGGGAAGTTCAGCCATCATATCTGTGCTGTTCTTCGTCGCATACTGGGTGATTGACATATCAGGAGTCAAACTCGCCAGGGACGGAGCGGTGGCGCCTTTCAGCGGAGTCTTCTTCTCCAGTTTCGTACTCTTCCCCACCGGACTGTTTCTGACATGGAAAGCAATAAACGACTCTGCAATATTCAATCTGGATGCAATAAAGAGCGGGTTCAGAAAAATAAAGACAAAAGTCATGAGCATATTCAAGAAGAAACGTATCGTATATATGGGTACGCCGGAGTTTGCAGTTGCGCCGCTTGACGCTCTGATTAAGGAAGGCTACAATATAGTGGGAGTGGTTACAGTTGCCGACAAGGCCAGCGGACGCGGACTGAAGGTGAACGAGAGTGCAGTAAAGAAATATGCTGTTGAACACAACATCCCTGTACTGCAGCCGCTTTCGCTCAAAGACCCTGAGTTCCTCGACGCGCTGAGGGCCTGGAAGGCAGACCTTTTCGTGGTTGTTGCGTTCCGAATGCTGCCTAAGGTAGTCTGGGAGATGCCGCCACTGGGAACATTCAACCTTCACGCCGCGCTCCTGCCTCAATACCGTGGAGCCGCCCCTATCAACTGGGCCGTGATCAACGGAGACAAGGCAACAGGAGTAACTACCTTCATGATAGATGACGGAATGGATACAGGAAAGATCATGTACAGAGAGCAGTATATCATCGATCCTGATGAAAATGTAGGTTCAGTGCATGACAACCTCATGGAGATAGGTTCGCGACTCGTCGTACAGACTGTCGAGGCAATCTTCGACGGCAGCGTAGAGTTCCGCGTGCAGAGAAGTTTCATCCAGGGTTCCGAGATCCTGCGCCCTGCTCCGAAACTCAGCCGTGAACTCTGCCACATAGACTGGAACGACAAGACAAGACATCTGTACAATCTCATCCGCGGTCTGAGTCCTTATCCTGCCGCATTTACGGAACTGGTGAGGGACGGCAAGGTAACCCAGATGAAGATATACGGCTCTCAGAAGGTGACAGGAGACGAGTATGCTGACATGCTCTCACGAAGCGCACTGGACAGCGCCGCACCGGGCACGATCCTCTCGGACGGCAGGACCTACCTTGCTGTCGCGACCGCAGACGGAGCCATCTCGATCACCGAGTTGCAACTTGCCGGCAAGAAGAGGATGCCGGTCAAGGACTTCCTCATCGGATTCCGCGATCCTGAGTCATATACGACCACGCAGGGAACATCATCACAGATAACAGGCAAGAAGGCTTAAAATATTATAAATATGAGCACAACCAAATATTTCCCAACTACGGAAAACATAGAGAAGGCATCGGAGATCCTGAAAGAGATTCTGGAGCCCACGCCTTTCCAACTGAACGCTGACCTGTCGTCCAAGTATAACGCAGATGTATTTCTCAAGAGAGAGGACCTGCAGATGGTCCGTTCATACAAGATACGCGGAGCGTACAACAAGATCAGGTCGATAGACCCTGAAACCTTGAAATATGGTATCGTATGTGCAAGCGCAGGAAACCACGCCCAGGGAGTGGCCTTCTCATGCAACAAGTTGCATATCATGGGTTCTATATATATGCCTACAACCACTCCTAAGCAGAAGATCGAGCAGGTGAGGATGTTCGGCAAGGACTATATAGACATTGTGCTGACCGGCGACACCTTCGATGCTGCCAACACTGCTGCAATGGAATTTGCCCGCAAGAGCGGAAAGACATTCATCCCGCCGTTCGACGATCCTAAGATCATGGAAGGACAGGGCACAATAGGCCACGAAATCATGACCCAGACAAAGGACAAACTTGATTATGTATTCATTCCTATCGGTGGAGGCGGACTGGCATCCGGTCTGGGAGCATATATCAGGCAGATGTCACCCGAGACGAAGATCATCGGAGTAGAACCGGCAGGCGCACCCTGCATGAAGGCAGCCATCGACAAGGGCGAGGTCGTGGAACTTGAAAACATCAACAAGTTCGTGGATGGAGCGGCTGTCAAGAAGGCCGGTGCAATGACCTATCAGGTGTGCAAGGAAATCCTTGACGACATCGTAGTCGTTCCTGAGGGAGCCGTCTGCACCACCATCATACACATGTATAATAAGAGTGCCATCGTGGTAGAGCCAGCAGGAGCGCTCTCGATCGCAGCCCTGAACTTCTATGCCGACAAGATAAAGGGCAAGAAGGTGGCATGCGTGGTCAGCGGAAGCAACAACGACATCACCCGCATGGAGGAAATTCGTGAGAAATCCCTGCTTTACGAAGGACTGAAACACTATTTCATCATCACCTTCCCGCAGAAGCCGGGCGTGATGCTTTCATTCATCAGGGACATCATCGGTCCTACTGACGATATGGTATATTTCCAGTACATCAAGAAGACCAACAAGGAGTTCGGTCCGGCAATCGTCGGTATCGAACTTGCAGACAAGGCTGATTTCCATGCTCTTCTGCGCAGGATGGAGGCTCATCATATAATGTATGAGCATATAAACGAGAACAATAAATTATTTGAAATACTAATCTGATAAAACGAACTATCATGAGCACACCTAACTGGAACAATCTGACATTCTCTTACAGCAAGACGAATACGATTCTCCGTGCAACCTATAAGGACGGAGCATGGTCAGAGGTAGAAAGTCTGACTGACGACAATCTGAAACTCAGCGCATTTGCAGGCTGTCTTCACTATGCAATCGAGTGTTTCGAGGGTTTGAAGGCATTCCGCGGCAAGGACGGCAAGGTGCGCATCTTCCGCCCGGAGGAAAACGCAAAGCGTCTCCAGAGATCTGCGGCATATCTGGGCATCGAGGCACCTTCAGTTGAGATGTTCGTGGATATGTGCAAGAGAGTGGTCAAGGAGAATATCGATTTCCTCCCTCCATACGAGGTGACAGGAGCATCGATGTACATCCGCCCTACCCTCATCGGAAGCAATCCTCAACTCGGCGTGCAGTCTTCAAAAGAGGCTACGTTCCTTATGCTCTGCGCTCCGGTAGGTGCATACGTGGGCGGAGCGCTTGACGCAGTCGATGTGGTCATCGCACGCAACTATGACAGGGCTGCCCCTAACGGTTCAGGTTCATATAAGGTGGGCGGAAACTATGCCTGCTCGCTCTATTCATTGAACGTGGCACACTCGTTGGGCTACAAGGCTGTGCTTTACCTTGACCCACGCACAAGAGAGCATATCGACGAGTTCAATTCATCAAACTTCTTCGGAATCAAGGGCAACACCTATGTGACTCCGGAGTCTCCATCTATCCTCCCATCCATCACAAACAAGTCTCTTGAAACCGTTGCAAGACATCTGGGAATGGAGGTTGAGCGCAGACCTGTACCGGTGTCGGAACTTGCAGAGTTCGAGGAGGTCGGAGAATGCGGAACAGCCGTGGTGATCACCCCTGTACACAAACTCGTTGACAAGCCGTTCCTTGAATCAGAGGAAGAGACCGTTTACACCTACGGCGACGGCAAGTGCGGCCCTAAGTCCCTGAAACTTTACAACTACATCGTAAGCATCCAGAAAGGCGAGATCGAGGATCCGTTCGGCTGGATTACATACGTGGAATAGCATACCTTTCATACGATCATGAGCAGCATGGCACTAAGCCATGCTGCTTCTTTATAGATCAAAAAACATTCAATGTATCAACACATGAACGAGCACGCTCATGCAGTTTTTGCATTGTCGATAATTTAGAATTAACAGGCATCTTCAACACCAAATTCCCATAATATAAAGCCTTTGCTTTATTGTCTGTTTTAACGTGCATCTCCATCAACAATATAAGGGGATATAGGCGTGATGGGACCATATAATGAGCGTGGATATAACATTTTTCTGCTTTGTCGTACTGCATCATACCTTCATAGTTTTTTCCCATTATATTGTAAAACATGGGGTCGGAAGATATACGCGAGCCTTTTTCAAGCACCTCATTACTTTTTTGATATTGTCCGAGTTTATGTAGTGCATATCCGTAATCATATAGGAAGCGGTAATTATCACTCAACGTATTATATAAATTGTCATACTCCTGCACAACTTCATCATAGAGTTCGTAAGATGAAAGGTATCTGGTGCTTTTCCATACACTTTCTGCCTCACTTTCAATATGGAATACACTCAACGGATATGAAAAGAAGGCAAATACGGAAAGTGAGATTAGTCCATACCCAAGAGGACTTTTTTTACGAATAAGAACAATTAATAGAATAATTAAAATCAAAATAGTCGCAATCATTGCCACTACTCCATATTCAACACCAATCCTTAAATACTCGTTGAACGCATACTCCGGACATCCGGCGACCCTGACAATCATCTCACACCTCTCTTTTTCCGCAAAATATTCTGCCTGAGTTCTTCCATATACGCCCAATATCGCGTTCGGTCCGCTGCCGGTCAAAGGATTATCGCATATCGCTCTTAATTCCATATGCCATATATGTAGTCTTCCAATGGCAGAATCCCATTTAATACAGAAAATTCCAACTAAAAGGGTCACGACAGATATGGCAACTATAGCCGCTAATTTTCGATTCTCTGTTACCCATTTGTGTAACCCATATTCCGTATATGCAAGAATTAAACACACTATCCCAAAACCTAACCATGCTGCTCTGCTCATTGATGCGGGAAGTACCAACATACATAGCACAGCAGAAACTGCCGCCACAATCTGACAAAATCTGACACACCTGTACTTCTCACCTCGGCTGATGATCAGATAAGAAACAAGTATTGATAGAAATATAGATATCCATCCGCCGAATGGTCCCGGATTTTCAAAACTGCCAGTCATAGCAAACTGTACATGTCCGGAGGCTCGAACGCCTAATATCTGAAGTAATCCTAAGATAGACTCGTAAGATGCGATAACTGATATCAGTAAAACAAGAATTATGTTAAACGTTTTCTTCATGAAATAACTCTATCGCATTTACTGAGACAGAATACAGGCAAAACCATAATAACAGCAATAAGTGAAACGATCATTCCTCCGATAGTTCCTATGGCGAAATCGAACCAAAAGACTTCCTGCGGGCCGTCTATAAGGAAAGGTATCAATCCCAGAACCGTAGAAATTACTGTCAGCATTATAGGGTTTATCTTTCTACCGAGCGCCTTCACATAGCCGCGGATTCCTGTCAGTTCTGGATTATGTTGTATTACATCCTTATATGTCAACACTAAATATATTCCTGCATTCACGACAATTCCACATAGCATTACGAATGCCGCAAATCCGCCCTGATCAAAAGATAGATCGGACAAGCCAAAAGTCAGGAAAAGACCTATGAATGAAATCGGAATCATAAATATTACAGCCAGCGGAAGGCGAAACGATTCAAAGATAATTGCCAGCATCACGAAAATAACTGCCACTATCAGGAATATCAGCCAGGCATACTTGTCTTTGTTCTCATCCCACCAGCCTCCTTGAGGGTTATAAGCCTTATAGCCTATCGGAAGTATTTCTTCGTTCATATGCTCTACAGCATTATTTATAACCTTGTTGGACAGTTCATAGCTTCCAATAAAGTCAAAACGCACACTTAGTTCATACGATTGATTATTTTTAGATATGGTAACTCCAGATATTTTTTTTTCAATATTACCTATTTCTTGCAGAGGGACAGAGACATCTTCTACACAAACTGGAGTATGCAGAAAGTGCCAGTAGTCATATTTTTCTTTTTCAGATGATCGCAAAACCACCTCCGTCATTTCGCCTTCAGTGATGATAGATGATACGGAATTATCATATAATTGCGAAGCCAATGCTGAATAATACTGATATGGAGTGATATTCACTAAAGCCATTCTCTTGAAGTCATATGCCATATTAAGCTCGGTTTTGGGGCGCCCGTTCCATCCGGTTCCCCAAACCTCAGCTCCAGAGACTCGTCTATTCTTGGATATGTTTTCAATCAGATATTCTGCATATAGTTTAAGTTCCTGATAGTTGTAACCCCTGAGAGTTATTCCATGTGACTTATGATTTGTCACAATATTGTTATTAAATCCGTTATCGTCTATACCATAAATCAACCAGTTAGCACCACCAAAGTTTATAGCCATTGAGGTTACCAGAGACTTGAGTTGCAACGGAAATGCAGTGTCTTCATATTCCGGTTTGAATTCTACTATTATTGACGCATTATCATATGAAGATATTTTTGTTGTAAACACCTTGATTTCATCAAACCCTGCAAGATAATTCTCCATTGATTTCACCACCTCATTCAACTGATGTACGGTACATCCTTCAAGCATTCCTGCTTTGATATGCAGAGTCTTCTGCTGAGGCTCACGATAGAAATTTGATCTATCTAATGCTCTATAGAATGCTCCAAAAGAAGATCCAGCGATTTTGTCTATTGCCTGTCTGTTGTCAGCATATGGTCTCCAGGATACAACTTTCTCCACCCCTTTCTGCCAGAGGTTCTTGTCCGTTTTCTTCTCCAACTGTGCGGAAGTCGGAAGCAGGCAAAGTGGCAAACCGAAAATAAGAATGAAAACGAAGATATAGACCCATCTGTGCCTTAGGCCCCATCCTATATATATTCTATAACTCTCTGCCCATCTTACCTGACGTCTGTGCTTTTTCATTGACGACACAGAAGCCGAAGTCTGCACCGGAAGATAATCCATCAGCGCCGGTATGAACAGCCAAGACACAAAAAGAGAAGCCACAAGATTAAGCGAAATGACCCAAATGAAGTCCTTCAGGTTTGCCTTCTCGCTCTCCGGCAGAAGGAGGACCATCAGCAGAGCCGCAATAGTTGTCCCCACGGCAGCGAGCAGAGAAGGAAATGCCTTCCTGTCGCGGAAATGGGCATAATGGTCTATCATCACGATAGTGGTATCTATCACTATACCCAGAGAAACGGTAATTCCAGCAAGGGTGTATATGTGGATGCTGATACCGGCAAAGGCATAAATTGCAAGTGCAATCAGCAGATTTACAGCAAGAGTCAGGACTATTATGAGCATATATCTCCACGAACGACTCACTGCAAAGACAAACAGCAGAAGAATCAGCAGGCATAGTCCTGTACGAAGATATATCTTATCAAGCTCTCCCGACACATATTCGGATGAATCGTATGCTATGCTCGCGGTTATCTCTTCCGGAAATTCACGTTGCAGTTTCAGCATTGTCTCGCGGACATCTTTTGTCACGGTTAAGAGATTGACGTCTCCAGCTACTCCAACAGAGAGGGTGATGGTGTTAAGTCCGTTGACTCTGTAGTATGATTCTGGGAGCGACTCCTGATATTTCCAGTCCGCAACATCTCGCAGATGAACGATTCTTCCCTCTGAATTCTTCACAGGGATGCTTCCAAAATCCTCTCCTTCATTCATAGAGGCAAGCCTTACGGCCATAGTTTCACTCCCAGCCTCGGATATTCCTATCAAAGTCTCGGAATATGCGTTACGGAATGCTTCTGCGATATCAGATGGGTTCACCCCGGCAGACGCAGTCTTGGCTGCATCAAAGGTTATCACCCAATGGTATGGAGTCACACCATAAAGCGACACGTTGTCAACACCCTTTACAGCGGAAATGTCCGGCATGACGTGCTCGCGGACATACCTCTCTATCTCCTGTGAAGGCAAGCTGCCTTTTATAAGATAGGACATTGCAGTTGTAACCCTTTGTCCTTGGGCATTATGAGAGATTGATGGGTATGATACATCGTCTGGTAGGTCCGGGTATATGTATCTGATTGCCGAAGCAATTTCAAGACGAGCCACAGACAAGTCTGTCCCTCTCCCAAATTTTGCCCTTACTCGCCCTCGTCCAAGATACGAATCCGATGACACTTCCGTGACACCTTCTACACGTGAGATCACCCCTTCCAATTTTGATGTAACTTCAGACTCTACAATTTCAGGAGATGCTCCCGGATAAGAAAACGATATAGTTACAGTTCTACTGGCAGAAGATGGTTTATACTGAATATTCAGCATAGGAAGCGATACTATGCCGATCACCGACAGCACAGCCATCACTAACAATACTGAGAATGATGAAATCTTTCTACTCATCTTTTCTTCTGTATATCGAATAATAGAGCGCCGGAAGCACAAACAGGCTCACAAGAGTTCCAATGGTCATACCCACAATGATCACAATTGACATCGGATATTGGAGGTCATCACCCATATTGCCTCTGCTGAGGAACGGGCAAACAGCCAAAATCGTCGTAAGCGAAGTCATTATGATTGCCTTCCGCCTTCGGCTACTAGCCTCGGTCACGGCCTGTCTGAGCGCATAGCCTTCCTTCCTCATCCTGTTTATCGTGTCTATCTTCAGAATCGAGTCGTTGATCACGATTCCACATATGACTACAAGACCGATCATCGACATCAGATTGATGCTTAACCCCATAACCCACAGGACAATCAGTGAAGCGAACACATCCACGACTATCTCAGACAAGATTATCACCGGCTGAAGGAGCGACTCAAATTGGGAAGCCAGAATCAGATATAGCAGCACAACAGCAATAATCAGGACCAGCATGAGTTCCAACACCATCTTCCTGTTCGAGAACCACGAGCCACTATAACTCACCTCATATCCGTCATTTTCGCCAACCACGGAATTCACAATTGCCATCACTTCAGGGACATTATCCACATCCAGAGAGACGGGATAATAGTTACCCTCTGCCCCGGACACAACGGTCTTGAAATCCGCCATATAAGTTTGACGCATAAGTACCGAAACAGGAATCCTTACACCATCCTTGACAATAAATTTCTCCGAAAGAATTTCAGCAAGGCTTCCTGCGTCATCTCCGGTAAGCACGGGGATCGTTCTTGCCCCCTGAACAATCGAGAACAATCTGTTTTCATTAAGGGAATTCCTGAGAACAGATGACAACTCCAAATATGACACATCATACAATGTCATCATCTGCGGATCTGCAATGAAAAGCGCATCGGTCTTTACCGGAACATCCTCAATATGCACTCCCGGCAGTTTAGCGCGAAGTTTCCCCAGCAACCCACGTAATCCTTCTACCTCAAGACGCGGAAGCGATGCTGGTCTTATCCTTGCGACCAGCGGAGCCTCGCTTTCGGCGAAAACAGCATCAAAGATATTGCCCGAGACTTCAAACCCATATACAGCAGAAGGATATTTCTCTGAAACGGCCTTTGCCAAAGCAGTCTTTACTTCTTCGACAGTCTTCATATCCTCGCAGTTCACATAGATTGAGGTTTCTCCGGTTCCAAGTTCACCGCTATGACCGAGGATGAACCTCTGCATTCCCACCATTGAGGTGGTCTGAAGGCATTCATTCCGGATCATATTCTCCAGAGATGCTACTCTGCGTTCATTCTCCCAAATGCTTATCTGCTCGTTCCAGTCGATGGTCATTATAGTCTCCGTATAGGTCATCTCCGGAAGTCTTTCCTTTGGCATCAGTGCAAAACAAACCACGGCTCCCACCACGGACACTGCAAGAATGCTCCACGCCACGACTCTATGCTCTATGAACCATCCCATTATTTTCTCGTCCCATCTGCGGAGCGGTTCATCAAAGGATATGCGCTCAAGCAGAGGATTGGCACGGAAGGACGGAAGCTTGCGATACCACCAATAGTAATAGACAGGTATCACAGTAAGTGTGACCACATAGGATGTCAGCAGGACAATTGTCACAGCCATCGCCTGGTCGAAGAAGAGTTCGCCGGCGATTCCGCTGACGAAGATCAAAGGAATGAAAACCGCACACGTAGTAAGTACAGAACTGAGCATCGGTCCTGCGACCTCCTTGGTGCCTTCAATCACAGCATCCCGCAAAGCCTCTCCTCGCTGCCATCTTCCAGTGATGTTATCTACAAGGACGATGGTATTGTCCGCCATCATTCCCACTCCCAGAAGAAGGCCTGAAAGAGATATTATGTTGATGGAAAGCCCCATCACGTAAAAAACGGCCATCGAAAATATCAACGCAACAGGCATCGTCAGAGACACAAGTGCAGGAGAACGGAAGTCCTTCATAAAGAAGAATATCACAAGACAGGCAAGAATAACTCCTACCATGATGTTCTGCACAAGATTGTTGATCGAATATTCCAGCAACTGGGTCTGGTCTCGGGTAACAGTAAACTTTATCTCCGGATACTCATTTGAGAAGTTTCCCATCATTGTATCCATACTTCTTCTCAAAGCGGACATTCTTGCATCGTTCTGCTTGATCACTGCCATACACACTGACCTTTTCCCGTCAGAGCGGACAAGTCCGGTCTTCTTGCCCGGTTGCTGCTGAACGCTTGCAATATCCTTTATCTGCATCACCCTGTCCCCGGTCCTGAACCAGATGTTCGCAATATCCTCGCAGGCGGCGACGCTAGAAAGGAACTTTACATTATACCTATACTGGCCGTCGTGGATGGTAAGCGATCCGAGATGGATGTTTGACGAATTTACGATATTCTCGAACTGAGCCTGAGTCAGTCCCAACTGATCCAGCTTCCTCTGGTCAGGGATTATCATTATCTGATCATCGATATAACCGCTTATATCCACCATAGCCACCTCTTCCTGCTGTTCCAGACGCTTGCATATCACGTCCTGCGCAAAGCGGCTCATCTGATTGAATGCCTCTTCGGTATCCTCTACAGGAGTCAGATTTATGTAGAACGCAGGAATATCGGTAGCGCTGGCTTTCAACACCTTAGGACGGTCTATATCAGGAAGGACAGACATACATCTGTCGATCTTCTCATTCACCTCCACAAACACATAGTCCATGTCAGATCCGTGACTGAATCTAAGTCTGATAGTGCCGAATCCGTCTCTGGACTCGGTAGTGATCTCTTCCACTCCGTTCACCTGCATCAGTTGTTGACGTAGCGTCTTTATGACGCTTTCATCCATCTCTCGTGCAGACATCTGAGAAGAAACCGCCTGAATGGTTATGTAAGGAATATCCATATCCGGAATCAACGACACAGGCAGAAGTCTCATGCTCACAATACCGAGCACGACCACCACCAGCATCATCATAGTCACGGAAATCGGTCTATCCAACAGGGTCTTCAGCATAACCTTATTTCTTTAACTGTACCTTTGAACCGTCAGCAAGATTAAGATTACCCTTGACGATTACTTTGTCTCCGTCATTGAGTTTAGCGCCCCTGTCTGCATTGGCCGTAACTACATGTGAATCTCCGTTAGAACGGATAATATTCACGTATGTCCAGTGTGCGACACCATCGTCAGTATAAGTGAAGAGCACATCTAGATTGTCACGCACAACTACGGCATTTCTCGGTACCACCAACTGTCTCGGAATCATGCGTTCTACGATCACCTTCACATTCATTCCATCAATCAACGAACCGTCATTACGGACTGTAGCACGGACCGCAATCTGACCGTTCTTATCGACTGTCGGGTTTATCTCGCTGACCTTGCCTGTAACTGACTTCGACGGATCAGCAAAAGGAATCACCTTCACCTGAAGCCCTTTCTCCAGAAATGCATATTCTGATTCCATTACCGAGAAATCCACATCAAGGCTGCTGTCGTCAATCACTGTGCAGAACGGATCAACAGTTATCCTGTCGTACTCCTTCAGTTTCAAATCTGCGACTTTTCCACTGTATGGAGCCTTTAGAACGGCCCCCTCAAAGTCCAGTCGGGCTCTTTCCAGACTGTTCTTTGCAGAAGTATAGCCCGAACGCATCTTTGCCATAGCAAGAACCTTCTGAGGTACGCCTGCAGTATCCTTGGCAGCATAACCCTGACCGGCAAGCACATCGTAAAGTTCCAGTTCCGCCTTTCCCAAAGCAATCTGAGCAGCCTCCATAGAAAGTTTGAGATCAGGTCTGTCAAGTTCCGCAATCACGCTTCCTGCAGACACCTTTCCCCCATTGACCACATTCAACTCCGACACGATGCCACTGCTTCCAAAAGACAGAGAAGCCCTGCGTCCGGCCTTAAGTTTTCCGTTTGACAGCAACTGATGGGCAAAGTCCGTCCTCTTCAAAGTAATGACTTCCACCTCATTTATCCCCGGCATGGCAACGATCTTTCCATCCTTAAACTCATCTGCAGAAGGATTCCCACAGGCTGTGATTGCCATTGTCGTACACATGACGACCATTATATTCAAAAACTTTCTCATCTTGCTGTCATTTCAATGTATATTTAATAATTGCTGCTCCTTCCTTGTAAATAACTTTATCATATTCTGCCTGAGACGAACTGTTCACGTATCCCACCTTAGTCCTTGAAATAGTGATAATATAAGATGTTGGCTTGATTTGTATTCATACCATATAAAAGGTCATTTGCGTTATCTATTACAAAAACATTTATATATTTATCCAACAAAATACGTTTCCTGAGATTTCCCTCCCAATCAAACACATGAATTTCCGGTAAAATATCTTCATTAAAAGATCCATTAAAACAAAGCGCATAGATATTATCATTGTAAATACATGGGTAAGAGCCATAGGCTATATGATTTTCCTTTTCTCCAGGCTTGTATCTACGAAAAGTATTTGGCACACGCACATCTACATCTATTGTGTTCTCCTCATTTATATCCAATATTCTAATCTTTCTAAAATTTGCATACAAACTGGCGACTTTATTCTCCGTAGGATGTTTTAGAATATGCTTTATGTAAGTGAATGCCTTCATCTCCCCATTATAGTCACCCCATTCCGGATACGCACACAAATACTCCGGCTCATTGTCAGTATATTTATATAAAATGAACTCGGCATCCTCGTTGGCAAGATTCATAGACAAATAACCATTTTCTACAAATATTCCATTCTGCGGATGCTTCCGAGTATTTATCTTTGATGACGACAAAATATTAATTTTATCTCCATCAACAACCACCTCCTTCTTTAGTCCTCCTACATCCATGCATACAAATCCCTCATTGGTTCCAACTATACTTCTAGCATCAATATGCATAAATTCATTTGGTCCTCTTCCTTTTATACCAATATTAGTATAATGCCCTGAAAGTGGATCACTGAATATTGAAAACAAGGTATCGCCTTCACACTGATATACAACTAAATTATCACCTTGCATAAACATCTTTGCGGGCATCAGCATTTCTCGTGACAAATCTATTTCATGCAGCGAAACTTCACTTGTCACTTCTGCATTTTCAACTATTCGAACGTTTGTCCGATTGCAGCAAACAAAAATTACCAAAAGGAAGGGTAAAGATATTTTTATAACAGTATTCATCGCATGCATTTTTGATTTACATTTGATGCAGAGGATACTTTTTTGATTGTACAGTCAAAACAATCACGAACCTCCAAATATAAAGAAGGATCATAGTTATCATTGTCCACCTTCCAGCAGTCAACGTAACCATCTGTACCTATTTCATTTCGGGCCAAAGCTTCAATGTTTGCGTGAAATAAAGAATCGGACCGATTACTTTTAACAAGCAAAGCAATAGCAATAACATTACATAAAAGTACAGTAGTAGCGACACAAGCATAAATTCTTTTCATCATACGATAATTTTAAATTAAACATTAGTCTATCATTTCTTTAACATCAAGATTCAGATTACTTCCCTTGATGAAATCATAAAGGGTATATTGTCTCAAAGTGTAATAGTAATCCCAGAAGTTGCTCACATCTGTGATATATTTCCGGAGGGCAGTATTGTTTTCCAACTGAGCGGTATTAAGTTCCATCACGCTTGCCTTGCCGCTACGGAACTTCTCCATCATAAGTTCATACCTCTCCTGGGCAATCAGCATCGCCCTTTTAGATACAGAACACTGATGTCTCTGATTATTGAACTGTCCTACTGCAGTAAATATCTTACGACGGAAATCATTCTCTGACTGCTGCACCTGAGCCCTCACAACTTCCTGTGCCGCCTTGGCCTTCTGCACCTTACCCTTACCAAGTCCCCAATCAAAGATCGGCACACTGAAAGACAGACCAACAACCTCCTGATCAAGCAGATCAGAATACACTCCACCGAAATCCGGAGCTGTCTGAGATAATCCGAAACGTGCATTCAGAGACATAGATATCCCTCTCGATGCTTTAGCCTGTGCAACAGCCGCCTCAGCATTCAGAAGATTGATCTCATTATTCAGACTGAAGGTTGAATTCTCCAAAGCCTTAGCCATTACCAAATCATAATCAATATACACATCCGGAAGATTCGTCTCCAGCACAGGTGTTATCTCATAAGACTCATCGTATCCAAGAACGGAGTTCAACACCATCTGAGCCTCACGGACAGCAACAGAGGTTTCATTAATGGATATACTGTCATTGAGGACACGCAGTTCCAACTGCAGGAGTTCATCTCTGGTCACTGAGCCCAACGCCTGACGTTCCCTTGCCACACTCAGCATCTTTCCTGTATTAGTATAGTTACTGGTAGCAATCTCATAGTTCATCCTTGCTAGAATCAGCGAATAATATGCTCGCACAGTATTAATGGTAATCTGTTCCATAGACTCCAGATACTGTCTCTTTCCCTTCTCATACTCCTTTGGCTCAATCTTCTTGTCCCACTTGAACTGATTGTATGTAAAGAGGGGCTGATGATACGATATCGTGATAGGCTGCGAATACCAGGTAAGACTTTTATCCATACCGAACTGATCAATACGGGACAGATCGGAATAAACTGACAGAGTGCCACCTGTGAATGTCAGATTCTGCTTCACTTGTATGCCTATACTATTCTGAAGGTTATATGAATTCACATACTGGAAACTACCGTCCTCATAACTCTGAATTAAAGTCAGCGACCTGTCGAAGTTCATAAGCCCTCCGTACAGATTGAACGACGGCAACCGGCTTGCTCTATATGAGCGATATGCCCAATATGTTGAAATAAAGGACTGTTTGGCTTCCTTAGCCTCAACCGACTGAGTACGGGAAATGGAAATAGCCTCTGCCATAGATACTGTTTGTGCATCTATGCCAGGCAAAAATGATAACCACAGACCAATTGATATAACTAAAAGTTTTTTCATTCAGCATTGTTTACTATCCCAACAATAAAATCACCTGGCATAAAACCAATATACCTGCTGTCACGTGAATTCAAGACATTATCTCCGCCTAAAAAATACCAATCTGATAAAAATTGATATTCTGATATAACCTTCCCATTCAACAGCAGAACTTCATCTTTTTCCTCAAGCCACATCCCTGTCTCATAATGAATCTGTTTCCTATAACTTCTATAATTCCCTAACGTCAAATGAATACTCCCACCTTTTTTAGGAACATATATTGGTCCCATGTCAAGTATTGTCCAGTTCCGCGGTCTGTCCACATTCCATGCATCAACATAGACCCCCATATTCCTCAACTCAGCGTCACCAAGTTCTGAGATTTCATTCTGAAAACACTTAGGTCCGAAAGATATTCCATTCTGAGGATGAACATAATGACCATCAACAATCTTGATTGTATCTCCCGGACACCCGTAACACCGCTTGACATATACTCGGTTGATAGTAAACGTAATGGAATCACGACACCTGAAATACGGATCATTTATCACAACAATATCCCCCACATTCGCTTCGCGCAATCCTGGCATGCGGAAGCACTTAAGTTCAGGAGAATCGAAATTAAAATCAGTATATATTCTTGCACCAAGAGTCAGCTTATTCACACAAACTCTTTCTCCATCAAATAACGTTGGTTCCATTGACGATCCCCGTACTATGAAAGTATCACAGATGAACACTCTGACCAGCAGACTAATCACCAATAAAATAGCAGCAGTTAAAACAACTATTGTTATATACCTGAAAACCTTCATCCCGTATCATCAAAGAATTATTACCTGTGTCAGCACAGTGCCTGATTTCATACTATATAATTCTATCATATAGTCACCTGTCGGCTTATTCAATACTATCAGCACCGTATCCTGATATACCCAAAAGTCCTTTGCATGCAGAAGTTCTCTGGATAGCGGCAAAATTTCATAAGTCGTCAGGACTTCCGTATCAATTTTATCTAAATCGAAGTTTTTCCTCTTGCCATTCAAAAACATAATCAGCGTTGTATTGACAACTATACAAAACAGATAGAACGCATATGACAAAAAAGGAAGCTCTCATAATATCCCAAAAGGACTATTAAACACGCAAATATAATTATATATTTGATTTATAGGAATTCTAATGTTCAAATTTACGGAATTATCCCTTTTAGGCATGTAAATCTCCTAAACAAAAAAGTAAGAGATACTTATATTATCTCTTACTAACTCTGGGAAGAAAATATCCTAAAACACATTTAGGATTCCTTACGCATAATTGAATATGATTTTTCTCTTTGAAACCAGCTGTATTATATAAATCTCTTCCTTCCCAAAATGCAGCACGAATTGAATCATACGGCTTAATTCCATTTTTCTCGTGAAAGTCATGAATTGCTTGAATTACAGCGCAATCAAGGTCTCTTAATAACAAATCACCATTTATCCCTCCTTGACGTCCGGCTCTATTTGTGATACTTATCTTTATACTGTCTTCAATAAGACTATCATATGAGGTCTTAATAATCTCTGAAGATTTGCGTTGTGTCAAATCAAGACAATTACCAAGGTATAAAACAGCACCAACAACAAAAGGGTCATCCTTCTTATACTCTGTAGCAAACTCTAAGGCTCTATCATAATCATTTTCCCAAAAATAAATACCACTTCCCAACCAATCATATTTATTTTTGCTTGGCTCTAGGTCTTTTGTACCATTAATCACATCCAAACCAAGCGACTTTGCACACCCATGGTAGCCAATTATCAAATTAGGGTAATGTTGTTCCATTTTCATTTACTACCTATAACTTCTCCGTCCCGATTCAACTCAAGTCCCAAACTTCTCAAATACCGACGAGCGGTTCTAACACTTCTTGACTTCTGTCGTCCATATTCCTTCATTTCCTGAATATAATCATCTATTGTAATCGTTGTTTGAGAACTTTCTCCTTCCCAGACAATAGTTCGACACATAGTTATTTTCTTAATTGATGCCATATTACAACCTCCTATTTTAAGTAAGTCCCTGCAAATGTAATAATTAATTTACAAACTAGACATTGTACAGATGCTATTTCATATATAAATATGACCACTTTCATGCAAATTCTGTACGGTTACTAAAGAGCCTATGAGATTTACGAAGTGTAATCATCCTATTTTGTTACATGTTATCCCATATATGCTGTGTGTAACTACATATATGGGATTTTTTTATATTTGTGCTTTACAAGTAGTAGAGTAACAATCTACATTATTAACGTATAGGCTTCTTTACAAGCCTAAAAGGGATAATTCCGCAAATTTATCAATGCCAAATTATTGTCTTCTTTTCATCATCCCACACGAATATACGATTCTGAACCCCGCGGGATATACCTTTTATATAATATAATGCTCCTGACGGAAGATCGGAAACTCTCAAACAAACATCATCAGCTGTTATTGAGGTATGAAATTTCCATGACGAGTCATGCCAATAATATATTTCATACTCATCTCCCGGGATAATCGCATTACCGTCTCCTCGTCTTACATACATAATCTCCTTCAGGGTAACAGGTTCGCCAAGATCAATGATTTCCAATAGTTTATTTTCGTTCGGGCTATAATTAGTCAAGGGGTCTCCATCCACAAGTGAATTTCCAATTATAGGCCTTATAAAGTTACCATCAACGCCCACGAAGAAAAGTTCTGCCATATCACACTTTCTGCCATCCTCTGCACATAAACGCCAATATCTATGCGGTTTTGTTTGACGAACTATGACCTTCCCGGAAGTGAGCAACCATTCAGGCAACTCAGATACAATCTCTGACTTACTGAACAACGGGTCGTCTGAGGCTTCAATATAGCCGCCATGGAGTGCTTTGTGTATAACAAAGACATGCTGAAACATCGGATATTTCCTACAAATCTCAAAAGATTCAGTATCCCTAAAATTGGGAGTAAATTCATTTATATTCCCGTCAAAGTCCAAATGAAACGGCTTACTTAACGGTATCTGCTCACCATTCTCATAACCGACTACCATATAAGTAATATTTTTTCCCATTCCTTTAAAAAATGCCCTTCCACAACACTTATTTCCCCAATAGACCGGTTTCCAATCGAAATTATCAAATACCGCTATATACACATCACGCCGAGAATATCCGGTTCCCTTTATCAGAGGCACTTCGATATCTACAGTTTGCATATATTCATCTGTAACATCCTTAAAGAACGGGGTACGACAGAGAGGTGGCACATCGCCTTGATACTTCTTCAAAAGAGCCATACACTCCTTGTTCTGAGCGTATGTCCTTCTAAACACTTTTGCAAATTTGCAATGTGAATAGTGTGGATAATCCGGATTACTCGCGTATGGATTAAACATGGTCGTCTTCCCTCTAAGATTAGGAAAAATACACCAATAATGCCCATAATATCTATCTGGCCACTGTGGCGTATAATCAATACCAACAGGAATACCCTTACTGCGCATGATTCTGACGGCCATCTCTGAGTAATCCTCGCAAGAAGCACCGGGCAAAAGTGCGAAAGTTGAAGGACGATATATGTTATGACCAAACGAGTCGTGATGCCATTTCTGCTTCACTATCATTCCCTTTAACTTATCATTAACGCGACAAATAGCCGCACGCGGACAGCCCTTATAGTCATCACACTCGTTCAGTTTATCAATATAACTTTTGGCAATAGGTTCCAAATCCACACGCCATTCATCCATTGGCTCCGACTGTCCACATGTATAAGGAAGCAGCCACTCGCAAAATTCTTCGAAATCTATATGTTGCGCCCACTCTCCTTCTCTCCACTGAGCGAAAGCCAAGTCTATATTACGAATAAGAAAATCTGCACGAATTACTCTACTGTCAAACTCATAAGAAATCCTGTCATCGTATCCCGAAGAAAGTTCCGGCAATTTTCGAAAGGCTATATCAGGCGATTCACTAAATTCGAAGAGACTGTCTACAGCATCATAATATGTGGAGTAATCCCCAATCATAGATTTATGACCTGGCATGTTCGTAATAAGCCACTCTGCTGCCTGTAACTTCTCTTCATCCCCGGATGCAGCATAATGTTCAAGCACCTTTTCCAATTCGCCTCTATTGTCACCTGCAAACTCCAATGCCTGCTGCAATCCATCAGCACACGAAACAGTCAACACAAAAACAACCAATAATATAAATCTATTCATGGCACCAAAACTTACGTTTCTACATCAGTCAAACACCAGGGAGTGTTCCATAGGAAATTTTATCACTTTTTCTGTGTCATAGTCAATCACATACAGTTCTCGCTGCTTTACATCAATATCGAAATACAATGCCCTGACAGGAAGTTTTATCTTAGCCAGTGGTGTGCCATTCCATTTGAAGAGATAAATTACAGGCGGTCCGAAAGCACCTTTATCCAACTCTTCAATCGTGCACCCGATATGTAAGCCTGCAAAAAAACTCTCATATACCTTTGCGTCATAGAACATCTTTCTTCTTTCATATCCATCTTCTCTCTCCAATTCATTTACATCAGTAATCGATTCTCCGATGACAAGGGTCCTTTGAAAATCATTATCATAAGAATATAGATGAATAACATTCATAAGCGAACCAAATTCAACAATCATCTGTTTATCCTGGTTAACCACTATGGATGTTGCCAACAGATTGGCATCAGACACATTAACTGAGTTCAGTTTTACCATAGCCCGGTTAAAATACTCCTTCTTGTGGCCTGACAACATAAATCTTTCAAATCCCGTAGCATCCACATTCCATCTTCTGCAAAGCAATGTATCACCCGCTATCTTGAAATATCGCGCTCCAGAGGCGAGAGATAACGAATCAGCAACAACATCCCACGTCCCATATCCTAATTTCAACGACTCAACCAAATCATACACAAGGTAGTTACCTTTATAATCAAACAGACCTACGTTATATGTTCCATCTTGAACATCGAAGTCAAGCCAGGAAACAAAAGGCTGATACAGAACCTCACCCGGTCCTCGTCCAATTCTAAGGAAAGGAGGATATCGACACTCTATGTCCTTTGAATAAACAGACAGACAACCCATAGTATCATGACACGATATCAGAATATAATCGTCCAACACTTTGAGTCCATGACTACCAATAGTTTCGATTCCAATATTCTCGTATGATTCGGGTTCTATTTCCATCGGAAAGTCACTAACATAAACAATGTCGTCAAATGCGAACTGTTCTCTCCTGTTGCAGGACAAAAGCAACATGAGAGAACAAACAACCATCGCTAAATATCTACAAACATTGACCATCTGTGAAAAATCTTACTTACAAAACCCCATACCACTGTAACCTCGACCTGGAATCACACTACACGTACCACAATACCTTACATCATCCGTCGGATCAGACATAACTGTCTCCCAACATCTGACATACTCTCCTGATTCTACCTGAGACAACGCTTCTACATTTTCCTCAAACAACATAACAATATTTAACACCCTCGGACTATCCGCCCTAAAGGTAACACACACCCAACTGGCGAACATTGCAATAACAATCGTCAATACTATAGTCGTCGTAATTTTCATATCAATACCCTTTATCAGTAACACGCACTCTTATCTGCACCACGACCCGGCAAAATACTACACGTACCACAATACATACATTGTTCTGACGGATCAGATGTTATTCTCCGATAGCACTTCGAACCTCCACTCTCCGCTCCAGCTAGTGCTTCGACATTTTTTGAAAAAACTGGATTCATAGTGCCAGTCCCGTTAAAAACGTAACCTGACAAAGAAATCACCACTGCAAGGGAAAAAATTGCAAATGCAAAGAAAAATTTGCGTATCATATTATCATATAAATTATTAATAATCTAATATACTATAAATATAAAGTTTCCTTTCAATATTAACAATTCTTCAAGTCACCATTATACTCTATTAACAAATCCGTGGTTACAAGGTAAGAAACAGTCCCATCACACCGCTATTCTTGTCGTTGGGATTACGGCTTTTCGGTATTCATCTCATCCACTACTTTACAGAATAAATTCCAAAGAGCATCACCTGCTAAAGGGTCCCCCACAAATATAGGCTTTCCATTTCGACCTATCAAAAAGCTATGAAAACGCTTATCTGACGGGATATGAAAGTTTTGTCTCGCAAAACTTCTATCATAATCAAGATAAACTGGAAAATCCTGATTCCGTCCTCGCAACGCATCTACTACATCTCCATATTCTTCTGCACCTGGAGACAATATCGTCATGACGACAAATGTCCCGAGACTATCAGCCAATTCATATATTGGTTTTCTCTCATGAAGATAATTAATCTGACACAGACTACATGACAGGGAATCACTGTAAAAAATCATCACCGGCATATCCTCTTTTGTCTTTGACATAGAAAGTACACCTGACTCCACTTCTTGAAAACACGCAGGCAAGACTATATCCCGGCTCGTAAATTTTGCCAACTCGCGAGAAATTCTCGTCCGTTCGGAGCAAGAAAGCATCACAAGCAAAAGCATATTACAGATAAAAAATCTTGCAAGCCTCATTGTAAAGAAATTTTAAAATTGTCCGATGCTGTATTGAGTTGGGCGCAGGATTTGGTTCAAATCATAATAAATTACCATCTATCTGTGAAATTTATACAATACCACAAGACCATCATCATCTTTTCCCCTAACGTATAAAGTATTCCCATCTGAGGAGGTCGATATTGTAGCAAGATATTTATCAAGGAAGAAAGATCCAAGCAAGTTACCAGACCAGTCAAATTGAAAAATATAAGTTCCGCTGATTTTTTCTACATTTTGGCCAGAATATGTAACATAAAAAGAATCGCCCGCATTACATGCCCCCATATAACTATAAAACACCGCTTCGAAAAACGACACGCGCCCATCGTTATAGGAATACTTTACATTCAATTTTTTCGGTCCTGTAATTTTAGTTAACGGAGCAAGAGAATAATCATAAATCTCAATTTGGCTCAAATCCAAACCGGCAAAAAGTACAAGTCTTTTGCTTTCATTTATAAGTATGTGTCCTTGAGAGACGTTAAACGCATTCAATTTACGAGTATCCGGGTTCCTACCATCAGAGTAAAAAAAACGAGGTTCCTTGTTGTCCACACCATCATCAGATGAACTAAAACAGTACGGATTCAGAAACAACATTTTACCACCTATTTCATGAACATCATACACATTCAATTCTTCTTTATATTTCTTGAATGGTTCTAATTCATAGGCATCTTTATATTGTATGATTTCCTTTAAATCAATAACAGTATAGTTGCCCTTGACAAAATCTCTTACATATAAGGAATCTGTATTTACTCTGGCATTGCAATTCAACATTTCCATCGGACCATTCCCTTTCCTTATCTTCCTTGTCAACATTGCGCCTGATTTTGTGCTGTAGAATTCCACCCAATAGTCACTCGTCGGCTTATTCAATACTATCAGCACCGTATCCTGATATACCCAAAAGTCCTTTGCATGTAGAAGTTCTCGGGAAAGTGGCAAAATTTCATAAGAGGTAAGTACCTCCGTATTTATTTCATCCAACTTGAAAGTTTTTTCTTCATGCCATTCAATTACATAATCAGTGTTGTATTGACAACCACACAACACTGACAGAGCGCACATGACTAAAAGGTTAACTCTCATAAGTCTACTTGTTTTCCGGAGCATGATAACGTATTCCCCAAATAGGACCCTTCGCACTCACCTTCTTCTCCTACACACTTGAAGATAACTTTACCTCTGACATTAGTGATCTCACAAGCTGCCAATGCCTCAACCTCTAAATTCCAAACGCATGTGCTCTTTGAAATATTTAACACTACTGCGACTATTGCTGCAACAGCCACAAGCATAAAAAATAAAATCTTTTTCATAGAACATTTGATGTTAATAAAGTGTTATTAAATATCTACATTTTCTTCATCCGCCTCAAAAATATGCCCCTCTATTATACTTTCAAAAGGATAATCATCCTCTACAAAAATAATCTTAATTTTTGTTTTTCCTACATACTGGTCTAAATAATATGAAAATATTTCTTTATACATCCCCTCCAAATACATACAGCAGGGGGTATGGATATTAGATTTTTCATATGCTTGAATAAATATGATAGCCTTTGCAATACAAGCCGAACATGAGGCATCTAAATTATAGCGAATAAACCCTCCTTTGTTAATTTGTTTTGAAAAAGCCTTAATTTCATTGTTCATATCCAAAACGGCTCTATTAGAGTCATCTACACAACTAAAGAAAAGGGCACAAAGAAGAATAAGCAGTCTTTTCATCTTACCATTAATGTCAGTTCGACGAAATTAAGTTATTGATTATTAGGTAAATAGTAATATATTTTGTAAATTTGAAATCGCCACAAGTCAGCTTCACAAAATACATTGCTATGATCTCAAGGGATAAAATTACTAAAATTTTCTGTATGGCCGATGACTTTTGCAAACTTTATGACCGCTTTATCAAGGCTAATGGTCTTGCACCTAAGCGCGACAAGTCCAAACGCAAGTATCATCGCGACCCGAAGATGTCCTCTGCTGAGATCATAACCATAATGATATTGTTTCATTTAAGTGGATATAAGTGTTTCAAGCATTTCTATATCAATGAAGTACAGGAGCATATAACGGATATGTTTCCTGTAACGGTTTCCTATAACCGCTTTACTGAACTTGAAAGGACTGTTGTGATCCCGTTCATACTCTTTGTGAAGAAATGCTGTATGGGGAAATGCACTGGAATCAGTTTCGTCGACAGCACGTTGCTTAGAGTATGCAGGAACCAGCGCATTCATATGCACAAGGTCTTTAAAGGTATAGCTCAGCGAGGACAGTGTTCGATGGGATGGTTCTATGGCTTCAAACTTCATCTGATCTGCAATGAGATGGAAGAATTGTTGAGCTTTATGGTAACTCCAGGCAATGTTGATGACCGTGAACCTCTGAAGAACAAGACTTTCGTTGAACAGCTGTCTGGAAAGTTGGTCGGCGCAGGTGTGGGATTTCAGCAGTGACAAACCTGAACTGAAATCACTGTAATCACACCGCCTTCAGTTCAAAAGCATAATCATAAGGAATCCTTTCATGAGCAGCGTGGCACTCAAGCCATGCTGCTTCTTTATGACTGATATTCGAAATCTCCACAGATGAACTATCCATGAAATGGGAACAGACCTGTTCCATTATAGCCAATTCCTGTTGCGAAAAAAGTGCAATGTCAGGTTTTATGGTTGAAGATAATGTAATTCCCTCCTTACCCCACGATTGCTTAGGTTCCTGCACTATTTCATCAAAGTGACTATATATCCGGCTCCAACGCTCCGGCACCGGGCCATAATCCAATGCCTTATATGACAATCCTGTTATCGACATACCATTCTGACGATAGGACATGAAGTCAATATAAAAGAGCAATTTATTCATTTTTGTACAGAACACACCATCACATTTATCAATTATATATAATAATGCATTCTTGAGTCTGTCAAGGGATATCCTTCCGAAACCGTTTTCCTGCCCACGCCCGCAAGCAAAAAGACGGCTGAGTTCATAAGAATGTATATTCGACGGTTCTTCGGAAAGACTCTTCAGTCGCAAAGTCAACTTTTCGTATTCCTTTTGTAAAAGGAGATGTCTGGAGTTCTCTACCATATCCAGAAAGACCTCAGCTTTCATTATGGACCGGATCATTCTTCCGTTTGACACACTCGGTACTTCTCCTCCTTCATACAGTCTCCACTGATTAGGTCCGAATCCCAAAATCAACGACATTTTAGACGCAGACACACCATAGAACTCACGCAGTGTCACAATTTCATCTACAAACGGTAGCCCATACTTAGCCCTATACTGATTTGTCACCTGAAGGAATGACACGGCATCCGATTCATCTGTGGTGAACATTTCACCCGTATCTTCACATAGCCACGAGGCGTGAGTATATTCAAATTTCTCACCTCTGAAGTTCCATGTACGCTTATCGTACACCTGCTTCATTTCCTTACCTGTAAACGGACTTTTCATTTTGTTACTGCCTGTTTCAAAGGATACTTCATCCGCATTTCTGCCAAATGAAAAGAAATACAAATTGTCTGCCCTCCAAAATCGCTGATCATTATCTTTATATAGATTTCCCTCCCTTTGACATCTTTTCCGAAAACCCACATCTCACCCAATCTGTTAAGGCTATCAACGACCGGTCCCTCAACGTAGTCTTCTGCATTCAGACTTTCAATAACTACTTTTCGATACGAAGGCACTATCTCCAACTCTTCAAGAGCTTTCTGATTCTTCCCATATCATCACGATAAATTATTCCATAGATCTTCATCTTTGCATGGAACATATCAAAAAAACTCTGGACCTCGTCTTTCGTCAAAACACTCATATCCTTCTTCTTGTTCCTCAAACGCAAAGATATGGTCATATTTGGAAAAATGCAAGTTTTTCAACCTTAAAGTTGAACGTCAACTCCTATAAGACCCAAAAGAACAAGGCATGCCGATTCCCTTCGGTCGCTCGATATGACAGAGTTTTACAGCTTTTCAGTCAATACATCGTCCAGTGATATTACCACCCTGATCGGAACCTTGTATTCACGGACTATATTCTCGTCCTTGTCCGTCTCTACCACGTTCATCTCTGACTTGGACATTATAGCATCCCCCGCAGCATCTGCTATCTCATGACATATGACCGCTGATTCTTCTGACCTGATCAGAGCTCCCCTGTATGTATTGTCTATCAGAAAACAAGGATTTTCTGGTTCTCCAGAACGGGCTCCCAAAACCATCAACAGTTCTCCTGCAGAGTTCTGCAGGATATCATATTCACCCCTTGCATAGTCTGTGGCTTCATCAGACTGGATGTCGACAGCATCGGATATATCATATTCGCAACTTCCACCCAATGCTGCAACAGACCTTACGAGAAGGACTTTCACATAATATTCCCTTACCACCTCGTCATCGTGAGTTTCTACAACAAGAATATTCTGTTTATTCAGCAACTCCCTGCGAGCCACAGAATCAATATCAAGCATTAACGCAGACTCGCGCGAGATATAAAGCAGGGCTTCTTTTCCCGAGTAATCCATGACAAATCTCGGATTCTGTGGTGCAGCTTCTCTCGCTTCTATAAACAGGCATATTTCACCCTGCTCATTCATGCTCATATCGTATGTACCTGCGCCCCGGTTTTGATTTTTGGTCCGGTCACCTGCCTCGACAGAAGTCTCCCTGGTGCAATACAGACACTCATAAAATTCTTCTCCTGTAAAAGTGACACGATATAACGCCTCGACATCCTCATATGACTCCTTTATGAAGGAATTGACAAACTTCGGCATATATCTGATGATGACAACATCTGAACTGAAAATTTCCTTCAGAGCCTTTTTATTGTTTTCAAACTCTATCCTATAATATCTTATATCGATACGCTTGTCATCCATCTTCTTACGGAAAGGCAATTCATACTGCTTACCATCCTTGACATAGACAAGCATAGGTTCAAAAAGTTCTTTCTTGAAGGAGTACAGTCTTAGTTCCTCATCCATGAAGAACATATCCGCACAGCCATAATTAGATTTGTTTTTTTTCGTATGGCTTGGGGTTGCCAGCTTTATTCCCGACCATGCCTTTATATATGGTCTGCCGTAATCCTGCCCCATGTCAAAGTCATAAAAACACAGGTCCGAAGAAGACAGATACCAGGCCGTAACCTTTGACAGATGCTCAATCAATCCCTCTTTGGAAGTTATCCTGCCGGAAAGATTTTCCTTTCTGCCGATGATGACATCTATGAAGCCTTCGATGCGCCTGTCCTTGACACTCACCATCTTTTGACGGATCGGGATAGTGAGGGCAGCACTATACTCGGCAGTACGCATGTCTGCAATACTGTCAAGATTGTCTCCCCTTGTCCCTGCATAGTATTTACAGAACAGTTCACAGACATCCTGCATCACACTCTTAAGATCGGATTGGATCAGATATAAGGCATCCCACCGGTCTTCGCGAGGAGAGTCCATATCCGATAATGTTTTGGCACACTCCAATAGCACGGCATTATAGTCCGAAATTTTCTCACGAAGCATTGAAATAGCAATGTATATCCTGCTATCCTCATGCATATCTGAGGTTTCGTGCACATAACTCAGGGACAGTTTCAGTTCATTCAGAAATTTCCTGCTCGGATAAGCCGTGAAATCATGATTGACAAGATACAGTTCTACCGCATACATCTTGGCAAACCGCTCGAAGATATCGGCTCGGAGAGCAGAGAGCAATTCACTCTGAACATCAAAGGAAATCCTTCTTGTGTTCCTTTCTGTCCTTTCCTGTGACCGGAGAGTCGCCACCGCATAATACAGGGAGAAAAATGACACCATAAGGGCTATTGTGGCCACGGCAAAGGAACACCAGTCGAATGTTCCCAAAGTCGTATTACTGGCTGTTGTCGCACTTGCTTCGGCAATCCTTGTGAGGACTGTATCGTTCTGTGTATTCAGAATATTCAGAATATGTATCATAATTACTATTTAGGAGCGATGCGGTACAGGAAGACTGCAATGATGGTAAAGACCACATTAGGCAGCCAGAGGGCTATCGCCGGTGGCAGTGCACCCGTATGCACGAACATCTGACTGAAACGGAGGAAGAGGATGTAGGTGAAGGCGAGGGCGATGCCTATACCGATGTTCCAGCCGATGCCGCCGCGACGTTTCTTCGATGAGAGCGCCACGCCCATGATGGTCAGGATGAAGGCGGAGAACGGAAGGGCGAAACGTGTGTTCTTCTCTATGAGGGCGAACTTCACATTGCCGTCACCTCTGTTGAGCTGGGTCTCGATGAGTTCATTCAACTCACTGTAGTTCAGCGTCTCCACTGTATTTTCTGTAAGATAGAAATCCTTGACGGTGAGCGGAATGATGGTGTCTATCTGCCTTCCGCTGCGGACGCGGTCGGTCAGGTCGGCGTTATAATCCCTTATAAAGTATTTCTTCAATGTCCAGCACCCCTTTGTGGTGTCATAGACAGCAGATTCCGCAGAAATCTTGGAAACGAGTTTGCTATCCTCTATCTTTTCGAGGGTGAAACGATATGCGGTGTTGTTCCATGAACTGAACGACTCTGCAAAGACATACTCTCCCGGTGCAATCTCATAATGCACGTTTCTTCCCACGCCCTTGAAGCGCTGCTTGATATATTGGTTCTCGAATTCCAGACGCGTCTTATTGGCCTCAGGGATGACAAACAGGTTCAAGCCCAACGAGAACATGGCTATCAAAGTGGCGGAGAATATATACGGGACCATCATCCTGTGAAAACTCACGCCACAGGAAAGAATCGCCACAATCTCGGTGTCCGCAGCCATCTTCGACGTGAAGAATATCACCGTTATGAACACGAACAGCGGACTGAACATATTCATGAAGTACGGCACGAAGTTAAGATAATAATCAAATACGATGGCCTTGAGCGGCGCCTCCTTGCTGACGAAGTCATCGATCTTCTCGCTGATGTCGAAGATGATGACGATGCCGATGATAAGAAGCAACGCCACAAAGAAGGTGGTTATGAATTTCTTGACTATGTATACGTCAAGTTTTCTTGGTCTGAGATCAAACTCCATTTCCTTACAGTCTTGTTGTTATCCTCCTGATGGTCTCGTCCTTCCATGCCTTGAAATCACCCGCCTTGATGTGCTTGCGTGCCTCACGCACAAGGTCAAGATAGAAGGCAAGGTTGTGCTCGCTGGCAATCTGTCCGGCAAAGATCTCTCCTGCCACGAACAGATGGCGCAGGTATGCCTTGGTATATGTATGATCGACGAACGATGTTCCCTTAGGGTCGAGCGGAGAGAAATCATCCGCCCATTTCTTGTTCTTCATGTTGATGATGCCGTCCCATGTGAAGAGCATTCCGTTGCGGCCGTTTCTTGTCGGCATCACGCAGTCGAACATATCCACTCCCCTGGCGATACCCTCCAGAAGGTTTGCAGGCGTGCCGACACCCATCAGGTAACGCGGCTTGTCCTGCGGAAGTATAGGACATACCACCTCCAGCATCTCATACATCTTCTCGGTAGGTTCACCCACGGCAAGACCTCCGATAGCATATCCCTCGCGGTCCAGGGCTGCTGCATGTTCGACCGCCTCCCGACGAAGTTCCGGATAGACACACCCCTGAATTATAGGGAAAAGGGCCTGGGAGTATCCGTAAAGAGGTTCTGTCGCGTCAAAATGCTTTACGCAGCGCTCCAGCCACCTCTGAGTCAGTTTGAGTGACTTCTTCGCATACTCGTATGTCGCATCGCCTGGGCAGCACTCGTCAAGGGCCATCACGATGTCGGCCCCGATGATACGCTGGGTGTCCATATTGTTTTCAGGCGTGAATATATGCTTCGAACCGTCTATATGCGAGCGGAAAATGCACCCGTCTTCAGTGAGTTTTCTGATAGAGCTGAGGGAAAACACCTGAAATCCGCCGCTGTCCGTAAGGATAGGCCTGTCCCATGACTCGAACTTATGGAGTCCGCCGGCAGCCTTGAGCACATTCAGACCGGGACGCAGATAGAGATGATAGGTGTTGCCGAGGATGATCTCGGCCTTGATATCTTCCTTAAGGTCTCTATGATATATGCCCTTTACAGAGCCTACGGTGCCCACAGGCATGAATATAGGCGTCTCTATCTGTCCGTGGTCCGTGGTGATCACACCGCAGCGGGCAGAGGAATTGGGGTCATTATGCGTCTTAACGAACTTCATTCAAATTCTTTTTAACCTGCGAAGATAAGAATTTTATGAATAATAAAGTGTATCTTTGAGGTTTCAACCCACTAAATATGATAACAGGCGAAATCAAAAATCGTATTGACACGATTTGGGATACCTTTTGGACTGGAGGTATTACCAATTCTATAACTATATTGGAACAGATGACTTATCTGTTCTTCATGAAGATGTTGGATGACTCCCAGAAGACAAAGGAAGCAAACGCATCATTCATGGGTGTCGCGGTAAAGGACCCTACATTCAAGTCTGGAATGTGGAAGAATCCTGACACTGGAATGGATGTTCCTTATGACAATCTTCGTTGGTCGGTCTTCAAGAACAAGGAAGCAGAGGAAATGTATCGTATCATCAGTCGTGATGCTTTCTCTTTCATCAAGAACTTGAATGACGGTCGAGAAAGCGCATACAGCAGATTCATGTCTAATGCAACTTTCCTTATTCAGAATCCAAGGACTCTTGTCAAGGTTGTAGAGGGTATCGATGCCCTTGATATGAACAACCGTGACACAATGGGTGATGTCTATGAGTATGTGCTGGGCAAGATGGCAGCATCCGGTAACAACGGTCAGTTCCGTACCCCAAGACATATCATCAAGATGATGGTTGAGATGATGAAACCGACCTTGAAAGATAGCATCTGTGACCCTGCAATGGGTTCGGCAGGCTTCATCGTTGAAAGTGCGAAGTATATTCAGGAGCACTACAAGTCAGAACTGTTGCAGAGGGCGAATGCAGATCACTATAAAAATGGTCTTCTTCATGGATTTGATACTGATACAACAATGCTTCGCATCGGTGCCATGAACCTCATGCTTCATGGTGTGGATAATCCTGATGTAGAGTATAAGGATAGTCTTTCAACTGACAATACCGATGAGAATAAATACACCTTGTGTCTTGCGAATCCACCATTTGCAGGCAGTCTGGATTATGATGCGGTAAGCAAGTCTATCCTTGCTATCACAAAGACCAAGAAGACCGAACTGCTGTTCATGGCACTGTTCGTAAGAATGTTGCAGATGGGTGGAAGGTGTGCTTCTATCGTTCCTGATGGTGTGCTTTTCGGTACAAGTACAGGTCACTTGTCAATCCGTAAGGAGATAGTTGACAATCAGAGATTGCAGGCAGTTATCTCAATGCCATCAGGTGTGTTTAAACCATACGCAGGAGTATCTACTGCGATTTTGGTGTTCACGAAGACCAATGCAGGTGGTACTGACAAGGTATGGTTCTATGACATGAAGGCAGATGGATTCTCTTTGGATGACAAGAGAAATCCTGTTGCTGACAATGATATTCCGGACATCATCAATCGTTTCCATAACCTTGCCGGGGAAGAAGGCAGGACACGAAAGGAACAGTCTTTCCTTGTTCCGGTAGAGGAAATCCGTGAGAAGGGTTATGACCTGTCTATCAATAAGTACAAGGAAATCGAAAGGGAGAAAGTTGAGTATGAAAGCAGTGATGTGATTCTTGACAGAATAACATCATTGGAAAGGGACATCATATCTGCCTTGAATGATTTCAGGACTAAGTTTATGTAGTATGGATAGTATAGGAACAATAGCATCTGTTGTCGCAGCAGTAGGCACTGTGCTTTCTTTGTGGTATAGCAGAAGAATGAGCAAAGGCAGTATCAGAAAACGAATTGCAAAGAAACAAAGACAGATAAGTGATATTGACAATGAACTGGTAAGGAGATATGGAATCAATAGAGGTCATTGTCATCCTATAACATCATTAGACCAGAAGAAAGCAAAACTTATTCAGGAGATTACAGATTTGCAAAACGAATTATAGTCGAGATGAAACAAGGGTGGAAAATAAAGAAACTTGCTGATGTATGCACAAGTGATTTGGGTAAAACATTAAATCAGTCCAAAGACACGGGTGACATGCATCCATATCTATGTGCCATAAACATCTTCTGGGATAAGGTAGACTTTACTACGGTAAAGCAGACCCGATTTGAACTATCAGAAATTGAAAGATATTCAGTTAGGAAGGATGATTTACTTATTTGTGAAGGTGGAGATATAGGTAGAGCAGCAATATGGGATAAAGATGAGACGATGCTATATCAAAATGCTTTACACCGAGTGCGTTTTGATGGGAGCATAATTCCGAGATTTTGTTTATTGTATCTTCGTTTCTTGAAAAATACAGGTATTTTAGATGGACGTTATGGTAAAGGTGTAACAATAAAACATCTTGTAAAATCATCATTACTTTCAATACCTATTCCCGTTCCACCTATCGCAGAACAGGAAAAGATAGTTGCTGAACTTGATTGTCTTTCGGGGATTATTGAGAAGAAGAAACAGCAGTTGAAAGAACTTGATAATCTTGCACAATCTATCTTCTATGAGATGTTTGGTGACCCTGTGGAGAATGATAAGGGGTGGGAGAAAAAAAGACTTGATGAGATTGGTAAGGTTATAACAGGTAATACACCTTCAACAAAGGATGAAAGTAATTACTCTTCTGCAGACTATTGCTTCGTAAAACCAAGTGATATTGCAAAGGATAGTATATCCTACATTTCCAATACTGAGTTTTATGTTTCTGAAAAGGCATATATTAATTCCAGACAATTACCCAAAGGCAGTGTGCTGACAACCTGCATTGGAATAATAGGTAAAGTTGGAATATTACAGAAAGATGCAACTTGTAACCAGCAAATCAATGCTATCATTCCCAATAAGGATATTGATGCTAAATTCCTTGCCCATGTCTTGTTTATGATAAGAGATGTTTTGACAGATGTGGCAAATGCCCCAATTGTACCAATAATTAACAAGAAAGAATTTTCATCAGTAAGCATTCCATTCCCACCACTTGACTTACAACAAAACTTCGCATCCAAAATTGAATCAATCGAAAAGCAGAAAGAACTGATTGCCCGGTCTATCAAGGAGACTGAAACGCTTTTCAACAGCAGGATGGACTACTATTTCAACTGATGTAAGGGAATTCCTAAAGCCGCATAAGATTTGCAGAGAGAAGAGAAATTATTATATTTGCGAAAATGGGAACTGAAATGACACAGATTATTTTGAATGTAGAAAACCCTGACATTATTCCGAG
>SUYM01000014.1 GCA_015060455.1 Bacteroidales bacterium
TGCTCCTATCACCAACTGCACCAACAGTGGCACTGTCAGCGGCACAGATTACTATGTGGGCGGCATCGCGGGCAGCATCTCCCACAGGGCCACAGCCATCGGCTGCTACAACACCGCAGATGTGACCGGAGGTAGTTATGTGGGCGGCATCGCGGGCTACATGTCGAGCGATTTCGGCGCCACAATCACCAACTGTTACAACACCGCAGCTATCACCGGCGAAAAACGTGTGGGCGGCATCGCGGGCTTTCATGGAACTGACCGCACCGTCACTAATTGCTACAGCACCGGCACTATCACTGCCACAGGCACTGACGCTGAGTATGGTGGTGTAGTGGGCAACACGAATGGCGGCACAATCACCAACTGCTATTATTTGAACACCGCTGCATCCGGCGGCATAAATGGCGCAGATGTGGAAGGTCAGGCAGAAGCCAAGACCGCAGCAGAGTTCGCAAGCGCAGATATGGCAGTACTCTTGAACGGTGACCAAACCGATGTACCGTGGGAATACATTGAGGGCAACGCTACACCTACCCTTAAATTCTTTAATAAAAACAAAAACTGATACTCCGGTATCAGGTTACCCTACGCCGGTAAAGAGCGAATAATCAATTATAGAGCAGGAAGAGGGTGATGCCTCTCCTGCACGCTATGGGATCCCCGGTCGGAGCCGGGGATGACGGGAAAGGGGCCGGCCATGACGAGGCAATGGTAATGAAATGTTGGCGCGAACGAAACAATAGGGAATGATAATTGTTATTATTATGAACGAGACTTAGAAGATATTGGATTATTGAAATAAATCCGTATCTTTGCAGAAATAGAAAATGAGTCCTACTCTGTACGAAGGCTTTAGTTCCACTTTAGCGGTTTATGTAGTACAAGCGGGGCTTGTTTCTTTTATATACACTTCTGATCTCTGAATTCTGCGGGGAGGAACTTCCAGTGACGGTATGGGGTTATCCAGTAGTCCTTTGGAGATTTAGACGGAGTTGTATCACAGATGTAGAATACTTTACATCCATTGGATTCTTTGATGAGTTCAACAATGTGGTTATATAGTTTTTCTTTAGCGATAGTCCTTTTGCCTCGCTCATTGGTGCCTGGAGTTGTTTCGAGATGTTTCTTATTCAGCACAAATGCCATTGCACCAAGCACTATATCCATACATTGCTGTATGGTGTGCTTCTTAGAGTTGATTTCCGCAATATCGTCAAGCCTGATCTTCAGACGCGCCTTCCTGAACTGCCAGAATTTCTGTAATGACAGAATGTGGGCCTTGAATGCGTCACGCTGATCCAATGGATATGGAATCTCATCGAAATATAGTCTGAGATAGACGTCCTTATCAGCCGGACCATCATGATGAGGCAGACCAAAAGAGTGTTTTACGAATTGATAATAAAGCAGAGAGTATCTGTTCTGAATCTGCTCCGGGCTGAGTCCTGACGGCACATGCGGAGTCTCTTTGAACATGATTCTTACTTTAAGACGATTCCGTTTTACATAACTGAAAAACAGATCGATCATCTGAATGTATTTGTCAAGGTAGTTCTCGGTTACCCTCGACCATTTGATTTCATTGAGCAGGTTTAGTTCCTGTTTCTTCGCCTCTAGAGTATCTTTGATTTCATCGAAATCTCCACTCCTCACAAGTACTCCTCCGAAGAAGTCTGAGTAGTACTTTCCGTCCGTAACGGACTCATCACAATAGATAATGTACTCCATATCTCTCTTCACTTTATGTTTGGGTGTTAAAGGTAGCATAATTTTCTTGATTACTTGTAGTTTGTTAGAAATTGTATGATCCAGTCGGCGTGGATTACGACAACTACGACTACCTCTATGGCGAGGATGCGCCGCTGACCAGCAACCCAGCCACCATCAAGATGAAGCACTTGATGGCAAAGGTGACGGTAAATGTTACCACGGGCACAGATATTGACGCGGGCGAGATCAGCCACAGGGCCACAGCTATCGGCTGCTACAACATCGCAGCAGAGTTCGCAAGCGCAGATATGGCAGTCCTCTTGAACGGTGACCAAACCGATGTACCGTGGGAATACATTGAGGGCAACGCTGCACCTACCCTTAAATTCTTTAATAAAAACTGATACTCCGGTATCAGGTTACCCTACGCCGGTAAAGAGCGAATAAACAATTATAGGGCAGATGGTTATCCTGTTGGAATGCTGTATGAAGAAGTTTGTGCATCAGGCCTGGCAATTCGTTGTGTGAAAGAATAATAAATGAATTTGAATATCCTTGAGAGCGTCACAGACTAAACCCTGTGGCGCTTTTAGTAGTTGTTATAGGCTGGCGGTGAAAATAATCCGGGGAGGAGATGTCCGGTGGATGAAGGATGGCCGATCAGGTCGGCCATGACGTGGACCGACCGTCATTGCTGGCTTGACCGGCAATCTCAAGAGGTCGGGTGTCAGTTTTAGTACTTAGACAAGGATGCCCATCTCGTCCATGCGGCTTTCAGCAATCTTCAGAGTCAATATTGTGATTCACGACGTAGCCTTTGAGCATATACTGTTCAAGAACGGAAGTCGCCCATTGCCTGAAGGCTGTGGCCCATATAGTCTCATTTGAGGCATCAACTATCGCCTCCATTTTTCAAAACGACCGTGACAAAAATCCGCTTATTTTTCTTACTGTCGTCCCATTTTCAGGTTCAAATGATGTTTCCGGGAGTGCCCGCAACAAAAAAGCGGCATGTGCATATCTTACACATACCACTTTATTTATCGGACCGGTGCGGAAGGTCACTGCTGCGGGTCCTGGAGGGCTTCGATGTTTCTGCTCTGATCGACCCAGATGAGTTTGGAGGTGTCATATCCACGGCTCTCCGCTTCGGTGAGGATCATCTGGAGGAGGTCTGGATCAGGCACCGGGGTTCGGGACAGTATCCATAAATACTTCTCCGCCTTGCTGCCGACGAGGGATATCTGGTAATTCTCATCAACCATCATGACATTGTAATCGGAATAGAAGAACAGGAAGAACGACACCCGCAATGCTCCCGGTTCGCCGGTCGGGTCAGGGTATTTGGCCTTTCCTTCTGCCAGTTTGAACTTACCGTTTTTCCAACCTGTGTTCAGCACCACTACCTTGCCGTTGTCCTGAAGGATATATTCAGCCATAGTATTGTCCATTCCGCGTTCAAAACTATGGTCATATCTGGCTATTTCATACCACTCGCCCAGATAGCGGGACAGATCAAATTCATCCACTGTTGAATTATCGAAGTCCTTTGAGCATGAGGACAATGGCAGGAGCCCGGCCAGAATAGCCGCAAAAATCAGACGTTTCATAAATAGTACATTTTTAATTATTACGTCCCGCACAGGTCAAAAACCGTTCCAAGAACTGCCGGTTCATATTTACCAGAAAACTGTCCCGGATACTCCCCCAAAAAGAGGGTACCCGGGACAGTTCCGCTGCATTTTCTTCCGGAACCCTCCTTCAACATTGAAGACTGGGTCCCGGAGGACTGTTTGAAATGATTAAAGATTTCTCCAGCGCATCAGGGCTTCAAGGAAATAGTAGTCTGCATAGGTCAGAGGAACATCGACCTCCGAGTTCTTTGTCCTGTGTCCTGTGCTGTGCTTGAGAAGGAAACCATAGACCTCACCTTCCGCTGCAAGATATTCCTCGCTGGCAAGAGACCTGAGCATGGTCTCTGCCACTGCAAGATAGCGTGCAGACTTTTCAGCATCCACATATTTGCTGAGTTCTATGAGACCGCATGACATGATTGCTGCCGCAGAAGCGTCCTTCACATCATTCGGAACCTCCGGTGCATCAAAGTCCCAATATGGGATGCCGTCCTCAGGAAGACGCGGTATGATGTACTCTGCAACTGCTATCGCATGTTCAAGCATCTTCGGATCCTGTGTGAAACGATATACCATCGGGAATGAATACAGAGCCCAGGACTGACCGCGGGCCCATGCAGAGTCCTCAGAATAGCCCTGTCCTCCATATACCTTGATGATTTCTCCTGTTTCAGGGTCATAATCAAGGATATGTCTTGTGCTGTTATCCTCTCTGAAATGGTTCTTCATTGTCGTATATGCATGGGTGACGGCAATATTCTTCAATGAATCCGGTCCGCCGAGTTCAAAAGCCTTGAAGAGGAGTTCAAGGTTCATCATGTTGTCGATGATGACAGGGAAGGTATATTTCTTATTGTCCCATGAACGGGTACATCCCACCTCCGGATCGAAACGGGTTGCAAGCGAATTTGCTCCATCCACAATCACCGGCACGCAAAGTGAGTCCTTTGTTATGCGCAGATTGTTTCCGTATGTACACATAAGTTGGAATCCTATATCATGGTCGTCAGTACGATACCTCAACGGCTCCAGGCCTGCCTGATATTTGAGTGCCAGATCCTTATATTTCTCATCTGCGGTATATTCATATACATACCAGAGTGAACCAGGATAAAAGCCTGAGCACCACCATTTGTAACCGCTGGTCCATAGGGTGCCGTCGTCATTGATAGAGCGGGGATAAACCGGTTCTCCCGGATTGGCCAGAGCCACCGAGTCAATATTGGCATCAAGGACAAGGAACTGAGCAGCAGCCCTTTCAAATACCCGGGCAGTGAGTTCCTCCATGCTTTCCTGTCTGCAACACGAAGCAGACAGTGCTGCAACGGCCAGGAATAAACAGATTTTCATGTTAAGTTTCATATAATTGGATTTTAAATGGTTTTCATATCAAACAAAGGTAACAAATATGCTCAAATCATAAAAATAAGTTACATTTGCAAGAGCGAAATCATCAAAAGGAACCACACCTATGGCATCAACCCTGAAACGAGACCCGTCAATTGACCTGATGCGCTTCATCGGTCTTACACTTATAATTCTTGCACATCTCTATATGCCCAAAGAATGGGTCCTGTTCCAATTCCGCACATTTGATGTACCCTTGATGATATTCACCTCCGGACTGGCTTTCTCCGGGAAGAATACAGGGGCATATATTCCTTTCATATTTAAACGCACCCTGAGACTGATAATCCCTGTATATATCTTCGTTTCCCTGTACATGCTGTTCTGCCCGTTCCTTCATGAGCACGGGTGGCTGAAAGATTTCAACATGGAAATAGTCAAGGGTACATACGCTTTGAGGCTTAATCCAAGCATCGGTTATGTGTGGATCATCAGGATATTCCTTATGGTGATGCTGGTGACTCCGCTGCTTATAAAGATTGAAAAGAAGGTCACCAACAGGTTTGCCTTTTATGGGATATTGGCATGCATGCTGGCAATTCAGGTCGGTCTGCGCATCTGGTCCAAGGGATTCAGATCCGAAAGTCAGTTGACAAATATCCTTGTAAAGGATTGGGTGGCATACATTTTCGGATACTCCAGCATATTCCTGATGGGTCTGAGATTCAGAAAGTGCGAGTGGAAGGAAAAGTTAGCGGTAATAGTTGTTCTGGCGGCAGCCATGGGTGCGATGGCCCTGCTTATGGAAAGCCCTAACGGCAACCGTTTCTTCTTCATGAACGATTTCAAGTATCCGCCACATGCATATTTCCTGGTCTGGGGCGCTCTCATAAGTTGCATTTTATGGGCGACAGCGAAGTGGTGGACATTCGTGCTGAACAACAGCCTGTTCGTCTTCATCGGTCAGAATACAATATGGATATACCTCTGGCATATTCCTTTTGTAAATATTTTTCTATACGGTCCGCTGGACGGATATCCATATCCAGTCAGGTACATCTGCATCTATGCCGCATCTGTCGCGATATACGCGATACAATATAATATCGTAAAGGCCATCGAAAGGAAATGGCCCAAGAATCCTGTGACCAGATATTTTGTCGGATAGTATTACACGATAGTTTATGAAACAGACAGTCATCTTATTTGCATCAGCCTGCATCCTGCTCCTGTCCGCCTGTCAGGAGGAAAAGGTTAACACTCCTCAACAGGACCGTCAGTTCTGGGTGGAGCAACTTGTAAAAATAGCAGACCCTGTCATCAGCAACACCGCTGCTGGCACTCTGAAACAGAATATGCCGTATGAGGGGCATCCGGACAAGGACACAAGAAAATACTCCTACCTTGAAGCCTTCGGCAGGACCTTGTGCGGCATTGCACCATGGATCGAGGGCGATGAGAATGATCTGGGCTTGAAGGAAAAATATCGCGATATGACCCGCGCAGCATTAGCCAATGCCGTAGATTCGACATCTGCCGACTATATGCAGTTCAAGGGCGGTCCACAATACCTTGTAGATGCCGCATACCTTGCGCAAGGATTGCTCCGCGCCCCGGTGCAGTTGTGGGAGAAATCCTCGGACAAGACCAGGTCCGACATAATCACAGCACTGAAAGACACCCGCGTGATCAAACCGTACAATAACAACTGGCTGCTGTTTGCCTCGATTGTTGAGGCGGCAATCCTGAAATTCACAGGAGAGTGCGACACGGAAAGACTGACCCATGGCGTAAAAATGTTTGTAAACGAATGGTACAAAGGTGATTCATTCTATGGTGACGGTCCCAAGTTCCACATGGATTATTATAACAGTTATGTCATACATCCTATGTTGATGGATGTACTTGCAGTGATGGTGGAATATGGCATAGAAGGGGCTGAACTCATGGATATCGAGCATGTCCGTCATGCACGATATGCTGAAATCCTCGAACGCATGGTGGCTCCTGACGGCACCTACCCTGTGCTTGGACGTTCAATCTCCGCATGTCGCTGCGGCACCTTCCAGGTGCTTTCACAGGCCGCGCTTATAGGCAACCTCCCACAGACTGTGACCCCGGGACAGGCCCGTTCCGTTCTGACCGCAGTCATCAGACGCCAGTTCGAGAATACTGAAAACTTCACCGAAGAAGGATGGCTCCGTATCGGTTTTGCCGGTCACCAGCCTGAAATGGCGGAAAAGTATGTCAACAACGGCAGCCTGTATCATTGCACGACAGCCTTCCTCGCTCTCGGACTGCCGGCCGATGACCCGTTCTGGACAGAGCCATATACACCATGGACCGGAATCAAGGCCTGGTCAGGACAGAAGATAGAAGGAGACCATGCAATAAAGAAATAAAAACGAGGCGGCTACCCTTTCATGGATGACCGCCTCGTTTTTTATTGTCCGTGTCAGACTACATCATGCCGCCCATTCCACCGCCGGCAGGCATTGCAGGAGCCGGTTCCGGAATATCTACGATTGCGCACTCTGTGGTGAGGAACATGCCGGCAACGGAAGCCGCATTTTCAAGAGCCACACGTGACACCTTGGTAGGGTCGATGACACCGGCCTCGAACATGTTCACATATTCGTCGGTACGTGCATTGTAGCCGAAGTCTCCCTTGCCCTCGCGGATCTTGTTGATGATGACGCTCCCCTCGACACCTGCGTTTGCAGCGATCTGACGGAGAGGCTCCTCGATGGCGCGTGCCACGATATGGATACCTGTGGTCTCATCCTCGTTTGCACCTTTGAGATCTGCAAGAGCCTGAGAAGCACGGATATACGCTACTCCGCCGCCCGGTACGATACCTTCCTCGACAGCAGCACGGGTCGCGCTGAGGGCATCCTCCACCCTGTCCTTCTTCTCCTTCATCTCGACCTCGGTTGCAGCACCCACATAAAGCACTGCCACTCCGCCTGCGAGTTTTCCAAGACGTTCCTGGAGTTTCTCACGGTCATAGTCAGATGCCGTTGTCTCGATCTGCTTGCGGATAAGACCTGCACGTTCTGCGATGGCCTCCGCTGTACCTGCGCCGTTCACAACAGTTGTATTGTCCTTGGTGACAACCACCTTCTCTGCCTTTCCGAGCATGTCAAGGGTCGTGTTCTCAAGTGTAAAGCCTCTTTCCTCTGAAATCACCGCTCCGCCTGTGAGCACCGCGATGTCCTGAAGCATCTCCTTGCGACGGTCACCAAAGCCCGGAGCCTTCACTGCCGCAATCTTGAGCGTGCCACGCAACTTATTCACCACGAGAGTAGTAAGCGCCTCTCCGTCAACATCTTCCGCAATGATAAGGAGTGATTTGCCCTCACGTGCGATAGGTTCGAGAATAGGAAGAAGGTCCTTCATTGTGGAAACCTTCTTGTCAGTAAGGAGGATATATGGAGCATCCAGGACTGCCTCCATCTTGTCACCGTTAGTCATGAAATATGGAGAGATATATCCTCTGTCGAACTGCATTCCCTCAACGACCTTCACCTCTGTATCCGTGCCCTTTGCCTCCTCGACTGTGATAACACCGTCCTTCTTCACCTTTGCCATAGCATCAGCGATGAGTTTGCCGATGTAATTGTCATTGTTGGCAGAGATGGTTCCGACCTGCTCGATCTTGGCATAGTCCTCGCCTACCTCCTGACTCTGGGCACGAAGGCTCTCGACCACCGCTGCCACAGCCTTGTCAATACCTCTCTTGAGGTCCATAGGGTTGGCACCCGCTGTAACGTTCTTAAGGCCTACATTGATGATGGCCTGTGCAAGAACAGTCGCTGTAGTGGTACCGTCACCTGCCTGATCGTTGGTCTTGGAAGCCACTTCCTTCACCATCTGGGCTCCCATATTGGCGAACCTGTCCTCAAGTTCGATTTCCTTTGCTACCGTAACACCGTCCTTGGTCACCTGAGGGGCACCGAATTTCTTGTCAATTACCACATTGCGTCCTTTCGGTCCAAGGGTCACCTTTACTGCGTTTGCAAGCGCATCCGCACCCTCCTTCATCTGAGTGCGTGCGTCTATGTTGAATTTGATTTCTTTTGCCATAATAATGTTGTTTATAGATCCTTCGCTGTCGCTCAGGATGACAGTGGAATATTACAATACTGCTAAAATATCTGTCTGCTTCATTATAAGGTAGTCCTTTCCGTCAACTGACACCTCTGTTCCCGAGTATTTGCCATAGATGACAACATCACCAACCTTCACTTCCATAGGCTCGTCCTTCTTGCCGGGGCCTGCCGCCACTACGGTTCCCTGCTGAGGCTTTTCCTTTGCTGTGTCAGGAATATACAGTCCTGACGCTGTCTGTGTCTCTGCCGCTTTAGGCTCTACCACGACACGGTCTGCTAATGGTCTGATCATAATATTGTTTGTTTTATAGTTAATTTTCTGGTTTTAGATCCTTCGACTCCGCTGCGCTCTGCTCAGGATGACAGTAAGGATAAGGACAAACAAAATGCCAGTCGGAAAAGACTGACATTTTGTCATTATTTCGCATCCGATTCAGCGGAAAACCCACTGACAAGGATTGCAAGTGCAGTGGCAAGTTCGTCATTGCCGAACTTATACACACAAGTGTGGGTATAGGTCTCACCCGGATTGAGCAAAGTGCCTGGAAAATGCGGATGATGCGGCGAGTCGGGATATTTCTGGGTTTCAAGCGCTATCGACTCACGGTAGTTCAGCGTCCTGCCATATTTGCCGCAAGTGCTGCCGTCAAAAAAGTTTCCGCCATAGAACTGAAGCGCAGGCTGGTCTGTCCAGACCTCCATATATCGTCCAGAAGCAGGTTCCAACACCGCAGCAGCCAGTTCAAGATCGCTCTCAGAGACACGGTCAAGCACCCAGTTGTGGTCATATCCCGCACCGTTTGCAAGTTGCTCGTTCTCTACGCCAAGGTCACGTCCTATCGCCTTGATTCCGCGGAAATCGAACGGAGTGCCTGTCACATCCGCAATCTCTCCGGTAGGGATCAGCAGGGCGTCAACCGGAGTCGTTGCCGAAGCATTGATATAAAGCATGTGGTCATTGATCGTACCGTTGCCCTCTCCCTTCAGATTGAAGAACGAATGGTGAGAAATGTTTACATGGGTGGCTTTGTCTGTCTGTGCAAGATAGTCCACCTTGAACTCATTGGCCTTTGTCAATGTATAGGTCATCCGTATGTCAAGATTGCCCGGATGGCCATCCTGACCGTCGGCATGGAGATATGCCAGAACGATTGACGAATCCGTAACTGACGCTACATCCCAAACTACCATATCAAGTCCCTTGAGGCCTCCGTGCAGAGTCTGGCCGTTGTTGTTCTGAGGGAAGTTGTAAGTCTCCTCTCCGATAGTATACGTGCCGCCGGCAATACGGTTGGCATACGGTCCTACGACTGCGCCAAGAAAACGCTCTCCCGGATTATTGACATAATTCTCTATATTGTTGTATCCAAGAACGACATCCTCGTAGTTGCCATCTCTGTCCGGCACCCAGAGCGAGACCACACGGCCTCCGAAATTGGTCACCTGCATGGTCAGATCACCGTTTTTCAATGTGTACAGCGACACATTCTTTCCATCAACTACTGTTTCAAAATCCGAAGCAGGGAACAAGGTAACCTGCTCACCCTGGCAGCATGACGCAATGCACATACATGCCAAAATACCGAGAAATATCCTTTTCATTGTTGTCTGATAAAAATTTATATGCAAAGATAAGAAACTGTTTTGATATTCGGCATATAACAAAACTCTCAAAAAATGACACGATATTACCTTGTAATACTACGTACATATATGTATAAGCATATTTGAGTATCTTTGAAGCAAAACACGAAAACATGAAGAAAATTTTGACCCTCGTGTCAGCAGTCTGCCTGACAATCCTGTGCTACGCCACCGAGCCATGGAAGGAAATCACATTTGCCGACCCTACCGTGTTTGCCGAGAAAGGCAAATATTATATGACCGGAACCCGCAACCGTGAGCCGCTCGGATTCGGAATACTCGAATCCACCGACCTTGTACACTGGACAGTTCCCAACGGAGACACACTCCAACTCATCCTGGCCAAAGGACAGAGCACATTCGGAGAAAAGGGATTCTGGGCACCGCAGTATTTCAAGCACAGAGGCAGATATTACTACACCTATACAGCAAACGAGCAGACCTGCCTTGCTTCTGCAAAAAGCATCTTCGGTCCATTTGTCCAGAAGGAGGTAAAACCTATCGACGGCAGCCAGAAGAACATCGACTCATTCCTCTTCAAGGATGATGACGGGAAGATATATCTGTTCCATGTCAGATTCAAGAAGGGAAATCACCTTTGGGTCGGCGAGTTCGACCTGAAGACAGGCACAATCATACCAGGCACTCTGAAACACATCCTCAGTTGCACTGATGCGTGGGAGATGACCCCTAACTACAAGTCAGTTCCTATCATGGAAGGACCGACAGTGGTCAAATGGGACGGGCTGTACTATATGTTCTACTCATGCAACCATTTCAGGAACATAGACTACTCCGTCGGATATGCGACAGCGACAAGCCCATACGGACCTTGGACCAAGCACCCGAACAATCCCATCATCCACAAAAGCATAGTGGGCGAGAACGGTTCAGGACATGGTGACCTGTTCAAAGGTTTTGACGGCAGATATTACTATGTCTATCATGTGCACAACTCGGAGAACAACGTCGTGCCTCGCAAGACCCGGATCGTCCCTCTGAATGTCGTAAAGGGTGAAGACGGCATATATAGCGTGACAGCAGACAAGGACAACGTCATAGTGCCTCTGTTCAGATAGGCAGACGGCTGCGAAGATGCCACAGTACCACACCGACGCTTACTGACACGTTCAGAGAATGCTTGGTTCCGTACTGTGGTATTTCTATGACCATGTCCGAAGCATCCACAACGTCCTGACGCACGCCCGAGACCTCATTACCGAACACCACGGCATATTTCTGTCCCTGCTGTGGCGAGAACTCATCCAGCATCACGGAACCTATGGTCTGCTCTGCGCTCAGAACCACATAACCCTCTGATTTAAGGCGTATTATCGCCTCCATGGTGTCATCTACATGCTCCCACTCCACGCTATCCTCCGCTCCGAGGGCTGACTTATGGATTTCAGCCGACGGCGGGACCGCACAGATGCCGCACAGCCAGACCTTGTCTATCTTGAACGAATCCGCCGTACGGAAGGCTGAACCCACATTATGGGCACTGCGTATATTATCAAGAACGAGCACTATACCCGACTCCGGCAGTTCCTTATATTCCTGAGCGGAGACACGTCCCAACTCAATATTCAGTAATTTTCTTCTGGTCATAGCAAATTGTTGTCCGACAAAGGTAAGAATATTATAAAATTTTTCAGTAATTTTGTGGTTTGTAAATAAACGGACTTATGAAACACGATCTACAGATTTTCAATCTCATCAAGCAGGAAGAAGACAGACAGACAACGGGTATCGAACTTATTGCTTCCGAAAACTATGTATCTACGCAGGTTCTGGAAGCACTTGGTTCTGTATGCACCAACAAATATGCAGAGGGCTATCCCGGAGCCAGATATTACGGCGGATGCGAAGTTGTCGATCAGATAGAACAACTGGCAATCGACCGCGCTTGCGAACTTTTCGAGGCGGAATACGCCAACGTGCAGCCACACTCAGGCGCACAGGCCAATATGGCTGTCATGATGGCCTGCCTCAAACCGGGCGAAACCTTCATGGGACTTGACCTCGCACACGGCGGACACCTCACCCACGGCTCGCCTGTCAACATGTCAGGCATCATCTACAACGCGGTCGCATATAGTCTGAACGAGAAGACAGGAAGACTTGACTATGAGCAGATGGAAGCCAAGGCATTGGAGCACAAGCCGAAACTCATCATCGGAGGTGCATCAGCATATTCAAGAGAGTGGGATTATGCCAGAATGCGTGAGATTGCAGACAAGGTAGGTGCGATCCTCTGGATCGACATGGCCCACACAGCAGGTCTTATCGCTGCCGGCCTTCTGAGCAACCCTGTAAAATATGCCCACATCGTGACAACCACTACCCACAAGACCCTTCGTGGTCCACGTGGAGGTATGATTCTCATGGGCAAGGACTTTGACAACCCTTGGGGTCTTACTACACCGAAGGGAGTGGTCAAGAAGATGTCACAGATACTCAATTCAAGCGTGTTCCCGGGAGTACAGGGCGGTCCGCTCGAACACTGCATCGCAGCAAAGGCCGTTTCGTTCTACGAGGCGCTTCAGCCAGAATATAAGGAATATCAGAAACTCGTGATTGCAAATGCCGCAGCAATGGGAGAGGCATTCACAGAAAAGGGATATAAGATTGTATCAGGCGGAACCGACAACCACCTGCTGCTCATCGACCTTCGCACCAAATTCCCTGAACTCACCGGAAAGGTGGCGGAGAAGGAACTTGTCAAGGCAGAGATTACAGTGAACAAGAACATGGTGCCGTTCGACTCACGTTCTCCGTTCCAGACCTCAGGTATCCGTGTCGGCACCCCTGCCATCACATCACGCGGCTTTGTGGAGAAGGACATGGCGTTCATCGTTGACCTTATCGACCAGGTGCTTGCCAATGCAGCCGCAAACCTTGACCTGATTGCAGGCAAGACAGAGGAAGGCCGCGAGGCATACGAGGAGGTTCTTGCCGAGGTACGCAAACAGGTGCGTCTGAAGACAGCCGGAATGCCGCTTAACCGCTGGTGAAATGCAAAACACTGTCAATCAATATATTGCAACAATAAGGGTGGGTCAAATTGACCCACCTTTATTACTATAACTCACTAACAGACAGTCGTTTACATTTCACCATCAATTATCCACAGGGCGGAGGACGAAGCGGAACTGCATCGGCTCTGCCTTGATGAGATACTCCTGACGAGGCCATGCACCCCATGAATCCTCGCAGCCCAGTCCCATCTGCCTGAGATCGAAATTGACATAGGTATGACCCTGGCTGCGCATGTTCTCGCACGCAGTCTTCTTCAGTTCGAGCGAATGGCGCTGGTCTCCCCCGTCACTGCGTCCGCCTCCTGTTATCGACATGTCGAGATGTCTGCGGCTTAAAGGAAGCGCCGAGGCCGAGAACCTGACATCCGAGGTTATCATAAGTCCAAGACCATTGTCATCTGTGACCTTCATCCATTTCAGATCTGTGTGAGTGCCCGACTCCTGAGGACGCGCATAGCCCCAATGATACTGATCCTCGACCCTCTGAACATAGTGTCCGACCACGGCTGCGCTGTTTCTGTCGATATAATTCTCGAAAGGACCCTTGCCATAGAATTCAAGGACCGAGCACTCACCCGGCATCGCGAACTCCATTCCGAAACGCGGAAGCATCGGAGCCTTCGCAAGATTGCCTCCGTCGGCCAGACTTTCGACACCGTCGATGGTGCCGTCTGCATAGACCTTGAATGTCATATTGACCGCCGCCTGACACTCCTGCGCATCAGAAGACTTGGCAGGATTGACCTTGAACGGTGCGAAATCCACACTCACAAGATAATGTCCGTCGCCCTCAGACACCTTGAAATCAGCCACCCTGAAATCAGGATAAAGCCAGCCGGAAAGTTTCTTTTCAAACTTTGCTCCCAGATCGTTTTCAGTGACAGCCCTGCCGAAACATGGCATCAGAGGCTCTGAAAGCATTTCCTTTTCTCCGAGCACATAACTGGTCAGTGTACCCTTGTCAGCATCGAACACTGCCTTCCAAGGGTTGACACGGCTGCTGCCTGTCCCCTTATACGTCATGACACCGGAGAATACATGTTTCTGACCGTCGGCAGCATATGCAGGAAGTCCCGACCTGTTGCCCAATACAGGCATATCCGCCTCATTCAGACATATCTGGTCGTACGCCACCTGACTGCCGGCAGGGAGAATCCCGTCCGCCCGTTTGAGGACATATTTCACATTCAGATATACATCAAAACCGATAAGGTCTTCCACACCGGCCGCACCGGCCACATCTTCGGCAGTGAAATCCAGCGGAATCACCTTCTCGGCCCCTGGTGCCACATCAAGCGAAGAAACCGTTCCCGAAAGCACCTGACGTCCGTCCACCTCGACATTCCACTCCATCCTGTAGCGCGACAGGTCGATGAAGAAGTTTTCGTTATATACGCTGACCTTGTTCCATGCACCTGCACCATTCGTGTGGATATTGCGATACTGATATGCCACCTCATAAGCATGAGGATGGAGAGTGCGGTCGGCAGCGATGATGCCGTTGCAGCAGAAGGAATTGTCCGAAGGGTCTATGTCATTGAACTCGCCTCCGAAGATGAATATATGGTCCGAACCTGTCTTCTGAGGGTCTGAGGGCCACATCTGTGCCTGATCTACAAAATCCCAGATGAAACCGCCCTGGTATGCGGGATATTTCCTGACAAGGTCCCAATACTCCTTCAGACCTCCCATCGAATTGCCCATTGCATGAGCATATTCGCACTGGATCAGAGGCTTCGGAGGATTATCGGACACATATTTCTCACAGGAACTGTAGCGATAATACATAGGACAGAATATATCCGTATTGTCGGCATGCTGAGCCCTTTCGTACTGCACCGGACGGGAAGAATCAAGAGACTTCATCATCTGATAGGCCTTGAAGAAGTTCGGTCCGTTGCCGGCCTCGTTTCCAAGACTCCACACTATGATGGAAGGATGGTTGAAATCGCGTCTGAGCATCCTGCGGTTCCTTTCCAGATGGGCATGCTCGAACTGAGGGTCCTTCGCCAGGGTCGTCTCCTTATATCCCATTCCGTGAGACTCGATGTTCGCCTCATCAACCACATACAGGCCATAGCGGTCACAGAGTGAATACCACAGAGGGTCATTCGGATAGTGACAGGTGCGCACAGCATTGATATTGAGTTGCTTCATGATAAGGATATCCTTTATCATATCCTCCTGCGAGACCACATATCCCTTGTACGGATTGATTTCGTGCCTGTTCGCGCCCTTGATAAGCACCGGCTGGCCGTTCACCAGCAACTGGCTTCCGACAATCTTCACATCCCTGAAACCTATCTGCAAGTCAGCCGATTCTGTCTTTCCCTTTCTGTCGTATGAAGCCACCCTCAGGGTATAGAGATCCGGAGTCTCGGCGCTCCACAGTTTCACGGACGGAACTTCAAGCGAGGCTGTCACCACAGGCAGTTTCCTTTCAGAGAGCACCTTGGGATTCACAGTCACCTTTTCAGAAGCCACCATGCTGCCGGACTGGTCAAGGATTTCAAGAGAGACCGATGTCACACCCTTTGCAACCTCCACCTTGACAGAAGCCCTTCCGTCGGCCGAGGCCACCACATTGATATCCTCGATGCGCTTCTTTTCGCGGGAATATACGTATGTATCCCTTGCAAGACCTGTAAAACGGAAGAAATCCTGATCTTCGAGATAGGTTCCGTCGCACCATCTGAAAACCTCGAGCGCGATGAGATTCTCGCCCGGCTTTACAAACTTAGTGATATCGAAACGCGCCTCCAACTTGCTGTCTTCGCTATAACCGACATGCCTGCCGTTCACCCATACACGCACATTGGAAGTGGCCGAGCCTATATGAAGGAAGATGTCCTTGCCGTTCCACGACTCATCCAAGGTGAAATTTCTGCGATATTGACCGGTGTGATTGCGCTGAACAGGCACAAGAGGCGGAGTATTCTTATACCAAGGTCTCCAAGGATAACCGATATTCAGATACAGAGGGTCTCCATATCCGTTCAGTTCCCACATCCCGGGCACAGGCATGGTGTCCCAGTCCGAAGTGTCGTACTCCGGCTTATGGAAATCCGCCGCCCTGTCCTCGATTGTTTCATACCATTTGAAATCCCACACCCCGTTGAGGCTCAACTTATTGCCACCGGTTTCGAAGGTTGCGGTCATGGGATACCGATTGATTTCAACGACATGAGGATCCTGCCAGTCCTCAAGCGCTGCCGCCGACAATGGCATCGACAGCGCCACAATGCCCACAAGAGCGAAAAGCACTTTTTTCATAATACTCGGTTATATAGTTTCAATGTCCGAAGACCGGAGTTATCAGAAATCGTGCTAATATAGAAAATATTATAAGAAGAGCAGAATTATTCGGCAGACAGTCTCGTTGTCAGTTGCCATTTCTGATTCGCCTGCATGGTGCCTTCGAATCCCACCAATGTGACTCCCTCATTGGCCTCATCCCACTCCGACAGGAGATCATCGGCCCTTCTTGTAAAGGCCTTCAATGAAGCACCGGAAGCCTCGGAGGACCTGAGATACATGGTCACTCCCTTCTGAGTCAACTTTATGCACCCGTCCGAAATGATTTCAGCAGTGGCGGGAGTCGCCATGGACCAGCGGATATGCGGAGTCTTGCCGGCACAGGAGGTGAACTCATCGGTCACTACAAGTTCAAAGGAAAGGGTCTCTGTGTTCGGAACAAGTTCGGCAGTCCTTGTCAGAGCCGGAGACACAAGATCATTTTCATCACCGGTGTATCTGTTCAGAGGATAACAGGTGTATCTTCCGCCCAAGGCAGCAGGCTTCTTGATGTTGAAATCCTTATCCAGGAAGGATCCCCCGTCAAAGTGATATATATTGTCATTGACGGTTATGACATTGTGGCTGAAATTATTGAGTCTGAACACGTTCCATCGTGTGGATTCCTTTCCGTAACTCCACAGGTCAATGCCATACTCTTCCAGACCGTTGTATTTCTGCAAGCCAAGATCCATCGCCCACCTTAGTCCGTACGCATCAAACACGAAACTGCCTCCATCCATGTGGGCATGGCTCGTGCTTGCACGTCCGCCTTTCAGGGCAAGGAAAAAGTCCTTTTGAGGATTCGCCATATTCGTATGCACCAATACTGTCGGATGCGTCTCGACAGTCTGGCCGCCATACCAGATCTTCCTGACAGGTGCGGCAATGTTGTCCTTCAGCAGGGAGGCATCAGCAAAGACCTGCACCAGCGGCAGGAAGCGCCGTTCGTCAAATGACTCGGCATAACTTCCGTCATCAATCTTCCGGACCTCCTTATACAGAAGGCCCGCATCATTGTAATAATCAGATATATACCACAAAGGCAGCCTCGGATAAACCGGAGCATTGCAATCCGAGAAATTAAAGCACATCCCGGAAGGCCCTTCCATGAACATTATCCACAGACCGGTCTTTGAGAATCCCGGGCAAGAGTCCTTGAGTCCCCCATCGTGACCGAATACCTTTTCAAGTGCCGCCATTGTAATCACCTGATAGGTTGTGCCATACGCCCAGTATGTATAGCCTTCGGAATAATTGCCATCGGTGTTGTAGATGGTCATTCCATGGGTCTTGTTGTTCTCCACCAGGGTCTCTATCACATGTGCCATCGCGCGGGGGTCATCTTCATAACACGCTATCGCCGCCGCAATCAATCCTGCCGTACACACCTGATTCCAATTGGACATGCTCCTGCGGAAAATGTCTCCGTCAGCCGTCAGATATGTATCAAATGCGTACGACTTCAAGGCTCCCTTTGCCGCCCTGAGGGTCTCCGGCTTCAGGTCATGATAAAGCCAGTCGATGCCTGTCGCGACTCCGAAAGCCATCTCGGCGACATCAAGATAATGCTCGCTCTGATTCCAGTCCGCAAAGGCAGCCACCTCATTAAGCGTGCTCTCGGCTTTTTCAAGATACCTGACATCACCCGTCATCCTATATGAATATGACAGGAAAAGTATGCGTTCCAATGCCCTCCTGGACTCATTCAGCAGACGCCGTCCCACCTTTTTGTAGGTCATGGCACCCTGAGTCAGATGATAATCGGCACGGTCAAGGATTATCTGATGTATAGTGGCAAGACGGTCATCTGAGGCAATGGCACTGCGCATCCGGTCAAAGTCAGAGGATTTCAAAAGAAGACGCGGATGACCGCCGATCATCGAATAGTCAAACGGACCTTCGACGGGTGTGCCATCATTGCCCCCGACAGGATTGTCCTGTGCGCAGGAAAGCAATAATGGCAATCCCATCAGCAATGCTATGAATATCCTCCTCATCTTACGGGATTATTTCAACCGTACAGTCATCCACGTTGCCGGCTTGCCTTCCGCAGCACCGGTAAACGTATCCCTGCCAAGACAGGCATTAAGTTTCAATGTATCACCGGACGATGCTCCAAGTACAGACAGAGGGACTGCGATTTCTGCAAGATAACCCTCAGATCCGTCTTTTGTCTTACCCTTCCTGACAGAAGCGGTCACAGTGATCTCACGGCCCTTTCCCTTAGAGGAAAGCGCAGCGGATTCCATCACTTTATCTGCATTGAGTTTCAGATATACAGATGAGCCGGGAGCAAGGTCTGATGCCGCCGCGTTATGGATATACAGTTCAGTCGCAGCCTTCCTGCCCTTGCACTCTACAAGAAGATAGAGATTGTCTTCATCATAGGACGGGCGGATAATTGCCTGCGCGGGAGATTCGCTGCCCAGGAAGAACAGATGGTCCTGCTTCCAGTCAGAGGCATCGCCATCGGCCTTGATGGTCTCGACATGGGCATCGATTGCATGATTCAGATAGAACTTACCAATGCTCAGTCCCTCAGGGGCATAGATTGCACCTATGGCCTCATGGTCTGACGCTATCTCAGTCGCGCCCCAGAAACCGTTCTCTTCAAACGGCTGGAACCAATCCTCAGTCCATGACCGTCCATTGAAGCGACGCGCATCGGCATCTCCAAGTTTCATGGAGAACACACTTGATATATTGCAGGAAATCAAGGTCTCTCCTGACGGGAACACGGAGACATATCCGGCAGCACCTTCAAAAACATTGGTCAGTCTGTCCTTGGGGCCTTCTCCCTCATCGCCGAGGTCCTCCCACTCAAAGCCATCATTATACACAAGGGACATCTTGTATATGCTCTTGGCGTCATCAGCAGGAAAATCCGGTTCAAGTCTTGCCTCAAAGAATCCGAAAAGGGTCTTTCCGTCATTCAGAAGCCTCACACAAGGCATCTGGTCGGTAAATATCTTATGTCCTTCCGACACATGCTTGAACTGGCGGGAAACCTTCCTGTAGCCGTTCCAGGTCCTGCCTCCGTCTTTTGATGTAATGACAGATGTACCTGAGTCCTTGATAGAAGGAATACAGTCGGTGAAATAACACTGGATATCACCATTCGGCAGACAAAGCAGATAAGGCTCCCAGTTGGTGCCCTCGTAAATATATTGAGGCTCGCTCCATGAAGCGCCGTTATCGCTGCTGCGCTTGAGCACAAGACCGCAGTCTATTCCGTTCTTATATCCCTTAGAGGCCCTGTAAGAACATACCACGATTATGTCTCCATCAGGCAGCACAACTGCGTCTGCTGTCGTGAACCTCCTTACATCCTTGCCCTCGCCGGTCGTTATATTATATGGATTCCACAGAATCTCCGGATCTGACCACTTCTTCAGGTCATCACTGAACGAATATAATATACGCGAGGCCACCTGTCCGCCCTGGAAGAACATTATATATCTTCCGTCCGCCATTCTCTTTATACGCGGATAGACGGAGGTCTTCTGCTCAGGAGCGCTGTCAGGAACAGCAGCGGTAAGGAAGTCATCTTCAAGCACCTGAACATAATCATACATCGACTCGAGCACACTTGACGCCTCGAGACCGACATGCGAATTCAAAGGCTCCCGGACGTCAGCGAAGTCCTCGACAGTATGAATATATACTGTCGTATTATCAGCAATCGCCTTCGCCTGACACGAAGCCATGGCGAAGACGATCATAGATAAAGTACAGAAAACTGTATTTCTCATTTATAGAATATTATAGATTTCCAAGATAGTAGTTAGCCCAGAGGTGGTCATTACGCTCCTTGAGAGCCTTCTTGAGCATTCTCTTGGCCTTGAAGTTGCGTCCGAGAGCCTTGTAGCCCACAGCCTGCATATAGTATGCTGCCGCGTTGACATCCTGCTCGTACGGTCCTCTGTCGAAACTCTCCCAGAATCTCTGAACATAAGTGGTAAGGCTTGCCTTTCCGACTTTCACGATATCCTTGTACATTGACCTTACTGAAGCCTTAGGATCAAGTTTGCGCATTGCAAGACCCTTCTCGAAGTTGTATATTCCGTCAGCCGGCTTCACTACAACCTCGGAAGCCATCCTGTAGTACTTGGCAGCGTTCTCCGCGTCGCCTACCTTCTCGTATGCAAGACCGATGTTGTAGTAAACCTGTGCATCACGTGCATAGTACTCAAGGTGGGCATAGCCGTGGTTCTCAGGATACTCGTTAGAGAGAAGCATGAACTTGAGGGCTGCTTCATTGTCGCCTTTCTGCCATGCCTCGAAGCCTGAAAGCAGACACACATCAACATAGATGTCATGGAGGTCCTCGATGTGCTCACGACGGCTGTAGAAACGTGTCTGAAGTTTCTCGAGAACAGGAGCATACTCGCCTTTGAGTATTCTCTGCTTGAGAGCCTTGGTCTCAGAGTCATATCTCTTCTCATAAAGGGCCTCACGACCGTTGAAGAGGTTGTATCTGTCATCAAGAGGAGCCTTGACAAGTTCCATGACCTCATCACACTCAGCAAGGAAGAGGGCATTGCCATCTACGTCAGCGCTGATTGCGGCCTGGTAGTAATCGATAGCCTTTGCATAGTCTGAGAAATCCTTGTCCTTGTTCTCATTCTTGAATCTCCAGTACCATCCGAGGTTACGAAGAGCCATAGCGAAGTCAGGCTTTGCTTCAACTGCCTTCTCCCAGCATGCAAGTGCCTTTTCAGGCTGCTTGTGATAGTAGAGGTTACCGAGGTAGTACCATGTGTTGAAACTCTTTGGAAGATATTCGAGGGCCTTGTCAAGAGGCTTGATTGTCTCAAGACGGAATGGGAACACATAAGCGATGCTTCTGTCCTCCGCCTTCTTGAACCAGTCTCTTGCAGATTCCTTGTCACCTGCGGCATCAGCAAGATAACCGAGCCAGTACTCTACTGTAGGATAAGGCTTGACAGCCTCAGAAGCAGTCAGAACGTCCTTAGCCTCTTTCACAAAACCATTGTTGTAGTAGTAGAGAGCAAGTTCAAGGTATGACTCAGGCACACCGCGGAGAAGTTTCGCGAACTCTGCGGCAGGCTTGGCACCCATGAGTACAAGTTCGTTTGTAGCGTAGTAGTTGAGCGGGTCGAACTTGACGACTTCCTTAGCAAGAGCGAGAGCCTCAGCCTTCCTTCCGGCCTTGCGCAGGAGGGTTGTCCTGATGTTCTTGGCATCAATGTTCATTCCGTTGTAGTTCACTGCCATGGTAGCCTCTTCGAGAGCACGCACACTGTTGCCGAGTTTTGCAGAGATCTGAGCGAGTTGATAATATGAAGCCGAAGCATATTCATAATCCCATGCAGCCCTGTAAAGAGTGTCTATTGCTGCCTCCCATTTCTCCTCTGCCTTGAGTATGAGACCGAGGTTATACATGGCCTCACCGTCAGCAACTCTTGTGTAGTTTGCGCTCTGACGGCTGATTGCCTTGCGAAGGTGCTCGGCAGCCTTTGCATAGTCACCTGCCTTGCGGAGGATGATACCCACCTGAGTGTTGGTGCGGACATCACCCGGATCACGACGGAGAACCTCATTGAAATAGTCCATAGGGTCTGTGTGAGCCTGGTGGAACTGGAGGTTACGCATACCCACATAGAAGAGTTCCTCTGTATTCTCAATGCTCTTAGGATCCGGATTCACAGGAAGAAGGTCCTCGGGATGTGGCTTGGAGAGGTCATGCTTGTATGGGTGGTAGTCGATAAGAAGTTCACCCTCGGCAGAATAAAGGCTCATAAGAACCTCAGTAGGCTCAGCAACCTCGGAAGCATCCACCTTGAAGTCGTCAGCGAAAGGCTTGTCAGGAGCCATTGTGGCCACCTTGCTGTAAAGCACCTTGCCGTTGCGGGTCACTTCAACCTTTGCATTGCGACGGATCTGAGTTACGTTCGCTGCAACATGGATGTCACCGGAAGGATTGATATCCATATTCACGGTAGCCTTCTCATTACCACGGTTCACATTGTTCAGGTTACGGATACCATACCAGTATGCAGTGAACTCCTTGGACTCCTGCGGGTTGATCCAGCAGTAGTCAGGCTGGTTGTCCGAATATGCAGCGGTCATAAGTTCCACATACGGACCGTCGCTGTCTGTAAGTGTGACACAGTCCCATGCGTGACCGTATGCATGAGGTCCCCAGGTCCAGAACTTGCCGCCCTTGTTGATGTTGTGGTTTCCGGCAAGCATGGTACCTGCATCGACTCCATGGTCATAACCTCCTACGAAGTCATCCTGAAGATCGTGAATGAACACTGAGTCACCTGTGAGCGAAGGAAGGTTCTTCCACCAACTGATGTTTCTTCCGATGAATTCAGGATTGCCCTTGTATGGTGACTGAGGCACAGGCCAATGGATATGGCTGAGTTTGTGGTGGAACATACCGAACTCTGTGTTCTCAGGGAAGATGATCTGGTAGTTCTCGTTGGCGTGAGTCGCCACATTGTTCCAGTGAAGCATCGAGTTACGGTCGATGGAGTTGTTGAAGAAACGGCCGGTAACCTCGATATAGGACTTGTCAGGGTGAAGGGTCATACCCACTGCCCAACTCATTCTGTGGCGGTTCTCGACCTCACCCACCCAGATTGTCTTTGAGCCGTCGCCGTTGTCAACGAGTTTATAGTCAATAGGATACTGTGAGGTTGCACGATGATGGTGGAATACGTTCCACTCAACTCCGCCTGAAATCCATGCTCCGAGCATACCCACGTTTGCAGGCTTGATCACGCTCTGACGGTAGAAGATCTCGTAGCCGTTGGTCTTGTCTGTCGCATAGAAAAGACGGCCTCCGATGTCAGGAAGTACGCAGACCTTGACATAATCGTTTTCAAGATAGACCGCTCTATGAGCCGAATCCACCTTCTCGATTGTAGGGTTGTCGTTCATCGCGTATGGATATACGCCACGCTTTGCTCTCTGGTAGGCGAAGTCCCTTTCGAAAAGAGGGGCCTTCTCAGGAGCGTTCACTCTGTAAGTCGGAAGGTTTTCAACTCCTTCCCACATCTTTACAGGGCCGTTCTGCGCTGATGCCGTAAGACCGGCAAGCAGAACTGATGCACAAATCAGTACTTTCTTCATTATATGTTTTATTTAGTTGTTATAGATTCTTCACTTCGTTCAGAATGACAGATGGTCGTTCAGAATGACAGATGATCGTTCAGAATGACAGACGGTCGTTCAGATGACAGATGGCCGTTCAGAATGACAGACGGTCGTTCAGAAGACAGATGGTCGTTCAGAAGACAGATGGTCGTTCAGAATGACAGAAGGGCTTATTTATAGATATTATATTTCGGATTCTGACCGGCGAGGTGCTTGTCGGCTGTAATCTTTTTGAGGATATCCACCTCAACAGCGCTATATGGCGTATAGTCATGCCAGAAGATGCTGTGGAACCACACTGCCGGCTCTCCGTCAGACGGTTTGTGACCCCAAGGAAAACGGTATTCGCATTTTCCCTCTGCAAGTCCCCAGTTAAGGGCTCCCACCTTCTCACGTTTCATTATCGGGAGGCAGGTCTCGAATGCAGAACCGAAGTTGCGTGCAAGGTACTCCTGACAGATCATAGGCCTCTTGAAACGGCTGAGCATATTGATGAAAGTCTCAAGTTCGGCAGGAGTGTAGTAGCAGTGGAAAGTGATGATATCCGAATTTGTAAGCACAAATGATATCATATCCAGTTTTGTTGTCGCTCCCCTGAAACCCGGGCGATGCCATACAGGTGAGGTAAGAGGCTGGCTTGGACGGACTTCCCATGCCCATCTGTACATTTCAGTCATGAATTCAAGGCAGTTACGACCGTCTTTGAGATTCTCCGGCTCATTGTAAAGGCACCAATATACGATTCTCTTGTCGTTCTTGAAGGTTCTGAGGATATCCTGGAGATATTCCTTGAACTCCGGCCATCTCTCCTTGTTGTTGAAGATGTCCTTATGAGGGCTCTGGCACCAGTGGCCGCCACCGTGTACAAACGGCTCCGGCTCGGGCTGCTTGCCGAGTTTCTCCGGACCTCCGCCATTGGTGCAGAAGGTGAAGGTCACTCTCACACCATGCTTTCCGGCTATGTCAAGCATCTGGTCGATTCTCTTCTTGAAACCCTCCTTGTCCTGGAACCAGAGCATCTCGTGAAGATAGATACGCACCATATTGAAGCCGAGTTCCTCGCAGAGGGCCATTTCCTTGTCAAGGATTTCAGGGTTGAACGTATCTTCCTGCCACATCTCGAACTGGTTGATGGCGTATGTAGGCACATAGCAGCAGCCCACAGGCCACTCTGTCTGGCTCCACCACTCTCGTGCCTGCTCAGGAGTCCACTGGGTGTTTACCGGCTTCTTTGCCGAAAGGGTGAGGCTGAAAAGGACAGCCGTAAAAAGAATGAGTGTTTTCTTCATGATATGATTATATATTAGATTTCTCGACTCGCTACGCTCGCTCGAAATGACATTAATGGCCACTAATGTCATTTATTGCACCTTACTGCGAAATAGTTGATTGAATTATCGACATTGGTATTGATTGTGCCGCGACTGTATGTGTCACCGCTGTCAGCGGCCTTGTCAACCGGTATCAGTTTGATGACCACCTGAGTCTTGCCCCACACATCAGCATCCTTCGGCAGAGTAAACGACATATATTTATGTCCGGGACAATGCCATACCCTTCTATTGCCTTTGGCTGGGAAATCCGGCACCGTGTATCTTGCAATCTCGATTTCAGCATCACTGTCGGAGGTTGTATAAACCATCTTCCAGTTACGTGGTCCACCGACTCTGTCTCCATAACCATTGACCGCACCCAACTGCACAGACATAGGTGCATTGTCCGCAGTCAGATCAGAAGTCGAGAAGTTGACCTGCCAGAATCTGTTAAGATTATTGTCCTTGTCAACCCATCCGGTAGAGTTCCATGCAGAGCCGCAGGTCTTGTCAATGCGACCCTGTGTGCGTCCGAGATTTTCCTGCGAGGTCGATGTAAACCACACAGCCCTTTGTCCGCCGCACCAGATGCCGTTTCCTGTGGTGATGTCCGTCAACTGACCATCATTGTACGGGCCTAACAATGTCCAGTCTCTCTTGGTCGAAATTTCCACTTCACCATTGGTCTTGGACACCAGAGTCAGCCTTGCACAAGGATTTCCGTCATCATTGTAGAGCCATATTGCACGGTCATTATAATTAGGAATGAGTTTCTGATCTGCTCCGGAGTAGATATAGGTGAACTCACAGACCAGGGACGAAAAGCCATTGTCAAAGTCATTGTCCAATGCAATGTCCGATTTGCTTATAGGACGGATCTGATATGTACCGATATGTCCCAGGTTATTCACATAGTCCAGACCAAGTCCATTGCCAACCATCTGATCGGCCGCCGCCTGATCCCACTCGAAGTTATCGCAATGCTCATGCACGATGACACCCGTAATGCTTCCCGAACCTTTTGGTCTCTCCGTACCGTCTCTGTGCCATGTGCAGGTGGTATTCACCATCATGTGCATTGTGGTTCCCTCATTATCACGGATCACCATCGGATATTTGTTGATGATGCAGTAGTTGCTCACATCCACACCGATATATGGTCCTTTCGCAATCGGCTGCTCGCAGTTTGTCAGTTCTACAAGTGTATATACATCAGACGGTTGCAGTTCTGACATCTTCTTCTGCTTGATGACAACATCAGCGCCGGAGCCCGGTTCGGTGCTCATTACAGCAGTTGCTGACAGGCCTGAAACTATATAACGGTCAGGGTCAGCCTCCCTGGCAAGTGTCGCTCCTGCAAGCGAAAGCCTCAGATGGTCAAAACGCTTGACGAGAAGTTCCGATCCTGCATTGAAGTCTATCCGGACACCGTCATTACCCTGAGGGTCAGACACATACAGGGTCCTTCCGGCAGCAGTAAGATCCTGTATGATGGAGGTTATGTTGATATTTTCTGCTCCATTTCCTTCAAGATTGTCGTTCAAGACAATACAATCAGTCAACACCACATTGCCCTCGACAGCGACGCTGCCAGCCTCTGAAAGCATCGCCTTCAACTGAGCGATGGTCATCTCCTGAGTTTCAGCACCGGCCGCAGCCTGTCCTACCTGAATCTTTCCGACGAAGGAGGTTCCCTTCTTTGAAACGGTCACGACAGCATGCCTATCATTTTCTGCCACATTCTCTGCAACCTCAAATTTCAGATAGTTGTTTTCCATCCTGACCTGTGATATCCACTGGCCGAGGTCACTTTCGACATACTCCGTCTCGATGACAATGTCATCAGGTCCTGAAAGCGTAAGAACCTTGGCGCTCAACTGACCGCCCTCGGCCCCGATCCATAGATTCTGGTGAACCACAGAGAAGTCCTCGCTCAAAATGCCCACCTGATTTACCTGAATCTCCACATTTCTATGCTTTCTGGTCAAGGTAATCTTTCCATCACGCATGATGGTACGGTTGGCATCATAATACACTGTGATATATTGATCTTCACTATTGCCCTGATATGTTCTGGATGAGCCTTCAAACCAAAGCCAATCGCAGTCCTGATGCACCTCGGCCTTGAAATCGCCATCAGATATGACGAAAATCTCAAATGACCCGGCCTTATAATCCAAAGGAAGAAGCGGCTTTGCAGGATCCGGTTCGTTGAGTCTTGCACCGAATTCCACCACATCCAGTTGAGCCAACTTATCCTCACATGACAGTGCCACAAGGCACATCAGTATTATTGAAATGTATTTCTTCATAATATATTAGATTTCTCGACTCCCTACGGTCGCTCGAAATGACAGATTAAAGTATTCCCTTATATGCGTTATTGTCCAAGTTATTGCCTGAATATGTAACCTGTTCGGCTGGAATCGGCCAGTATTCGTGACATGGAAGGATATATCCCTTGATATATTTGCCTTCATTATACATGAGCGTCCTTTCATACCATATTCCCCAGCGTACAAGGTCAAACTTTCGCTGGAACTCTCCAAAAAGTTCCCTTGCACACTCCATCCTGATCTCCTCCATCAAGGCCTCCCTGCTGTTGTTCACATTCTCAGGAGACAACTCATCCAGGCCGGCACGATTACGGACTATATTCAGATAGTCACAGGCCGTTTCCATGTCGCCATTCATCAGATGGGCCTCTGCCAGATTCAGCAGCACGCCTGCATAACGGAACACCTTGTAGTTGTTTCCATCCTGATTGTTATACATACCGAAGCACCAGAACTTGTCTCCCAGCCAAGGCTGGTTATTACCGTATGGCTTGTCAACGGATCCGTCAGGCTGACTGTTCGACGGCTTATTGAACCAATATATTCCCTTCTTTTCAGTCAGCATCCTGGACTTAACATATCCTTCACCCTGCCAGCGCCATGCAAGGTTTCCTGAACCGCCTGCCGGCTCAGTCCTGCCGTTGGAATATTCACCGTTTCTGATGTCCTTTGACGAATAAGGCAGCACTCTTGTATAATAATATGACGTAGGTATTGCAGCGGTATATGTTCTGGCATATGCGCCCAATTCCGGAATCTTGATACCGTTATATATATCAGAAGCCTGACTTGCACTTTCCTCCTCGTCATCGGAAGTCACAGTAGTACGGGCAGGAGTACAATATGATGCGATGGTACCCTTGATTGCAAGTCCATATTCCTCCACAAGGTTTCCGACCTCAAGGATTGACTCCTTGACATTCTTCTCTCTCCAACGGACATCGGTGATAGGATAATCCTTCGCGAAATCATACTTGCTCTTGACGGTACGGTAATCTCCATAGATCGCTTCGAGTTGACCGAAAATCTTGATGGCATCAGTGTAACGCTCATTCCACAGACACATCTTGCCGGCCACCATCAGACCTACGGCCGCACCGATATAGGCCTTTGACGGATTTTCGTATGTGCGCTGAAGCGGCAGCGCCTGCCTGCCTCCCATGCTGTATGGAAGAAGATATTCCATCATCTCATCAATCAGATAATCACGGGTATCCTTTGCGGACATACGCGGCAGAGACGCGATCCTTGCCCTGTTCTGCTCGGTAACAGCCTCAGTATAGAACGGAACATCGCCAAAGGTTGATGTAAGAAGATAGTAATACAGGGCTCTCAGCACCTTTGCCTCTGCAATCCAAGGGAGTTTCTGCTCCCGGGTAAAGTACTCGGACTCTTCAAGGACATCAATCATTTCATTACATCTCATCACGCCGGTATATCCCTTGGACCATACAGTCGCAGCAACACCCGGACGGGACGGAGAGACATCGCAGTTGGCATTATACTGATTTGACACACTCATCGAGATAAGGTCTGTGGCGCATTCGGTCATCTGCCAATATCCTGAATTACAGATAATGTCACGGACCTGGGTATAGCAGCCGCTCAGACCTGTCCTCACCTGTATCTCATTCCTGTAATAAGTGTCTCTTGTGGAGTTGGACACTACCTGCTCCTTCAATGAACATCCACAAAGGAAGCACAAGCCGCATAAAATATATATTGCCTTCTTCATACTCTTAGAAATTCATTGAAAGGTTAAACACAAATGTTCTCGGGCGTGGGAAGGAGCCGTTGTCAAGTCGGTACAGTGACGTACTTACATCCGGATCGAATCCGTTATAGTATTTCCAGAGCACGAGATTTTCACCACTTACTCCGACAGTCGTTGATTTGAGGTACTTCTTGACCTTCTTGTTCTTGATAGGGATATTATAACTGATAGAAACATTCTTCAATCTCAGGAATGAAGCATCATGCACCTGACGGTCACTTGCGAACGTATCATTGTAACCGGCCTTAGGAATATCGGAATCCGGTCTGAGTTCCTTGTCCCAGGCATTGAGAATATACTTGTACTTGTTATATGACGATGTTGTCGATCCCATCCAGAGTTCGGAAAGGTTATACATCTTTCCTCCCAACGAATATGCGAAATAGAAACTTATGTTGAGGTTCTTGCAGATTGTAAAGTCATTCTGGAAACCGCCGTAGATGACCGGATCTCCGGTACCGAGATATACCATGTCATTCTGGTCAAGGAGACCGTCATTGTTCACATCCACGAATTTTGCACGACCCACATTGGTACCGTTGGCTCCATCCTGGATATGTGAAACATACGTATGGGTGAGATTGTTCTTCCTGATCTCCTCGTCATTATGCCATACACCGGCATATTTGTAACCCCAGATGGCATTCACAGGATAGCCGTTCCTGTATCCGTACATATATTGGGTGGTGTTGCGCGGGTTATTGTAAGTAGGCACGATCTCGCCATTGTTTCCCACATCGATCACCATCTGACGGTTGTGGGCCATAGTCAGCACAGTCGTCCATGCAAAGTTCCTGTTTCTGATGTTCTGAGTCGTAAGCGTCAACTCCACACCGGCATTTCTTGTCTTGCCGGCATTGGTAAAATATGTGCTGAAACCAGTTGTCTGAGAGTTCTTCATTGACAGGAGAAGGTCTCTGGTAACAGACACATAGGCATCAGCCTCAAGAACGATTCTGCTGTTCAGTACTGCGAAATTAAGACCTAAGTTATATGAATCCGTAGTCTCCCATGTGAGGTTTGAGTTCTCGAGTTTCGACGGGATATAGACAAGTTCCTGTGCGTTGCCGAAGAGCCAGTTTGTCATTGATGCAGTCAGGGTTGCAAGGGACTGGTAACTTGCCACTGCGTCATTACCGGAGCGTCCTGCACTGACACGGAGAGAGAGGTCATTGAGCCAATGGGCATTCTTCAACCACTTCTCATTTGAGATAGACCATCTGAGCGCTGCCGCAGGGAAAAAGCCCCACTTGTTTCCCTCAGCAAAATTCGAGGCTCCATCCGCACGTACAGTGAAGGTAGCATAATACCTTCTCTTGTATGAATAATTAGCCCTGCCCAGCACGGACATGCTTGTCCTGATATGATGGTATGAACTTACACTAAGATTCTCCTTGTTCTTGATAGCAGCAATATTATGATATTTAAGGTTATCATCAACATAGCCGCTGCCGCTGACCGATGCATTGTCGGTCACCCTCTTTTCTGCCGTGAATCCCAGCAGGGTCTCGATGGAATGGCCTTTCTTCTTCCTGTTATATGTCAGGGTAGTCTCCGAAAGGAACTTCTTCTGTTTCCACTCCGAGCGTGATGCGTTGCCACCGGTAAGGTTTGCTGCCGCAACAGGGAGGAAGGAAGGAGAATAATATCCGGTAAAGTCATTCCTGTATGAATAAGTGAACTTTGTCTTTGCCACAATATTCTTGGTGATGTTGTATTGCAGCCAAGGAGAGAATGAGGTCGCATCCTTCATTGCCTCGCTTGTGACTTCTTCAGCAGACATCAGCGGGTTGTTGAAGACCACGCCGCCCGAGGTCGAATTGTCTCCGAAGATGTTCCAGACGTCATTTGTTGAAAGCAGCGGGCTGAGGAAGATGGCGGCATTGGTGTTCGTTCCACCGATGGCCGCAGGGCTCTTGTCAGTCAACTGATAGGTATAGTTCAACTTGGCACCCCAACGGAGTTTCTTGGTGAGTTTGCTGTCGATCCACGCCAGAGTCGAATATCTTGTATATCCTGATGACTTTATGACACCACGATTGTCATGATATCCGAAAGACACAGAATATCTTGTATCCTTGTTTCCTCCTTTGAGGCTGAAATGATAGTCCTGATATACACCAAGTTGAGAAAGTTCATCAATCCAGTCCGTTCCCTTGCCTCTTGATGCAGGGTCTGCAAACGGCGCAACCCATGCGGATAAATCCTTACCGGCATCGATAGCATCCTGTCTGCTCACCATATTTCTCCACTGCGCATATTCAGAAGCATCCAGAATGTCCAGTTTGGAAGCGATTGTCGATATGCCGGCTGCCGCTTTCAGATTGACAGAAAACTTCCTGGCATCATCCTTATCCGGTGTTTCCGTAGTGATAAGGATTACACCGTTCGCACCTCTGGCACCATAGATGGCTGTTGAAGACACGTCCTTCAATACCGAAATGGACACGATGTCAGAAGGGTTTATCTCACTGAGGTCATCCACTGCATCAAGCACGCCATCCACAACGATCAACGGCTTGTTTCCCGCCTCTATCGATCTTGAACCGCGCACGAGGATATTCGCACCTTCGCCAGGCTCGCCGGTCGTGGACATGAACTCGGCACCGGCCACCCTTCCTTGAAGGGCCTGAGCGACCGAAGTGATAGGAGATCTCGTAAGGTCGTCCGCATCCACGACAGACACCGCTCCCGTAAGGTCACTCTTCTTGGAAGTACCGTAACCGATGACCACGACCTTTTCAAGTTGCTCCATCGAAGGCTTCATCCGGACATTGACCACATTCTTGCCTTCGACCGGAACGAGAGCATTCTCATAACTTATGAATGTAAATTCAAGGAAACCATCCTTGGCGACCCTGATCTTATAAAGTCCGTCAAGGTCAGAGACAGTACCGTTCTTCGGGTTATTCTTATCGACAATACCGACACCCGGCATCGGCTCACCCTTTTCGTCAGTCACCTTTCCGGAAACCTCTATATTCTGAGCAAATGCCACACTGACAGTAAATGACAGGAATACCGTCAGGAAAATTCTATATATGCTTGTGTGTTTCATCCGATCAGTATTTTAAGGTGATTTTAATAGGATTATGCGTCATGCCCAGCACCTTGTCAAGTTTCCTGACCTCCGATATGGTTGCAAGGACATCTCTTGACACATAAACATAGTCCGCCATATATGATTTACCATCCTCAGAAGTCCATGTGGTGATATAATCACGCTCCGACATCCACAGACAATCGTACAGGTTGTTGTTCCACGCATATCTGTCCGAGTCAAACACAGCCTCGTCAATATCATACGGATACCAGAGCGGAGCCGAAGAATATGAGGCCTGCATCATCGAATAATGATAGAGTTGTCCGCCCAACACCCATCTGGAAGGTGAATTCTGAGCATTATAAGTCTCCTCGATTATGTCACGGAACGATTCGAACTCTTTGCCTTCAGCATAGGCCTGAGCCAGATCAGCCGAAACGAAATTCACGTCGCCGACAGTACAGCGGGCATATACGCTACCCGGCTCTGCCGACGGCTTGATGAAGCCATTGCCGCAAGCGACAACATCGAACTGCTCCGCCCACTGACCGAGCGCATCCATATCAGTCACTCCGTCCGCTGAGCAATACACAATGGTAACAGCCTTTGTTTCAGGAGCCACATATTCAAGAACGATTTCCTTTGACGGATTGACTTCGGAAGGAGTGACAGTCGGATAGAAGCCCATCTGGATGATGTTCAGAGTATCCGACTTGGCATAATCCTCAGATGTCACCACGATTCTTGCCTTCCTTGAAGACTTCGCATCGACAACACTTGAAAGGTTTGCCTGATATGAAGCGGTAAAGGCGCCATTGCCCACACCACCCTGCACATCAAAACTGATCCATGAAGCATTGTCAGCCTCATTTACAATCCAGCGGCCCACTGTCTCCACGCTGACAGTGATCTGACCGGCAGAAGCGGACACCTCGACCTCACCTATGACATTTCCGGACTCGAAATCAAGACCGGACTTGCCGCATGAGACTGCCAGGGCCGCAATGACCAACATATATATATACTTTCTCATAATCATAGATTTGTCGTTAATCAAAGTCCAATCCTCCCTCTATCTCAAATCCTCCAAGTCCGCTCGTGCTGACGGTCACCTCAGTCACATCATAGTCTCCGACTGAAATGCGATCAATCTCAAAGGAGTCAAGTTCATTGACTATATCGTTCCCGCCTTCCACCTTGACAACCAGAGTAATGTCATCATAAGTTCCGGCAGGGAGAACAACAGGATATTCTGCAAACCCCTGTTCTGTCTTTGAGATGATTCCCTGACCACAGTCAACCTTTACTGTCCTGACTCCACCTGCCCCGAACTCAACGGACATGTCCTGATTCAGTTTTCCCTGACCGGCGATCTCATTCTCGCTGACAAGTTGAAGAGAAAGCACCGTTACAGGAATTTCAAAAGCGAACCTGATGGAAAGCAGACCGCTGGCATAACGGAACCGCAACCTGTTGTCCGAATCATTGAATGCATAGACGTATCCAGCATAGTCCTCAAACTGCCGCATAAACGTCTTTTCAGCAGTATAAGCCTGATTTGGAGCAAGCGTATAGGCCAAAGACCCGTCGTACAGAGCATAATTCTCCGAATAAGGGTAATATGCCATGATCATGTCACCCTTTACGAGAGGTCCATAGAACTCACCCGCCGCCTTTCCGTCGTATGCCTTTTTAAGAGTATATTTTTCATTTATACCTGCCTGAGAGCCAAAGACTCCGATTGCGAGATCCTTGCTCCATACTGCGGCCATCTCGTCTCCCGCAAGAGACACATCTTCAAAATCAGCCTCAAACAAAGTATATCCGGTCTGAGGGACATCGAAGATATCCCCTCCATCCTTCTCCGAACATGAGGCAAGGAGGCAAAGGGCCGAAAACATTGCAATAACAGTATATTTCATGATATTTCCTCCTTATTGTTGATTTGACATTGACCAATATGTATTGTTCTCCATGGTGATGCCTCCGTTTGTATAAGACTGGGAAACCACATTCAGCCCTGCCGGGATATCATCAGGAAGAACATAGGTGATCTCGGTCGGAATTACAGGAGCGGAATTATATGCACCCGAACATGAAATGAGGAACGATCCGGCGAACTTGCATCCGGAAATCTCAGAGCCTGTAAGGTCTGTCTTGATTTGCCCTGTATTGTTGGTCACCGCAAGAGCGTGATTGTTCCTGGTATATTTGTCGTCAGACTGAATCATGGAGATATCGGCGTTGACGCTCATATTTTTGATGGAGAACTTGCCGACAGCCAGACCGATGACACCTGCCGTTGCAAAAGAACGTGTCTGAGCTGAACCGACCTTTGCGTTCATCACACCGCCTTCGATGTCCACATAGCCGCCAAGACCAAGGAAACCGCCGCTGACTCCACAGATAGACGCTCTTGAATACGGATTAACCTTGACAGAGTATGGAACAACCTCTCCGGTATTTGTACAATTTTTGATTTTTGCGTGATTTGTACTTGAGCCCAAAAGTGCACCAGCAATACCTCCTGTATAAATCTTAGAGTTAAATTCCGCTGCAGTAACAGAACTTGTAGCGTTATTATTTATTCTACCGGTATTAGTGCAATTTTCAATCTCCACATGATAATGATCCACCGACGCACTGATCGCTCCATACTTCACATCGGACGTAGGCGAAGTTGACTTAGTAGAAATAAGTGCTGCAGAAAGTCCCACAATACCTCCCACAGAACACTGAATCTTGCTGTTCGCGCTATTATCCACATACGAGAAAGTCACATCACCATTATTTGTACAATTCTTCAATATCGGGTAATACTCCTTATACTTCGCATCAGCCTTAAGACTTATATATCCCAGCACACCAGCAAATCCTGCCCGGGCAAGACCAAGACCAACTGTATTGACTGAGATATTCAAATCACCATTATTTACACAATCGTTAAAGACTGGGGATCCAGTTGTCGGCTCAAAACATGTAGCAACAAGACCACCTCCAAAACCCTTAAAATCAGCACTCGATAAATCATCTGACTTCTGTGATGCCAAATCCATTGTGATGTTCATGTCAGCATTGTTCACACAACGGTTGATCTCTCCAGCAGAGAATGTCCTGGCAAATGCGCCGAATATGACTCTTCTGGAATCCACATTGAAGACCATTTCATTTGTGCAGTCCTCAATCTTTCCTCCAGATATAGTATGAACAAACGCCGCAACCTCCACCAATATTTTTGTTGCATCAGGCGTCTTCATTTCTCCAGCCATTGTAAGGTTTCTGATGACACCACCACTAGGCAAGGTCTTGATCAGAGCGTCTGATGCAGACGAGTTGGTTATAGAATAGCCCTTACCATCCAGTTCATAAGTGAACTTCGCCACAATTCTTGGAGTTTCCTCAGGAAGAACGATATCATCACCCAACCTTATTGTGTTGCCATCAAGGTAAGCGGCCTTCCAATCTGTTTTACCGGCATTGATCTGCTCTGCAATATATTTCCAGTCCTCACCTGTCAGAATCTCCTTCTTTCCAGGTACAAACTCGACTGCATTGAACTCATAAAGTTTTCCTGCCTCGACAGTCACGCCATCCTTGACCCATCTGCACTCCATAGGGCAGTAATCCGAATCATAGAACTTCACAGTAAATCCCTCCGGATAAGAGCCATGAGGAATTGTGAAATAGAATGACTGCTCTCCACCTGCGGCAACTGAAACCTCCTCCATATCAAGAGCAATGGTTCTGACGCCCTGAGACACTGTATATTCACCCGACCTTGTATCTATTACAAACTTTCCGGCAAGAGGAGCCGTCTTGTCATTTGACAGGAGCATGGCTTTCCTTATGGTTATGGCGGCAGGGCTGGTGAGAGTCACCTTGACTGCTCCACAGAGATTGTTCAGCACTACCGGTACCTCCTCGCTTTCGCTACATCCATAAAGTATGGCTGCACCCCTGCCGAAAGAAGTTGCAGAATACTCCTGGACCGCAGGGATATCCACCGTAACCTTGCCATCACTTGTGAACTCCCCGCATATCGATGCAGGATAGACCACGTTGTATGGCAGAGAAACATTATAGAACTTGAATTCAGCATCAGGACTTCCCGCCTGATCTGCTGTCAGCGCAGTTGAGACATAACCGTTCAGACTGACAGCGTCACCCTCGGACCAGAGGACCTTACGGACATTTCCTTCTACCTCTCCAAGGTATGTCTTAGCCTGAACAGAGGTCAGACTGACTGACACCTTTACCTCTTCCTTGGCACTTTCACTGTCGTGGACTTCACTCACACAGCCGATGACTGAAAGGAGCGAAAGTGCAGAAATGAATAGTAATACTTTTTTCATCTGTCAAGATTGGAAAATTGTTATTAGTAAATGTTATCGGCAAAAATATATAAAACGCATACGCGCGGACACAGCGGGTAAACTGTTGGATTTGATGCTATATCATTTGGGAAAATCGTTTCATTCGCCTGCACCGTCCGCCTTCTTCCTGCTCCATTCCGCCGGAAGCACCCCGTATGCCTTCCTGAAGCACTTTGCAAAATATGAAGGAGAATTGAAACCAACCGCATAGCATACCTCGTTCACCCTGTGCCCGCCCTTTTCCAGCATTTCAGCCGCCAGAGCAAGCCTTTTTGTCCTGATATAATCGTTAGGCGTCGTGTCAAGCAGAGCCTTCATCTTCCTGTTCAGAGTGCTGTGACCCATATACAGCATATCTTCAAGTTGCTTGTTGGAGAATGACGGATTGCACATGTTTTCCAGCACAATCTTCTCAAGACGGGTGAGGAAATCCTCGTCCCTGCTGATTATATTGCCTGAAAGCGCTTCTGTACCGAAAGACATTCGTCCGTATGTCGCACGCATGGTGGCCTTCTTGTCCAGGGCACCCTTGATGCAGGCTTTCAGATAATCCATTGAATATGGTTTCTCGATATAGTTCATTGCGCCATACTCCATACATTTCATCTTTGTCTCCACGCTTGAAATCGCCGAAACCACAAGGACAGGAATATGTGCGAGGGACTGATCTGCATTTATCTTCTGACAGAGTTCCAGTCCGCTCATACCTTGCAGGGCGATATCAGTAATGATGATGTCCGCCTTGTATGTTGTCAGAATGGTGAGGGCCTTTTCCGCAGACTGCACTCCCATGACATTATAGTCCGCCTTGAGATTCTTTTTCAGATAAGTCAGCAGACCGGCATTGTCCTCCACGATCAGCACCAGAGGGAGGTCGGATTTCTTAATCATCTCCTCTATGCTGTCCTCTTCAACGGCGACTGTCGGAGCCACATTTATCGGCATGGTCAGCACAAATTCCGTATATCTGTCACATTCTCCGAGAGTAAGCGTACCGCCGTGCAGTTCCGCCAGATTTCTGGCATACGCCAGTCCGATGCCGAAACTCTGCGAATATGGAGCCTGGTCTGCGGAGAACTGGACAAACGGCTGGAAAATGGACTCACGCCTTGATACCGGAATCACCGCGCCATCGTTTCTGAACGAAATCACGAAATTATTTCCATCAATAGAAAGTTCTACCTTTATATATGACTCGGCATACTTGACTCCGTTATCCAGAAGGTTATTGATGATCTTCCTGAACGCAATGGTATCGACAGCACTCACAAGAGTATCCGCCATATGGGTGAACTGTATCTTGATATTCCTGCTCTTTGCCGCCTCATAGAAATTGAAGCATAGGAAGCCTACCCTATCGACAATATCGATATTTTTAAGGTCAAGGACATAGCCGTGCTCTTCAAGCCGTACAAATTCAAGAAGTTCCCTCACCAGGTCGTTCATATAATCTGTCGAACTGCTTATCACCTCTATCTCATCTCTCAATGCATCCGTGCAGATGCCCGAAGAAAGAATGTTCTGAAGCGGAGTCCTTATCAGTGTCAGAGGCGTCTTGATCTCGTGAATGATATTCGAGAAGAAGACCATCTTTTCCTTCATCATCTCCTGATCCTTCTTGACACGATACTCCTCGATCCTCCTCTTTTCGCGTGCTTTCTGGCTTTTGAGGATGACATATACGGCCACGGACAGAACGGCAAGGGCCAATGAAATGATGATCAGTATGCCTAAGGTAGATGCCCAGAACTTAGGTCTCACTACCACAGTCACAGCCTGATGCGCATCAACAAAATTGCCTGAGAACTCCCCGTTGCTCAGAAGCAGCCTGTATGTACCTGCCGGCACGCTGTTCCAATGCATGGCCTTATCCACAGACACATCCCTCCACTCGGCGTCATAGCCTTCAAGCATACATAGAATCCTGTCGGAAGCCGGGTATGCGGAATCAAGAATCGCAAATGAGAAACCGAATGAGTTCTGGGACGACTGCAAGACTATCCTGTCCTGAACATCTATATTTCCCGAAAATATCCCGGACCCGCCACCTACTGACTTAAAATCCAGATACATGTCGGTAATCGTCACCTTTGACAACTGGTCTGCGGTCTTAAGGTCACGCGGATTGAATACCACAAAGCCATCTGCCGAACCGAAGGCTATCTTCCCGCTACGGAGTTGAATGGCAGCCTTTGTAAATCCGTTATCAAGCAGACCGTCAGCCTTTGAATAGACTCTTACGTTATTCCTGTCCTTGTCAAACTCCACAAGTCCGCTATCGGAAGACAGCCACAGATGACCGAAATCATCGGGAACCGCCATGAAATACACATCGGTCGGCAAGGATTTCAAGGTCCTGGTAGAGTAATTGATGAAACTGTCATCCCTTCTGCGATAATGGAAATATCCGGAGGTGAAACCCACTACCCATGTATTGTCGGCCTCATCGACACATACCGACGAAATCATGTCAGGCATGTCAGGATTTCCCGTCTGAGGGCTGTAATGACCTTTAATGGTATTGTTCAGGATATCATAGGAATACACACCTGACGAATATGAAGCCATCCACAACAGGCCTCTGCTATCCTCAGCCATGTGCTCCATGGTGATGCCTGAAAGTTCCGGAAGCATCTCGAAACGGTCATCCTTACGGGAATATTTCATCACTCCGATTGTCGTGGCCACAAATATCTCTCCTGCATGAGATTTATATATGGTCACCACACGGTTATCCCTGTTCTCAATATCGAAAGGAACATATTTTCTGACCTTTGACGTCTTGTAGTCCATTCTGGATATTCCCTTCTGCGAACCTATCCAAAGATAGTCATCGTCATCAGAGAGTGCCAGGACAGTATTCGGAATATCCGCATCATGCCTGACAAGACGCCCGCCATGATATTTCAGCAGCCCCATCCTCTCGGTCGCGACCCAGAGATTGCCTGCCTTGTCCTCTGCAAAACTTCTGACAATGGCACCGCGAAGAGATGTGCCGTCAGAAAGCGTATAGCATTTGGTGAAATTGAAGTGTGCGGGTGAGCAGCAATCCAGTCCGCCATATTGAGTTCCCACCCACAGGCAGCCCTTGCTGTCCTTATAGACATCGGTTATATAACTGTCAGACAAAGAGAACTGGTCGTTCGGATCCGAGTAGCAGACATTGCTCTCGCCCGAATAGAAACTATATGAAATCAGTCCGTTGGTTGTGCTCAGCAACAGGCCCTTTCCGTTGTCGTAAGTAAGGTTGGTCGGACGCACATCCTTAGGCAGCCTATACAGGGTTGTATGTCTGCCGCTGCGCACATCCACCTCCACCAGACCGTTACGCTTGCTGGCTATGTAGATGATGTCATTCGATCTGCCGCTGACCACAAGTCCTTCCACATCGTCGCCTTTGAAAATGCCGTCTGCGACAGTCAAAGGCCGGCATGATGAGGCTTCCGCATCTGCAATGAAGACATCATCGCAATAGACTGCAAGGTAGAGATTGTCGTTACGGTCTATCGTGATGCGGTAGATGTTGTTGACAGGAGTCTCCCCCATTGGATGATGACGGAAGACACCGGTCTGAGGATTGTATGAAAACAGTCCGTTGTCGCGGGAAGAAATCCACATGATTCCTGCGGAATTTCTTTCTATGGCAAAGATTCTGTCATCCGGTGCTGCGGACTGACTTCCGACGATTGCAGACATCCGCAAGAAGGCATCGTCAGCATAGTTGTAGATGACCACTCCGTTGTCTGTTCCGATCCATAGGTTGCCACTCAGGTCTTCCCTGATGACGTTTATGAAGTCAGAGGTGATCCCGAAGTCCTCCCTGTCATAGTTCTTGAATCTCTTGCCGTCATAGCGGCTCAATCCCTTGTAGGTTCCGACCCATACATAGCCTCGCGAGTCCTGAAAGATCTCCCGTACAGAGTCGTATGAAAGGCCGCTGTTTTCCTTGTTGAGATGGGTGAACAGATAATGCTGAGCCCGGAGCGACCCGAAAGTCACCCCGGACACAAGCATGGTCACGATTATAGTAAGAGCCTTCTTTATCATAAAGTCAGCCTGTTAAGTTTTAGTATTGATGTGGCAGAAGCACAAAGAATTATTCAGCAGAAACTGTCGGAATCTTCATGCAGCGGATGTTGTTGGCAGAGCCCAAGGACATCTTGTGACTTGTATAAGCGGTCGCCCATGTTCCGCTGTTTCCAAGACAGAATACAGCCGCACCGCTATTGAAATTGGTGGTTGTCCAATAATAACCTCTCTTATTGAACAGAATCACGCCCTTGGAAGTGGCAGTTTCTCCTACAAGAACGGTTCCCTGATTCAGATATCCAGGATTTGGATAATAAGCATAGTCATCCGAAACATCTTTATTGTCCTCAGGGAAAGTCTCCGGCAAATCAGTTCCTGCAATTGAGAAGATTAATCCATTATCTGTCTTCTGCATTCCGTTGCCACCCGAGGCTGACGACAAGCCTGAGAAGTAATACATATCCGGCACCTTATATCCCTTCGGACATGGATCATATATTGTCTTGTATCCGCCTTTGGCTGCTTTAAGTGTTGTCAGATCGGTAGGTGGAGTTGATGTACATCCCCAATTGTCGGCCGCAGAATCACCGGCAAGCCAATCGTTGAATACATACATTGATGGAATACCTGATGTCGAGATCTCATGGGCAAGAGAAGATATAATACGGACATTCGGATTCTTTATAGTCCATGCCATACGCTTGTTCTCGCTCGAACGTATAGCAACCTCCGTCAACTCTATCTGCGACAGATATGGTTTGGTTGTTACAATGGTACTGCTCTTACTTATTACAAATGGATCTTTTCTACCATACTGATAGTACAATCCTACGCTGTTTTTATTACCTGGCTGATTGCGTGTCGCACCAAGATTGATATTATGGAAGGTAGGAGTGCCTGTGCATGATGTATATGCCTGGTCTTTCAGACAATCAACTGACCAGATATGCCATGACCACAAAATTGTACCTTTGCTGTCCTTCAGTGCAAGCAGTGCATTACCGCTGGATTTACCTCCTTTTATGGTCGCTGTATTTTCTTCCAATGAATAAGTAGGCAATACTGACGCAGCATCCAGGTTATCGTATGCTGTCTTGATTCCCCAGATTCTGTTCAATGTCAATCCTTCCTCGCAGTAAACATCACCACTTGCATTCTTCACCGGCTGCATCTTATCAACTGCCAATGATGTGTCAAAAGTATAATATGGAGTTATATTGAAAGTCGTCTCTTCATTAGGACCTATGACAACGCAGTTCGCTTCACCATAACAGAAGGTAAATGAAAGTGTAGGAAACTCTCTCATCTGACCTGGAGTAAGGACAAGATCCTTTGTCACAACTCGCTCGAATACTCGACCGAAATTATCCGTTATGGTAACAGTCAGGTCATTTGCAGGATAAGTCATTGCAGGAAGAGCAGTTATAAACCCTGCGACACCCTCATCATTGATAGAAGGGCTGGCATTCTTGTTGGCAATATCCAGAGGACCGAGTGTCTTGTCGTGCCCTACAATAATTGTCTTCTGCACATCGTCTGTTCCTGAAAGAGTCAATGCACCGGTTTCAGGATCGACTGTACCGAAACCCGAAATATAGTTATCGGCCGATGTGATCTGTACGCTGACAATCTTCATACCGCGAAGTTCCTGATAGTCATTGAATCTGAACATAACGGCAGCACAAAGGTTATTGAACTGGAACACACCTTCAGCAGACTCCTTCGCCCACATCGGCATATATTTCAGATTATTACCATTGTTCTTCAACGCTGAATGGAAATTCTGATTATTATAAAGGGCGCCGAAATCAACTGCGATCTTACCATCTGCCATCTCCTTTGCTCTTGACTCCGGGAAAACAGCATATCTTGTCTGACCCTCCACTTCGTTTCCTGTAAAAACAGCAGACGAAGCATCATTGCCTTCATAAACGAACTTCTCACCTGTTGTGTTGTTCTCGCTGTAAACCTTGATTGCATCATCATCTGTCCATACAACTGGGATCTTTCCATCATCTCCCGCGCTTCCGAATGCAATCTTGCTGTCCGGTCCTGTCGGCGACACCGCAAGGATGCGTCCCGGACCCGGTACGAAATCAACCGCTTCGTTGTTGGTGCCATTATTGTCAGCACCATTGTTTTCCAACTCTGCCTTCTGACATGAGAATGTGAGGGCAGCAGCAATCATTGTAAAATACAAAACTCTTGTTTTCATTTCTTCTTCATTTTAAACGATTAATACTACCACTCGGCATCAGGACCTTCAGACCAATCTGAGCCAGTTTCGGTTTCTATGCTCTCACAGAGCACTGATTCAGGCAAGATCCCTAGGACCTGCACCTGTGGAGGGATATAGTTGCCCCCCCCTAATAGATTTTTCTTCATTTTGTAGGTATTTTATCCGTTATTTAATTATTATCCTTCCACGCACAATGTACACATGACCGTTATATTGTGACACCGCCAGTATTTCATCATTTCCAAGATCACTCAGCGAGTTCCAGAGAGCATTTTCCGTCCATTGATCCAGATCTATCGGTCTTGATGTCGCCCGCATTCCGGTGAAATATCCGTCCTGAACCTCACTCTTCGGGCACACCTGCACCTCCATCGCCGCATGCTGAGCATCATTATCCTTCTTGTCGTCCGAAGCATCAGCAATCTGATAGGAATACACTATATAATTGTCTGTCGTGATGATATACGGTGCTCCGGAATATGCCACATCGCTCTTGATCGATTTCCTGAACGGGTGGAAACGGTCCGGAGAATCCTTTCTGACCGGGGTCTTCCAATTGTCCCCGACTGTATTCCTGACAACAGCCGGATAAAGTCTTGTGCCTTCCTCTGATGTCTCGATCGCCATATATATCATCCCGTCAAGCAGCATCACCACAGGCATTCCATCCCTGTGACTGCCATTCTGCGACACAACTCTCGGAGCGCTCCACGTGCAGCCGCCATCCTTTGACTCTATCACAGATATGTTCTGCCACTTGCTGCCCCTTTTCCAATAAGGGGTCTCGTCTGCAAAATAAATCTGCACAGTCCCGTCCGGAAGTTCCAGTACGAACGGCTCCCAGCAGCCCCGGAGGGCATTTTCAGCCCATTTCTCTGACTTATAGACATGCCTCATCGCAGACCAGGTCCTTCCATTGTCATCGGATGTCTTTATTGCAATCGTGTATGGGAACACGGATGAGGCGAACTTATCATCGTCCCTGGCATTACGGTCCATATTCATCGGACGGTAGTTGCAGGCAAAGATTATCCTGCCCGGTTTATATGGGTTGGAGGCAGAAAGTTGGGCAAACTCCGGATTGGAAGCGGCCACCTTTGCCTTGCCGGCTTCATTTTCCTCAATGAAATGCCTCATCACCACCATTGACTCCTCGGACCATGTCTGACCATTATCACTGCTGAACTTGACATAGTTGTTCGAAGATGCGGAATAACTCATCATCAGCCGTCCGTCATTGAGTCTGTGCACACGGGCATAACCTCCTTTGACAATCTTCTCAGGCTCATCCCAGACCACCTTCAAGGTCTGTCTGCCAGGCTTGGCAGGTCTGTTTCCCGCAGACACATCTATGCCTGAGCAGGAAAACACTACAATGAGCACGAAGAATATTTTCAAGTACCTGAGCATCATTTACCTCCGACAATCTTACCTTTGACTATATATACAGCACCATTATACTGGGACACTGCCAATATCTCATCATTACCGAGGTCACATAAGGAATTCCATATAGCTGCTTCCTTACCTGTATTCTTATCATACGGGAACGGCCTTGACGGAGCCCTCATCTTCTGCTTGAAATATCCCCCGCCTGCCTCTTTCTTAGGGCATACCTGAACCTCCATCGTAGCATGGTCGGCATCATTGTTCTGTTTTGCCTGGGCCAGTTGCGCACTTGCGGCAAGACCTGCAGGCGGAGTCCACCAATCCGCTATCTGATAAGAATATACGATATAATTGTCAGTTGTGATGATGTATGGAGAACCGGAATAGACAACTTCACTTTTAAGAGAGGTCCGGAACGGCTCAAACCTGTATTCAGAACCTTTGCCGACCGTTGTCTTCCAGTTATTCTTTATCGGATTTGAGATCACTATCGGATGAAGACGCTCTCCCTTATAATCGGTCGATTCAATTGCAAGGTACAGCATGTCGTCATGGATTGCCACCACAGGCATACCATCCCTGCATTCTCCATTCTGAGAAACCACCCTTACCTTTTCCCAGGTGTCTCCACCGTCCTTTGACTCGATTACAGATATATTATGCCAGTCGCTGCCCATCTTGTAATACGGAGTCTCGTCGGCAAAATATATCTGCACGGTACCATCCGGCAATTCAAGCACAAAAGGCTCCCAGCAGCCGATAGTTACATCCTCATTCCATATCTCTGACTTATAGATATGCTTTGTTTCAGACCATGTGTTTCCGTTATCATCAGAAACACTTATGGCGATTGTATATGGATGCACCGTGGTCTTGCCGGTGGTCTTACCATCAGAGGTCCTTGGCCTGTAATTGCCGGCAAAAATTATCCTGTTCGGGTGATGCGGATGCTTTGATGACAACTGGGCAAAATCCGGAACAGCCACACTGACCAAGGCCTTGACCGTACCGTTTGTAGCATAGAACTGAGACATCGGGCATTTTCTCACTGTTCCCCACGACTCGCCATTGTTCCTGCTAAACATGGCATATCCGTCAAAGGAATCTGCACAAGTCAGCATCAGCCTCCCGTCATTGAGCCTGTGCACACGCGGATATCCTCCGCTGGTCACCCTCTTGGGAGCCTCCCAGATGATTCTGACATCTCCGGATTCATCTGCCGGAGGATTGTCACCTGATGAGGAGCCACCGACCGGAGACGGCTTTTCGCAGGAGAAAAACAATACCGCCAGAAACAGCGTTATTTTCAGCGCTCTAAACATTTTATCCATTACTCCTTATAGTCAATTGTTCCTGCCAACGGAATCACCGAGGCCCAGCCGTCAGTCTTGTGCAGTTCGACCTCCTGTCCTGCCTTCACATCCATCCAACTGATGAAAAGGCTGCCCAGTTCCTTGTACTTGGGAGCACCGTCCCCAGTCTTGCCCACCTGGCGTCTTACGCTGACTTCCGCAGGAAAGATGACTCTCCAAGCATGCTTCCTGTACCATGTCTTCTTTGCAGGCTTGTCCATCCTTGCGATATAATAGATGCGTCCGTCCTCCTTGGCTATAATTTTTCCGCCCAAACTCTCAGAGCCCTTTTCAACGCCCTTGGCTATAAGCATTTCCATGCCGGCGAACTCCTCAGGGAACGAGCCTTCATACAGAGTCATCTCGCTGTTGGTCCAGAGTTTCGCACCTTCTTCAAATATGGCCTTGGTATAACCTTCTCCCTCAAAGGCTATCGCAGTCCTCTGCGCAGGCTCGATATAGGCACGGGCAGACTCAGCCAGCGGTCTGTTCTTCTTGTCAGTGCGGAAAGGCGCCAGCGGAAGTCCCTCCGCCGAGAACACATTTCCAACGCTCTCGTCAAAGCAGTATCTCACATCTGACGGATTCTTTATCTTGTCTGAGGAGAGGATGATGCTCCTGCCGTCCTCGCTCAGGCGTGCATCCGCCAGTACATATCTCACAGAATCATCCCCTGTCTTTTCTCCTATCTGGAAACCGATGATCTTCTCTCCACTGATTTTCAGTGTGGAAGGAAGATTCTTGAAACTGAGCACAATTTCAGAACCATTCACCTGGCTCTTTGCGATTGCCGGACTTCTCCACTCTCCGACCTCCTTACCGTAGTGCTGTCCCAGAGCACAAAGAGCAAATCTATGACAGACATTCTTTTTCAGGCGCGGATGAATATCGCCGGGTATCTCCTGACAATCATTGGTAATCACAAGTTCGCAACCCGGCACTCTTGCAGCGACAAGGGCCTGAGACTCGCGAAGTTGGGCTCCTTGAAGGTCCTTATACGTATGTGGCGCAATCTGGGCGATATAGAAAGGCATGTCCGGATTCTTGAACTCCGCCCTCCAACTTGCGATAAGACCGGCAAGAGTTTCCCTGTAACTTACAGGATTAAGGCGTACATTAGCACAGCCCTGATACCAGATGACTCCGGCGAAGCGGACATTCAGAATCGGGCATATATTGGCATTCCAGAGATGGGACTCCTTGCCGGACCATGTACTATTGGATTTTTTGAGCATGCCGACTGAGCGTTGCAGGAAATTTGCCTTTTCTCCGTTGTTGATAGCCTCAGGAGAAACCCAGCCTTCAAGCGGAGTGCCTCCGAATGATGCCTGAATAAGGCCCACAGGCACACCAAGAGCCTCCTGCAATTCAATACCGAAGCCATATCCGACAGCAGAGAACGTAGCGACTGTTTCAGGAGTACATCCCTGCCATTCTGCTTCCGGCACATCATACTCAGGCTCCTCCGACGATATCCTTCCGGTAGAATATATGCGGATGTGCTTTGCAAGTTCTGCTGCATTATTCATCTCATATTTCAGGTCAAGAGTATTCTCCACCTTCCACGCCATATTCGACTGTCCGCTGCATAGCCACACCTCTCCGATAAGCACGTCTTTCAGTACAAGTTCAGACTTTCCTGCCGATACCGTAATCGAATGAGGATCATAACTTCCTGCCGGCGTAGCAACCGAGACACACCAGGAGCCATCCTTGCCTGCCTTGGTTGACACTGACTCCGAAAGCCAGTCTGCCGAAACAGAGACCTTTGCGGACGGCTTTGCCCATCCCCAGATATTAACATTCTGATTCTGCTGAAGCACCATGCCGTCAGAAAGCACGGTAGGAAGTTTCAGGCCCTGTGCCGTTGCAGAAAACACGACTGCAAGAGCCATAAGAAGTGACAGATATGTCTTTCTCATAGATTATTGATTTTATGTTATTCCAACTTAGCCTTCTGCTCAACAAGTGTGGCGCGGAGTTTCTTCACATCCACATCCTGGACACTTTTTCTGTCAAGGCATGCCAATGCAGAAGCAGTACCCGCAGCCTGACCTGTCACCAGGCAGGTACCGATCTCACGGGCGTCATAAGACAGTTCATCGTCGTATCCGAAACAACGTCCTCCGACAAGAAGATTCGGACATTTCTTAGGAAGAATAGACGAATACGGGATCTGCCAGTACGGCCTTTCTCTTGCCATGATCTTGCGGCCCTGGTACATGATAGGGGCGCTGCCGCCGCTCATTCCGATAGAGTCATCGTATGTCTTGTAATGCATTGAATCTTCAAGAGTCACAGGCTTGACCGGATTGAGGACGCGGGTCACACGCACACCTATCTGAGGAGGCGTTTCAAGAAGGAAGATGCCCTCGCCGCCTTCACGGGCACGGAGAGCCTGGGTCTTGTTCCACATCTGCTCCCTGAGGTCCATCTGGATCTTTGACAGGTTGAGCACATCAAGTCCGTCCTGATCGTCAAAGCCATGCAGGTGTCCGTTTCTGATGCCGCTTATAGGGGTCTTGGTGCCGGCCTTCTTCATATCCTCAGGCACGCCTCCGATACGATACATGGCACCGATATGATATTTAAGTTCGCGATGATCTTCTCCTGACCATGCTATAAGGTCGCCGTCACCGCTGGCATCCACAAAATATTTTCCCTTGACGGCAATAGGACCGCTCTTGGTTTCAAGGAAGACCGCCTGAATCCTGTCGCCTGACATCACTGCATCAGTAGCCCAACTGTGGTAGATGATCTGAACACCAGCCTCCTTGCAGTACTGTTCGAGGACATATTTACATGCCTCCGGATCCACGCACGGAGCCTTGGCGTTGACCACCATCTTCATCTTTTTGAGACGCATATAGATCTCGTTCGAGAATCCCCAGATCACCTTCTCCCATTCGCCCTTGGGAGAAAGTCCATGAGTCGAAAGCATAGGGAGCACAAGTCCTCCCGTCCAAAGACCGCCAAGGAAGGTATAACGTTCAAGCAGTATGACCTTGACTCCGTTTCTTGCTGCACTTACAGCGGCCGCCACACCGGCAGGGCCTCCTCCGAGGACTACAACATCAGCCTCAGCAATCACAGGGATTTCCTGTGCAGGACGTTTGAGCCAGCCGTCTGCCTCCAGGCGAAGAGGGGCACGTTTCGGAGCATCTTTTGCGATAATCTCGGGAGCGACCATCGCAGCACCCATTGAGAGCATTGTAGCCTGTAGAAATTTCCTTCTATCCATGGTAATTTTGTTTTAATGTCACATCAATTAAACTTATGCTGACAAAATTACCTTTATATATAATTACCTCATACAACAAATTTCCCGTTAAATGACAATATTTTCGCAAACCTCGCAAAGAGAAGAAAGACCTGCTCCGTACACACGAAGCAGGCCTCTTTATTTTGCATAGAATCTATACTCTGTCTCGGAGTGATATTTCTCCCCGGGCCGCAGCACAGTGCTCGGGAAACGGTCCTGATTAGGCGAATCCGGGAAATGTATTGTTTCCAGAAGCATTCCCGCAAACTGACAGAGGGGACCATACTTTCCGTCCGGGTATTTTGTCGGATTGAAACCGCGGCCTGTGTAGGTCAGAAGGGCAGGTTCTGTGGTCCATGTCTGAACACCCCTGCCGGAAGCCTCATCATAGAGGTCTGCCGCTTTTCTCAAAGTGCCGTCCCAGTCACGTATCACCCAGCAGGCAGACATTCCCTTCATCAGACGGAGATGCTCATCAGGCATATCGATTCTGTAATCTATCCTGTGCGGCTGCCTGAAATCAAACGGAGAGCCTTCCACAGGACGGAGAATATCCGGGCAATAATGGGTATTGTTCTGCACACAGGTATCCGCCTCCACCTGGAGAAAATGCTTCATCACATTGCTCGGTCTGCTGCCGCGCAGATTGAAATAAGTGTGATTGGAAAGATTGACAACTGTAGGCTTGTCTGTCGTGGCGTCATACTCTATCTTTACCACATTATCATCAGTCAGCCAATAAGTCACATACGCGTGCATATTTCCCGGGAAACCCTGCTCACCGTCAGGACTCAGACGATAGAACCTCACACCCACACGTCCCTTCTCCTTCAAAGGCTCGCCCTTCCATACGAATCTGTCAAATCCCATCGGACCTCCGTGACACTGAACAGGCTCGCCGGCAAGTCTTTCATTGGCCTCGACATCATAGCGGACTCCGTCAAGCACGAAGGAGGCATGATCGATCCGGTTGCCGAAACGTCCTATGACCGGTCCAAAGAAACGGTCACCCTCCTCAAAATTTTCAAGATCGCCATAGCCCACGACGACGTCATCAATCTTGCCCCTCCTGTCGGGCATGCAGATCCGGACTATTCTGCTGCCGTAATCAATCAGATCGACGCTTGCTCCCTGCCTGTTTTCCAGACGCCACATCGTGACCTTCTCACCGGTGGAAAGGATACCGAAGGGCTCTGATGTCACAGAGGACTTCTTCACCTCCTGTTTACCGGGAGTAAGTGTCACCGCAAATCTGGCGAAATCACCTTCCGGAATGACAGCCTCTATGCCGACTATATATTTTCCTTCATTAGGGTCGTCGTAATAAGCCTTCTTTTCGGCGCTCCACGTGGCATATCTGAACTTCCTGCTTCCTTTGGCTTTGAGTATCATGGTCTTGCCTTCCGCTCTGAGAACAATCATATTCTTCAAGACCTCAGGCTCGCCATTGGTCACCATCCTCCATGTATATCTGACCTCCTTGTCATCCGGAGCATATATCCAGTCTATGACTTCAAGATCCCGTCCCTGAACCAGTTTGACGGTCCTTTCGGCATTTTTGGCATCTCCTTTCAGGATTTCCGACATATCTATGACAACACCCTTCTCCTTCTTGCTGTCAATGATCTTCTTGAAGCCCGCAAAGCCATTCACATTATGTTTGTGGTCGTTGAGGGTGATGGTGTTGTGGTGGAAGTTGTTATATCTCATGACATCCCATCGTGCCGATTTCTGACCTCTGTCCCAAAGATTCTTCTTCATCTTCTTCATGGCGTTCTCAAGAGGTGCATATTTCTGATTACCCAGATCACAGGCCCATCTTACCCCCTGGGAATCAAAGACAAACGAACCCGCATCAAGATGCGAATGGTTGTTTGAGGCGCTTCCTCCCTTGACGCCCAGATATACATCCTCATTGCTGCAATCCCATTTTGTCCTTATAATGGCCACAGGATTCGCTCCACGTCCATACCACATTGTGTTTGAAGGGGCAGGTACGTCTTCCAGATCTATCCTGGCCGCATATCCCATGATAGGGGCAAGCAGTCTCTCCCCACTGAAACCTTCCTCATAATTGCCCGCTTTCAGATGTGCAAGTTCATTGTAAAGGAGTTCCGGCTTGCCCAGTTTTGCCGCAAAATACCACATGGCTATCGCCGGAGATTTCTTTCCCCAACTGTCATAGAAGTTGAAACTCTCCTCTATGCCTTCCATGAACATGAAGAATTCCCCTGTTTTGAGGAAGCCCTCTGACTGGGAAAGTCCGAAATCCGTTCCGAGGGTAGATTCAAGCGCCGACAGCAGCATACACTGATAGAGCGTGCCGTAATCCCAGTAGGAATAGCCCTCGATATAGTTTCCGTCCGGACCATACATCTTTTTGAGCGGCTCGATATTGGACTTTACCGCGTCCCTTATAAGTCTTTCCGACATCTCAGGGTTGGATTCATACGTCACAAGGGAAGCCGCCACCAGACCACCGTTACACACCTGGTTCCAGTTATTGGTCGCCTTATAGAACCTGTTGTATCTGCTGTCTCCTGCCTGTTCAAAGGCATATTTCATAAGAGCATTCCTTACTGCCGCCCTGGTTTCCTCGCTCAACTGGTCATACAGCCAGTCATAACCGATTGCGACAGCCATAGCCATCTCGCCCACGTCAAGGAAATGCTTCGGATTCCAATCCTTGAAGGCGCAGACTGTGCTCAGGTTCTGCTCGGCAAATTCCAGATATTTACGCTCACCTGTCATCTTATACGCATAAGCACAGGCTGAAATCCTTTTCAGCGCGTTTCTGGAAATAGGGAGGATTCTCTTGCCGCTCGGGTCAAGTTTATACCTGAGAGTCTTGCCGGAACTTATTTCTTTGTCAGCAATCCCGATGAGGATGTCATGCAGTCTGGCCACGACAGTACCGGGCTGATTCTTTGCCTTCAAAGTCTCGAAATCAGCGTCGTTCAGGAACAGACGGGGATGATTCTCCGCCGTCAGGGAACTATAATCCGGATTGAAAAGGAGGGTGTCAGATTCCTGACACATCAAAGACTGGCAGAACGCCGACACCAGCAATGCCAATGCTACACAGATAGTTCTCATCATGAAATATTTTTCGCAATAATACTAAAATATTTCGTCAATGAGCGCCGGGTGAAATTTCTGTGCTATATTTTGAAACGCAATTGTGATAAACCTGTCTATATCACCTCAATATCGGAGGTTCTCACCCAGCCCTGACGGCCGTCTGCAAGTTCTATGTTGTTCCAAGAGCCGACCTGATCAAGAACATACACCTTAGTACCCTCATGAAGGACAAACAGGTTCTGCGAGGCCTCCGAGGACGGTGAACTCTTTACTGAAACAACAGGTCTGACAACTATTGCTCCATCCCTGTTCTGATAGTCGTTCTTCTGCCAGAGGGAGAAACTCAGACTGGCCACACACAGCAGAAGAGTTACTATTCCCAGAGCGAAACCTGTCTTGCGCCCGGCCACAGACGGTGCGAGCAAAAAGAGCAGAACCATTGCGGCAGTCAAGGCAAGCAGCACAAGGAAAGTTACCGCCCAGGCATCGGAATCCATGATCCTGCACACCTTCTCCATCCACACGGCAAGGATGAAATCAGGCACGGGATCTATCTGGTCCTGAATCATGTTGCCGAGATATTCAAGATTGTATCTTGCATCCTCATAGGAAGGATCGAGTTTCAGGGCGCGCTCGTAGTTGAGTATCGACATCGGGATATTGCCTGACTTGTAATAGGCATTGCCCGTATTGCAGTAGAGTGCAGCCGATTCGAGTCCTATGGCATTTATCTGCTCATAGTCAGCCACCGCATCCTCCCATCTTCCCTGAGAATAGGCCTCGGCTGCGCTGTTCCACAGAGAATCAACATAAGAATCGTTCTGAGCCGATGCCGCCATCGGAACACACAGAAGCAGAGCCACGATCAAGGCAGTCTGATTCTTCGATTTTGTATTTGTCTTCATTTCAGAATCTATTGAGGATATCACATCTACTGCCGCGTCATAGTGTGCCGACATCGCCTCATGACCCGAAGCCGGAGCATACCTTGCATATTCACACGCGTCAAGAAGTCCGATATAGGAATCCACATATCCCTTCTCCACGCCCTTGTCATTCAGGGTCTCGGCAATCCTGTCGCGGGAGAGTTCCGCCAGAGGCATATTCAGTTTATCTGATACAAAGCCGACAAGAGCCTTGTGCAGTTCCTCATAAAATGCGGTATAGAGGTTCTGTTTCAGGAAGGTATGGGCAAGATTCAGACGCTTCATGGCCATCCTTGTCGCCTTTCTGGTCCTTGTACCCACCAGGTCAGCCCTTCTGAGGGCAATCTTGCGCAACACAAGCCAGAGCAGTGCTGAGAGGACGATAATGCCTGCGACAGCGAGCCAGAACCACAACGAACCTACGAAAAACACTCCCGAAGGTGAAAGGCTGCTGTCCTTGATGCTGATGAAACGGATGTCGCTTCCTATATTCTTGACACCTGTCTTTCCGACCTGGGATATGATCGGAGAAGATGTTTCCGATTCTGTGCTTTTCTCCACAGTAATGGTCAGAGGCTCGGTCTGGACTGTTACATATTTCTTCTGAGTGACGTCGTAATATGAATATTTAATTGGCTCGATGGTGAAATCTCCGTGACTGCGCGGTATGAAAGGGAATTCATACACCTTGCTGCCGCTAAGCCCGCCCTTTGCTATATTATCCGAAATTTTGGTGTCATATACCTCCATGTCCGGCGGGAAATCCACCTTCGGAGCAGCAAGAAGGGAAACATTTCCCTGTCCTGAGATTGTAACTGTCAGAGAGGCCGCCTCATGGGTTTTGAGGACATCCTTGCTCAGACGGGCAGAGATGCTGAATTCTCCCACCCCACCGCCGAATGAGGCCGGTGCTCCCGGCGGGAGCGGTCTGACATTGATATTTATAGGTTTGGAAACCACCCTCTGTCTGACAGTCCTGTAATCGTCAAAGAATCCGTCAAAGATGCTTGACCCGCCGGAGGAAACCCTTATCTGCACAAGGCAGACAAGTTCTGCAGGATCGATGGTCAGAGTTCCCTGCTGCTGCGGAACGAGGACAAACTTACGAAGAAGAGCAGCATTGTATATCTGACCGTCATAGGTTTCGCGATTGAATTCTATGTTCGTCGGAGCCGCAAGTTCCTGACTCCAGAAACCGTCGAATGATGGGAAACTTACACCTTCAAAACCTGCCACATTCACTCTCTGATAAAGTTTCAAGGTGGCAATCAGAGGCTCACCGACCACTACATTCCTGTTGGACACAGTCATGTCAAGGAAGATGTCATCAGTGCGCGCAGATGAGGAAGACTGCTGTTTCTGAGCGGATTGCGATGATTGGGCCGAGGACGATTGAGAAGAGGAAGAAGCATTGGCTACAACCTGCACACTGACCGGGGCCGAGGATATAGTCTTATCTTTCAGTGTCGCACGGGCCGCAGGAATCTCGTATGTTCCGGACGAATTGGCACGCAGGACATAAGTATATGTCGATTGCACCGACTTTGTCCTTTTTCCATTGACTATGGATATGCTGGTCGATCTGCCGCTCTGGGGTCCCCATAAGACCTGAAACTCATCAGAGGGGCTCCATGAAAAGTCTGACGGAGCATTCTCACCCTCTATTATGAACGTAAGATTGAACTGTTCCCCCTCGGACACCACACGATGGACCTCCACCTTGATATCCGTCTGCGCGTATGCCGCCATTGCGGTCAGAACCGCGATTACCGTGAATAAAAGTTTCTTCATATCCCTTCTTTACCAATTCCTTTCCTTTTGTCTTGACTGCAGGGCCTGAGCCTTTTCCTTCTTGACCTTCTCCTGTGTCTCCTTTTCCTTGGCCTGGATAGCCTGAAGCATCTGCTGTGCAGCCTGAGGGCTTATCTTCGGCTGATCCTCCTCCTGCTGCTGATCCTTCTGCTGATCCTGCTTATTGTCCTTGTTCTGATCCTGCTGATCGTCCTTCTGCTGATCATCCTTGTTCTGGTCGTCCTTATTATCCTGATTCTGATCATTCTGCTGGTTCTGATCCTGATTCTGCTGCTGGTCCTGCTGCTCCTGAAGTTTCTTCCTGGCATAGATATAGTTTTCCTTCGCATCCAGATCGCCAGGATTCCTGAGCAGAGACTCCCTGAAAGCATCCACGGCAGTCTTCCAGTCCTGATTGGCGATGGCCACATCACCCAGATTATAGAAATAGTCCGCAGCATATTCGGAAGACTGTGCAGCCTCCTTTATCCTGTCAAGCACCTTTGCAGCCTCCTGAGGATTGCCCTGACGATAAAGGTCCGCAGCAAGATTATAATTCGCGGCTATCGACAATGAATCCTTGACTATGGCCTTGCGGTATTCTATTTCCGCCTCCTTATAGTTTTCCTTCCTGAAATCGCGGTTTCCACGACGCACATCACGCTTGTCAGGCTGTGCCAGAGAAGTCACGGACACAGCAGCCAACAGAAATATGAGTATAATTTGTTTCATCAGAGCAACTTTTAAAACAGACGCTTCCTTGAACGGCGGTCACCGATCAGCATCTCGATAACAAAGAAGAGCATGGCTATGGCAAAGAAATACATAAACTGCTCGTCCCACTCCTCAAACACTACTGAATTGTATCTTTCGTCCTCCATCCTTTCGATCTCATCGATTATCGGATTCAGACCGAATTCGCTGTTTCCCGCCCTGACATACAGGCCGTTACCCTCAGCCGCGATGTCCTTCAACACAGTTTCATCAAGCCTTGTCACCACTATATTTCCGTCCTTATCCTTTATGAGTTCTCCATTAAGCGGAATAGGCTTGCCCTCCGGCGATCCGACTCCGATGGTGAACACGCGTATTCCAAGTTCCGCAGCCTGCTTTGCCACCGCCACAGGGTCGTCCTCGTGGTTCTCTCCATCGGTGATCACTATTATGGCACGGCTTTTCTCGCTCTGGGCGCTGAAACTCCTGATGGCGGTGTTGAGTGCCTCGCCGATTGCCGTTCCCTGAATAGGAACAGACTCGGTGGTGATGGAGTTCAGGAACATCTTTGCCGATATATAGTCCGTAGTCACAGGAAGTTGCACGAAAGAATTTCCTGCAAAGACTATAAGACCGATCCTGTCGTCCCGGAGTTTATCCACAAGACGCGAAATGGCGAGTTTGGCCCGTTCCAGCCTGTTCGGAGAATAGTCCTCCGCCAGCATTGAGTTGGACACGTCAAGTGCAATCACTATTTCCGCACCCTTCGTTTCCCTTTCCTTCAAGGCAGCGCCTATCTGAGGCCTTGACAAGCCCAGGACAAAGAAGAAGAATCCCAACAGGAAGAAGGTCAGCCTGAGCCATGTCTTGGTCACAGAATATGACGGCATCAGTTCAGACACGGTCCTCTCATCGCCGAACTTCCTTATCCTCCTGCGCCTGAGCCTCAACACGGCAAACTGCACCAGGATGAAGACCGGGATGAGCAAAAGGAGAAGCAGATATTGGGCATAAGCAAAATTTATCATGGCAACCTCCTTATTACAAACCAGTTAAGCAATAATTCCAACAAAAGTGCCGCGAGAGCAATAAGGGCAAAGAGCAAGAATTTCTCCTCATATATAGGGAAACTATCGACCGACACCTTCGCCTTCTCCATCTTGTTGATCTCCGCATATATCTCGGCAAGTTTCGTATTGTCCGTCGCCCTGAAATAGCGTCCGCCGGTCGAGGTTGCTATCTCGGACAGGAGTTTCTCGTCTATCTCCACCTGCACCTGCTGCACTTCCACTCCCCATGGAGTAACCACAGGATATGGAGCCAGACCTTCCTTGCCGACACCTATGGTATATACGCGCACGCCGTATGTCCTGGCAATCTCCGCCGCCATCTGAGGAGAGACCTCTCCCCTGTTGTTGACTCCGTCAGTCAGAAGAATCACCACACGGCTCTTGGCATCGGAGTCCTTCATTCGGGCAATGGCGGTGGCAAGTCCGTTACCGATCGCAGTACCATCCTCGATCAGGTCAGTCTGGACCTCCTTCATCAGGTTTATCAGAGACGCCCTGTCTGTTGTCAGAGGACATTGGGTGAAACTCTCGCCCGCAAACACCACGATACCCATACGGTCGTATGGCCTCTGGGATATGAATTCAATGGCTATATCCTTGGAAGCGCTGATCCGGTCCGGAGTCAGGTCGCGTGCAAGCATGGATGTAGATACGTCCATCGCAAGGATTATATCTATACCCTCAGTATCTGTCTTCTCCACAGTGGAAGAGGACCTCGGACGTGCGATGGCTATCACGACCATCACCAATGCAAGCGTGCGGAGAGCAAAAGGGACATGACGCAGAACGGCCATGACGGGATTTCTTCTTATCATCCACGGCACCGCAGTCGAGACACGCAGGTGCGGATGCCTCTTTGCAAGTTCAAGCCAAAGGTAGTGCAGCAGCATAACCGCCGGCACCACCATCAGCCACAGAAGTTTCGGATATTCGAAATACATTACTCTTCCTCCTTTGTTTCCGGGTTTACAGATGTCTCGACTTCGCTCGACATGACAGATGGTTCGCTCGATATGACCGTTTCATTGTCATTTCGACCGACCGAAGGGAGTGGAGAAATCTCCTCATCCAACTCCGTCTGATAAGTCGATGTGACGAAACGCACAGCCGTAGGCAGAGCCTTGGCATTGTCCTCGTCAGAAGCAGCAAACTTGGCAAACTTCACGAAATCAGCCCTTTCAAACAGTTCCTTCAATTCCTCATAAAGGTCCTGAGGCACATCAGCATCCTGCATATCCTGGAAGATTTCCGCAGTGGTCATCTCCATCGCTCCGATGCCATATCTTTCTGCAATATATTCCCTCAGCGTATCCGTAATGCCGGAATAGAAGACCTTCTGCTTTTCCGGTGCCCAGAGCGCATTGCCACGATACTTGTCCAACTTGCGCAGGGCGACAATATGAGCCGGATCCTTCTTGACATACTCCGGATTATGCGAACGTCTGTATCTGACTATCAGCCATATAGCAAGCGCTATCAACCCTGCGAGCGCAAGGCCGCCAGCCACCCACGGAGCCACCTCCGCGAAGGTCACAGGATAGTTTAAAATACCTTTTATGTCATGCGGCTTGAACGTGGCCGTATCCACAGGCATCGTCATTATCTGCACCTTCTGAGGCTCGAACACCAATGTGTCAAGCACACCGTCCTTTGAAAGTCTCTGCACGGCAAGAGGCGGAAGATAATATATACCCTCATCAAAAGATGTCACGGTCAGTCCTCCACGAAGGTCCAGAAGCCTTGGCTGGCCCTTCTTCTGTTTTGTAACCTTGACGGTGTCCATCTGCCACGGCCTGACGATGCAGACATTGGTCATCAGCGTATCCTTGATCTGAGGAAAGGCGAACCGGGTGCCCTCCTCGACCTGCTGGAGTTCAAATCCATAGAACAACTGGTCGGCTATGAGCACAGAATCCCTCTCCTGCAACGGAACAAGGACAGACGGTCCCATCTGCACTATCTTTCCCTGAGCGGACGCAGCGACAGACAGAAAAACCGCCAATATGTATGTCAATGCTTTATGCATATTCATTTTGTTTTTCGGAACGGATGCCGGCCGCACGCTCCCTATCGCTTCGCGACCGGAATCAGTTTCATCGTTTGAACAAGGTCATCAGGCCCTTAACGTAATCTTCATCAAGAGCGATGCTGACCTTATCTACATTATATTTCATGAAAAGCCTTGAAGAGGTCTGCTCCACATTGCGGAACCACTCTTCGTATGCCAGCCTCATCTTGCGGTCAGACGTATCCACCCAGGCGTCCTGTCCCGATTCGGAGTCCTTTATATGTATGAGTCCCACATCCGGGATATTCCTTTCACGCGGATCATATACCTCTATAACAGACAGGTCATGCCTGTTCACAGCCACCTTCAATGCCTCCTCATACCGCGGAGAGCCGTCCTTATCGACATCTATCATGTCGGAAAGCAGGAAGGCAGTACATTTCTTCTTGATGGCATTGGTCAGATACCTCAGGGCCTCCGAAATGTCCGTTCCGTCGGTAGTCGGCTCAAACTCAATGATTTCGCGTATGATATGAAGGAGGTGGCTGCGTCCCTTCTTCGGAGGTATGAATTTCTCCACCTTCTCGCTGAAAAAGAGGGCACCGACCTTGTCATTGTTTATGATGGCCGAGAACGACAGGACCGCAGCGATTTCCGCAAGCACATCCTTTCGGCTGGCGCCCGCAGTACCGAACAGCCTTGACCGGCTGACATCGATGAGCAGGACCACCGTCATCTCCCTCTCCTCCTCAAAGACCTTCACATATGGGGCGCGCAGACGTGCCGTGACATTCCAGTCCATGTTGCGCACATCGTCCCCATACTGATACTCACGCACCTCGCTGAACGCCATTCCACGCCCCTTGAAGGCCGAATGGTATTCACCGGCGAAGATCTGATGAGACAGAGCACGGGTCTTGATCTCTATTTTACGGACCTTCTTTAACAGGTCGTTTGCTGATAAATTACTCATACTATTTTGTAAGATGCCCGATCAGGTCGGGCATGACGTTTCAAAAGTGAAGGTCGGGCATGACGTTTCAAAAGTGAAGGTCGGGCATGACGTTGCAAAAGTTCCGGCCTGCAGTATCAAATCGTCATTGCCGGCTTGACCGGCAATCTGCTAAGGCACTTCTACAGCATTGATGATTTCAGAAATGATCTGGTCGGCAGTCATGTTCTCCGCCTCTGCCTCATAAGTGAGTCCGATACGGTGACGGAGCACCTCATAGCACACCGCACGCACATCCTCAGGAATCACATAGCCCCTTCTCTTGATGAAGGCATAGGCCTTTGCAGCAGCGGCAAGCGAGATACTTGCACGTGGAGATGCACCATACGAAATGAGACCTTCCAACTTCGCAAGATTATAATCCTTCGGTGTACGTGTAGCATATACTATATCCACGATGTACCTCTCGATCTTCTCATCCATATAGACCTCCTTGACCACCTCGCGAGCCCTTACTATATCCTCCGGTTTGAGCACTGGCGATGCCTTAGGGAACTCTCCGCTGTTGTTCATACGGATGATCTGACGCTCCTCCTCCTTCTTCGGATAACTTACGACCACCTTGAGCATGAAACGGTCCAACTGCGCCTCAGGAAGCGGATACGTACCCTCCTGCTCGATAGGGTTCTGGGTCGCCATCACAAGGAAGGGCTGCGGAAGCGGGAAAGTCTCGTCACCGATGGTCACCTGACGCTCCTGCATGGCTTCCAGAAGGGCAGACTGCACCTTCGCCGGAGAACGGTTGATCTCATCGGCGAGCACGAAATTCGCGAAAACCGGGCCTTTCTTGATCTGGAACTGTTCTGTCTTCTGAGAATATATCAGAGTACCGAGAACGTCAGCAGGAAGAAGGTCCGGAGTGAACTGGATACGGCTGAACTTTGAATCCACAGCCTGAGACAAGGTGTTGATAGCCAAGGTCTTTGCAAGGCCGGGCACACCTTCGAGGAGGATATGTCCGTTTGCAAGAAGACCGATGAGAAGGTTCTCGACCAGATGTTTCTGGCCCACGATGACCTTGTTCATCTCCATTGTCAGAATGTCAACAAACGAACTCTCTCTCTGGATGCGGTCGTTCAATTCTTTGATGTTAATGCTTTCCATAAATATGTTTTTTGATATTTTTGCATTTTCAAACCTACAAATATAGTCAATTTTAACGATATGCGATACATTATCAGGCTCTCATACGACGGCAGCGCATTTTGCGGCTGGCAGATTCAGAACAATGCGGTTTCTGTTCAGGGTACCGTGGAAACAGCCCTTTCAACCCTTTTGGGGCAGGCCGTTTCCATCACCGGCGCCGGTCGTACAGACACCGGGGTCAATGCCATAAACTATATAGCGCATTTCGAAATTGCCGAAGCAATGCCTTTCGAAGCGGAGCATCTTGCCTACAAATTAAATGCCATACTGCCCCGCGAAATCGTCATTCATGAGATCTGTTGTGCAGGGGAGAATTTTCATGCAAGATTTGACGCGCGAAGCAGGGAATACTGCTATTTCGTACATTTCGTCAAGGACCCCTTCGCCGAGAAATATTCCTATCGTATGAGGCAGCCACTGGACATTGATGCCATGAACCAGGCCGCCCGGAGACTGCTTGGAGAGCACGATTTCAGTTGTTTCGAAAAGGTGGGCGGCAACAATACGACATCCGTCTGCACCATCACCGAGGCCGTATGGACCACATATAAGCCCACACACGCGGAACTGATGCGAGCACCATACCGTGAAGGCGACTATATCGTGTTCCGCATCCGCGCAAACAGATTTCTGCGCAACATGGTCCGCGCCATTGTCGGCTCGCTTATCGAGGTGGGTCGCGGCAAAAAGAGCCCGTCATGGATTGACGGACTCATAGCATCAGGTTCTCGTTCCGCAGCAGGACAGTCGGTCCCGGGGAATGCCCTCTTCTTCTGCGGGGCGGAGTATTAGAATTCGAAATCAACCAGGATAGGACGGTGGTCGGACGGATGGGTGCAGTCTGACACATTCGAAGGTCTTTCCGATGTCCATTTATCCCTTATGACCACTGCCTCCGTAACCGCATTCATCATTGAAGAGGAAGCATAGACATAGTCAATACGGAAGCGTCCGTCCATAAGTGACGGCATAAACCTGCCCGGATATTTTTCAGCAATCACGTCACTGAGTCCGGTATTGTTCCTTATATAATCCTGAACACTCAGAATCTGAGTCGAAGAATACCTATAGTACCAGTTATCAACCGGTGAGTGCGAGTTCATGTCTCCCAGGAATATCCAGTTGTTCTCTGACGAATACTTGCTGCTCAGGACAGTCTGCTTCATGAGATACTGAACTTCATGCAGCCTGTACAGATCTCCCTCACGAGCGGCCGCACTTGCGTCCTGGTCGGCAGCATTCGGGTCATAGTTATAAGGCATCGCATGGTAGGTCACGATATTTATTTTTCTTCCTCCCGCATTCAGGGTGAAATATCCCGCACCATGTTTTATAGGCTTACCTGAAACCCCTGTGTCATATATCTCCAAGACACGGGTGACTGATGTCTTGGAAGTGACCTCCTGAGAATAATTGTCCTTGTCAGCGCTTACTGCCACATAATTATGATTATATCTTTTTGCAAGAGTTGACCAGCCTACGGTACCGCCTGAGGCTCCGTTAAGTTTCTTGGCAGAAGCGGACTCATCAGCAGACGACCCCGACTTTCTTACTGTTTCTGCCTCGATGAAGACACAGCAGTCCGCATCATATTTCTTCAACCAGTTCACAAAGTTGTCATAATTGTTTCCCTGGTCGGACCACATGCCGAACTGAATGTTCCAGAGCAGCAGACGGAAACTCTTCTTCTGGATTGAGGACAGTTTCTTCACAGCCATGTCTGTGCATGTAAAATTCTCACCCTCAAACTTGACAGACATATCCTTATCAGCGCTCTCAACCGTAAACACAACATCATGAGTCTCTGAGGTATATTGTTCAGGATCAATCATATACTCGCTTTTGAGCGGCCATGCCTCCCTGTCTGAATCCTCGTCATTCACAGCACGCCCGTCTATTTTCATACCGGTAAAGAATCCTCCGGTCGGAAGCGAGATTTTAAGAGGTTCGGCGGCGTAATCCTCGAACTTCAATTTGAAACTGAGTTCGGCCTTGCTCAAGGTTGTCAGATCCGACAGGCCAGGAATATCTGTCACAGGCGGCTGAGCCTTGCGTACGGTTATGTCATCAAGGTAGAAGCCATGTTTGTCACTCCCGGATGTAGAGGTTCCACGGAACTGGAAACGCGTAGAGGATGTCGCATTGCGGACTGTAACCATCACTTCATGCCAACCTGAGGTCACTCCGGTTGATGCCATCGCGTGCAGGGACTTGCCTGTCGCCCATATATCATTGCCGGAAGCGTCAGTCTGCGCCACGCCATCAAAACTGAATCCGACAATCTCGCCTCCATCCAGACAAGCGACGTCAAGTCCCTCGTTCCATCCGTCAACAGGATTGAACCTGAATGTCAGTTCCACGTCGGTCTTCGCAGTCAGATTGCTCAAAACCGGAGTCTCGACCCATCCGCGATACTGATAATTCACACCGACACCGATGCAGCCCTGATACTCCTGTACCCTGAAAAGATACTTCCAGTCCATGAACGCGCGGCTCCTGATATAGGATTCGCTCATTTTATGACTCGCATCCACCGTATTGGCGTTATTCCATGAATTCGGGGTCATATATCCCGTGCCGGGAACACCCTGCTGTACCTCAGTGTATGCCTGCTCATAACCGGTTGCTGTGGTCCTGCCGTCTATGCCCGGATTCACGCTGTCAGGGGCATAACCTTTATTCTGTCCTGCCGGATCCGCTCCCCACACGCAATTGTCAAACCCTTCATAGAAAAGCACAATCGAAGATGGAGAATAATCGATATTCAATGACTTCACATCACCTGCCGCGAACGCAGGAACGCTTGCCGTCGTACGCTTCATCTGATGCTTGCTGTCGCAGATATATATGTCAAGGTCGCCATACGTTCCCGCCTGCACCGGTATCTGGAAACGTGCCGGCAAAGTAACGGGACCTGAGCCTTCTCTGATACAGTTAAGCACTACAAAATCAAGTCCGTCAGCGGAGAGAGCATTACCGTTCCGGGATTTCACCTTTATCGAATTGACCGAGCCTGTTCCATTCACCTGAATATCAAGCATCGCAAAACCGTCTTTCAGGGAATAATTGCCATACCTGTTCTTCTTGGCGAACAGAGGGTAGTCCTTCATGGCATCGATGGTTGTCGCATAGAACTGGGAGAACGGAATCTTTGCATTCCTGTCATCAGCCTTGCTTCCAAACGGCAGTTGCGCATTCTCCTTATACACAGTCATTTCCAGATAATCATCATCCACGGGACCGATGGTCCATTTTCCGTTTTCATCAATCACAGGCTGAACCTTTCTTGTTCCGAGTTTGACTGAACGGCCAGACAAGTCGCTCATTTTCATGCCCATATAACTTCGTGGGGCGTATGAATTCAGAAGGATTTCAGGAACAGCGGACTGTGTGCCGTCCCCATCGGAACCGTTATCCTGTTTAATTTCATCTTCACAACTGCAAAGCAGTGAAAGGCACGCCGCAAAGACTGCGGGAAGAGCGGTTATATGTCTCATTGTCAATATGGTTATCAATCAAACTGTCGCAAAAGCAACAATCCCGGCAAAAGTAATCAATTTTCAACAATAACCAAGCATACAATTCCCGAAGATTTTTACTATCTTTGCACGATTTTGTTTTATTGTCAATAAAAAACACTCAATACAATGCTTTTCAATCTTTTACAGGCAGCCGCCGACACTGCGGCACTCGCACAGACTCCTGTGCAGCAGGAGATGAAACTGTCTCTTATCGAACTCGCATCAAAGGGAGGATGGCTTATGATAGTTCTCCTTCTGCTGTCATTTGTCGCCATCTACATTTTCGGCAGCAAGTGGTGGATGATCCGCAAGGCAGGTCAGATCAACAGGAACTTCATCAAGGACATCAGGGACCTCATCCATGACGGAAAGATCAAGTCCGCCCTTGAACTTTGCAGAAAGTACAACTCGCCGGTAGCGCGTCTGATCGAGAAGGGAATCGAGAGGATAGGACGTCCGCTTCAGGACATCCAGACAGCCGTAGAGAACACCGGAAGCGTCGAGGTGGCAAGACTTGAAAAGGGACTTCCTATGCTTGCGACCATCGCCGGAGGTGCCCCTATGATCGGATTCCTCGGAACCGTGACCGGTATGATCCAGGCTTTCTTCAAGATGTCCACCGCGGGCAACAACATCGACATCACCCTTCTTTCGGGAGGTATATATGAGGCCATGGTGACAACAGTGGGAGGTCTTTTCGTGGGTATCATCGCATATTTCGGATACAACTTCCTGACAGCACAGATCTCCAACCTCGTGTTCAAGATGGAGCGCGCGACAATCGAGTTCGTGGATATGCTTCATGAGCCTTCTGAAAACTAAGAGGACGGAATATGGCAATAAAGAGAACAACAAAAGTGGATTCAGGCTTCTCGATGTCTTCAATGACCGACATCGTGTTCCTGCTCCTTATCTTCTTCCTTGTCACATCGACATTGATCAACCCTAACGCACTGAAACTCCTGCTCCCTAAGAGCACAGGTCAGGTGTCTGCAAAGGCGACAGTCAGCGTGTCCATCAAGCACTGGCAGGAAGATGACAATTTTTCGTTCCATATAAACGGAAACCAGACCCCTGTCGGGTTCCATGAGATAGAGGACCAACTTATCGGGCTGCTCCAGAGCGAGGAAGACCCGACATTTTCCATCTACGCTGACGAGACCGTTCCTATCAGGGAGGTCGTGAAGGTCATGAATATCGCCAAGAGAAACCACTACAAGGTGATAATGGCGACTTCACCGGAATAACAGAAATGGCAGAACACAAGTACATACAGCAGCAGAAGAAGGATTCAAGGACCTCCGCAATCACCGGTGGGGTTCTTGCTCTTGTCGTCAACGGCGCTATTGCTGTCTTATTGTTCTGCTCAGGATTTACCTATCTTGACCCTCCGCCACCGGAAAGAGAGCAGATCCTCATAGAGTTTGACGAGCCGCAGGTCGAGAAACCGAAACAGCGCAGGGACGGCACCAGACCACGCGCGGAGAAGCCGACCAAGGAGACGAATCTGGTGCAGCAGTCCGAGGCTCAGCACACAGGTACAAAGACAAATGAGGCGCAGGAAGCCACTGTCGGAGACAAGGGAGACGTGGAGGTGCCGGAGCCGCCTCGCAAGAAGGAGATAAACCGCAGGGCACTTTTCTCCGCGGCCGACAACAAGGCGCAGAAGGATACCCTCGCAGCACAGACTGCACGTGAGGTCTCGGATGCCTTGAAGGCAGGGCACGCTCTTGGCAATACCAAGACAGGAGAGACGAGCGGAGAGCCTAAGGCGCAACTTGCCGGAAGGACTCTCAACGGTTCGCTTCCGAAACCGAGCGCACCGGGACAGCAGGTGGGAAAGGTGGTTGTGGATATATGGGTTGACAATTATGGCATGGTGCAGAAGGCGGTTGCAGGAGCAGAAGGAACAACCGTCACTGACAAGGACCTCTGGAACGAAGCCCGCAAGGCAGCGATGAAGGCAAGTTTCAATATGAGTGCAGATGCACCGGCTATGCAGAAAGGAACTATTACATATATATTCAAAGTACAATAGTCGGCGTGAGTCGATACATTATTAACTAATTTTAATGCCGTGAAGGCACAGGTAAAATGAAAAACAACACAGGAAAGAGACCAAGAATCTCAAGAGCAGGCACGAGAGGTGCCGAAAGAGTATCATTCTCAGAAGGACGTTCATTTGGCGGCGACAGACCGCGTCGCTCATTCGGCGAGGACAGGCCACGACGCTCATTTGGCGAGGATTCGGACAGACCACGCCGTTCATTTGGCGAGGGTGCTGAAAGGCCAAGAAGAAGTTTCGGCGAAGGACGTTCATTTGACAGCGACAGACCTCGTCGCTCATTCGGCGAGGGTTCAGAAAGACCACGCCGTTCATTCGGTGAGGACAGACCACGCCGTTCATTCGGTGAAGGCGGCGACCGTCCAAGAAGAAGTTTCGGTGAGGGCTCGGAGAGAAGAAGTTTCGGCAACAGGAAGCCGGGCGGATTCAGAAACACAGGAAAGAAGAGTTTCACCAGAAAGGATTTCAATTATTTCCGCGATGAGAACGAGAGCGGAATAAACAAGATGATCAGCAGACGCCCTCAACTTGACGGCGAATACTCTGACAACGACATGGTGATGATCCCCGTAAAGGAGCAGATAAGACTCAACAAGTTCATCGCCAATTCAGGAGTATGTTCAAGAAGGGAGGCTGACGAACTCATCCTCGCAGGAGTTGTCACAGTAAACGGTGAGGTTGTCACTGAACTTGGAACAAAGGTTAACATCAACACCGACGACATCCGCTTCAACGGCGAAAGGCTCAAAGGAGAGAACAAGGTATATATAGTGATGAACAAGCCTAAGGGCTATGTCACCACAGCCAGCGACCCACATGCAGACAAGACGGTAATGGACCTTCTCAAAGCATGCCCTACACGTGTATTCCCGGTGGGCCGTCTTGACAAGAACACCACAGGAGTGCTCATGTTCACCAACGACGGCGAGATTGCAGAGAAACTCACCCACCCTTCTTACGACAAGAAGAAGATATATCAGGTGTCGCTTGACAACAAACTCCGTCAGGAGGACTATGAGAAAATTCTCAGCGGCGTGGAACTCAATGACGGGGTGATTGCTGCTGACGAACTCGAATATATCGAGGCTGATGACCACCGTAAACTCGGCATCGAGATACATTCAGGCAAGAACCGTATCGTAAGAAGGATATTCGAGTCTCTCGGATATGAGGTGAAGGCGCTTGACAGGGTGTATTTCGCGGGACTCACCAAGAAGGGCATCAAGAGGGGTGAGTGGAGATACCTTACAGAGGGTGAGATCAACCTGCTCAGAATGGGGGCATACCTTTAATAGATGTCTCGACAGGCTCGACATGACAACAACGGGCTACAAGCGATATGACAACTATGAACGAAAGCAATAAACGACACCGCGCGGGATTTGTCAACATCATCGGTAATCCGAATGTGGGCAAATCCACGCTTATGAATGCCTTAGTGGGCGAAAAACTGTCGATAGTGACCGCCAAGGCGCAGACGACAAGGCACAGGATCATGGGAATAGTGAACGGAGACGACTATCAGATAGTGTATTCCGACACTCCCGGCATCCTCAAGCCGAATTATCGCCTGCAGCAGAGCATGATGAACTTCGTCGATACAGCCATCGGAGATGCCGACATCATCCTCTATGTGACAGACACCGTGGAGAAGGGGGACAAGAACGATGAATATATCGCAAAACTCCAGAAGATCCAGTGCCCTGTCATATTGGTGATCAACAAGATTGACATAAGCAACCAGGAACAGGTGCTTGAACTTATGGGCTGGTGGAAGGAGCAGATTCCAAATGCACTCATCTTCCCGGCATCCGCCCAGGAGAAATTCAATCTTGACAATATATTTGACGCCATCGTGAGCAATCTGCCTCTGGCTCCGGCATGGTATGACAAGGACGTGTTCACAGACAAGAACCTCAGATTCTTTGCTTCTGAAATTGTCCGTGAAAAGATTTTCCTCAACTATAAGGAGGAAATCCCATACTGCTGCGAGGTGGCCATCGAGGAGTTCAAGGAAGGAGAGGAGAGATATGACATAAGTGCCGTAATCTATGTGATGCGTGATTCCCAGAAGGGCATCATCATCGGAAAAGGCGGTTCCTCGCTCAAGAAGGTGGGCACTGCGGCGCGTATTGAAATGGAGGATTTCTTCCAGAAGAAGGTGTTCCTGAGACTGTTCGTGAAGGTTGACGAGGATTGGAGGGAGAACAAGAAGGAACTGCGCAGGTTCGGATACGAATATTAAAATGATGCGGCACGTAATGCCGTGGACCATATAAACTTAATTCATCTATGAGTATTGAAGATATCGATCTTCCTCAGGAGGGCGTAAACGAAAACGAAGAGAACGTAGAGGCAACCCGGGAAGATGTGGTTGCAGATGTTGCGCCCGGCAAATTTGACAGACTGCTCGGAGAGCATAGCCGCAAGTTCAAACTTTCGGGAATGTTCAAGGAGTGGTTCCTGGACTATTCTTCTTACGTGATTCTGTACCGTGCCGTGCCGCATATCGTGGACGGCATGAAGCCTGTGCAGAGGCGTGTGCTGCATGCGATGTGGCGCATAGACGACGGAAGATATACAAAGGTTGCGAATATCGTGGGACAGGCCATGCAGTTCCACCCGCACGGCGACCAGTCAATCCTCGGTGCGCTCGTGCAGTTGGGTCAGAAGAACTATCTGATTGACTGCCAGGGTAACTGGGGTAATATCCTGACCGGCGACTCCAACGCCGCACCGCGTTACATCGAGGCTCGTCTGACCAAGTTCGCCAAGGAGGTGGTGTTCAACCCTAAGACCACCAACTGGATGACCTCATACGACGGACGTAACCAGGAACCTGTTGAACTCCCCATCAAATTCCCTCTCCTGCTTGCTCAGGGAGCCGAGGGTATTGCAGTGGGTCTTGCATCCAAGATTCTGCCTCATAATTTCAACGAACTTATAGACGCTTCCATCGCTCATCTCCAGGGCAAGGACTTCGAACTCTATCCGGACTTCCCTACCGGAGGTTCTGCCGATTGCAGCAAATATATGAAGGGACAGAGGGGCGGAGTCGTGAAGGTGCGTGCCAAGATCGAGAAGATAGACAAGAATACACTGTCCATCAATGAGGTGCCATACGGCAAGACTACACATATCCTTATAGATTCCATACTCAAGGCAAAGGACAAGGGAAAGATCAAGATCAAGAAGATCGATGACCTCACGACGGACAAGGTCAATATCCTGATTCATCTTCCTAACGATGTTTCTCCTGACAAGACCATCGACGCTCTGTATGCGTTCACAGACTGCGAGGTGTCGATTTCACCTAACACCTGTGTGATTGTAGATCACAAGCCGCAGTTCCTCAGTGTGGATGATGTGCTCAGATACAGCACGGACCACACTCGCGACCTGCTCGGGCAGGAGTTGCAGATCAGACTGGATGAACTCGAGAACGACTGGCATTACAGTTCGTTGGAGAAGATCTTCTTTGAGAACAGGGTATATAAACTTCTGGAAAATGACAGCGCGAAGACTTGGGAAGACCAGTTGGATGCTGTATTCGAGAAGATGAAGGAGTTCCAGGGCCTTCTGCACCGCGAGATCACCATGGAAGACATACACAAACTGGTCGAGAAGCCAGTAAGGAAGATTTCCAAGTTCGATGTCAAGGCCGTGGAGGATAAATTGAAGGGTATCGAGGATGAGATGGATGAGGTGAAGAACCACCTTGCACATCTTACAGAGTTCACTATCAACTACTTCAAGAACCTCAAAAAGAAATACGGAAAGGCATATCCGCGTCAGACAGAACTTGTAGGCTTCGAGTCGATTGCTGTGACCAAGGTGGTGAGCAACAATGCGAAACTATATGCCAACAAGGCGGAAGGTTTCGTGGGCATCGCCCTCAAAAAGGAGGATAATGCCGAGTTCATCTGCGACTGTTCTGACCTTTCCGAGATCATTGTCATCCACAAGGACGGCAAGTATGTCGTGACAAAGGTGACCGAGAAGGCGTTCTTCGGAAAGGATATTCTGTATGTAGGTCTGTTCGACAGGAATGACCAGAGAACCATATATAATGTAATATATCGTGACGGAAAGACCTCGACCAGTTATGCAAAGAGGTTTGCTGTAACCAGCGTGACACGCGACAAGGAATACGACATCACCCAGGGAGTGCCGGGTTCGCAGATTCTCTGGTTCACGGTCAACCACAACGGTGAGGCTGAGACTGTCAAGATATATTACAGACAGCGTCCAAAACTCAAGAAACTCATTGAGGAGTATGATTTCTCCGAACTGCTGATCAAGGGTCGCGCTGCAAGAGGTAACCTCGTGTCAAAGAATCCGATAAACAAGATCCAGCTCAAGTCAAAGGGCGTGTCAACCATCGGAGGAAAGGACATCTGGTTTGACGAGGACATCCAGAGACTGAACGAGGACGGACGCGGTCTGCACCTGGGACAGTTCAACACGGGAGACCATATTCTGGCCATCTTCAAGGACGGCACCTATTACACGACATCATTCGACCTGAGCAACAGATATCAGGGCGAACTTCTGAAGATCGAGAAACTGGACGCAGGAAAGACTTATACGGCTCTGTATTATGACAAGTCGGTGGCGTCATTCTATGTGAAGCGATTCTCATTCGACATCAGCGACAACACTCCTGTAAGTTTCATTTCCGAGGCCAAGGGTTCATATCTCGTGGAACTGAGCGATGACAGGCATCCTCAGTTCGAGATCACCTTCGGCGGCAAGCATGAGCACAGGGAGGCTGAGGTGGTCGGCGCAGAGGAGTTCATCGCGAAGAAGGGTCTGCAGGCAAAGGGCAAGAAGGTCAGCGCGATGGATGTGAAGGCGGTCAGGTTCGTGGAGCCGCTGCATCTGCCTGAGGACGATGTTACGCCTCAGGAGTCAGAGGCTGAAAATCAGGCAGGCGAGATAGACAACTCCGATGTGGATGATCCTATCGACCTTACGCTTCCGGATGACGATATTCAATTGTCGTTGTTCTGACGTGCCTGTCATGTCGAGCCTTTAGCCCTGAGCGAAGTCGAACGGGGAGCAAAGCCAATTACATTGTCATGTCGAGCAAGCAAAGCGAGTCGAGACATCTATAACATTATGATAATATCATTAACAGGATTCATGGGATGCGGCAAGAGCAGCGTCGGGAGGGCACTCTCGAAACTGCTCTGCTGCCCTTTTATGGACCTTGATGCGGAGATTGAGACAAGGAGCGGGCGGACGATTCCGGAGATATTTGAGGCGGATGGGGAGAAGGAGTTCCGCCGCATCGAGAAGGAGACGCTGAAAGATATTCTTGAAACAGGCGGCAGGGTGCTTGAGATTCCGAAGACCCCCGCCCTCCCTACGGTCGGGCACCCCCTAGCCGGGGGTGGCATGTCTTCTCCATCTTCAAGCACACCTGCCTGTAAAAATCAAGAACATCCTTCGAACGAAAGGCCCCAGATGATACTGGCACTGGGTGGTGGAGCGGTGATGACGCCGGCATGTGAGAGGATGGTGCACCGGGACACTGTGTGCGTGTATCTGAGGGCATCAGTGGACACTCTGATAGAGCATCTCACGTGCGAAACCGCAGGCAGACCGCTGCTCGCTGACACGGCAGCGCAAAGAGATCCTCACGCAGCAGTTGCTGCTCAGGATGAGGTAAACGCTACGTCATTGCGAGGTGCAGAGCCCTTCACGTCATTGCGAGAAGCGAAGCGACGTGGCAATCCACTACAAGAACGTATAACACAGTTAATGAAGCAACGCTCATCCACCTACGAGCGGACAGCACACATCATCATCGACACCGACGGAAAAAGCATCAACCGGATTGCAGAGGAACTCATAACCCGTCACAAATTGCAATAAATCACCCGAAAACCTATAACCAGAATACATCGGCACTCTGATAGACAACATAATCAGCCAAGATATTCAGAAACGCTATAAGATACGCAATATAGATGCATTGAAAAGGCTTGCCCATCAGATTCTGAATGAAACTCCTACGCTTATCGTCAAAGATACGCTTCAGAATATCATCGGCATCAAAAGCGAACGCACTCTTGGCAATTACCTTATGTACCTGAATCAGACTTACCTGATATCAACCATAAGCAAGTACTCGTCAAAAAGCCGCGAGAGAGCAAGAAATGAAAAATCCTACGCCATCGACGTGGCTTTTATGGATAAGCGGGAGAATGCGTTCACGGGAGAGAACCTTGGATGGAGACTGGAAACCATCGTTTATCTGGAACTTCTCCGCAGAAAAGCCGGAACCGGCAATGACATATACTACTATCAAGGCAGAAGTGCAGAAACAGACTTTGTTGTCTGCGACGGTAACAAGACACTGGCAATATATCAGGTCAGTTACGACATCTCCAACGAGAAAACCAGAAGACGCGAAATCAGAGGATGTATAGCCGGAGCCAAAGCAACAAAATGCGATAACATTTTCTTGATCACTGACCATGAAAGCGAAATTATAGAAGAAGGCGGATATACAATTCAAGTTATCCTGATTTGGGAATGGATGACCATGGTGATGTCTTCGTAGGAGATGCCGTCTGGGCAGGCTTGCCTTTCTGATTCCACATCAAAAGGGATTCTTTCCTGACGAATGACTGCAAAGTGGTCAAGTTTCACCCTTCATACTTAATACAAGAAGCCTAACATCCAAAGCGGTAGTTTTGCACCATCCGGCATATCCCAGTCATCAGCAAAGATATATGAATCCTTAAGACCGGCAATCTGAGAAAAGTCTTTGCTTCGGCCACCAATTTCAAAGGTATACCTGCCATCTATCTTGAAATCACCTTGCGTCTTTCCATATTCCACTCGATGACATTCTGCCAGACTGTTTATGGCAAAGCACTCTCTGGCTGTTCCTATGGCGACTTTACCCGGAGCCAAGGCGTGGAGAAAGTTAGGATTCTCCATATATATTTTATCCGGTTTAGATAGTTTGCCCATCTTCTTTTTGTCGGAATAGAGCAGATTAAATACTTTGGCATCGCCAAGGTATTTAAGATATTCCACCACTGTGTCTCGACCTATTTCCAATGATCCGGCCAGTTTGTTTGCATTGAGTTCGAACGGAACTTCTTCCGCAATGAGTTTTACCAATGCCTGGATCTTTCGTATGTTGGAGACATCTACATTACAGATTTGTGGCAATTCAGTTTCTATGATATAGTTGACCACCTGTTCAATACGAGTATAGTATTCGTCTTCCCCCTCAAGCAGGAACGGATAGTAGCCTTTTTCGAGATATTCTTTGAAAAGTACGATAGGCTTACACTTGGATGTTACAGCCTCCCACAATTCGTATGGACGTGACAAAATATCTTCCAAAGTCCATTTTGGAAAGTCCAGACCATGATAGAATTTCAGTGATTCGCGGAATGATAGCCCGGGCATGGTATATTTAATGGCACGACGTGAAAGATCCGCATCGCCCTCTCTTAGTTGAAGAAGAGACGAACCGCTTACAATGAGTTTTAGGGATGGGAAGAGTTCATATATTTCTTTTACCTCGCGGCTCCAGTCCGTTGTTCCCGGCTTGTATTTATGTATTTCATCAATTACAAGGAGATCTCCACCATGTATATGAAACTCCTCTGCGAGTCCAACCAATGTTCTTGTAGAGAAATCGACGGTGTCCGCCGAGCAATAAAGAACGCTTCGGTCACCAGGCAGGTAGTTCTGCTTGAGATGCTGTTTGATAAGAGTAGATTTTCCCACACCTTTTGGCCCCATAATGCTTATAATCTGCGCATTCCAATGAATCTGATCTATCTTTTCGCGAATGATCTTCATTGATGTATTTGCCAAAAGTCTGTCGTGTTTTCTGAATAAAGCGTCCATATCTTCATATTTTTATGAGTCAAAGATATTAAAAGTGTTGCGCACAAACAACACTTTTGTAAAAAAAATGATGTTTACGCGCAACAAATATGCGTGATTATCCAATTCCTTTGGGACAATATCTGATAAACTTTCTTGCACGACCTTCCTCGCTGTAAGTTTCACCCTTCCACTTCCATTGAGGCGATGACCATGGTGATGTCTTCGTAGGAGATGCCGTCGGGGCAGGCTTGCTTGATGGCGGCAAGACCGCTGAGGGTGCCTACCTGCGAGACAACTTCCATGATGGCTTCGGCCTTGTCATCCGAGACAAAATCGGAGAGCGGGATGGCACCCTGGGCGACGTAGCGGGCCAGATGGCTGTGGACCGTGCGCTGATGCAGATCACGTTCCTGGGCTATTTCCTTAACGGAAAGTCCCTGCTTATATAGTTTGAAGGTTATCTGCCGCGTGTCCTCCTTCTTGGGCTTCTCCAGTTTAGAGGCGGCCTTGGATGCTTTCCCGGAAGCCTTGCCCGCGGACGTCCTGCCACCGGAGGTCTTCAATTCCTTGGGCACAAATCCCGAAGCCTCATAGACGGCCTTCTGACGCGCACGCAGGAAAGCCTCGGTCGAAAAGTCCTGACTTGACATGGATTTCAGAAGGTGGCGTATGGTTTCAAGTTCGAGATGCAGGTCAGACCATATATTACCGTAGCGTTTCAGGAGGTCCTTGTTCTCGGCCTTTATATCCTTCATCTTGTCGAGGAAATCTCCGTATGCTGCATCCAGTTCGTTCAGGAAATACCAGCAGCCGTTCCTTATACGGTGGTTGAACTCCTCGCCGCACAGTTCATCGTATGACTTTCCTGCTACAATATGCCTCCATTTCTGCCCCACCGGAACTACCTTCTGACCAAGCGCGTTCAATATATCATTATGCTTCTGGGCCAGTCCCACAACGCTTCCTGACGGAAAATCCTTGCACACGGCAAGCATACGTTTCTGCTGATAAGCCAGATTTGTGAAATCGAACATATCCCCGAGCAACTGACAGAAATATTCCTGCTTGATGGCTTCAAGCCTGCCGAGGCTGTCCTCTGCCGCCTGATCCTGCCCCTGAATATAATCCTCGACACGAAGGTCCGTGATTACTGAACTCTGACGCAGAGGTGTCGCCAGGACCATGCCTTCCAGGGTGCGGCAGCGGCTGAGAGCCACATACACCTGTCCGGAAGCAAAGGATGCAGCCGCATCAATTATAGCCTTGTCAAAGGTGAGTCCCTGGCTTTTGTGGATGGTTATTGCCCAGGCAAGGCGCAGCGGATATTGTCTGAATACGCCCTGCACCTGGGTCTCCATCTCCTGAGTCTGCTCATTGATGACATACTTGCTGTTCTCCCACTCCAACTGTTCCACGGCAATGAGTTCATCCTCATCGGGACATCTGACAAGTATCACATCTTCAAGCACTTCCTCCACATGACCTATCTTGCCGTTATAATACCGCCTCTCGGACGACGGATCATTCTTGACAAACATCACCTGCGCTCCCCTTTTCAGTTCCAGACACACCTCGGTGGGATAGGAATATTCAGGGAAGGTGCCGCTTATCTCCGCCTCGAACCTATGAAGAGGCTCTTCGATAAGGTCCAGTTGCTGCTGATTATATGAATTGGCCGTATTGTTATGGGTCGTCAGCCTTATATATCCTTCCTGCGGGTCAGGTGTGAACTCGGGCATATATCTGGCATTCAGCGAATCGATCACCTGTCGGGAAGGGCGGCCGGCACGTACGGCATTGAGTATGGATATGAACTGCTCGTCCTGCTGACGATAGACCTGCTTCAACTCTATCGTCACATAATCCACTGCTGCAAGAGCACGACTGCCGAAGAAATATGGGGTTGTATAATAATTACTGAGCAGGGCTGCCTCCTCATCGGTCACCACGGGAGTCAACTGCTGGAGGTCTCCTATCATCAGCAGTTGCACTCCGCCGAAAGGCCTGTTGCGGTCGCGGAAACGTCTCAGCACAGAATCCACCGCATCAAGAAGGTCGCTGCGGACCATGCTGATTTCATCTATCACGAGAATGTCTATGGTCTTGATTATGCTGCGCTTCTCCTTGCTGAAAGCGAACTTGGACTCGATCTTGACTCCGGGTATATAGGGATGCAGGGGCAGTTGGAAGAACGAATGTATGGTCACTCCGCCGGCATTGATGGCAGCGATACCCGTAGGCGCCACCACAACCACCCTCTTGCTCGAAGATTCGACCACCTCACGCAGAAATGTAGTCTTTCCCGTCCCCGCCTTACCTGTCAGGAACACGCTCTTGCCTGTATTCTCCACAAACTCCCAGGCTGCCTTCAACTGCTGATTGCCTTTCATAAAACCACATTATGTTTTGCCCCTCCCAGATCTGACATTCAAGTCTGACATTCCGGTGTCGGAGCGGTCTCATTTACGAGCGCTAAATTACTGACAATTGTCATCCGGTGCAACACTTTTCACCCCGTCCGGCAGATTTCCGCCATACCAAAAACTAAAAAAGAAATTACAGCAGTTCGTCCCTCTCGCGAAGGTCCTTCACGCGGAGTTGGGTGGTGGATGAACCACGATAGAAATTCTCCACGATGCAATAGCATACATCGATCGGGTTGCCGGCCTTGATGTGGTCGAAATAGTCCGCCATATTGAATGCGATGGCAGATATGTGATGATATGGCTGTGACTCCTGGATGAGTTCCAGTTTCAGGTGACCTCCTTCCGCTCCCACTTTGCGTCCCATACCGTTGTCATATACATTGTCAGTACGGAACACCGGAGCGCTGTTGCCCGGACCGAAAGGCTGGAACTGTTTGAGGATGCGCAGGAACTTTGGAGTGATCTGCGAGAAGTTCAGCATGGTGTCGATGTCAACGACAGGCATCTGCATTTCAGGAATGATCTTTCCTGATATATGCTTTTCTATCCTCCTGCAGAATTCGTCTATATTTTCCTCCTTCAATGTCAGACCTGCCGCATAAAGATGGCCGCCGAAATTTTCCAGAAGGTCTGCACAACTTTCAATGGCATCATAGAGGTCGAACCCGTGCACACTTCGCGCCGAGCCGGTCACAAGTCCTCCCTGGGACATCGTGAACACGATTGTAGGCTTATAATACGCCTCAACCAGACGGGAAGCGACGATACCCACGACGCCCTTGTGCCACTCGGGATTATATACGATCGTAGCCTTGTCCGAAGAAAGACAACCACCCGCCTTAGGATTGGCTTTGTCAAAACGCCTTCCTGACTCCACCATCTCCAATGCTTCCTGAGTGATGCGACGGTCAATGTTCTTCCTTTCGTTATTATGTTCATTTATGGCGTTGCCGATGCGTACGGCGTCACTCACACTTCTTGCCGTGAGCAGATCCACCGCCATACGGCCGCTCTCCATACGACCGGCGGCATTGATGCGCGGACCGATCTTGAAAACTATATCGTCTATGGTCAGATGTCCCGGTTCAAGACCCGAAAGTTGGATCATGGCAAGAAGGCCCTCACGAGGACTGCTGTTGAGTTGTTTCAGACCGTAATGTGCCAGTATTCTGTTCTCGCCAACGACTGTTACAAGGTCGGAAGCAATACTTACCACCAGGAGATCCATCAGCGGGGTCAAGGTCTCAAAAGGAATGCCGTATTTCTGAGAATAGGCCTGAACCAACTTGAAGCCTACACCGCAGCCCGAAAGGTCATCAAACGGATAGAAGCAGTCCTCCCTCTTGGGGTCAAGGACAGCAACAGCCTTCGGCAGTTCGTTCTCCGGAAGATGGTGGTCGCAGATGATCATGTCTATCCCTTTCTCTCGGGCATATTCGACCTTCTCGTTCGCCTTGATGCCGCAATCGAGGGTTATGATGAGGGAGAACCCATTTTCGGCTGCCCAGTCTATGCCTTTATATGACACGCCATAACCCTCATCATACCTTTCAGGGATATAGAAATCTATATGACGGGTGAGATTGTGAAGGAATGAATATACCAGTGATACGGCAGTCGTGCCATCGACATCATAGTCGCCATAGACAAGTATCCTCTCTCCTCTTACAACAGCCTCATGCACCCTTTCGACCGCCTTATCCATATCTGTCATAAGGAACGGGTCGTGCAGGTCATCCAGACTCGGACGGAAGAAGGCACGTGCCTGCTCGAATGTATGCACACCCCTCTGCACCAGAAGTTCCGCAAGCACCGGATCCACCCCGAGTTCAGAAGAAAGTTGCCTTACATTCTCAGCATCAGCGCCTTCGCGCAATTTCCATATCTTATTTACCGCCATATCCTACAAAGATATGGATTTTTTTGTTAATTTTGCACGATTTGTAAAATGATATAACTAAAATACAGATACTATGAGTATTATGGACCTCAACGAGCAGGAGCTTTTCAGAAGAGAATCGCTCGCGAAACTCAGAGAACTCGGGATCGAGCCTTATCCGGCTGCGCTCTACCCAATCAACACGTCTGCAGCACAGGTAAAGGCCGAATATGACGAGGCTGCAGGCAATTTCCAGGACGTGGTCATAGCCGGACGAATCATGTCAAGACGTATCATGGGAGCCGCCTCATTCGGTGAACTCCAGGACGAGACAGGACGTATCCAGATCTATGTAAACCGCGATGAGATCTGCCCTGGCGAAGACAAGACAATGTACAACACCGTATGGAAGAAACTTCTTGACATCGGTGACATCGTGGGCATCAAGGGATTCGCATTCATCACAAAGACCGGCCAACTTTCCATCCACGCAAAGGAACTTACGCTTCTGAGCAAGTCTCTGCGCGTGCTTCCTATCGTGAAGGAGAAGGACGGAGAGGTGTTCGACGCTTTCTCTGATCCTGAACTTAAATACCGTCAGAGATATGTCGATCTTATCGTAAATCCTCAGGTACGCGATACATTCATCAAGAGAAGCCAGATCGTGGCGACCATGCGTGAGTATTTCAACGAAGCAGGCTGCCTTGAGGTGGAGACCCCTATTCTCCAGAGCATCCCGGGCGGTGCCACGGCGCGTCCGTTCATCACCCATCACAATGCTCTCGATATTCCTTTGTATTTGAGAATCGCAAATGAGCTCTATCTGAAGAGGCTCATCGTCGGAGGATACCACGGAGTGTATGAGTTCGCTAAGGACTTCCGTAACGAGGGTATGGACAAGACCCACAACCCAGAGTTTACCTGCATGGAGATCTATGTGGCATACAAGGACTACATCTGGATGATGGAGTTCGTGGAGAAACTTCTTGAGAAGATCGCACTCAAGCTCCATGGCAAGACAGAGGTCACTATCGGTGAGAATCAGGTCGATTTCAAGCCGCCGTTCCGCCGCCTCCCTATCCTTGAGGCCATCAAGGAATATGCAGGAGTCGATGTTGCAGGAATGAGCGAGGAAGAGCTCCGCGAGACATGCAAGAAGCTCCATGTGGAGACTGACCCTTCATTCGGAAAGGGCAAGCTCATCGACGCCATCTTCGGAGAGTACTGCGAGAAGCACCTCGTTCAGCCTACATTCATCACAGACTATCCTGTGGAGATGTCGCCGCTGACAAAGCGTCACCGCAGCAACCCGGAACTGACAGAGCGTTTCGAGCTTTTCGTATGCGGTAAGGAACTTGCGAATGCATACAGTGAGCTCAACGACCCTATCGACCAGTACGAGCGTTTCCAGGATCAGCTCAAACTGAAGGACAAGGGAGACGACGAGGCGATGTTCATCGATATGGACTTCGTACGCGCACTCGAATACGGTATGCCTCCTACATCAGGACTTGGAATGGGTATCGACCGTCTGACAATGTTCATGACCAACTCCCCTACCATCCAGGACGTACTCTTCTTCCCTCAGATGAGACCGAAGAGCCTGTAAGGCAACAACGACTATGAAAAATCCTCAAAACGGCCTGTTTTGAGGATTTTTTGCATTATATGTATGCGGATTATTTCAAAACGACTGACTCTGCAACGCCACGAAGATATGCTGCGGTCTCGGCGTCAAGCAGACAGTCGCATGGATCCGAGCCGAATTTCTTTCCGCTGAGAGTCAGATAGTTCACACACGCCTTGAGATATGAT
>SUYM01000015.1 GCA_015060455.1 Bacteroidales bacterium
GGCAAATACGCCAGCCAGCCGCTCAGAGCAAGCTCCGCAGCTCAGCCCAAGGGCTGCTCCGCTTGCTCTGTGCCACGAGCCGAAAATAAATAAAAGTTAAACCGTCCAACAAAAGGGGCGCACATCATTTCCCGCTTCTCATCCGGGTTTCGGCCCCGTTTCCCGGACGACGCTTCCGTTTCCCGCATCTCATCCGGGTTTCGGCCCCGTTTCCCGGACGACACGTCCGTTTCCCGCTTCTCATCCGGGTTTCGGCCCCGTTTCCCGGACGACACCTCCCGATACAAAAAAGACACCCCGAAAGGTGTCTGTAGTAAGTTTATTTCGATGTTTCAAGCACCTGTGGTGCGGTTTAGCATCTTAATACTCCTCCTCGTTCCACAGAAAATCGTCTTTTGACGGGTAGTCTGGCCAGATGTCCTCGATGCTCTCGTAGATTTCGCCGTCCTCCTCAAGTTCTTCGAGGTTTTCCACAACTTCGAGAGGTGCTCCTGAACGGGTTGCGTAGTCGATGAGTTCCTCTTTTGAAGCAGGCCATGGGGCATCCTCAAGCCATGTTGAAAGTTCCAATGTCCAATACATAGTCTATGCGTTTAAATTATTAGTAATCAATATATAAGCCTTTTTGCTCAATTTCGGGGCGGCAAATATAGACAAAAAAATCTATAATGCCGTTCTTTTTGCTAATTTTGCACAAAAATTATGCGAAATGGCTTACACAAAGGAAGAAATATACGATGAGCAGACAACGGCCGCAATAGCAGAGCACTATAAGGCTATCCTTGAACTTCTTGGCGAAGACCCTGATAGAGAGGGACTTGTGAAGACTCCGGAGCGTGTCGCCAAAGCCTTGCAGTTCCTTACACACGGTTCGCAGCAGGATGGTGCCGAGATACTTCGCAGCGCTATGTTCAAGGAAGAATACCAGCAGATGGTCCTTGTCAAGGATATCGAACTGTATTCAACCTGTGAACATCATGTAATGCCGTTTATCGGAAAGGCGCACGTGGCATATATTCCCAACGGTACCATCACCGGTCTGAGCAAGATTGCCCGTGTCGTGGAGACTTTTGCACGTCGCCTTCAGGTTCAGGAGAGGCTTACCACTCAGATCCGTGACTGTATCCAGGATACTCTTCAGCCGCTCGGGGTTGCTGTCGTCATTGAGGCTTCCCACACCTGTATGACTCTTCGCGGTGTGCAAAAGGCCAATGCAGTGACCACTACATCGGCCTTCAGTGGTATTTTCCTCCGCGATGAGCGCACCCGCAACGAATTCCTGAATCTGATCAGATAGAGATTCCTCGACTCCGCTGCCGCTCCGCTCGGAATGACAGTTATATACTGCCGCTCCGCTCGGAGTGACGTCCTATTTCAGATAAGCATCCTCCACAACCTTGGCGCTGCGTGCAATGAAATCGCTGAGTTCCTTGCCCTTGAGCATACCGTTGGCAAGAAGTGCCAGATCAGTGATCTGCTTGAGAATCTCATTGTCACCGGCAAACGCCTCCAACGCACTCTTATGCTCTGCTGCAGCGGTCTCCTGAGCCTCAGTCACGGTTCTCTTGGCCTCTTCTGAAGCGTCGGATGCTGCGTCCGGAATCACTGCGGCAGGTGCAACATCTGCAGCCTTTGCCTCCATGATACGCGCAACAAGCGGATTCTCCATATTGACCGTGATATTGTACATCGCAGGCATTTCTCCGTAGAAATTCATTCCTCCGCCCATTGCTGACATCTCACGGTAGCGTCTCATGAACTCGCTCTGAGTGATGAGGATAGGAGCAGCAGTAGCGCCGAGGTTGTCTGCCTGCACGAAATACTGGTTCTCCTTCGGAAGCACCGCCTGGAAAATCACTGAAAGATCCTCCTGTTCAGCCTCTGACATCTGAGGCTTTATCTTGTCCTCCTTCGGTATGAGGTTATCGATACTGTCGGAGTCAACTCGTGCGAAACGTGCATTCTCGACCTTTGTCTCCAGCAGGTTCACGAAGTGGCTGTCAAGCTGGCAGTCCAGCAGAAGCACATCATAGCCTTTGTTTTTCGCAGCCTCTACGAATGAATACTGGCTCTCGAGGTCTGTCGCATAAAGGAACACAACCTTCTTGTCCTTGTCGGTCTGCTCTCCTTCAATAGCCTTCTTATAGTCTTCAATGCTGAAATACTTTCCTTCGGTGTTCTTCAACAGGCAGAATTTGAGAGCCCTGTCGCAGAATTTCTCGTCTGACAGCATTCCATATTCGATGAAGAGTTTGAGGTTGTCCCATTTCTCTTCCAACTGCTCGCGCTCGTTCTTGAATATCTCCTCAAGACGGTCTGCCACCTTCTTTGTGATATAGGTCGATATCTTCTTCACGTTTGCATCGCTCTGCAGATAACTTCGTGACACATTCAGAGGAATATCAGGTGAGTCGATCACTCCATGAAGAAGTGTCAGGAAGTCAGGGACGATGTTATCTACAGAGTCGGTCACGAACATCTGATTGCAGTAGAGCTGGATCTTGTTGCGTGAGATCTCGACATTGTTCTTGATCTTAGGGAAGTAGAGGATACCCGTAAGGTTGAAAGGGTAGTCCACATTCAGGTGGATATGGAACAGCGGCTCTTCTCCCATAGGGTAGAGTGCCCTGTAGAACTCCTTGTAATCCTCGTCCGTAAGATCCGCAGGCTTACGGGCCCACAGAGGCTCGATCTTGTTGATCACATTGTCCTTGTCTGTGTCAACATATTTGCCGTCCTTCCACTCCTGCTCCTTTCCGAAGATAACAGGCACTGGCATGAACTTACAATACTTGTTCAGAAGACCTGAAATGCGGTTTTTCTCGGCAAACTCCTTCTCGTCGTCTGCGATGTAAAGAGTGATCACCGTACCTCTGTCGGCTTTGTCACACTCTGTCATTTCGTATTCAGGGGAACCGTCGCAGGTCCACTTGACAGCCTTTGCTCCCTCTTTCCATGATAGGGTTTCGATGGTCACTTTCTCCGCAACCATGAACGCAGAATAGAAACCGAGTCCGAAATGTCCGATGATGCTGCTGAGCTGGTCCTTATATTTTTCCAGGAATTCTCCTGCTGATGAAAAGGCGATCTGGTTGATGTATTTCTCCACCTCCTCGGCTGTCATACCTATACCGCTGTCAATCACCTTCAGAGTCTTTTTCTTCTCGTCAAGTTCAATGCGCACAGCCAGTTCTCCCAGTTCGCCGGCAAACTCTCCGGATGCAGCAAGGGCCTTCATCTTCTGGGTCGCATCCACTGCATTTGCCACGAGTTCCCTCAGGAATATCTCGTGGTCGGAATAAAGAAATTTCTTGATGACCGGAAAAATGTTCTCGGTCGTTACTCCAATTTTACCTGTTGTTGACATAATTATTTTGTTTTATACATATTTGCATTAATGACAAAAAAGGTCGTCCTTACGGGCGACCTGATATAGTCAAAATATGTTCCACTTGCTGAAATATGACAAATCGTCAGTCGCGACTGACAAAATCATCTGCTGAGAGTGTAGGATGTGCTGAATCCCGGACGGAACTGACACACGCAGTAATCGATCTTATCCTCTCCTTTATAGATGTCTGTACAGAATTTTCCACTCAAAACAAATTCTGTCTCTTGTGAAAAGAAATCCTTGACCTCTCGTACAGTCATGCCTTCTTCTGAAGTGACGGAAACTGATGACAATCCGTTTTCCCCTTTGTCGGAGCAGCGGGCTTTGACAAGCCAGCAATGCAGAGAATCAGAAGGTACCTGCTGAAGCGTGGCCTCGATGTCTTCCTTTGGCATGAATGTCCAAGTCTTGTCGGTCATGTCTGTCGCTTCGATCTCGCCTCCTTCCTTGTATGAGAAACTACTGTATCCATGTACGGAGTTTTTGTCATAGTAGTAATCAAATGAGAGATATCTGACCACAATTTTCGAAAATTTCCATTTCACGCCCTCTGTACATAGTGATTTCCCATCTGTAAAAACAGCGAAATCCATATTTATCTTCTCGTCAGTTATTCTGTAGGTGTCCTCACCGAGATATGCGACATGACGGCCATTCATCTTTTCTACGCTCCTCTCTTCGTCCGGAAGTTTCAGGAAACTGTCCAGATCGATTGAAGCGCTCAAGATTTCTGCCGGTATGCAGACGCACTTGTTGAGTTTATCCATGGTATAGGAAATGATTTCTTCTGCACTTGTGGTCTCAACTTCCGGATCACCTACCCGACATGAGGCCACGATTGCTACTGAAATAAAAATATATATTATCCGTTTCATGCTGTACGATTTTATATGTTTCGATTAAAACCTATATCCGACTCCGAATTTTCCTCCCATATATGCAGTTCCTACCGACCCCTCGGCGAAGAAGAACACTTTCTTTCCGGCAGTAAGTCCGACAGGGGAGAACTGTGCGCTCGGATATACTTCGAAGTATCCGTCATATTTTCCGAGAGCGACACCAAGACCAAACCCTGTGTAGAATCTGACATATTTCCTGTTCACCCAGTAGATACGTGCGTGCGGCATTATTGCGAATGAAACACCTCTTGCAGTACCGATGCGTTGACCGTCATATTTGTCGTAGGTGTTGCCCCACATGCCGTTGAAACCGGCCTCGATTGCCAGTGAGAACCAATGTCTGAAGTTGAAACTGAATTCGGCTGACATGAATCCTGTCATATAGTCTGCACCACCGGTGGTACCGTACATGTGATTCAATTCAGGTGCATCTCCATGTCCGGCAGTCTCGCGGTCATATTTGGCCATCCTCCAGAACATCCCCTCGCTGAAACAATCTGCGTCATACGAAGGATATCCGCCCCATCCGGCGCGGACTTCATACTTATATGGAAAATACTCCCGGAATTCAACCTCTTTAGGGCCGACCTTTCTTGCACTCATTACTGCACATGATGCGATAATGAGGATGAACATTGAAATAATCCTTTTCATCGGTTTCTCATTTGTATGCAAATATACAGATTTTTAAAGATAGATGTCTCGACTTCGCTCGACATGACAGAGAGACTTCGCTCGACATGACAGGGAGATGTTGCTTGACATGACAGAGAGATGTTGCTCGACATGACAGGGTCGAACAGATAAAAATAGGGGCAGAAAGACTTGCGCCTTTGCTGCCCCTGCGGTTTAGGAATAGTACCTAAAGGTTTTATTTATACATAAATCTCTTGATACTCATCTTTGGAGTTTTCTCGAACGGCTGTTCCATCACCTCGATAAGGTTCACCTTGCTGTATGCAGGCATGGCTGAATTGATTTCTGCCATCATGGTGGCCTTGTACTCATCAAGGTTTACGTTTTCAGTCTTCATCTTGTCGCTGTCCATATAGACCAGAGCGACGATCTTTGCACCGCGTGCGATTACAACGGACTCTACCACATACGGCTGGTTGTTCACAACTGCCTCGATCTCCTCAGGATAGATGTTCTGTCCGTTTGCAGAGAGAATCATGTTCTTGCTGCGGCCCTTGATATAGATATTGCCTTTCTTGTCAAGAAGTCCGAGGTCTCCTGTACGCATCCATCCGTCTTCTGTGAATGCAGCGGCAGTCGCCTCTTCGTTCTTGTAATATCCGCTCATTATGCTGTTTCCTTTTGCCTGGATCTCTCCGACCTTGTTGTAAGGATCCTCTGAGTCTATACGCACTTCAACGCTGTCCACAGCCTTTCCGCAGGACTTTGAAGCGAATTCCCACCAGTCCTCGTAAGCGAGCAGAGGAGCCGCTTCTGTCATACCGTAACCTACGGTGAAAGGAAGTTTGAATCTTCTGAACCATTTCTCTACGTCAGGGTTCAGCGCTGCACCTCCCATCACGATCTCGCGGATATTGCCTCCGAATGCGTTCAGAAGAGTCTTGCGTATCTTCTTGAAGATGATCTGGTTGAGTCCTGGTATTGCACAAAGGACCTTCATCAGCGGCTTGTTTACCACAGGTGCCACCTTGCTCTTGAAGATCTTCTCCATAACAAGAGGCACAGTAATCACGAGGTAAGGTTTTATTTCTGCCATCGCTCCAAGGAGAAGCGCCGGTGTAGGGGTCTTGCCGAGATAATATATTGAAGATCCTCCGCAGAGAGGGTAGATCAACTCGAACATCATTCCGTACATGTGAGCCATAGGAAGCATGGAGACAATCTTGTCTTCAGGGTATGATGTAAGTCTCTTCTGTCCGAATGTAACATTTTCGCTGAGGCACTCGTATCTGAGCATTACGCCCTTAGGAGCACTTGTGGTACCTGATGTGTAGTTTATGATTGCAAGATCCTTCTCGTTGTCGGTAGGGTAGCATACGTGTTCCGGCTTGAATCCCTCAGGATATGCTGCCGCGAAGTCGTTATCGACACTGTCATGTGCCTTCTGAATGCTTTCATCAGCGGCATAAAGCAGACTGAAATCGCTGGATGAAATGACTACTTTGACGGTAGGCATTTTTGTAATGTCGAGTTTGTTCCAGATGTCTGTGTCAGTCAGCAGAACAACGCTTTCAGAATGATCCACGAGCGAATTTACGCTGTCCGGATGGAAGTCTGCGAGGATAGGTACGAGCACTGCCTCATAAGTGTTGGCTGCGAAGAATGTGATTCCCCAGCGTGCAGAGTTCTTTGCACAGAGAGCCACTTTGTCACCCTTTTTCAATCCGATATTTCTAAAGAAGATGTGCAGTCTTTCGATTCTTTCTGCCATCTGTCCGAAAGTAAATGATTCGCTGCGGAAGTTTGCCACTGCCGGACGCTCCCAGTTGTTCTTGATTGCTTGTTCAAGTCTTGCTAGATAGTGCATTGCTGTTTCGTTTTTAAAAATTCGACGCAAAAGTAATTAAATATGTATATATACATACGGGATTTGCTATCTTTGTGGCGAAACGTCCGTTTTTGTGGCGATTTTATATAAAACAATACATCTATGAGCAGACGAAAGACTCCTATTGTTGCCCTTGTCTATGACTTTGACGGCACACTCTCTCCAGGAAACATGCAGGAATTCGGTTTCATCCAGGCCATCGGAAAGAAACCCCAGGAGTTCTGGCAGGAAAGTGACGATATCGCTTCGGGACAGGACGCCAGCAACATCCTCAGTTATATGAAACTTATGTTCGATGAGGCTCGCAAGGCCGGCATCAAACTCCGTCGTGAGGACTTCAAGCGTTTCGGTGCGCAGGTGGAACTTTATGACGGTGTGCTCCAGTGGTTCAGCCATATCAATGCATACGGCAGGAGCAGGGGAGTGAAGGTCGAGCATTATATCAATTCATCGGGACTGACCTCAATGATTGAAGGAACTGCCATTGCCAAGGAGTTCAAGCGTATATTTGCATGCTCCTTTATATATAATGAAGAAGGGGAGGCCGTCTGGCCGGGAGTGGCTGTCGATTATACGGCCAAGACTCAGTTCCTCTTCAAGATCAACAAGGGTATCCTGAGCGTCAGGGACAACAAGAAGGTCAATGAGAGCCAGGCGGAGGACAACAAGAGAATCCCTTTCCCGAATATGATATATATGGGTGACGGTGAGACTGATGTGCCGTGCATGAAGATTGTGAAGATGTTCGGTGGACATTCCATCGCGGTCTATGATCCTGCCAACAAGAAGAAGACCAATGTTGCCAGGAAACTTCTGAGGCAGCAGCGCGTCAACTTCATCACTCCGACCGATTACACAGAAGGCAGCCGGACGATGCAGATTGTATGTGCGATAATCGACAAGATCAGGATCGACACTGAACTGGCGGCTCTGTCAAAGTAATAGTTTTACATATCTATTTTTTGAGTATATTTGTAAGATTTTAAGAATATGTAACCCTGTATGAACAGTTTAGTTAAAAAGTACCGTTATTGGGAGTGGCGCACAATCATTGTCCTGTCGGTGGGCTACGCTCTCTTCTATTTTGTGAGAAAGAATCTCGGTATGGCGATTCCTGCCATGGAGGCAGAACTTGGCATCTCCAAGACCCAACTCGGTATTTTTCTTACATTGCACAGTCTGATTTATGGCTTTTCACGTTTTGTCAACGGATTGCTCGTTGACCGTTTCAGCAAGAAGAAGATAATGTCATTAGGTCTTCTGCTGACCTGTATCGTGAATCTCGTGATATGTTTCAGCCCTAAACTCAACGGAATGCTCAACCTTCTGGATGCGGAAGGAAAGGCTACCTTAGGTCTTGTATATCTCATCGGTTCCCTATGGGTACTCAATGGTTATCTTCAAGGAATGGGAGTGCCTCCATGTGTAAGTCTGCTTGCACATTGGATCAAGCCTAAGGAATTGGCAACCAAGCAGTCGATTTGGAATGTCTCGCATACAATCGGTGCCGGAGTGGTAGTGGCTATGTGCGGATTCCTTCTGGATCATTTCGGATACAGTGCCTGGTATCTCTGTTTCTTAGTTCCGGCACTGATCGCTCTTGTGGGCGTGCCTCTGTTGTGGTTGGGTCTTAAGGACGATCCTTCAGAGGTCGGTCTGCCTCCGGTCGAAAAGATGACAGACAGTCCTGAAGCAAAGTCTGATGAGGTCAATCCGCTTGAAAATATCGATGGGGCAAAATACAAGAGGATCATCAACAAGATGGTGTTTGCCAATCCTTATATATGGATCATCGCGCTCTCGAACTTCTGTATTTATGTGATCCGTCTGACGATTCTGGATTGGGGCGCTTCATTTCTGACAGAGGAGAAGGGTATGGATATAGCGCAGGCCGGCGGATTGCTCGCTACTACAGAGATTATCGGCGGCACCTTGGGAATGCTTCTGGCGGGATGGCTTTCAGACAAACTTTTCAAGAGCAAGGCCCACAGGACATGTTTCTTCTGTATTGTATTCGCGACCCTTGCGTTCTTCCTTTTCTGGAAGAGCAGTTCAGTCGTGCTGTCATTCATATTCCTTGTGGTTTCTGCCTTCTTTATCTATGGACCTCAGGCACTTTATGGAGTTTGCGCCTCTCAGCAGGCAACCAAGCATGCGGCAGGAACCGGCAACGGTATTGTAGGAATTTTCGGATATGCATCGTCAGTAGTCTCCGGTGTCCTGTTCGGTGCAATGGCTGATACTGGCGGATGGGATTCGGTATTCAAAGTGGCAATCCTCTTTGGAATAGCAGGAGCATTGGTTATCGGCGCGATGTGGAACGCACCGTCCGACGGTTATGAGAAATTGAACAGAATCATTCAGGAGGATAAATAGCATGAATAACCATAATGATTCCCTGACTCCTCAGTTGAGGGAGTCTCTCTCCAAGATCAGGCATGTCGCCCTTGATATGGATGGTACCATCTATCTTGGCAGCACTCTCTTTCCTTTTACCAAGGATTTTCTCGCCAGGATGACTGATAACGGTATAGGATATTCGTTCCTGACCAACAATCCGTCAAAGTCTGTCGCCGATTATCTCAAGAAACTGGAAGGACTTGGCATTGAGGCAGGTGAGGAAAATATGTACACTACTTCCTTGGCGGCCATAGACTATATAAAGGCTCATTATCCTCAGGCCCGCAGACTTTTCCTTCTTGGTACTCCGAGCATGATCTCTCAGTTCGAGAAGGCAGGATTCGAATCATGTGCCGACGATCCGGACGATGTTCCGGATGTGCTTGTGGTGGCTTTTGATATGACCTTGGAGTACTCCCGTCTCTGTCGCGCTTCGTGGTGGGCTTCTCAGGGTGTTCCGTATATTGCAACCAATCCGGACCGTGTGTGTCCTACGGATCAGAAGGTCGTGCTGGTTGACTGCGGATCCATCTGCAAGTGCATCGAGCATGCTACAGGCCGCCAGCCGGATATAACGCTTGGAAAACCAGATCCTAATATGCTTAAAGGTATCCTTGACAGACATGGATTGCGGCCGGACGAGATAGCGATGGTGGGTGACAGGATATATACGGACACAGCCATGGCTCATAATGCCGGAGCCTTCGGTGTTCTTGTCCTTTCGGGCGAAACTACTCTTGAAACGGCTGAAAAGGTTGCTGAGGATGCCAGGACCAATCCGGCTCCTGAATTTTTCCCACCGGACCTTATAGTCCGTGACATCAAGGAACTTGGTGAACTGTTGATTGAAAGCAGAAAATAATAGTGTTTATTATGGCAAATATAGGTACTACATTCACGAAATCAGGAAAGAAGGCCGTTCTTTGCGGCTCAGGAGAACTCGGAAAGGAAGTTGCGCTCGAACTTCAGAGATATGGAGTCGAGGTGGTGGCTCTGGATAAATATGCCAATGCTCCGGCAATGCATATCGCGCATAGGAGTCATGTGCTGTCAATGCTTGACGGTGAGGCTCTTAAAGCGGTCATCAAGGAGGAGAATCCGGATTATATAATCCCTGAGATCGAGGCAATCGCTACGGATAAACTGGTGGAACTTGAAAAGGAAGGCTATAATGTGATTCCTACGGCAAATGCCACTCTGCTGACCATGAACCGCGAAGGCATCAGACGTCTTGCAGCGGAGACCCTCGGTCTTCCGACATCTCCATATCGTTTCGCGCAGACCCGTGAGGAGTTTGACAAGGCGGTAGAGGAAATAGGTATTCCTTGTGTCGTAAAGCCGGTGATGAGTTCGTCAGGCCATGGACAGACCACCGTCAAGTCTGTTGAGGATATCGACAAGGCTTGGAAAAATTCTCAGGAAGGCGGGCGTGCCGGCAGCGGCAAGGTCATCGTCGAGGGTTTTGTGAAATTTGACTATGAGATCACCCTACTGACTGTCCGTCATTGTGCAGGCACCACTTATCTGAAACCTGTGGGACATCATCAGGTAGATGGTGATTATCGTGAATCATGGCAGCCTCAGGCAATGTCTCAGGATGCGATCGAGAAGGCGGAGGCTATTGCAAAGGCAATTACCGATGCCCTCGGCGGATATGGAATTTTCGGAGTGGAACTGTTCGTGCAGGGAGACGATGTGATATTCAGCGAGGTGTCTCCTCGTCCACATGATACTGGTATGGTGACGATGATATCTCAGGATATGTCCGAGTTCTCACTTCATGCGCGTGCAATTCTCGGACTTCCGATACCAGATGTGAAGTTCTATGGCCCTTCGGCTTCTAAGGCGATTGTCGTTGAGGGAAATACAAAGGAATATGAGTTCTGCAACCTTGAGCAGGTGCTTGAAGAGCCTGGCGTGCAGATCCGTCTTTTCGGAAAACCTGAGATTGCCGGTCACAGACGCGTGGGAGTCATCCTTGCCACAGACGATTCGGTCGCCGGTGCCCTGGCCAAGGCTGAAAGGGCATATGCTAAACTTCAGGTGAAGGTATATTAAAGATTGCCACGTCGCTGCGCTCCTCGCTTATCGACAAAGTCGCTGAAGCGAATGCGAAAGACTGACGTGGCAGTTTTTATCAGAACGTAAACACCACCGCTCTGCTGAGTTCCGGCTTTGCAGCCTTCTCCACAACCTGAGTCTTGATGGTCAGACGCTCCGGTGCGATGCCATATTTTGTTGTGAGAATATCAAATATATATTTTCCACGAGCCTCGCTCAGATGCTGGTTGCGACGTTTCGTGCCTGTGTTGCCGTCTGCCGAGCCCATCACAGTAATGAGGATGTCAGTGTCTGCCACTGCCTTGCTGATGATGTTCTTTGCAAGGAAATCCAACTGAGCCATCTGCCTTTCACCCAGTGTTGTCTGTCCGATCTCAAAGAACACATGGGCGGGGGTCATGTCCTCGAAGAATTCAGTCTCGTCTTTCTGAGGAATTGCTTTGAGTCTCGTATTCTCGTCAGTCAACTGCTTGTTCGCCTTGGTCAGTTTGGTCCTTTGCTGTTCAAGATTCATGTTTGCCACCTCCAATGCAGCAATTGACGCTTCAAGTATTGCAGTCTGCTCAAGATTGGCAACCTCCACTGCTTCAATGATGGTAGATGTCCTTGTGAAGTTAGGCCAGCCCAGATCGACTGCAAGTCCCGCAGTAACAGTCGGCATGACGCTTATTCCTCTGTTGTCTATCACTCTTCCGTTGACCACAGTAGCCCTCATATCAATGATGAGGTCAAGTCTGTCGGTGAGCCTGAGCAGATGGAGGAGACCGGCACCTGCTGCAAATTCGTTGTCGTCAAAATCCACATTTTTCAGACCATACGACCTGAAAAATCCTGCATGGAGATAAGGGACAAGATCCCAGAATCGGGTCTCCTTATATCCTCCGATGCCGTCAGATGCATTCCAGAGGAAATCTCCATGGATGTACATATATCCGAATTTCTGGAGATATTTATTCTTTTCCGTGTTCAGGGTTGACCCCAATACACCTGCTTCGGGCGACCATGCCTGTGCGCTGATACCTTGATAACCGATTCTCATACCCACAGCGGGAGTGAACCATTTACCGAAGTTGGCATCGATGCTCGGTCCGATCTTGACGTCATAGCCCTCGTTCCAGAAGAGGTTGATGCCACCGCCGACACCGATGAACCAGTTGTCGCCGAATCTGTTAGTTTCATAAGGACCACGGACAATCTTGCCGTCCATGTCCCTGTTTCCGTTCTCCTGCGCACTCAATGTGCCGGAGGCTGTCAATGCGACAGCAATAAGAGCCGAGGCTCCAAATAAAAATTTAAGACGTTTCATAACCACTAATAATTTAATTGTGTCATGAAACGTCTATACAAATTTGGTGTAAAAACCGTATTTTCTCAGAAAAAATTACTTTTCCTTCTTGTCTTCCTCCACCGTAGGAGCCGAATTCTTGTATTTGAAACGGCGTATTTTCTGTGTCGCAGTCTTCTCGAACGGCTCTTTCATCACCTCCACAGAACTTACCTGAGAAGCCTTGCTGACACTTCTGTTGGTCACTTTCAGGAGCATTGCTTTCCACTGGTCAAGTTTTTCGTAGAGTTTGTCTTCGCTTTCCTTGTCCCATTCGATGAAGTTGTCCTGAGGCTGAACGAGGGCAACCAGTTTGCCGTCCCTTTCAACGACGATGGATTCGCTTACACCTTCTACATTGTTGATTACATTCTCGATTTCCTCAGGGTAGATGTTCTCGCCTGAAGGACCGAGAATCATGTTGTTGTTGCGTCCCTTGATATAGTAACGTCCCTTCTTGTCCTGCACGGCTATGTCGCTGGTGCGGAACCATCCGTCTTCGGTGAATACGCTCTTGGTGCGCTTAGGGTCCTTATAATATCCGAGCATCACGTTCGGCCCCTTTGCAACGATTTCACCCTCTCCGGTCTCCGGATTGATGTCATGAAGTTTCAACTGCACGTTGTAAACAGGATATCCGAACGATCCGACAGCCCTCCATCCGTGCATTGAATAGCCGAGAAGCGGAGAGGTCTCGGTAAGTCCGTATCCGATGGCGTATGGGAATTTGGCCTTGAGCAGGAAAGCCTCAACCTCAGGGTCGAGTTTCGCTCCTCCGATGCCGTAGAACGATATGTGTCCGCCGAATGTGGCTTTGAGTTTCATACCGATGATGCGGCACATAAGGGTGTTCATGTGCTCGTTCATCCATGTGAGCGTGCGGCTCTTCTTTATTGTAGGAAGCACGCTGCCCTTATATACCTTTTCGATGATCATAGGTACGGTGAGCATTGTGGTAGGCTTGACGACCTTGAGCGCCTTCATCAGAAGTGACGGTACAGGCGGCTTTTGCAGATAATATACCGATGCTCCACAATACATAGGATAGAGCATGCTGAGGGTCATTTCAAGGGTGTGAGCCATTGGGAGGATCGAGAGCCATCTGTCTTTGTCCGTCCTCTTGCATGAGTGGTAGCATGTGATCACATTCGAGGTAAGGTTGCGGTGGCTGAGCACTACGCCCTTGGCGCTGCCTGTGGTGCCGGAAGTGTAGATGATGGTTGCAATTTCATCAGGGGTAGGTACTGATGGCTTTCCGTCACAGGTGAACTTGTCCTCGTCAGCCTTGATTATGTCAAAGGTGTCAAGGTCGATGACAAGTACCATTCTGTCGAGAATCTCCTGACTGATCTTTCCTCTGAGCCTCTGGGATACGAATATCACCTTCGATTCCGAGTGATTGATGATGTTGGTCACCTCATTTTCAGAACTGTCCGGCAGAATCGGGATGGCGATGCGTCCGAATACGGTTACGCTGTAAAAGGCAACTGACCAGTTCGGCATGCTCTGAGAAAGGATTGCCACCTTGTCACCTGAGCCTATGCCATATTGAGTGAGAGTTTTTGAGAGGCTGTCACACTTGGTCTTGAAGGTACCGTAGGTGTAACCGCCCTCCTTTGTGTCATACCACTGGGTGTACTGTTTCTTCGAGTACACTGTCGTTGCGTATTCATAGAGTTTCGCGATAGTATCTACATACTTCTCGCGCATTCTGTGAATACGTTTGTACAATTGAATCATAATTTATTGGTTTAGGTTTATTTAGTAACGTACAACTCCGGGTGCTTGCCCACGAGATGCATGTTTTCATAAATTTCCTGGATGCGCGCCATGTCTGCACGTGCATCATCGGTGAGTTCCACCTTATGACCACGGCTGACACGTTTCGTGCCCCAATCGAAATATCCCAGATACACCGGACATCCGACTTCGCGCGCAATGGTGTGGAAACCTGTCTTCCATCTCTTAACAGGTTGGCGTGTGCCTTCCGGAGCAAGAGCCAGGTGTACGACCTTACTCTCCTTCATCTCCTTGATGACGCTGAGGGCCACATTGCTGCCTTTCTTTCTGTTGACAGGGATGCCTCCGAGTTTTCTGAGCAGCCATCCTAACGGTCCCCAGAAAAGTTCTCCCTTGATCATGCAGTATGGCTTTCCGCCGACTGATGTATAATAAAGGTATGAAATCACGAAATCCCAGAATGATGTGTGAGGGACTCCGAGAATGACACATTTATCTTCCGGGACTACCGGATCGACTGCAGTCCATCCCAAAGTGCGGAGTAACCATCCGCAAAATTTTCTCCACATAATATTGTATTGTTATATGTTCACATCTTCGAGTTCAGCCTCGCTCCGAAGATTCTGCCTGATGAAATTCTGTCTGTCAAAGGTGTTGTCGCCCATATAGAACTCCATGATCTCTGCAATCGATTCCTCGTCGCTGAGTTTCACACGGTCAAGTCTCATGTTCTCTCCTATGAAATCAACGAACTCGCTTGAAGATATTTCTCCCAGACCTTTGAATCGGGTTATCTCCACGCCTGTCTTGAGATCCTTGATCGCCTTTTCCTTCTCTTCCGCATTGAAGCAGTATCTGATGTCCTTCTTGTTCTTGACTCTGAAAAGGGGAGTCTGAAGTATATGGACATGTCCGCGGCGGATAAGGTCAGGGTAATATTTCATGAAGAAGGTCAGCACGAGCATCCTGATGTGCATGCCGTCGTCATCGGCATCGGTTGCGATGATGATCCTGTTGTAGCGGAGGTTCTCCATGTCGTCCTCCACTCCGAGTGCATTGATCAGCAGGTTGAGTTCATCGTTCTCGGCCACCTTCTTGCGGCTTTCCTTGTAGCAGTTGATCGGCTTTCCGCGAAGGCTGAACACCGCCTGGGTCTCTGCCTGACGTGCCTTGGTGATGGTTCCGCTCGCAGAGTCTCCCTCTGTGATGAATATGCTTGTCAGGTCTGCAAGATCCTTCTTGGCAGCAGGAAGTTTGTCGTTGTAATGTATCTTGCAGTCGCGCAGTTTCTTGTTATATACGTTTGTACGCTTGTTTCTCTCCTTGGTCTTCTTCTGGATTGTCGAGATCTCCTTCCTTTCCTGCTCGGATTCTGTGATCTTCTGCTGGAGCACAGGCACTATTTCCTTATGGATATGGAGATAGTTGTCGAGGTTGGTCTTTACGAAATCATTGGTGAAACTTCTGATTGTAGGACCCTGGTCGTATGTATGGCTGCCGTCCTCGTTGAGGGTGTCTGTCTCCCACATATAGGTGGAACCGAGTTTCGTCTTGGTCTGTCCCTCGAAGTTAGGCTCCTGAATCTGGATGCTGACTGCGCCTATGATGCCCTGGCGTATGTCCTCCGGCGCGAAATCCTTCTTGGCGAAGGTCTTGTAGAACTCCTTGAGCGTCTTTGAGACAGCCTCGCGCATTGCCGCAAGGTGGGTGCCTCCGTCGCGGGTGTTCTGACCGTTAACGAAAGATGATATGTTTTCGCCGTAACTGTTGCCGTGGGTGAATACAATCTCGATGTCCTCTCCCACAAGGTGGATAGGCTCGTAAAGGGGAGTCTCGGACATATTGTCCTTGATCAGGTCGAGCAGACCGTTCTCCGATTTATATGAGTTGCCGTTGAAATTGAGGGTGAGGCCTTTTTTCAGGTACGAGTAGTTCTTCATCATGGACTCGATGATGTCCATATGGAAGGTGTAGCCTACGAACAGATGGTCGTCAGGGATGAATCTGACCATGGTCCCGTTCTTCTCCTTTGTCGGCTTCTGACCCGAATCGACAAGTTTTCCGAGTTTGAATTCGGCGTATGAACTCATTCCGTCGCGGTATGCCTCCACATAGAAATGCTCCGAAAGTGCATTTACGGCTTTCAGACCCACACCGTTCAGACCCACGGATTTCTTATATCCCTTGGTGTCATATTTACCGCCGGTGTTCAGGACGCTGACTGCCTTCACCACCGAGTTCAACGGAATTCCTCGTCCGAAGTCCCTCACCGTGGCTTCCTTTTCGGTCACGGTTATCTGGATCTGCTTTCCGAATCCCATGGAGAACTCGTCGATGGAGTTGTCAACCACCTCTTTAAGAAGCACGTATATTCCGTCTCCCTGATCGTCACCGTTTCCTAATCTGCCGATATACATTCCAGGGCGCTTGCGGATATGCTCCACGCCCTCCATTGTCCGGATGTTGTCGTCACCGTATTCTGCTGCAATTTTTTCTATTTCTGCCATAATGCGCTTTTATTCCAACCTGCAAATATAGCAATTTTTAATTTATCCCCACCTCCCGTCCGCATTTCGGGCTGTTTTACGGACGGAGTGTCACATTGCCTTGCATCCGTAAAACAGGCGAAATTACGGAAGGAGCAATCATTTCAGCCTCGAAAACGGCACGACCGTGACAAAACCAGGTCGATTTTTGTCACGGTCGTTCTAAAAATCACCGCGCCCAAAGCGGATAATCATTGAAAGATATTAAATTTTTGCAAAAAGCGAAGCAATGTAAAAAAATATTCTTACCTTTGCCAAGATTTTTGATTCTTAACCAAACATAATATGAAGGGAATTGTAAACCAATTCGTGATAGACAAATCTGTCTATGTGGCTCCGCATTGTTCCGTAGTGGAGATTTATTCTGAAGGCATGCTATGCCTCAGTGGTCTGAATGGTAACATCAACCATGATGGTGTCTTTGGTGACGATGAACCTATGATTTAATCTCTAAACACGACGAAACAATGAAAACTAACAGATTTATCATTGCTGCACTCTTTGCAGCGGCGGCAGTATCCTGCCAGAAGGAAAGTTTCGAGGGTTCAGAGAATCCGCGCGAAACAGAATCGGCAACAATCGTTGCAGGTGAAATGACAAAGACCTCCCTCAATGGAAGCGAAGTTCACTGGACTTCGGATGATGTAATCGCGGTCTTTGACAATAACAACTACAAGAATCAGTTCAATATTACTGATGTGCAAGGTTCATCTGCCTCGTTCCGCGGAACAGTGACAACCGGTACAACGCAGATCTACGCAGTATATCCTCATAATCTTGCCGTGTCGGCTTCTGGAAGCACAATCAGTGTGACGATCCCCGTGGATCAGACTTCGAAAGTCGGTTCTTTTGCGGAGGAGCACAATATCTCAGTGGCAAAGGGTGTCAAGACTCCGGGAGTTGAGGCGATCCGGAATATCACTTTCAGGAATGTAGGTTCATACCTCAAATTCACTATACCTTCTTATATAGAGGACGCAAAGAGTGTGACTTTCTCTACATCGAGGGCAATCGCGGGTGCTGCGACAGTTGATGCAAGCGCAGAGACTCCTGTGGCAGTAGTAGGCGAGGGCGGAAGCAGCAGCATCACCATGACAGGTTCATATCCGGCAGGCAGCCAGTTCATGTTCGTACTTTCTTCCGGAGAGATCCAGGGCTTTACCGTGACTGTGGTCACTGGCAAGGCGACATGGAGCATAACAAGGAACACTGTGGTGACTTTTGCACCAGGACAATATAGGAACCTCGGAACCCTCGAACTTGAGCAGGTCACAGCAAGTGCATCTGCCGCTCATACATATTCGGGAAATACTCTGACAGGAACGACAGTCAATGTCGCACTGAATGTACCGGCAGCGACTCAGCAGTATGCCTCTGACCTCGAACTCGTAGTGAAGAATGCAGCGGGAACAGTTGTCCGCAGCGTGAGCAAGAGCACGCTCTCGGCTTCGGAGGCGCTTGCCGCAAATACTGATTGGCCATATCTTCCTCAGGGAACTTACACTGTGTCAGGCTCTTATAAACTCGGAGAAACAGTAAGGACCATCTCTGCAAACTTTACTTCTCCTGCACCGACTTTTGCAGTGACATCGGGGGCTTATAGTTCATATACCAAGTATGCGGCTGGCAATGCGTCTGTAGCCAATTCATGCAATGCCGAGACAATCTACAATGTGACATCGGCAAATGTTTCCATCGCTGACGCAATCCTGAACAACAGCAATTATTCATCACTCAAAAGCGGATTTACCTATAAGTTGGATGGTTCAGCCACTACATCTGCGACAGTAGGCGGCCAGTCATGGGGAGCACACACCGTCACCGCATCATACACCTTCGACGGTGTTGCAAAAGAAGGCTCGTCTGACTGCCACATCACGGGGTTGCCGTATACGCTGAATGTTTCGGGTAATGATAGTGTAAGCGCATGGGCAACTGAGGGTAATGTGGCATGGGCTAATACTGACAGAGGTAGTGCCGTGCGCGTAGGTTATGCTTTAGGAAGCAATTTCAATACAGGTGAGTCATATATGACAAAGACATTCAACCTGCCTCAAAATGTCAATGTTTCTGTAACAGCCACAGGAGAAGCCCGCGGCAGTAGGTTTATTGTTACGATTTCAACGACCGCCTCTGTAAAGGTAAGTGGAACTACCTTGCATACGGCAACAGCGAAAGGAAAAGACACTTATACATCGTTCAGCGGAACAAAGACTGCAACAATGACATCCGCTTCACCTACGGTTCAACTGCATAACAGCAATTCAACAAATGAAGCATGTACATACTTCAAGTCGCTTTATGTAGGATACGGTAACAAATAAGTCGCTTGACCACTTTGTTAGTCACTAACTTAAAAAGGTCTTGAAAGTCAGAAGGAAGACTTTCAAGACCTTTTTCTAATATGCTGATAACGATTGCTACCATGCAGTACTTTGTTCTTGGCAGTAATTATCCGCTATCAGTGCAGTAAACTGATCTGAATCGGGACCGTGACAAAAAATCAGCAAAAATTGTCACGAAGGTCCGCAAAAACGGCATTCAGCCTCGAAAACTGGACGACCGTGACAAAAATCCGCCTGTTTTTGTCACGGTCGTTTTGAAAAAATCACTTCACCTTTTGCGGATAATCAGAATTATCGTTGAAAAAATCGAAAGAGTGTGCGTAAGTTAGTAAAAATTTTCTACCTTTGCATGCTGAAAAGATTCTTGACCAAGAAATGAAATATAATTGCACATGGTTTTATCGTGCAGTTCTGGTCTTTATAGGGGGAGTTATGCTTTCATCATGCGCAGGTGAATACCACGATGAAATGTATAATGATCCAGAAGGAATCGAGGTGGGACTATGCCTTGGATCCGACCGGACTCGCACGAGTATGCTTTCCAACGGTCTTTCGACCGAGTGGCTGCCGGGAGACAAGATTGCCGTCTGGGCGATGAATTCCGCAGGCACATATCAACTGTCCAATCAACTTTTTGAACTGTACGGTCTGGAAGTCGGACGTGGATTCTTTACATCTACGCTGTCTTCTGCTATGCCGGAAGGTACATATACCTATTATTGTTCATATCCTTCACCCTTGTCTGTCAATGGAACCCAGGCAACATTTGCAGTCCCTGCTGTCCAGGACGGCAAGGTTTCCGGTGGTGCAGATGTGATGGTAGCATACCCGGTGCAGCACGGTCCTCTGACCGCAATACCTGATCCGGATGACCATTCAGGGATGTCAATGTCCATGAACCGTATCCTCCATCAGTTCAGATTCTATATACCTCAGTCCAACAGTGCTCTCGGGACAGCGAAGATCACTAAGATGGAACTGAACTTTCCTTCTGAAGTCTGCGGTAATATCGTTGTCGATCTCGCTGATCCTGCAAAGTCGGTTTCTCTTGCGGAAGCGCAGAAGACCATCACTCTTGATCTTGCTCAGCCATTGGCAAAATCGACAGAGTCCCAAGGCGTGTATAAATTCGCCTGCGTATCCCTTGTTCCTACAAAATTTGCTGATGGCCAGAGCCTTTCGATCAGGGCATATACGGACGATATGATCGCCAGGATTGATCCGATAAACCTCAAAGCAAAGAATTGTCTGGCAGGTCATTCCACTCCTGTCATACTTAATATAAAGGAGTTGGTTGAATTCCCTTATGTCATCAAGTTCACTCTCACGGATAATAAGGTGGGAGAAAATGTGACATCCGTCAAGTTCATTGCTCCATCGGGATGCAAGTGGCCTTCAACAGGAACAAACGAGTATGTGTATAATCCTGGAAAGGATATTCCGGTTGGCTCTACCATAGTCTGCAGATTTGCAGATTATGAGGATTATGCAGCATTCAGCAATCAGTCCATTACAATCGAACTTGAAACTGAAAATACGATCAGTACCTCGACAGCCCTGATTGCTGCAATTCCTTCAGGTGTAGATAAGCACACATCTGAGATTTCTGCCTCTGTGCCTTATCTTCTGTATCAGGATTTCAGTTCTATTTCAACATATAGTGATGGACACGATAATCCGTCTGTTGGAGCAGGCTCTGATACATATAAGGGAATTACAGAGTTGTCATCAGCGGGCCTTGCCGGCTGGTATGGTACCAGAATCGGAGTTCAGGGCGGTGCATCGGCACGAATATGCTGTAGATATGAGGATGTTCTGGGAGTATCCGCTTATTACAAGGGACGACTTTACACTCCACCTATGTCTCGAATAAAGGGAGGAAGCGATGTGAGTGTCCAGGTGTCCTTCAAGCACGGTTCAAATAGAAATGAGATGAAGACGGTTATCAACTGGCAGTATAAGGCTCCGGATAAATCTCCTATTCTTTATTTTGGAATCAATACACAGGATGAGGTGACAAACCCGGATAAGAACGAAGGAAATATCATAGACTCTATTACCGGAATGATTTCAGGTAGCGGATTCAGCAACCCGACACCGACTTCTCTCATGCCGATGATAATCAAGGGAGAGTATCTTGATAAGGAGAACGGTTCCTATACGAATCTTCCAAAGTCCATGACAATGACAATAAGCGGTGTGGATAGAGATACACGTTTCGGTTGGATACTTACCACAGATAATAGTCAGGGAAGTGTGAATGCCAACTACTGGTTCTACATTGACGAAATTAAAGTGCAGATAGTAAAATAATAAATAAGGTTCAAAAACTGAAAATGATGAAACATTTAAAGACAATCATTGGAATTGTGGCGCTTTGTGCAGTTGTTTCCTGCACAAAGAGTCAGAATGCCGGCAGTGGTTATGTTGACTTCATGGTTAAGAATACCGCAGAAGTTGCTGACATGACCAGGAGCAATGTGTCAGACTACACCACATTGCCATCGACAGGTGATTTTACAATTGTCATCAAGGATGCAGAAAACGGTCAGGTGTGGTCGGGAAAATGCTCTGAGTGGGATCCGACAACTTCTTTGGTTGAAGGGGAGTACACAGTCGAGGCGTCATACGGATTCCTTGAAGTGGAAGGCTTTAATAAACCGTATTTTTATGGTAATCAGTCTTTTACTGTTGTAGGAAATGAAACTGTTGCAGTTGAGGTCCCAGTAGTCCTTGGCAATACTATCATCAGAATCAGTTGTTCTGATAAATTTAAGAGTTATTTTCATGACTATAACTTCAAACTGACTCGTGACGGTTCGGATGTTGTAATATTCCCAAAGGATGAAGACAAAGCCGCCTTCATTGACGGATATAAGATCAGGGTGGAGGGGACGTTGACAAGTGAGACCAAGACTCAGACATTCTCCAAGGATTACACCAACTTATATGAGGCGACAGCATATACGCTGGCTTTCGATGTTCCACAGGTGGAAGGCTCTACGATAACAATATCATTCAATGACAGGGTAGATGAAGTGGAACTTGGAAATATTGAACTCAATGACTAACAGGAGGAAAGAAGATATGAAGAAGAATATTATACTTTCAGTTGTGGCATCGGCATTCGTGTTGTTTGCGTCATGCCAGAAGAGTCCGGTCAATTCAATCAATGAGGTAGGTTATCTTTCATTCAGCGAATTTTCTTTGGATATAGACGAGGAGGTGGATACAAGGGCCGCTGCGGCTAACGGAAACTACATAATTTCCATTTACAACGCTGACGAAGACCTCGTCATACAGAAAAGTTACAACGAGGTAAAGAACAACGGCAACAAACTTACTCTGCTTGCAGGTTCCTATACCCTGGTGGCAAGTTCTTCAGCAGATGATGTGCCTGTGGCTGCATTCGAACAGCCTATATATGGTGTAACCAAGAATTTCACTATCGAAGCAGGAATGGAGACCCGTATAGGAGAACTCACCTGTGGCCTGGTTCAGTGCAAGGTAACGGTAAGTTATAGCGATGATTTCCTGGCTGCGGTTACAGGACCATGCTCGACAAAGGTTGAACTTACTGCCGGAAGTCCTCTTGAGTTCGCTCTCAATGCAGATAAGACTTATGACCAGAGCGCAGGATATTTTGCAGTAAATGGCAACACCATGACAGTTGTATTCAAGGGTTCCATCAATGGTCAGACCAAGACTCAGACCAAGACTTTTGCAAATGTGGCTGCAAAGCAGTGGCGCCAGGTGAGATTTATCCAGAAAGTCAATGAGCAGGGTGAGGCTACATTTGATATATTGATTCAAGACCTCGTATCGGATGAGACTTTGAATAATGACCTTGAGGTGAAGGAGGAGATTATCGGTGAAGATCCGGATGCGCCTAAGGGAGACGGTGGTATCATGCTCTCGCTTGATTATGAAGGCGGTTGTGATCTGGAGATTACAGATTTGCAGAATATGCTTATCGTGCCTCTGGAAGAAAGGGATATGCAGATCAGATTCAAGGCTACGGTACCTGGTGGAGTCAAGAAGTTCACAGTAGATATTTCATCTACCAACACTGCATTCATTGCTGCGGTGACTGCTGCCGACGCTATCAGCCTCGATCTTATCAGCCCATCTGCTGCCAATGAAATTATTTTTGATGTTGTTCCGTTCCCTCATGGAAATGAACTTTTGGGTCAGACTGATATTGCATTCAATCTTGATACGGCACAGGATGCTATCATAAACTACAAGGGTGTTCATACATTTACAATGAATATCGTTGATAATGAGGGCTGTAAGAATCAGATACCTGTTAAGATGATTGTAGAGTAATGAGGAGGACGATCATGAAGAGAATATTTACAATTTTGACAGCAGTGCTTTCAATGGCAGTTGTGTCATGCAATAAGACAGAGTTCAATGGAACTGAGGGAGTTGGAGTCTTGAACGTGGATATGAGCATACCGCAGACCAAGGCCATGTCTCAGGAGGATCTTCTTGCCGGGGCAACGGTAAAGATATATAAGGCGGACTTCAGCGGTCTTGTGCGCTCCTATGCGTATGCAGAAATGCCGTCTCCGTTCTATCTTGCCGCAGATGAATATCGTGTGGATGTGGAGGCAGGTGAGGCTGTAAAGGCCAATCCGTCAGTCGCTTCGTGGGAGAACAAAAGTTATAAGGGATCCCAGACCTTCACTATTGTTGCAGGAACTGTTACAGATGTTCAGGTCGAGGCAAAAGTGAACAATGCCATTACAATGATCACATTCGATCAGACTGTGGCTGAGAATTTTAACGAAGGCTACACCTTCACTATCGGTGTTGATGGCGGCTCTGCATTGGTTTATGATGCGTCAAATTCCGGTGCAGAAGGATATTTCATCATCGCTGGTCTGGAAGAGCCTTCATTCACATGGACATTCTCCGGTGTTCTTGCAAAGGACGGGAGTGAATTTGTCAAGACTGGCGTGGTTGAAGGCATTCTTCCTGGTGCCATCTACAAGATGACTCCGACCTATACCATAAAGGATGGAGACCTGTTCTTCTCTCTTATGGTTGACTATACTACTGATATCGTTGATGATACTATCGTATTCGAACCGGTATCGACAGGACTCTCGGTAACTCCGCAATATGAGATATGGGCTGCACACGCAACTGTCTATGCTGATGTTGATGCAGTGGAGAATGAGGGCAAGACTGTGGAATTCGCATATTCTTCAAATGGTTCGGATTGGCAATATGTCGATGGTGTCAACTATGGTGAAGGTGTATGGAAGGCCGAATTGAGGGGTCTTACGCCATCAACGGAGTATAGTTATAATCTTCTTCTTGACAGAGAAATCATCGGTGAGGCCATGACGTTCACAACGGAAGCGGCTCCTAATGTTCCTAACGGAAGTTTTGAATATACGAGTCTTGTCGCTGGTCAAAGTTACTACAAGTTCTATGATCCGAACTGTGGAGTTGAGGAAGGTGCAAAAATGTTCTGGGGCTCGGGTAACGGTGAAGGCTCGGAAGGAGTGCCTGGTTCGGCAAGTATGGGTATCACAATTACTTACGTTGATACTGAAAGTAAAGTTCATGGAAATCAGTCTGTCAAGGCTCAGACAAGTTCGATGGTCGGTATGCTCGCTGCCGGAAATATTTTCGCTGGACAGTTTATGGGTCTGGTCGGAACTGAAGGTGGTATAGTGAACTTCGGTCGTCCTTGGACCAGCCGTCCGTCGGCAATGAAACTCCACTGTAAGTACAGTACCGGAAAGATGAATATTGTCAACAATAACAATCTTGGAGTCAGCACAAATGATTATGACCGTGCGCAGATCAAGGTCGCTATCGGAACATGGCCGTACAAGACTTACGGAGGAACAAAAGATAGTCCGGTTCAGGTCAATACTACTGACGAAAGCACTTTTGTGGATTTCTTTACTGACGGGTGCACAATCGCCAACGGTGAACTTATCATCTATAACGACGGATATTCCATCAACAAGGGTCCTAAGCAGACAGCGGCCACTACCGGATGGATTGAATATACCATTCCGCTTGATTACCGTCAACTTACAACCTATCCTACGCATATCGTCATCTCATGTGCGGCGTCCCAGTTCGGAGACTATTTTACCGGTTACGATAAGTCTGCACTTTGGGTGGATGCGGTAGAACTTGTTTATGAGTAATCGAATGCACAGACATCTGATATTATTCTTAGTCATGTTCCTCGGCGCTTTCAGTGCCGGGGCTCGTGACTTTGATCGTGGCTACGAGACTATCCCGAGTTCTCCTTTTGTTGTAAAGGGTACATGGATGGTCGGTGGAACGGTGAATTATTCCCAGCATATCAACGATGGTCACAGCATTCTTCTTGTCAAGGATGTCAACTCCACCGGCTACAATATCTCAGTAAATCCCAAACTTCTGTATATGGTCAGGGACAATATGGGTGTTGGAGTCAAGTTCTCATACGACAGAGGGATGCTTGATCTGGCAAATGCAAGTCTTTCCGTAGCAGGGATCGAGATGGGTGCAAGTGATTGCTATCAGATCAATCATAAATTCAGTCTTTACGGTTTATGCAGGGCATATGTCCCTTTCACTTCCATCAAAAGATTCTCGATTTTTGCCGATGTGATTCTTGGAGGATCGTTCAAGCAGGGCAAGGCGTTCAATGCAGGAGGCACTTATGTGTTGGGAACCTATGAACAGGCAACCACACTGGAACTCGCTGTAAACCCGGGTATAATGGTTTTCCTTACCAACAATCTCTCGGTAGAGTGCAATGTGGGCCTTTTCGGAGTAAGTTACGGTTGGAGGAACCAGATTACAAATCAAGTCGCTTCCGGTGCCTCCGATTTTACCTCTGCCGGATTTATGGTGAATCTTTTGTCAATAGGTGTCGGTTTATCTTATTATTTTCTATGATGAAGGCCATGAATATTATAGCAGCAGTCTGCTTCATGTTTGTGGCTGCTGTCCCTTCCATTGCTCAGACCGATGGAAGCAGAAATAAGGAACTCCATCTTGGGAGCGAACTGGTGCCGAAGGATACTACCAGAAAGGTCCGTTTCAAAAACCGTCTCATTGCTCCAAAAGGGGAGTGGCAGTGCGGTATATCGGTAATGTATGCAAATTTCTCTACTTCCGATAGCGAGTACATGATGCTGCTGCAAGGCGTTTCTGCCAATGCTTCCATGTTCAGGGTTGCTCCGCAGGCAGCCTACACCTTTGCAAACAATCATGCAGTGGGAGTCATGTTTCAATATACCAATATCAATGGAGGTGTAGATACGGCAACCGCTGATCTTCTCGGCAATTTTGAAATCTCCGTTCAGGATTTGAATGCAAGTTCGCGTGGATTGAGCGCAAGTGTGTTCCAACGGTCATACTGGGGCTTGGATAAGAGAGGCAGGGTCGGTATCTTCTGGGATTATATCCTCGGATATACAAGAAAGAATGTTTCCTTTTCATCAGGTGGAGCCTCTGCCCCATATACAATCACGCATAAGGCACATCTGGGATTTGCGCCAGGTATTGTCTATTATCCGATGAATAATGTTTCTGTTCAGGTCTGCCTATGTCTTGCCGATGTCTCATACAACTATGTACGGGCATATGAAGGTAAATCAGTGGTTGGAACAAGACATGCATGGAAGGCTCAGGCCAATATTAATGTATTGGATCTGAATTTCGGACTAACTATACATTTTTAGAATGAAGAAACTCCTGTTATATATATCAGTATTGGCAATTTTCCAGGGATGTATCACTAATGATATTCCATATCCTGTACTCGTGCCGAATATAATATCTCTTGAAGTGGAAGGCAGCGAATCTGTTGTCATCAATCATAACAATAGAGTGGTCACGGTCAATTTTCCGGAGACTGCCGATCTGAGATATGTGAATATCACATCTGTGCAGTTCGATCAGCCGATGACAACCTCATCACAGAGTATTACGGGCGTTCATGATATGTCAAAGTCATCTTTGGTTTTCACGTTGCATACATATGATGATTATGTCTGGAAAATTGAAGCAGTCCGTAACATCGAGAGATATTTCACTGTTACCGGACAGGTGGGAAGTTCTGTGATTGATCCGGAAAACAAACGTGTTCTTGTAAGTGTTTCCAAGAACATCAATCTGTCATGTGTCGAGGTGACATCGTTGAAATTGGGACCATCAGACGGACTGACCACATATGTACCGGCCTTGTCTGATATAGTAGGTTCGTATCTGGATCTATCGGAAAAGTATCCTGTCGAGGTGACAATGTTTGAGCAGAGCGAGGTGTGGAACATATATGCTGAGACTGCGACAACTACTGTGACTCTTGTTAATGTAAATCCTTGGGCGACAGAGGTTTATTTCACATCGTCCGCGATTGCAGGAATGGATAACGGGTTCCAGTTCAGAAAGAAGGGCGAGGACACGTGGATTGATGTTCCGGATATGTATATAACATCTGACGGCGGAACTTATATCGCACATGTTCCGGGACTTGAACCTGAAACCACATATGAAGTTATAGCATATTGCGGCAATGACAGGACAGATGCACAGGAGTTTACAACAACTTCGATGCTCCAGTTGCCGAACAGCAGTTTTGAATATGCAAGCAAGGTGGCAGGCTCAAATTACTATAAGTTTTACGATCCGAACTGTGGTGTGTCAGAGGGTATGACCATGTTCTGGGGTTCCGGCAACGGTGAAGGTTCCGAGGGAGTAAACGGTTCTGCAAATATGGGAGTCGTGATTACATACATTGATACTGAGGAGAAGGTTGACGGTAATCAGTCTGTCAGAGCACAGACGGGTGCTACGGCAGGTATGCTTGCGGCAGGAAACCTCTTCACCGGTCAGTTTGCCGGACTCGTGGAAACAAAGGGCGGTAAGGTTAATTTCGGACGTCCATGGACTACACGACCAAAGGCTCTTAAACTTTATTGTAAGTATTCAACCGGAAAAATGGATATTATCAAAGGTATGCCGCCAGGGGTCTCATTGTCAAATGCAGATTATGACCGCGCTCAGATAAAAATTGCTCTTGGAACATGGAGTGAGCGTGACTATGGTGGAACTCCTGAGAGTCCGGTGCTGGTGAATACGACTGATGCTTCAACCTTTGTAGATTTCTATACAGACGAATGTACTATCGCAAACGGAGAACTGATCATCTACAATGACGGTTATTCCATCAACAGGTCAGAGAAGGTGAGTGATGATACAGGACAATGGATTGAGTACACAATCCCGATTGATTATCGGGATATCGAGACTATGCCAACGCATATAATCATCTCTTGCGCAGCCTCCCAGTATGGAGACTATTTCTCAGGATACAGCGCCTCTACCTTATGGCTCGATGCTTTTGAATTGATATACGAATAAACAATAAGTGTTATTCTGCAATGCCCGCTTCAACCCAGGACTTGCACAGGTTTGCCGAGTCGGTCAGGGCAAGTTCCATGTCGATTTCATATTCATCGACCAGAAGTTGTGCCATCTGCTCTGTTGTGAACTCCTTGCCTTCAAGGGCTTTCCAGAGGAAGGCTGCTGTGGTGTTGAGTGAGATTAGTTTGTTGAAGTTGATGTGCTGAAGTCCCTCAGCAGCAACTATGTGTTCTCCGCACATTTCGCGGAGTACGAATCCGTCCTTGATTTTCATGATGTCGGTTTTTGTTTGGGCAAAATTACTTATATTCTTTCAATATGCAAAATCGGATTTCGGATCCTTCACTGCGTTCAGGATGACAGGGAGATGTTCAGGATGACAGGGGGACGCTGCGCATCTCAGGACGAGAGGTCCGATAATTCAAGCCAGCGCATTTCCTTTTCGTCAGTCTCTTCCATGATCCTGCCGATGCGCTCCGATGTCTCTTGCAGTTTATCAAATGGGAGGGTGCCGCTGCTTAATGCCTCCTCCAAGCCGGCCTTCTCTGCCGCCAGGGCTTCAAGGTCCTTCTCTATCTGCTCCAGTTCCTTCTGCTCCTTGTAGGTCAACTTGCGTTTCTGCGGCTGCGCATCTGCCTGAGGCACAAACTCTTTGCTTCCCTTTGCCGACTTGTCTGCGGCTCTTTCCTTCGCCTTCTGCTCTGCCTCGTATTCCTTTATATATTCCCTGTACTCGCTGTATGTGCCCACAAAGTCCTTCACGACTCCATTGCCGCAGAAGATGAACAGGTGATCCGCGAGTTTGTCAAGGAAATGACGGTCATGCGAGACGATGATCAGGGAACCGCTGAACTCTTTAAGATATTCTTCGAGGATATTCAGTGTTACGATGTCCAGATCGTTTGTGGGCTCGTCGAGAATGAGGAGATTGGGCTGCTGCATAAGTATGGTCAGCAGGTACAGACGGCGTTTTTCTCCTCCGCTGAGCCTCTCAACCTTGTTGTTAAGCATCTCGTGAGGGAAGAGGAAACGGTTCAGCAGCCATGTGTCGTTAACAATGTCCAGAACTGTGTCGTCCGGATTGAAATTCATGCCGCTCTGATGGTAGTAGCCTATTTTCAGGGATTCACCGCGCTCGATTGTGCCGGAGAGCGTGCCTGGATCGTCCTCAAAGAACCTTCCCGTAAGGATGTTCAGGAAAGTGGATTTGCCGGCTCCGTTGCGTCCGACGATACCCACCTTCTCATATCTTTGGAAATTATATGTGAACCTGTCAAGATAGCAGTCATCTCCATAGAAGAAACTCAGGTCCTTGCAGTTGATGATCTTGGTGCCGAGCCTTGTTCCGCCCTTGACCGCCTCCATGCTGACCTGCTTCTGGGTATAGACCTGTGATGCCCTGTCTTTGAGGTCGTAGAAGGCGTTTATCCTGTATCTTGCCTTGCCTGTGCGGGCGCATGGGGTGCTGCGTATCCATTCCAGTTCGCGGCGGAGAATGTTGCGTACCTTGTCTGTCTCTGCATTGTAGTTCGCTATCCTCTCTTCGCGTTTTTCGAGGAAGTTCTGGTAGTTGCCGCGGTAGGTGTATATGGCTCCGTGATCCATCTCCATGACTGTGTTGCACACCCTGTCAAGGAAATACCTGTCGTGTGTAACCATCAGCAGAGTGCAGCGCGAGCGGCTCAGATAGCCTTCCAGAAACTCGATGGCATCTATGTCCAGGTGGTTGGTGGGCTCGTCCATGATGAAGAACTCCGCTTCCGAAGCCAGCATCTGGGTGAGTGCGACTCTCTTGACCTCGCCTCCCGAGAGTTCCTTCATCTTCTGCTCCGGATCGGACAGGTTGAAGTTGGTCAGGAACTTTATGACTCTCCGCTCATACTCCCACAGGTGTTCCTGGTCAAGTCCCTTTGTGAATTCCTCCGAAGAGGACATTATCTGCTCGAATATTGTCTTTTCTCCGTCAAAAGGGTAGTCCTGTTCCAGAAATGCTATCCTGATGTCTTTCAGAAACATGATCTTTCCACCGGAGTCAGACTTGTCCTTGCCTGCGAGAATGCGCATCAGCGAGGTCTTGCCGGTGCCATTGGGGGCAATGAGAGCGATCTTGTCGCCCTCATTTATGTTGAACCCGATCTTCTCGAACAGAATTTTCGGACCGTAACTCTTCGAAATATTCTCTATCTGCAGATAACTGGCCATAATAATTGTTTAGTATAGATTCCTCGACTCGCTACGCTCGCTCGGAATGACAGAGAGGGCTACGCTCGCTCGGAATGACAGCGGGGCGCTATTTGAAGAATTTATCCACCTCCTTCACGGCCTCCGGAAGGGCGAAGACTGCAACGCGGTCATACGCCTCAATCTTGGTGTCACCGACAGCGATATATGACTCGTTACCTCTTATGACACCGCCGATGATGGCATTCTGAGGAAATTTCATATCCTTCAAGGCACATTGGGTGATCTTTGTGTCCGGAGCGACGATATATTCAAGTACTTCGGCATTTGTACCGCTCATATATTTGATGAAACGCACCTTGCTGCTTAGTGTGAACTTGAATATACGGCTTGCAGTGATGAGTTTCTTGTTGATCACCGCATCCACTCCCATGCTCTCAGCGAGTTTTATATATTCAAGGTTCTCAACCTCCGCGATAGTCCTCTGAACGCCGAATCCCTTTGCTGCCACGCAGGCAAGTATATTGGTCTCAGTGCTGTTGGTAACCGCCACAAATGCGTCGTAATCCCTTATGGATTCCTCAAACAGCATGTCTGAATTTCTGCCGTCTCCGTTGACCACCGTTACGTTGTCAGGGAGTTTTTCCGAGAGGTCGAGACATTTCTCCTTGTTGAGTTCGATGAGTTTTATCGAATCTATCTGCTTTGCAAGTTGCTTTGCAAGTATTTCACCGGTCGGGCTTCCTCCGAGAATCATCACCTTGTTGACCTCGATGTTCTGCTTTCCTACATATTTGAGGAGCATATCCATACCCTCCCGCTTCGAAATGATGAATACAAGGTCGTGGTACTTGAACTTGGTGTCGGACTTAGGTATGATGGTTTCGTTCTTGCGGGATATTGCCACTACTCTGAACTTGAATCCCTCCTCCTGAGCCAATTGGCTGAATTCCATCATGTTCATTCCTATGAGAGGGGAGTCATCTTCCAGTTTGAAGACTGCCATGTGGAGTTTTCCTCTCGCAAATTCAAGCGAGTCAGATGAGGCTGTGCGCTTGAGCAGGTCCATGATTTCTCCCGCTGCAATCTTCTCAGGATAGAACATCAGGTCGATGCCCATTTCTGTGAACAGATATTTGTTCTCGTATGAGAGATACTCCTCGTTGTTGATTCGCGCTGTCGCCTTCTTGCTTCCGAGTTTCTTTGCGAGCATGGCGCTGACAATGTTCACATCCTGTGATTCTGACGGGTTTACAGCGATGAAAAGGTCGGCAGATGCCACTCCTGCCTCTGTCAGGACCGCTATTGAAGACGGGTTTCCCTCGACAGTTACAACGTCTGCAACCGCTCCGAGGCTCTCCAACCTATCTGAACGGACATCGATCACTGTAATATCATTTGACTCATTGCTGAGCATCTTGGCAAGGTGAGAACCGACCTCACCGGCACCTGCAATCACTATTTTCATACATTATACATTTTATTACCACGTCATTGCGAGCGTAGTTTACGTCATTGCGAGCGTAGCGTGGCAATCTATATCCTATAAAAATCCTCTTCAATTATAAAACTGAATATATTCTCCCCCTTCAACAGGCTTTGCAGCACTATCCATCTTCCATATATTCCAGTCACGCCGACCTCTGAACCGACTTTTCCGAGATATTCCGCAATTTCATCTCTGCCCTTCTGCTGTCTCAGAAGATGATATTCCTTATGCGCCTTGCATACAGCCTTGAAGTTTTTCCATCGGAAGGTCAGCAGATATACGCCGGCAGACATCCAGTCCAGCATTCGTCTTGCATATATCCTTCTTCCGGCCCTTCTGTACCCTCTTTTTGCAGCCCTCCTTGCCGATTGTCCCTTCCTGTATTCCTCCAATGCAAAGGTCCTTGCAAGGTTGTTGTCCAGCATCAGGAGGTTGTTGCGATAGTTCAGGAAGAGTTTGAATGGAGATGTTGCCGGGAGGGTACCTCCACCGACATGATATACGACAGACTGAGGTACTACATTGACTTTCCAGCCTTCCAACTGCATCCGCCAGCACAGGTCGATCTCCTCCATGTGGGCAAAGAATCTTTCATCAAGCCCTCCAAGACTCTCATATACGCTGCTGCGCACCATCAGGCAGGCACCGGTCGCCCAGAATACCTCGGCAGGGGAGTCATATTGCCCCCTGTCAGTCTCTGTGCGTTTCAGGATACGTCCTCTGCAGAACGGATATCCGAACGTGTCAATGTATCCTCCGGCAGCACCGGCGTATTCGAACCTGTCTCTGTCCTGATAACTGTGCAGTTTCGGAGCGCAGGCCCCGCATTCAGGATGGGTGTCCATCCATTCCACAAGCGGTTCAAGCCAGCCTTCGCTCACCTCGATGTCGGAGTTGATAAGGACGAAATATTCACTGTCGATCTCCTTGAAAGCCCTGTTGTAGCCACCTGTGAAGCCGAGATTCTTCTCAAAGTGCAAGGTCCTCACCTGAGGGAAGACCTCCTTCATCACCATCATGCTGTCGTCACACGAGTCGTTGTCAGCGACTATAACTTCCGCATCCTTGACCTGGGCCACAGAATGCAGCAAACCCGGAAGAAACTTCCTGAGAAAGTCTTCCGTGTTCCAGTTAAGTATGACGACGGCGGTTTTCATCTCTTAGTGGCAGCCGCAGTTGCATTCGCCCTCGCCGTGACCGCAGCATCCGTCTTCCTCGTGGTCATGGCATCCGCCGCCGCATTCTCCGTCATGTCCATGGCATCCTCCGCCACATCCGCCGTCATGACCGTGACAGCCTCCGCATTTGTGGACATATTCGCCGTGCAGACCCTCAGTAAGTTCCTTTTCGGTCGCTTCACGGACTGAGACGATCTCTCCTGTGAAATGCAGGGTCTTGCCTGCCATCTGGTGGTTGAGGTCCATCTTGACAGTCTCAGGGGTCACTTCAAGGACGATACCTGGAATGACTGCTCCCATGCTGTTGAGCATAGGAATTGTGTTGCCGGGCACGAGAAGGTCTTCCCGAACCTCTCCGTTTACCTCGAATGCAGTCTTAGGAAGGTCGATAATCCTGTCAGGGTCAATTTCGCCGTATGCGTCAGCCGGAGCAAGCGTCACGTCGAACTTGTCGCCTGCGCCCATGCCCTCGATATGCGCTTCAAGTTTAGGAAGAAGGCTTCCTGTGCCATGTATATAGTCCAAAGGCTTATCTGCGGCAGTCTTATCTACCACCACTCCATCTACTTCGAGTTCGTATGTGAACTCCACTACTTTGTTTGATTCGATTTTCATATCTGTATTGTATTATATTTCTATTGTTGAGATCCTCACGCCGAGAACGACACGCCCTCAAAGGCGAGGGTCGGTATCTGCCACCTCGAACACTCCCGGGCATCGCTTCCAACCGCCACCAGAGAGTTCCACAATTCAATAATATTGCCTGTGATAAGCATCTCCCTGACAGGATGCGTGATCTTGCCCCTGCTGAACGCAAATCCTTCCACTCCGTACGAAAAGTCACCCGTCACAGGATTGCAGTTGCCGCCATTGAAGCCTGTAACATATATTCCATTGCCACATAACTTCAAAATATCCTTCAAAGATACTTCTTTTTCTGTATTACTCAAATCTTCACCTTTGATGTATGGCACAAGGCATGGACGGGAAATATCCTCCACAGTAGGTTCTATGCCCATTTTATGTGACATATAGGTGTTGACGAAATATTGCTTCACCACACCCTTTTCAATGATCGCCGTGTCCTTTGTGGCCACTCCTTCCGTGTCGTACAGCCTTGAACCGGCCTTTCCTGGTGTACGTGCCATATCCATGAGCGAAAATCCTTCCGAGAATACCTTCCTGCCTGCGCTGCCATCCAGAAATGACATCTTCTGCTGGATAGAAGATGCGTTGAGGGCAGTAATAATCGGTGACACAAGTCTTGAAGCAGTGCCGCTGTCAACCACCATACGGTATTTTCCGCCCCTTCTTCTCTTGGGATCTATCTGCGATACGGCCCTTTTCAATGCAGTCCCGCTGATGCCGTCGATGTCCAGTCTGTCATAGAAAGGAGTGTTCTCCCACCAGAATCCGCTGTATTTGTTACCCTTGCTGTCCGAAATGGTAATCTCCGTAAAGGCAGAGAAGCAGGTTTCGGTATGTCTGCCTTCAAATCCCTGAGAGTCAATCAGAAACGTGTCGTCGTATGATTCTGTGTATTCGCATTCTTCCGATATTATGTCATAGGCCTTGTTGATGGAGGCAGGATGCCTGTCCCATGCAGACAGTCTCTGCGCCCTCTCCATACGGGACTGACTGCCGTCTTCTCTGTAATTCTCGTCATATAGCCCCAGTTCAGTACCAGTAACTGCATCGGAGGCAGTACGCTCTTTCTCCGGAAGCCTTCTGCATGCGTCCTCTCCAAGGAGTCTGACCATCTTTATCGCATTCTCCACGAAACTCTCAATATCGTCATCTTCTATTCTGTTTGTGGAGAAGGTTCCATATTTTCCTTGGGAGAATATGTAGAAGTACATTGACCTGTCGGCGGCATGGGAAATCTTGTCGGTCTGCCCGTTAAGAATAGTTATGGAGTCGCTTACGGACTTGTTCAGGGATATGCGTGCGCTGTCCGCACCCTTTTGCAGGGAGAGTTCTATGCACTTGCGGGCAATGTTTATTTCGTTTTCTGTTATCATTATTCACCACCAATTATCAGATTCTTTACGAGCACAGTCGGCATGCCGCATGACACCGGCACACTCTGCTCCTTGCCGCAGGTCCATGTCCCGTTGTCAATTTTCAGGTCATTGCCCACAGCCACAATGTCGGACAGGGCCTGAGGACCGTTGCCGATCACATTTATATCCTTTATCGGAGCAGTAAGTCTTCCGTTTTCAATCAGATAGCCGCTCTTGACAAAAAATGTGAAGTCACCCTCTCCGATCTTCACCTGACCGTTGGAGAACTGATCCACATATATTCCATGACTGACGGAAGAGATGATGCCTTCCGGATCCGCAGTTCCGCTTTCCATATATGTAGCCCTCATCCGGGGAATAGGGTTGTATCTGAAATTCTCCCTTCTTCCGTTCCCTGTGGATGGCACCCCGTAGTATGACGCGCTTATCCTGTCGTGCAGATAGGATGTCAGGATACCGTCAGTGACCATGTATGTCTTCTGTCCGGGTACACCTTCATCATCATAATTTCCGGAGCCTCTATTATTCAGAAGTGTTCCGTCATCTACCACGTTGACCCCCTCAGGACACACCCTTTTTCCCATCTTGCCGGAAAATATGGACTGCCCCTTACGGTTGAAATCTGCCTCGAACGCATGCCCCATTGCCTCATGCAGAAGGATACCTGAAGCGCCGGCTCCCATGACCACACTCATCTGACCACCCTCGGGACGGAGGGCCTCGAACCTTGCGTCCATATCCCTGACTACCTCCTCTGCAAGGAGGTCTGCAATTTCGTCGCTTACCAGTTCCGCTCCGGTGCGGAAACTGCGCGATGCTGTGTTGTTTTCGGTCTTTCCGTTATGTTGGAATACGGCTGTGACCGTGATGCTGCCCATCGGACGAGTTTCAAAAGTAAGTTCTCCAAGTGAGTTGTACATCATCACATCGCTTACCGAATCAGACAGTCTTACAATTACTTTAACAATTCTGTTATCCCTATGAAACATTTTTGTTTCCAAGGATTTTAGGAACGGTAGGAAGGAATCTGCGCTCATATCTCTCCAATTTCTGCCCATAGGATAGAGGTCAAGTCTCCTGTCCGGAACAGGGGAGTATCTGTTGGACTTGGCCTCGCAGCATGCAATGACCGAGGCAGCCTTTGCCGCAGATATCATATCGTCAAGACGTGTGTTCTCGGAATATGCATATCCCGTCTTTTCTCCTTTGAGCACCCTGATGCCTACGCCGTAGTCGGTGTGAAAGCCGCCGGATGATACAACGCCGTCTTTGAGCAGCAGATTGAAATAGGTGGTGTATTCAAAATACAGGTCTGCAAAATCTCCTCCTTTGGAGAGGGCGGTCTGTGTCACCGCCTTTATATCCTGCATTGTCGTCCTGAATGTATCGAGATAGTATTGTGCTGTGTTCATTTAGAGTGATAATATGTTTCCGTTCTCCTCCTCGATCTTTTTCTTGTCGTCAGAGATAGCCTTGATCTTGTCATATGTCTCGCGGTCCCTTATGCTTATGACCTCGCTTTTTGACCCTTCTGCAATCACACGGAAAGGAATCTGCGAATTGTCTGTCAGGATCCATCTTTCGCATATAGGAGCATATATGTTGAAAAAATAATATATCCCTGTATGATATCGTCTGACAATCGTTTCCTCCGGGATGTTGTGCCCTCCTGCCTCCACTCTTGCCCGCACTCTTTCAATCGCCATTTCTGGCGAATTCAACCAGAAATACAGTAATGTGACGGTGTAACCGGCAGCCTGTGCACTCTTGACTATTTTCAGAAGCGTCCTTGTCGCCAAGGTGGTTTCGACTGCAAAATCATCCTGTCTTTTAAGCAGATAACGTATCTTCATAAGCATGTACCTGCTGGCCTGGATTGAAGCCTTTGAAGGATCGAAGGGGGAGAGTCCCTTTGCAAATTCGTCGGAGTTTACAAATTCCTTGCAGTCCAGCATTTCAGGCAGCAGCGAGTATGAAGCCGTTGTCTTTCCGGCCCCATTACATCCCGATATTATATATAGTCTTGGCATAATAATTTATGAATTTTACGATAACTGCGTTGCTGCTGATATATCCGGAATTTACCGGGTTACACCATATCCGAAAAGGGCGAAATCTCCCAGACATGGGTCGTCAGGAAAAATCTCCTTGAAGGCGTCCGTGATCTCGCGGGCCGTCACAATGTCCTTCTGTCTGCGCGAAGTCAGCCCAAGTGCAGTGGCCTGTCCGTGAACATGCACATCGAGCGGCAGTATGAGTTCCCGCTTGTCCGTGTTTCTCCATAGGCCTATATCCACCTTCCCGTCATCACGCACCATCCATCTGCGCATCATGTGTATCTTCTTGTTGGCAGCCTTCCTGTCCTCCTTCTGACCGAAGACCCTGGTCCTGAAATCCTCTGCAGAAAGCCCTTCAAGACTTTCGCGTCCTTCATACAGTTCTCTAAGCCGTCTGCATATTGCTGCAAACTCGCTCCATTTGATGGTCCTGTGCAGACTTGCATCCTCATCCCTGTAATTCCCTCCCATGACATAGTCATACGGCTTCCACCCCATCTGGTCAAACATCCTGCCGCAGTCCCTTACAATCATCGTCCTCCGTCCCCATGCCAGATGAGCGGACAGTGCCGCCGCAATCTCCACATCAGCCAACGACGCCTTCCCGACCTGGAGGCGTCTTGCAAACTCCTTCGGAAATGCAATGGGGTCTTCCTGAAAATATGTCGGGTCGTTGTATTTGTGAGCCCACCCGACGAGGGTCTCTTTGACAGACTGGTCCATAATAACCTACAAATATATATTATTTGATCTGAATATCCGCCTTCCGGCTTATGTTATCTCAATTCTTGAATGATTATCCGTTATATGTCCAGTAAACTCTTCGCGCTTCAGCCTCGAAAACCGGACGACCGTGACAAAAAAACAGCGAAAATTGTAACGAAGGTCCTCAAAAACCGGCATTTCAGCCTCGAAAACGGGACGACCGTGACAAAAAATCAACGAAAATTGTAACGAAGGTCCTCAAAACCGGCATTTCAGCCTCGAAAACGGGACGACCGTGACAAAAAATCAGCGAAAATTGTAACGAAGGTCCTCAAAACCGGCATTTCAGCCTCGAAAACGGGACGACCGTGACAAAACCAGGCCGATTTTTGTAACGGTCGCTCTAAAAAATTTCTCTGCACCCTTTACTGATAATCATTCAATTCTTGATTTATTTGGACCGGGTCTGCGCTATGTGATGATTCATATTCGGTATTTATGCGATAAGGTGCACTGTAATTTCTAAATTTGCCCGTCGGTAAATTTATCGTGCCCTATTATTGAGACCTCTTATGTCAAGACCTCTTTTACTAATACTGGTTTCCTGTTTCCTCATTACTTCATGTGGTCATAACTCAATCAGTGTGGTCCCGTATCCAAATGAAGTCACATTTGAAAGAGGATACTTTGACTCCTCTTCATCTTCTGTATATGCAGTCGGACTCGATTCCCTGTCTGTGATCAACGTCAAGGAGTTCGCTCAGATGTTAAAAACTGAATTTCATGAGGTCGGGACAGTTCCTGGACATGGGATTGCCTTTATATATAGTGAAGATGTTGATGATGAGGCCTATCATATTGATGTCCGGCGAAAAGCCATAACGGTCAAGGCCTCCGGTCTGAGGGGATTTGTCTATGCGGTCCAGACATTGCGGCAGATGATGCCGAAGGTCCCATGCTGTCACATAAAGGATGCACCGAGATTTGCATATCGCGGCCTCCATCTTGACGAGGCGAGACACTTTTTCGGAAAGGAACAGGTCAAGAGGTATCTGGACATAATGGCCTACCATAAACTCAATACCTTCCATTGGCATCTTACCGATGACCAGGGCTGGCGCATAGAAATCCGCAAATACCCTCAACTCACTGCGGTCGGATCAAGACGTGACGGCACATGCATCAAGCGAAATGTCAAGACAAATGACGGCATACCATATGGCGAGGGAATGTGGTATTCGCAGGAGGATATCCGTGAGATAGTTCAATATGCAGCCCGTAAAGGCATAGACGTCATACCGGAAATTGACCTGCCCGGTCACATGCTTGCCGCCTTGGCTGCATACCCTCATCTGGGATGCTCCGGAGGGCCGTATAAGGTATGGCACAGATGGGGAGTGTCCAAAGACGTACTCTGCGTTGGAAAAGAGGAGACTTATAGATTTCTTGAAGATGTCCTGTCCGAAGTCTGCGAACTGTTCCCGGCAGAATACATACATATAGGTGGGGATGAATGTCCGAAGGATTCTTGGGCAGAATGCCCTGTATGTCAGGCAAAGATCAGGTCATTGGGATTGAAGGATGACGGGGAGCATTCGGCAGAGCATCATCTGCAAAGTCATGTCATGAACAGGGTTGAGGAATACCTGGCCACCAAGGGCAAGAGTGTTATCGGCTGGGATGAGATTCTGGAAGGGTCTCCTTCAAAATCCGCAGCCGTCATGTCGTGGAGAGGCGAAGAGGGCGGTATCAAGGCCGCTGGACTTGGCCACGACGTCATAATGACACCGAATACCTATTGCTATTGGGATTATTATCAGGCGACCGATGTTGAAAATGAACCGTTTGCAATAGGGGGATATATTCCTGTCTCACTTGTGTATTCATACGAACCATATTCGGAGAAGATGGACGAAGAGGCAAGAGACAGGATCCTGGGAGTCCAGGCCAATATATGGACCGAGTTCATCAAGACTCCGGACCATCTGGAATACATGCTTCTTCCTCGTCTTGCCGCACTTTCCGAGGTGCAGTGGTGCAGGCCGGAAAATAAGGATTGGGACCGATTCTTGAACAGCATGGGGCATATATGTGCTGAATATCAGAATATGGGATATAATTATGCCGGTCATATTTTCGGAGTCATGGGAGAGTTCGAGTACGATCCTGAAAACATATGTGCCACAGTCGTCCTGAAATCCCAAGGCAACGCGACGGTCAGATATACCTTGGATGGGACCGACCCGGGTCCGGATTCTCCGGTCTATAAGGAACCTCTGAAAATATCTTCGACCTGCACGCTTAAAGCATCTTCACAGCGTGACGGGGTCATGTCCCGACCGCTTGTGCAGTCCTTCTGTTTCCACAAGGCTGTCGGCCGTGAACTCACGCTTACATACGGATCGGAGTCCAAATTTTCACCATCTTCCGGCCTGGCGCTTCTTGACGGCATAAGAGGTCCGGCAATACACAAGAGCAGGGAGTGGTGCTGCTGGAAGGCAAAGCCGATGGAGGTGGTCATTGATATGATGGGTGCGGAGCCATATTCGCAGGTTGAGGTCGGATATATCTCCAACAAGCCTTCTCAGATATTCAATCCTGTTTCTCTTGAAATCAGCGTGTCTGATGATGCTCTGGATTTTACCCGTATCGCACAGGAAAACTATCCTGCGGAAGGAGAGTTCGAGCCTGACGGATTGAAATCTGTGTCAGTTTCGTTCCCGCTGACATCTGCAAGATACCTGAAAGTCAAGGCGGATTGTCTTCCACAGGTGCCTCAATGGCATCATTATTTCGGAAGAAAGGCCTCCCTGTATATAGACGAAGTGATTGTAAATTAGTGCTTATTCTATGATGGAGTCAGATAAGATCATACGAGTGATCCTGTTGCTTGACCATACCGGTGAAGTTGACAGGCGGCTCCTGCGTGGAATGGTCCGCTATACGAAGGCTAACGGCAGGTGGGCGTTCTATCGTATTCCTTATGGCTCTCACATGAAGGAGAACAGCGCCGAGTTTGTGGTCAGATGGGCGAAGAAATGGAAGGCCGATGCAATAATCGGCAGGTGGGAGGACGACAAATATGATTTGCTCCACACTTTGAATATCCCTATCATTTTCAGAAACAATATCGATGGAGGAGAAAGATATTCCAACATCAAGTCGGATAATGTGGAGGTGGGCAGGATTGCGGCGAGATATTTCAAGAAACGCCTTTTCACTAATCTTGCTTTCTTGGGTATCAGTGACAAGTCATGGTCGGAGGAGAGGGAAAAGGGATTCATAGAGGAGTTAGGTGCAGATCATTACCAGTATTTCTGCTATAAGAACATACGTTCAGACAGGGATGAAAGGAGCGGGATCACGCAATGGCTCAAATCTTTGCCGAGGCGTACGGCGGTGTTCTGCTGTGAAGACGCGTCTGCCCTGATGGTCACGGAAATCTGTCAGTTGATCGGAAGAAGTGTTCCCGAGGATATTGCTGTCCTTGGGGTCGATGATGACGAACTCTTGTGTGAAATATCAGATCCTCCGATCTCATCGATTCAACTCGGAGTCGAGCAGGGCGGATATGAGGTGTGCAGGCTGCTCCATCAGGTGGTCCTCAAAAATCAGACAGGGCCTTTCAATGTCATTATTCATCCTATGGGGGTGCATGAGCGCGGTTCGACGCTTGTGCATAATATAGTCGATGACCATGTCCTGACGCTCTTGTCATTCATTGACAGGAATTTCAGTTCGGATCTGAAAATGGAGGATATCCTGAAACAGGTGCCTTTGTCGCGGCGTTCTGCCGAGATCCGTTTCAAGAAGGCTATGGGTATCACCATATATCGCTATCTTCTCAGTGTCAGGGTCGAACACATGGCCCATCTTCTCTGTGTCACTGACCGCCCGTTGAAGGACATAGCATACGAGGTAGGTTTCCGTGATCTATTTAATGTCTCCCGTACATTCTCAAAATTCAAGGGATGTACTCCTTTGGAATTCAGACATAGATATTGCGTTATTTGATTGCTGCATTGCGGTATTGTTACGCCCGTTTGCGGGGCAATTATATACTTTTGCGATAACCAATTGAAAACACTATGTCAACTAACAACTTTCTGACATTCTGCCTCTTCGCCATGCTTGGGGTAGCCTGTACTCCATCAGGCGGTGACGAAGACTTCTCGTCTGGAGCGGCGGAAGCCTTTACGATACCGTTCTCGGTAAACGGCTCCAATGTGGCGCCTCCGGGCAAATACTCTCTTGTTAATTTCCGTATCACCGATGCAGATGACGTCGTCTCCCTCAAATTGCAGGCGTCGCATTCTCTCATTGCGGGCAAGGCATACTATTTCCCTAAACTTGATGAATATGCCCTGTCGGATGGTCAGACCTTCATCGTCTGCAACCTGACTGAGCCAAGGACGGCAGGTCCGGTGAATGTCACCTTGTCTGTCTGTCCCGGAGACTATTCCGGAGAACTTGAAGTCATCATGTGTGACAAGGATCATCGTGTCTCACGACAGCCTGTCGCTCTGACTGTTCTTGAACCGGGCCGTTCATACGATGTCGATCTGGCGTTCACTCCTGACGAGTCAGTCATGTTCTACGAAGGGTTCGACCTCTGTGTATGGGGAGGCGACTATCCTTCGGGTCCCGGTTCTGACGGTTATGTTCCGGAGAAGGAAAATTCCGATACAGAAGCGGATGTGGAACTGACCGGATACGAGATGCCGTCAAGGAGGGTTGAATACAATGTAGCAGGCTCAGGATATATTCAGGCAGGAAGTTGGGACGAGGTCTCCAATTCTACATTGGCAGATTTCCATGCAGTTTCCGACCTTTACCTGACAAGCCGTAATTTTACGGAGTTCGGTTCGCTCTGGCGCTGCCAGGAGTATCAGGGATGTCTCGGCGTCGGAGTTTCAGGCGCGTCCCGCGGTGTGTTCCAGACCTCGCCTTTCGTGAAGATCGGTGATGGCGTGTCTGACGTGAAATTCAATTTCGACATGTGCCTGATGTCTTCATTTGACGATGATTTCAGCATCCGTGTCAGCAATGGCGGCGTGATCAGGTCGGTGACCTACAACGGCAGGGAACTTGAACTGACCGGGGCCAATCCGTCATACGTGTCTTCCTACTCGGAATATACGATCCCACGTGCCGTCCTGAATGAGAATCTCGGCAGAAGCAGCAGTGTGTCCGTGCATATCAGCAATGCCGGCTCGGCTACATCTGTCAGACTCGCAAGTCTGACGAATACTTCCGGAAGCAAAGGCTTCTTCCTGGACAATATCACTCTTGTCAGGGCCGAACCGCTCGTGCGACCGCAGAAATCGCTCAGAGTCCTTTACTGGAACATCCAGTATGGTATGTGGGGCGATCAGGGCAATAACTATGACAATTTCGTCAAGTGGGTGAAGGCATATAATCCTGATGTCTGTGTATGGTGCGAAACTGCTTCCGTCCATAAGACAGGTTCGTCGGAGTATCTGACAGCAGAAGATCCGAGGTATCTCCGCATAGATCTGAACAATACTGCTCCTTTCCTTGATGCCTGGAAGGCGTTGGCGGGAAGATATGGACATCAGTATGTATCCTCAGGTGCCCTCAGGGACAACTATCCGCAGATAATATCGTCGAAATATCCTATTGAGACGCTCAAACAGATCGGAGTGCCGTCAGGTCAGACCAACCCTGTCGTTCATGGTTCAGGACTGTACAGAATCAATGTGCACGGAGAAAAGATCAATATTGTATCTGTCCATCTCTATCCTCAGAAATACACATACGGCCTCGTCGATACCAATGGTAACGGTCTTGCCGATGAGCAGGAAGCGAGTGCCCGACTCAGAGAAGGAGATGTCTATCGTGAGTGGGAAATGAAGCAGATCATAGCAGAGACTGTAAACAACTCCGCCTATGCTGCTGACAAGAACTGGATTTTCTGCGGAGACTTCAACTCGCGAAGTTGGATGGACAAGTGGTATTACGAAAGTCAGAACGTGGTCATTGATGACAGCGAATATCTTGTGCATGACGCAATCCGCAATCAGACACGTCTGAAAGATCTTATCGGCAACTGGTTCTACGGTCAGTTCGTGACTTCAAATGCAAGGGTCAAGAGACCTGACTATATCTACATGTCGTCATCAATGTATGCAAAGGTGTATGATGCTTACGTGGTAATGGACGGATGGTGCTCACCTAAGGAGGCGATATATGACGAAGAAGGAAATGTGCTCCTGTACAGCCCGGCAGACCACAGACCTGTTCTTGTGGATCTCGACATGGACAAGACGCTGAGCGACGAATCCGAATCAGGCATTGAGGATCTCAATCCGAGGCCGGTAAAATAACCAAACCTATTGAAAATATTTAAAAGTACGGTATCAAATGAGAACGTATAAACTGATAACCCTATTGTTCCTGGCCATCGCGATGCCTCTGGCTGCACAGAACACTGTGACGGTTTCCGGAGTTGTCAATGACGATAAGAATGTGCCGCTTATCGGTGCCACCGTCATGGTCAAAGGCTCGACAAACGGAACAATTGCTGACATTGACGGAAAATGGAGTCTCACTGTCAAGAAAGGAGATGTGTTGCAGGCGCTCTTTACGGGATTTGTTACGGAAGAGGTGACAGTGGGCAACAGCACGAAGATTGATTTTGTTCTCCGCGAGGACAGGACTCTGCTTGACGAGGTCGTTGTCATCGGATATGGCGCGACAAAGAAGTCAGATCTCACAGGTGCAGTCACCAATGTCAAGATGAATGACTTGAAGGATGTGCCTGCGTACTCTGTCGATAATGCCCTCCAAGGTCGTGTGGCGGGTGCAGAGATCATGTCCACGACAGGTGAGCCTGGTGCCACCACCACAATCCGTATCCGCGGTACAAGGTCCATCGAGGCTTCCAACGAGCCTTTGATTGTAGTTGACGGCGTTGTAGATGCGATCAGTGACCTTAACGACATCAACTCCGAGGATATAGAGTCCATAACCGTCCTGAAAGATGCCTCTTCGACTGCCATTTACGGTGCCAGGGGAGCAAACGGTGTAATTCTCGTTACAACCCGACAAGGCGGAGGCAGCCTTACCAGACCGAATGTGGCGTTTACAGCCAACCTTGGATTCTCACAACTTCCGAGCAAACTTGACCTGATGAACGCAGCCGAGTTCGCGAAATATCGTAACGATGTCTCCATGCTCGGTTCCGATCCGAATAACGAGGATGCCGGTCTTACAACTCCGGTTGCCAATCTGGCTTATGCCGATCCGCTCGGAAAAGTGGGCACTGACTGGATTGATGAGATCACTCAGACTGCATTCTATCAGAATTATGCACTCTCGCTGTCAGGCCGCGACAAGGCCAACAACTACCTGATTTCCCTTGCCTACAACGACAATGAAGGTATCATCCAGGGAACCGGACAGCAGAAGATTTCCGGACGTGTCAAATATACAAGAAAACTGTACGAGTGGCTTTCGCTTACATATAACGGATTCTATACGTGGAGGAAGCAGCATCCTGCGTCTGCAAGCATAGGCGGTACGACTGTGGGTACCTCGGCTCAGTATCTTTCTCCGCTGATCAAGCCGAATGAGTCCTTCAACCCGTTCTATGACGGTGGAACAAGGTTCAATAACCCGCGTGCCCTGATCAACGGTACGACGCACTACCGTACTTACAACACTACCACCAACTCACTCATACTGGATCTTACGCCGATCAAGAACATGGCCATCCGCAGCCAGTTCTCATTCTCCAACTTCCAGCGTCACAGATTCCAGTATCTTTCAAGCGAACTCCCTCTCAAAGCGGAGAATGACGGTGGTGAGGCGACACGTCAGGAATATGACGAAAAGTCTCTCTCAAATGAGACAACAGTCCGTTACACATTCAAGAAGAAGCGCCATACGCTTATTCCTCTTCTTGGATTCTCTGCTTATCGCAAGATATCCAACAACCTTTCCGTAGCCGGCAAGGGCTATACTGACGACAACGTTCTTTGGAACAATATGACAGCAGTACAGGATAAGAATACTTATTCGGTATCGTCGTCTTATTTCGCGATCCAGAAACTCTCGGTATTTGCACGTCTGGATTACAACTATCGTTCACGTTACTATCTGACAGTGACGGGACGTTATGACGGTGCCTCCAACTTCGCTTCCAACAGCAAGTGGGCCTTCTTCCCGTCAGCCGCGTTCAGGTGGACCGTTTCAAAGGAGAAGTTCATGAAGAACGTTCACTGGATTGACGACCTTTCGCTTCGACTCAGTGCCGGACGTACCGGTAACGATGCCATCAGTGCATACAGTTCGCTTGCCACCCTCAATGCGACCACCGGCAGTTATGTCTTCGACAATTCCCAGCCGGTTGCCATATATCAGAAGACAGTGGCCTCTCCTGACCTCACTTGGGAAAAGACTGACCAATATAATATAGGTATAGATGCCGCATTCCTTGGCAAGCGTCTCAATGTTACCGCCGAGGCATATTATTCAAGGACCACCGACCTTCTTCTCAAGGTCCAACTTCCGACCCAGACAGGTTTCAGTTCAAGATATGAAAACATCGGTACCACATCCAACAAGGGTCTCGAACTCAGCATTGAGAGCGTGAACATAGAGAAGAAGAACTTCCAGTGGCTTACCTCGTTTACCATTTCGCATAATACCCAGAGGGTGGAGGACATCGGAACTGCTGACTTTGTCACCGCATTCGAGTCTCTCGGATCCAGCAAGTATATGATGTACGGATATGTAAAGGATTATCCGCTCAACTCTCTCTGGGGATTCCAATATGGTGGTGTATGGAAAAGTCAGGAGGAGGTTGACAGAAACAAGGTGACCAGGACATACGCCAGCGAGTCCACAAAACTCGGAACAGCAAGGTACTATGACATCAATCATGACGGCTCACTGAACCAGAAGGACCTTGTATATCTTGGAAACGCCGACCCTGTCATCTACGGAGGTCTCCAGAACAATTTCTACTGGAAGGGACTCAAGATAGGAGTCTATTTCGTATATTCTCTCGGAGGTAAGATCTACAATATTTCTGAATTGTATATGGCAGGATCCATCAATACCAACCAGTACAGATATATGCTCGGATCTTGGCATCCTGTAAGAAATCCTAACTCGGATATACCTGCTGCCGGCTCAAAGGCAGCAGCAGCACTTCCGAGTTCATTCCAGGTGCATGACGCATCTTATCTCCGTCTGAAGAATCTCTCGGTTGCCTACACCTTTGACCTCAGGAAGAAGAACAGCAATTTCTTCATGCGTGAAATTACCGTCGGTGTATCCGGAGATAACATCTATCTGTGGAAATACTATAACGGATTTGACCCGGATGTCAGCAGTGAAGGAGATTCTTCGGTTCTCCGTCGTGCAGATATCGGAGCCTATCCGAAAGCAAGAACCTTTATGTTTAACCTTAATATAAAGTTCTAGGCAGATGAAGACATTCAGATATATATTCATTTTGATGGCAGCCATGAGCCTCGCTGCCTGTTCACTCGAAGAAGACAGGACTTCCGTGTCTGATCCGGACGACTATTTCCGCAATTTCGTGGAAAGCCAGTCTGTCGTAAACAGTTGTTATATGCCGATGAGGACCATGTACAACGGAACATTCTTCCTTGCTGTTGAATGTGTCAGTGACATTATGTACTGCTCCGGTTCAGGACAGCGTGATGCCCAGCTTGAAATAACCCCTGCAACACCACGTTATGGTGCGACAGGATGGACTCAGGCGTATTCGGGTGTGTCACGATGCAATTACGCCATCCATGGAATAGAGAATGCGGACGAGGATGCGCTTTCGGAAGAACAGAGAGTGCAACTTCTCTGCGAGGCAAAGGCCCTCCGCGGTTTCTACTATCTCTTCCTGACCTCAATGTTCGGAGATGTACCTTTCTATTTCGACTACGTGCAGACACTCCAGGACCAGGACCGTATAGGTAGATTGGGTAGAATGTCCGCTAAGGCTACTCGCGATTCTGTTATCGTCGATTTGCAGAAGATTGCTCCGCTTGCCGATCAGACCCGTACGAGCGACAATAAGGAATCCCGCGTCGGAGCGGCACTCGCATATATGATCATTGCAAAGTGTGCCATGTGGAATGCGGCTGACGATTCCGAGTACTGGAATACCGCCCTTGACGCCTTGAAGAAGATAGAGGAGATCTACGGCGATTTCTCACAGTATCAGTACGAGTACAACGTGCTCTTCCGCAACAAGAATACTCCGGAGTCGATTCTTGAGGTTCAGCACAAATATGAGCAGGGAGGTATATCATACGTTTCCAACCTCGCTTCCTTCTGTACGCCGACTAAGCGTGTAGTCAACGAGGTGGCATATTTTGACGGAGTGGAAATACCGGAAATCGGTGCCCAGGCGACGACTTACTCACCGGCTCGTCCTAACCAGTCATTTGTGGTCCTCCAGCCGCGCAAGGGCTCTGATATCAGAGCGCATGTCAATATGGCCTGGGGCTATGGCGGAAAGGATTTTGATGACACAAAGTCAGGAAGCGGCAAGCCGTTCCTTGGTCCTAAGTTCTGGTGTCCGGACCTGCAGGCGACTTATGACGGTAATAATTATAAGGTATATCGTTATGCGGATGCTGTCCTTATGATGGCAGAGTGCTATTATGAACTCAATGATAATGACAAGGCTGTGGAGTATCTCAACAAGACCCGTACGCGGGCAGGTCTTCCGGTCTATGAGTTCAAGTCACGCCCTCGTCTTATCGAAGAGATCCGCACGGAGCGCGGCCGCGAACTCTTCGGTGAGTTCCAGCGCAAGTTTGACCTTGTAAGATGGGGCATCTGGGAGGAGAAGGTCCTGAACAACAGCGATTACAGTTCTCTCAAGAACAGACTCCAGCCTTGTCACAGATATTATCCGATTCCGGATACGGAGGTGGTAGATTCCAAGTATAATCTTGATAATAAAGAATATGAGCAATATGGTTTCTAAAATTATAAGATTTGCGATGCCGGTCATAGCGGTGTTGCTGATGGTGGCAGGATGTAACAAGCCATATACGCTTGACTTTCCGCTGGCAGTCGATTCTCATGACTACAGCATAAATGCCAAGGCCGGCAGGACCCGCGTATTCTTCTATACGGACAGGGCATGGACCATAACCCTTTCTTATGAGCCGGCAACCCGCGAATGGGCTTCGATAAGCAGGACTTCCGGAAACGGAGAAGAGCAGATCGAAGAGATAATGTTCACTTATGAGGCAAATCCGTATCAGGAAAGGAAGGTTACTCTGATCATTCAGGCAGGCAACCTCCAGGAGACGATTACCTTTACTCAGAAAGGTGAAGGTGGAATTGACCCGGCTATGCCGCCGTTTGATCCTGAGGATGTCCTGGACTGGACAGAAGGTTCCTCTACGGCTGACGACCTTATTGTTAAACCTTTTTAGAACGTTGCCATGAAAAGAAATATTACATTCATATTCGCTATGATGGCAATCTTTTCCGCTTGTGTTGAGGATGGACTTGTCGAACTGGTCGAATTAGGCGCGCCGGTGAAGGAATACATCACTCCGGCAGAACGCAGCGCCATCGAGATACCGGTATATGCCAACGGCAGATATACAGCAAGATTCGTCGAGGATGTGGATTGGGCCGATATGGCAGAGAATAAAGGCAGCAGGGACGGAAGTCTCTATATAATGTGTGCCCGTAATGACGGTTTCAAGCGCAGTGTGAAACTCCTGCTTGAAAGCAATGTGGATTCACGTGTAGATACCGTGTTCATAAAGCAGCAGGGAACGCTGAGTGAAACTCTCTACATGTCCAATACGTCATTGATTCTCGATGGTAACGGAGGCAGTCATTCTGAGGAGATCAGCGTGAATCTTCCTTTGGAGGATGTGACGCTTGATGTATCTGAGGACTGGGTGCAGAGTTGCAGCATTCAGGAGGGTGAGTCGAGAATGCTCGTGGTGACCTCTGTAAGGAACGAAGATGAAATCGCTCCTCGTACTGCTACAATGAACATATCGTATGTAGATGGTTGGGGCGAAACCATGACTTTGACTCTGAATCTTGTTCAGCGCAATTCATCGGGAGGTCTCGGACGTGAGATTTCTCTTGCGGAATTCAAGAGCGAATATGCCGTCAACTCGGAGCAGATTACAGACTATGTAATCATAGAAGGCGTAGTCGTGAGCAATCAGGAGTCTGGAAATGTGGCTGAGAATGAGCAACTTACCCCGACATCAATCGACAAGACAGGTTCTCCGAGATCTATATACCTTCAGAATCCGGAAGGAACTCATGGTGTCAAGATCATGACCGTATCCGAGAAGGACAATACTTTCGCACAGTTCGACAAGGTGCAGATTCTCCTTCATGGCGCCACCACGATGGTTTATGAGGATCCTGAAAGATATGTCATAGAAGGCGTCACTTCATCGATGATTGTGTCTCACCAGTCCGGTTCGAAGGAGGATATTGCCGTAAAGGAGAAGACTGTGGCACAGTTGACGGATACTGACATCTATACCTATGTCACCCTCAAAGATGTGGGATTCAGTGTGCGTAAAGGTTCGCTTGTTCCTATCAACAATGCCTATGCAGTAGGAGGCAACAACCGTTTCAATACTTTCCCTGCTCTCATGCACGATGCGGAAGGCAATTCGATCTACATGCTGACAAATACTACATGCAAGTATCGTGGTAACGGTGATATACTCCCATACGGAACCGGTAAGGCTTCCGGAGTCATTGTTCACGAAAGGTTCCCTCGCTTCGAATGGAAGAATGCCGCTGACCCTCTTGATATGGAGATTGACCCTGAACTCGGAAGGATGGGCACTTACCAACTCCGTCACCAGAGCAGGGAAGATATCTATGCCGGTCTGCCAGGCAGTGTGGAGGATGGCCCGACAGCGCTTCTTACAGAGTACCGCTTCTGGAATCCTGATGTGTCAAAAGGAGTTCTTCTGCCGACATATGGTACGAACGGCTACCTCAGGCACACATACGACGGAGATGCGTACAACTCGTCAAATGATCCGGAGAAGAGCATCAGGATGGTTGCCAACAAATATTCGTATTCATACCTCGGACCTATCGGAGGCAAGATCGGCAACTTCAACGGCTGTGGTGTCATCCTGGATCCTGATAATGACAAATGGACTGATCAGATCGGTCTTCTCAAAGGCTTTGTCTCAACCAACAATGACGGAACAATCGAGTGGTGCGGTCCGACTTCGACAAACGGAGATCCGAGCACCAGCCTTCCTAAGGGAGCCTTAGGCATCAATTATTCCGGCAACAACCATGTGCCGGGAGACACCTACATGACATTTGCATCAAACAACTGGTGGAACTATACGACCGACCGCCCTTACGCATGGATGGTCAACGTATCCACAAAGAATCTTACCACGACAGCGCTTTCTCTTCAACTGGCTGCATATAATCATAATTCAGCATATTATGCTCCACGTTATTGGAAGGTCGAGTGGGCCACAACGGATTCCATGGATCCGGCGGATGACAACAAATGGACTCTGGTAGGAAAGTTCACTATTCCGGATATTTCACAGAATACCGACCCTAAGTTCTTTACGACATCGGGCTCGAAGCATGTACACTTCAAGTTGCCGCTTGATATGCTCGGAAAGAACAATGTCTATATCCGCATAATGCCTGAAAACGATATCTGTTCAGGCGGAACCGAATATGCTGATGCGACCCTCAGGGATGTAGATGGCTCTACCAAGACAAACATCAGATACAGCATTCTTGAGTATCTGGCGATAAGATATACGAAATAATAACCAACAACGAATAGCACTATGAACAAGAAGATCTTTTATGTGACACCTGACCTCAAGGAGGTGGTGCTCGAGCAGGAAGGATTGCTTTGCGCTTCCGAAAGAGAAGGTAATATTGATCCGCTCAACCCGAAATACGATTGGTCGGATGATTTGTGGGGTAACAACTAAACTATGACAGCCATGAAAAAGAATAAGATATTTTGTATGTGCGCTGTAGCAGCGCTGGTGTCTGCATCTTGCCAGAAGGCAGAAGATAATCCGCAGACAGTCAACTCCGTTCCGGTTTATCTTGAAACGATAGAGGCCGTGTCTCCTTCAATTCCGGTAAGGACTATGACCAATGATGGAGTGAATATTCTTTGGCAGGACGGCGACAGAATCGGTTTGAGACCATATACAGAGGGTACCGCAAGTGCAAACGGTATTATGGTGGAATATGAGACAGACCTTTCTTCTCCATCAGCATCTGCAACCTTTGTAAGGGTGGAGGGAGAAGAGGACCCTGTTGCACTGAGAAATGGAATATATATCGCTCTGTATCCTTCCGATCCAGCCTATAACAACTGGTCCGGACAGTATGATAGAACTCGCGTCGGAATCCCGTACAATCAGATTCTTCCAGCAGGAGGTGGATTCTATCGCAAGTCATCCCTGATGATTGCAACTGCTGCCGAAGGCGAAAGTCTCAGATTCAAGCATGCTATGGCTTATATCAATTTTGTAGTTGATTCAGCCTCTCCTGCATTCGACAGGCTTGTTATCTCCTCGAATTCAGGTACCGTCCTGACTGACCGTATCGATCTGTATTATGATGCAACGTACGAGATATCAAGCAATAACAACTATAAGAGTACTTCGGTGACGGTGACAACAGAAGAGGCGTCGGCATTTACCCCTGGTTCTTATTATGCGGCGATTCTTCCGCAGGAATATGCTGGTGGTTTGACTTTCACTTTCTATAACGGGGATGAATTTGTCGGTACAAAATCGGTCGATGCTGATGTCACATTTGAACGCGGTGACGTTGCCGAACTTGGTACAATCGGTACATTCGCCTCAGCAGTCGATCCTCTTGAAGTTGCGACAGTATATGCAGAAGATGAGGTCAATCTGGGTGTGGTATTCTGGGTTGATCCGGCAAATCCTTACAAAGGAAAGATTGTCTCAGGTGCGACAACATGTGTGAAATGGTCAGATGCGGTTACTACACTCAATCTTGACCAGGTTGCTGCCATTGATACTGATAATTCCAAGGCAAACAGGGATTATATCAAGGCTCTTGATAATTACAATGCAACGAATTTTCCTGCCGTATATTTCTGTGCCCAACTTGGAGCAGATTGGTATTTGCCATCGGAAAACGAACTGCTCACGATCTTCAAGACTTATTGGGGCGTTAATGAATTGGCCGCAGATACCCCGAGTCAGCAGACATCCAAAGATAATGCGGCAACTTTCGATGCTCTTTTATCACAGTGTGTGACAGATGACACTGAGACGGCATGGAATGAGGCGAAACTTGATTACGGTAATACAACTGCTACATGGTATTGGACCGGACAGGGTAAAGAAACAACAGCACAGCGAATCCGTAGGGCCAAGATACAGACTTCGTATGCAGCAGGTTTTGCTAATCCTACCAATGAATGTTTTGTCCGCTGCGTACGCGATATTGAAATCAAATAAATAACTATAAGATGAAAAAATCATTTTCAATAATCTTTGCGGCTTGCTTTGCACTCTTATCATGTGCAAAGCAGGACCCGCAGACTGACGGTGCCGGCCAGCAGACCGGAAATGAGTCAGAACCCCCGGTTGCAGAGTACCTTGACGAAATAACCGTAGCGGCACCAGGAACCGGACTTCCTGTCCGGACAGTAACCAACGACGGGGTGAAGGTCCTCTGGACCAATAACGACCAGATCGGACTCTTTGTAGGCACCTCATCTGAGCAGAGAACCCAGTGCGCCATCTACACCACTTCTCTTGCATCGCCTTCGGCCACCGCAACCTTCGGCCGTGTCGAGGATCCGGAACCGGCTATGGCCTTAGGTAAATATTTTGCAATTTATCCGGCGACATCCTTTGTAAAATGGGGCTCTTTCGGCAACACTGCTTCAAGTAAGAGATGTTATTTCAATCTCCCTGCCGAGCAGACGGCAGTAAAGGGAGGATGGGACAGCAGGGCTGCTGTCATGACTGCTTCAAGCGAAACCAAGGAGTTTGCCTTCAAGCATGTAGTGGCGTATGTCTCGTTTGAGGTCACTTCATCTACTCCATCCTTTGTCCAAGTTACTGTAAGCAGTGTTTCCGGCGAAACTCTCTCAGACAGCAATGCCAATATCAATTATCTTGATAACGGAAGTATTACTGTTAATCAGCATGGAGCGGCAAGTGAAAAGTCTTCTTCTGTGACCCTCTCCAATTCGGATGATTCGGCATTTGCGCCGGGCAAATATTATGTAGCCTTCATGCCGGGAACGTTCGCAAGTGGTCTTAACCTTACATTTGTCAATGGAGAAGGACAGTCAGCAGTAATAGCAATCGAGGGTCCGCTTGTAGTTGAGCCCGGCGATGTCCTTGCCAAGGAGTCCCTCGCAGACCTCAAATTCGTTTCTGCCGTTGAACTGCCGCAGTTATATGACAAAAACGGTGTCAAGGGAGTGGCCTTCTGGGCAGATCCTGTTAATCCATCAAAGGTCAAGATCATTTCAGGTCCTGTTATCAATACAGCATGGGCATCTGCTGATATTACCATAAAGACTGATATTCCAGTTGCAGAAATGACAGGTGAAGATTGCGGAGCAAATGCTGAACTTATTGCTAGTCTTGAAAAATATAGCGAAACCAACTTCCCTGCAGTATACTTCTGTCGCAGCATGGGAGAGGGCTGGCGTCTTCCTTCTGCTAATGAACTGTTGAATCTTCTCAAGGTATATTATAATGATCCGGGAACATTTGATAAGGAGGACTATCTTGTCGATACAGATGCTCAGGCTGCTGCGGCAGTGTTCAATGAACTTCTCGCACAGTGTGTGACCAATTCGTCAGAAACAACTTATGACGAGACCAAGATCAATCTCGGTTCGACTTCAACTATGTATTATTGGACAGGTCAGGGAGATCTCTCTGCAGGAGCCGATGATCCGAAGATCAAGCGTGTGACTATACAGAAGAAACCGGCTGCAGGTGCGACCAGAAGTATCATTCCAGACAGCAATACATCTAAGTATTACGTCCGCTGCGTACGTGATGTTGAACTCAAATAATCTTTCAACCTTATCTCCGATTGCTGCAATGGTTTCAAGGGAGATACGTTGCAGAATATAGTTTGAAGTATCGGGAAAATTACTAATAGGATGAATAGGACTAAAATACTATTGACAATAGCGCTTGCTTTTACAGTATTTGGTGCCGGAGCGCAGACATACGTCGTAACTCAGGAACACAAGGACAGGGCTGCCGAGATAGTGAGGAAGATGACCTTGGAAGAGAAGATTGCGTATGTGGGAGGTTATGAGAGTTGGTATATCCGTGAGATAGAGCGCCTCGGACTGCCTGCGATAAAGATGACTGACGGCCCTCAAGGTGTGCGTAACAACACGAAGAGCACCTTGTATCCGTCAGGAATCGCGGCAGCCGCCACATGGGATGTGGACCTCATCAACAAGATGGGTGTATCCTTGGGTAAGGATGCTCGTGCGAGGGGTGTACATATCCTTCTCGGTCCTGGTGTAAATATCTACCGTTCACCGCACTGCGGACGTAACTTCGAGTATTTTGGCGAAGACCCTTTCCTTGCAGGAGAGATTGCGGCAAGTTATATCGCAGGACTCCAGAGTCAGAGAGTCATGGCCTGTGTAAAGCATTTTGCCGTCAATAATCAGGAATACGCCAGACATAGTGTTGCTTCGGATGTTGATGAAAGAACACTGCACGAGATATATTTACCTGCTTTTGAAAAGGCTGTCAAGAAAGGGAAAGTGGCGACAGTTATGACTTCATATAGTGTTGTAAACTGTGTCAGGGCTTCTGAAAGCGAATATCTTAACCAGAAGATACTGCGGGATCTGTGGGGGTTCGACGGCTTTGCGATGTCTGACTGGAACTCCTGCTATTCTCCGGTCAATGTGGCTGCCTACGGTGTCGATCTTGAAATGCCGAGTCCGCGGGCGATGAAGCCGGAACTTATGAAACGTCTTGTTGAGCAGGGCGTCATCAGCGAAGCCGCATTCGACAGAAAATGTCAGAATATCATCCAGACTTTGCTTGCATTCGAGTTTGACAAAGGTCCGCAACTCGATAATAACCTGCCGGAAAACAATCCGGAGTGTGATGCTGTCTCACATGAACTTGCACGTGCAGCCATCGTGCTGCTTAAAAATGAAGATAATTTCCTTCCTATAAAGAAAGGCAGGTTCTTTGTCTGTGGACCTAATGTGGACAAGGTGGTGACTGGCGGCGGAAGTGGCCATGTCACTCCTGTCATTTCAAGTTCTGTGGCTGAGGGTGTAATGCAGATGGGGAACAACGTCAAGGCTACTGTTCTTGTAGATGGCGCTTTTGATAATCTGAACGGCATATTTACTGATAAGACATTCACTACAAAGGGAGTAAATGTTGAAATATATTCTAATCTCAATCTTGAAGGCAAGCCCGCAGAGACGTATGTTGCAGAGAAGGTGTTCATGAATAATGCTGCAGTAGAGGCTCATGAGGATATTGTACTCCAGAATATATCCTCCCGCCATTCTTTTGTATATCCTGCAAAAAAGACAGAAACACTTAATGTCACTGTCAGAGGCAATGACGGATGTCGTCTGTATATCAATGGTGAAAGAGTCGTTGATGAATGGTATAGGGAGAGTTGGAACAATGGAACGATAGAATATACCTTCGAAGAAGGACAGACGTATGAATTTGTTGTGGAGCATTTCAATAGGGGTGGTACATTGGGATTGTCATTGTCGTTTGTGCAGCCGCTCAGGGAAATGTTGAGCCAGACCAAGGGACTCCGCGAGGCGGACTGTGTGGTGGTATGTCTTGGGCATACAAGCGATTCGGAACGCGAGAATGCCGACAGAACTTTTGAACTTCCTGATGGCCAGGTGGAATATTTGAAGGAGATTGTAAAAATCAATCCTAATGTTGTCGTAGTGCTGAACGGAGGTGGCGGTATCGAGATGGCTTCGTGGCTGCCTGATGTCAAGGCTGTGCTTATGGCATGGTATCCGGGACAGCAGGGCGGTGTGGCCGTGTCTGAAATCATCACAGGTAAGATCACTCCTTCCGGAAAGTTGCCTATAAGCATCGAGAAGACATGGGCAGACAATCCATGTTCTGAAAATTATTATGAGAATGTGGACCGCATGCGCCAGCCAAGTATCAATCCGTATTCGCGTGTGGAATATCGTGAGGGTGTGTTTGTCGGCTATCGCGGATATGAACGCAATAATGTGGAGCCGCTCTTCCCGTTCGGTTTCGGATTGAGTTATACGACATTTGAATACTCAGACCTGAACATTACCGAGGATGGCGGGGAGTTCGTCGTAAGTTTCAATGTGAAGAATACCGGTAAGGTTGCCGGTGCCGAGGTCGCTCAGGTATATGTGGGTGACGACCAGTGCCGTCTTCCTCGTCCTGCCAAGGAATTGAAGGGCTTTGCGAAGGTATATCTCAAACCGGGAGAAAGCAGGCCTGTAAGTGTCCGTCTTGGTGAGGAGGCCTTCCGTTTCTTCGATCCTGCCGTCCGTGCGTTCGTAGTCGAGCCGGGCTCTTTCACAGTGCATGTAGGCTCTTCTGTGGCGGATGTCCGTCTTACCGGCAGTCTGACCGTGCGATGACTGGACCGGTGGCACCAAAGCCTTTTATTGTCAGATACCTATCATAGATTATCATGAATAATTTTACAATGAAAAGAATATTATTGATCTGCCTGTCAGTTCTTCTGCTGTCAATGACGGCTCAGGCTAGGAAACAGAAGGATTTCAGCGTCCTCTACTGGAATGTACAGAACGGTATGTGGAGCGACCAGGGTAACAATTATGACAATTTCGTCAAATGGGTAAAGAAACATGACCCTGATGTATGTGTTTGGGCGGAGTGCAAGTCACTTTATGTCACCGGCACTGAGGAACGGCTTGAACCGGAGGAAAGATACCTTCCGGATAACTGGGACAAACTCGCTGCACGTTATGGGCATAAGTATGTCTATATGGCGATGCACAGGGACAATTACCCGCAGGTGTTGACCTCAAAGCATCCTATCAAGGGTATGGCACAGATCGGCGGTGACCCCTCTGAGGTTGTTGTTGCACATGGAGCAGGCTGGATTCAGGTCGAGGTGGGTGGAAAGGTCATCAATGTTGTGAGTTTTCATGCTTATCCAATGAAGTATAAGTATGGTACACCCGTAGAGCAGAGGGCGGCAAGTGCGGCCCGTCATGAAGGTGATGCCTACAAGGCTGCCGAGGCAAAGTATGTGTGTGACCATACCATCTTCACATCGGAACATCCTGAGAACGAATACTGGATTATGTGCGGCGACTTCAATTCAAAGTCCCGTAATGACAACCATTTCTATAAACTTGCTGATGATGACCCTACGTTCCAGTGTCAGGACTATATGAACAATCATACTCCTTATATTGATGTCATCGCCAGACTCAATCCAGGTGTGTTCTGCACTACTAACAGGGGAAGCGGAAGACCGGACTACATGTTCTGTACCCAGCCGGTTTATGAGGCACTTGTAAAGGCCTTTGTTGTAAATGAGAAATGGACATTGCCTAAGAAGGTCGAAGGAACAGGATTCTGGGCTCCTTCTGACCATCGTCCTATTTACCTTGAATTCAAACTATAGATTGCCTCTTTGTCCTCCTTGTCCTCTTTGTCCTCCTGAGTTTGCTCTTTGTCCTCCTGAGTTTGCTCTTTGTCATCCTGAGCGAAGCGAAGGATCTAAAAACCAATTACAATGAAAAAACATCTCTTATTTTTTTTGTCGCTGTGCCTGTCATTGGCGTCAGTCGCTCAGAAACCGTCGAAGAAATCATTCCAGGCGACATGTCCGGAACTTGCCGGCGGTCACTGGAAGGCCGGTGAGCAGATCAACGTATATGATTCCAATCCGGAAGGACTGGTTTACACTGCAAATGCAGACGGCGCCCAGACATTCTTTATGGGAAAGGGAGCATGTACGTCTGATGACGGATATTGGTGTGCGGTGTATCCTGCTTCCGCCCTGCATCTGTGGAGCCCTCAGTATCTGCATTTCCAGATTCCCAACCAGCAGGTGGCTGACTTGGGGAAAATACCGGCGGGCACTGCCATAATGTACTCCTGTACATCCGGATATACCATGGATTTCAAGCCGCTTGTCGGTTATGTGCGTTTTGTTATAGGCGATAATATGCCGGCCATCAGGGAGGTCAGGCTACATACCTCCAAGTATATCTCCGGCCACTTCAAGGTGAAACTTGATGCGGAGCAGACAAAGGTGGTCAACGGCGGTGGAGCGAGATACCGGAATGTTGTCCTTAAACCGGAGCAGGCAGGTGGGGTGATGGCCCCAGGGGATTACCGTCTGGCTTTGTATTCCCGTATTTTCCCGGAGGGTATGTCCTTGGAATTCATCGCGGCAGACGGTCGTGTGGCTATCAAGACCTTTGATGAGAAGATAACCATAGGCCTTGGTCACATCTTCAATCTCGGTGTAGTCGATAACCTCAAATTCTTTGACAAGCAGGCTTTGTATGGCTCGGCTTACGGTGACGAGGGGGTTGTGTTCTGGATTGATCCTGCCGATCCATACAAGGGAAAGATTGTGTCAGCGTATGGCGAAAAGCGGACATGGGACCCGTCTGTATGTGAGCAACTTTCGCTGAAGACAGGAAAGTCATGGAGATTGCCCTCACTGGAAGAGGCTACGGCTATCTACAACACGTATTACGGACTCCCTCAGGACGATCCACGCAAGGCCGGGGAAGATTTCAGCATGACTGTTTCGGGTATGGTGGCAAGAAAGAAGTTCGACGCTTCCATGAATGCCATTGCAGGCAGCGTTCCGCTTGAAGCGAAGGGTGTCAATGGAGACAGCATCTGGACAGATCAGGTGTCAAAGAACGATGACCGACGCGTGCATTATGTGCGTATGATTGTTTACAGCAATGGATCTGCAATGAAAAGCAATACAGACCGTTATCTTCGATGTGTAAGAGATGTTGAACTTGAATATGGTGAATAAAGTAATATTCCTGCTCGTATGCCTGACACTCTCTTCATGTGCCGTTGAAACTGTTCAGCAGCAGCCTGAGGACCCTGTCGAAAGGTATGCGGGATCATATAGCCCGTATCGGTACGGTGATCTGACAGATACCGATGTCCCTGCGGGCTATCAACCCTTCTATATATCGCATTACTCCCGTCATGGTTCCCGATATCTGATCCATGAGGAGGATTTTGATGTCGTGTCCTCTTTTGAAGGCTACGCGTCACAAGGCTGTCTGTCTGAAAAGGGAATGAACCTGCTTTCAGACCTCCAGCGCCTGCGTGACGAACATGTGCGGATGCATTCGCATCTCACGTTGAAGGGTGGCAGCCAGCAGCAGGGTATCGCGGAAAGGATGGCGAAGCGTTTTCCTCAGGTGTTTGCAAGGGGAGGCAAGGTGCGATGCGTCTCTTCTCCTGCACAGAGATGTAACCAGTCACTCGCAAATTTTGCCCTTTCTCTCGCATCGGAGCACAATGAACTGGATTTCAGTATATATTCCGGACACAGATACTATGACATCATTTCAGCAAGGATAAAGGATTCGGAAAAACGTGCCCACTATGCTCAGATACGCGACTCTATGGTTGTTGCCGGAGGCAGTCCGATTCTTGCTGTGAAAGAGTTGTTTTTACAGCCGGAAAAGGTGCAGGCCGACTGGCCTGCGCTGACCCATTATGTCTATACGCTTTGCTGTGCGATGCAGTGTCAGGATTACCAGGCTCCTGCGATGGATGCTTATTTTACCGAAGATCAGTTAGAGGTGCTCTGGAAGGCTGAAAATGCCTTTGACTACGGTGTGTTCTGCGATAGGGAGACCTTCGGCGATTATCGTATCGATCATGTGGCCAGACCCATACTCAATGAAATTCTCGATCAGGCGGACTACGCCATCGCATCAGATGACCGTGTCGCTGATCTGCGGTTCGGACATGATTCCGGACTAAGTCCGCTCCTGACTCTTATCGGACTGGAAGACTATGTCCAGACGGATCCCGACGAAGCATGGAAGATATGGCGTAACCATGAGAAGGTCTGCATGGCTTCGAACATACAGATTGTCTTTTATAAACATAGGTCCAAGGAAATTCTTGTAAAGATACTCCGTAATGAACAGGAGACCCTGATACCGGCATTGAAACCTGTTACAGGACCATATTACTCGTGGGATAACTTGAAGGAATACCTTTTGTCACGATGAAAAGAATATTTTCACTGTTGCTCATGCCGGTCCTGATGCTCGCCCTTTCATGCACTGCGGAGGCCGCGGATGACACTCTTGATAATTCTGTAGATGAGAATACAGAAGTGACACCACCGGATGACGGCGGTGTGGAGCCTGACTGTACCGATCAATCCGCAGGAAGTATAGCCGACGTCCTGAAAGATTACAGCGGGAAGACTAAGGTCAGTCTTATCGGAGACTCGATAAGCACTTTTGAAGGCTGGCTTGCAGAGGGATACAGAAGTTACTATCCTTATACCAATCCGCAGACACAGGCAGCAGTTACCAAGGTCTCCCAGCAATGGTGGTACAAACTTATCTATGACAGGATGAGCAATGCTGTGCTTGAGAAGAACCTTGCCTGGACCGGAACCATGGTTACAAGGAGCACGAACGAGGAAATGAAGGATAAGCACTGGTATGGACGCGATTTCAATGCACGTGTAATGGATACCTCAATGGGAGAGCCTGATGTGATCTTCGTTTTCGGAGGAACCAATGATATATCGTCAAGGGGAGTGGATGAAGGCAAGGTAACCATGTATCCGGGGTATCAGATGAAATCAGAAACGCCGCCGTCTGCAGAACAGATGAAGACAGTATTCGACTTGGCTGATGCGACATCGACTTTGGCACAGGCTGAAGCCCTCGAAGATAGGTATTTCATCCATGCTTATGTCAAACTCATCACTCTGCTCCATCACAAATATCCGAAGGCAAAAGTCGTGATGCTGATTGGTGACAGGATGTTTACGGGTGCGGAGGCTGCCATGCTCTCTATTGCTGAACATTACAAGACACTTTACGGTTACAGATGCGTGAACTTTCTGGATATTCAGTCCTACAACGGAACAGATGTCATAACCAAGGTAAATAATCCTCATCCCGATGATAACGGGTTTACAGTCATGGCAGACTATATCTATAAAGTAGTCGGCAGTTATATTGACCCCTTGAATAAATAATACCATTATATGTTGACTAAACTATTTTTTGCTGCTGCCTTTGTGCTGATTGCCTCATGCAATAAGCCTTATAACGAGCCGGAAGGCTCTGAAATGACCATAACAGCCGTTAATCCTCAGTTCAGGACTTCAACCTCAGACGGAGTGAACGTGCTTTGGAACAATGGTGATCAGATTGCCATATTTGCCGGCGAGAACACTTCAAAGAGTGCTGTTTTCCGCACCGGCATAAGTCAGGCCTCCACATCCGCCACCTTTGCTCTGACAGGAGATGTGCAGCCTGTAAAGCAGGGTGATACATATCAGGCAATATTCCCGTCCTCTCAGTTATATACATGGAATTCTGCCGGGAACAAGGCTTGTGCTGTCGATCTTCCCTTCAAACAGACAGTTTCCGGACCTGGTTGGGACCAGAAGGCATCCATCATGGCCGCGTCAAGTGCGGACAGGCAGTTTGTCTTCAACCATTGTGTCGCATACATCAGGTTCTCCATCACCAAGGATTCACCGGATGTCGTTTCCTTTTCTGTCACCGGAGGTGGTGACGAACTGGTAGCGTCAAGGGTCACTGTCGTGATTCCTGATGACAATGCTGTCACTGTCACTGAAAAGACTCCGGCATCCACTCAAAGCCAGACAGTGACACTTACAATGGAGAACGGCGGCTCATTCCCGCAGGGTACATATTATCTTGCCATACTTCCAAAAACATATTCTGACGGATTGGCATTCATAGCCACAGATAAGGACGGAAACACTTACGGGAAGGAAATAAAGTCGGAGTTGGTCATGTCCATGGGCGCTGTGGGTGTTGTCGGAGCGGTGCAGAGGAACGGTATCGGAGCATCCATCGATCCGCTCAGGCCTTTCGACATATTCAAAATGACACGTGTAGGCATTCTCGGAGACTCTATCAGTACATTCGAAGGATATATCCCAGCCGAGTACGATGCGGAGGATGCGGCATACTATCCGAAGGAAAATACAAGCACCGGCATCAAGGTCGATAATGTGAACCAGACCTACTGGCACAAACTCATCTATGACAGGATGAGCAATGCGGTTCTTGCAATGAACAACTCATGGCGCGGAACCATGGTGACACGACGTGACAATGAGGCCTTTCTGAACATGGATTTCTGTGCCCGCTTCCGGGACAAGGGACTTGGAAATCCGGATGTGATCATTGTTCACGGAGGAACCAACGATGTGGGTAAATATAGCGAAGCACATGCTCAGGCCGGTCAATATAAGATCGATATCTATCCGGGAGTTTACGGAATGGCGCCTGAAACCCTTCCGACCGATGCCCAGTTCCAGTCCGTATTTGATGCCGCAGATGCTGCCACCACATGGGAAGAGGCTGTGGCTTTGGAGGACCTTTATTTCATCCCGGCATATGTCAAACTTATAACAATGATCCATATCAGGTATCCTGAGGCGAAGGTCGTATTCATCATAGGTGACTATGTGACAAAGCGTTGCTGGCAGGCCATGGTGAAGATTCTTGATTACTACGGCGACAAGTACGGATACAGGTATGTCGATCTGTATGATATGACTGATGCAGAAAAAGCCAGGTTGACTTATGTCAGCAAGCCGCACCCTGATGACGGAGGCTTCACCTTCATGGCTGACAAGATCTATGCGGAGGTAGGAGATTATATTGAAAACAAGTGAAAACACACTAACTGACCATATTATGATTAGACTGACTGACCGATGTGCCTTTGTCTCCATTATTTTGCTTGGAACGCTGGCCGTTATTGCTTCAGGTTGCATCAAGGAAGATATAGGTAAGAAGGGGGACGATACCGGAATTGTGGACCTGCCGCTGTCGATAGCGGCAACCGCTCCGCAGCGCCCGGATGCCGCTGTCGGCTCTGCCCCAGTGAAGACTATGACTCCCGACGGAACCAAGGTGTATTGGGAAGATGGTGACCAGATTGCTCTCTTTCCCGGGGCAGAAACCGAGGCCGAAAGATATCGCAAGGTCCTATATACTGCCTCCTTTGACGGAGATCCTCGTCCCAATGCAAAATTTTACAGATCTCAGTTTCTGTCTCCATATAAGGAGAATCTGGGTTTTCTTGCAGCATATCCCGCTTCATCGGTTGACCGATGGGGAAGTAATGAGAGATTGACCTGTTATGTCATTCTTCCTGCGCAACAGACTGCTCGTCTCGGCGGATGGGATCCTGCCGCGGGCATTCTTGCTGCATCCAGCATGACACCGGAGTTCCATTTCGATCATGCTGTGGGATATGTGAAATTTGTCGTTGACGGATCTACCACTCCATTTGTTTCGGTGGAGGTGGCCTACCCGGACATCTCTACTGTTTCAGCGTCAGATGCGGCATATTTCCCTGCTTCGGTTTCAGACCAGGTGGTGATCAGGTATCAGGAAAATACCATTGATGTAATACAATATGAAAAAGCCGCCAATGTCATGTTGAACGATTATACTCTTGATCACTATCCTTCTTCGAAGGCGGTTCTTAATACGCCTGATTCTCAACCATTTGCACAGGGAGACTATTATGTGGCAGTCATGCCGCGTGTCTATCCGGACGGACTGTCTCTTGTGTTCAAGTCATCGGAAGGAAATGTTGCGGTCACCCGGGTGGAAGGTCCGATAGACCTGTCAGCGGGAAAGGTCATGAATGTGGGCCCTGTCGGCGAACTCACATTCAGGACACCGATTCAGAACCATACTGTATGGTCAGATGCTGATGGAGAAAACCAGGGCGTCGTATTCTGGGTTGATGAAGCCAATCCGATAAGGGCTAAGATCGTGTCAATCTGTGACCATCAACATAAGAAATGGGCCAGTACTGCCGAATATTTCGGTGTCGAAGACTCCGATCCCCTCGTTAATTACGAGAGTACTGTCGGCCGGGCTGATTTTTCGTCAGAAAAATTCCCTGCGGTTGCCTATTGCAAGAGTTTGAGGGAAAGTTCTGGTGGAGAGTGGCGCCTGCCTACGATTGAAGAAATGAAGATATTGTACAATTCCTACTATTCAAGAACGTATATAAGCCCTTTGAGAGGTGATTATAACTACACTGATGAGCAGGAGAATCCACTCTCTATTTCAGGTTTCGATTATAGGGAGCAGCATGATCTGACCAAAAAGGAGTATCAGACGGTGCTTTCTTCCAAGAAGAATTTTGATGCGATGCTTGAAGCCATCGGTGAACCTGCACCTGCATCTCTTGATGGAGTACAGGTCATAGGAACATCTGGGAGTTATTCTGTCGATCAGGCAACTTATGAGGATGGTTATGGAACGGCTAAGGGTGTTACCTATTGGCTCCACAAGGAAACAAGGTTAGAAGGAAGTACAGGTGGAAAGAATGCTTACATGACCAGAATAGGCAGTTATACTTATGCCAATGTCTCGAAGACCCAAGGTTCCGTATATGCCAGATGTATAAAGGAAGTAACCCTTCAATAGAATAACAAGATATGAAACAGACTAACAGACAATTTATCCTTTCAATGGTGATGCTCGGAGCCTTGTTCTTTATTTTCGGACTTGTCTCTTGGGTAAACTCGATTCTTGTACCATATTTCAAGGTGGCCTGTGAACTTCAAACTGACGTTCAGAGTTATCTTGTCACATTCGCATTCTACATTGCCTATCTGGTCATGACCATTCCGGCATCCTTCCTTCTCACCAAGGTGGGTTTCAAGAAGGGTGTGGAGTATGGACTTTGGATATTGGCTCTCGGTGCCCTTCTTTTCATGCCGGCAGCATTGACAAGGTCTTATGCAATGTTCCTTGCCGCTCTTTTTACCATGGGTACGGCACTTGCCATCCTGCAGACCGCGGCCAATCCGTTTGTTACAATCATCGGCCCTCGTGAAAGCGCGGCCCGCCGTATCAGCATAATGGGCATCTGCAACAAGTTTGCAGGAGTTGTGAGCCCGCTCATCTTCGCTGCTGCCGTCATCCGCCCGCAGGATAAGATCACGATGGATGCAGTTCAGGCAGGAGAACTTGTTGGAGCAGCAAAGGAGCAGGCGCTTGATGCCATGATTCAGGGAGTAATCCTTCCGTACGTCATTCTTGCTGTCGTTCTCTTTGTCTTCGGCATTGTGTTCTATAAGTCCTCAATTCCTGACATTGACCCTAATAAGGACAACAAGAGCGAAGGTGATTCCGGTACAGACAGAAAGTCCATCCTCTGCTATCCTTATCTTGTACTCGGAGTCCTTGCGCTTTTCGCCCACACAGGTTCGCAGCAGATTTCCATCGCGACCATCATCGACTATGCAGGAAGCATGGGCATAGATATGCTTGAAGCGAAGGTGTTCCCGTCATTCACGCTTGCCTGCATCATGATAGGTTATATGTCAGGAATTATCTGCATCCCAAGATACCTCTCTCAGCAGAAGGCTCTCGTGGTATGTACCGTGACGGGTCTCATCCTGTCTTTCCTTGTGCTTCTGACTCAGAATGTATGGGTCGATTGGCTCGGTATGAATGCGAAACTTTCAATCTGGTTCCTTGTTATCCTCGGCATTCCTAACTCACTCATATATGCAGGCATCTGGCCTCTTGCAATCAAGAATCTCGGCAGATGGACCAATCTCGGATCCTCGATTCTTGTGATGGCTCTCTGCGGAAACGCAGTCATGACACTGTCATACGGCGCCCTTGCCGACAAGGTGGGTCTTGACAAGGCCTACTGGCTCCTCATCCCATGTTTCGCATATATGATTTACTATGCTCTTTGGGGATACAAGGTAGAACATTGGACTAAGAAGTAATATGTCTCGACTTTGCTCGACATGACAAATGATGTTTTCCTGTCATTTCGAGCGAACGAAGTGAGACGAGAAATCTGTTAGATATGAAGACAATAATAACCAATGGCCGTATAATAACTCCTAATGGTATTGTTGACGGCTGGCTTCTTTACGAAGACGGAAAAATTCTTGAAATCGGGACAGGCGAGTGTCCTGCGGCAGATGAGACAATCGATGCGGAAGGACGTTATGTCTCTCCGGGATTCATCGACATACATACGCACGGAGCAGGCGGTGCTGACTATATGGACGGCACTCTTGAAGCATACCTTACCGCTGCAAGGATGTCAGCAGCACATGGCGCGACCCTTGTTTTCCCGACCACTCTGACCAGTTCCAATCAGGTCCTTTTCGATACTTTCGACCTGTATGAAGAGGCGGTAGAGGCAAATACAGAGGGTGCTGCATTCGGCGGTCTCCATCTTGAAGGGCCATATTTCAATCCGAAACAGGCTGGTGCGCAGGATCCGCGATATCTTCGCAATCCGCAGCCGGAGGATTATCTTGAAATTCTTTCACGTTCAAAGAATATTGCGCGCTGGAGTTTCTCACCGGAACTTGAAGGCGCCACAGAATTTGCGGCGGAACTCTCAAAGCACGGCATCATTGCCTCGGCAGGTCATACTGATGCTTCCTTTGAACAGTGTGATGCTGCATACAGGAACGGCAGTTCGCTTATAACCCATTTCTACTCATGCATCAGCAGCATTACCCGTAATCAGGGTTACAGGACCGCAGGTGTGATGGAGTATGGCTACTATCAGGACGGAATGGCTGTTGAGATCATCGCAGACGGACATCATGTCCCATCTTCTCTGCTCCACCTTATCGTGAAGGTGAAGGGTGTTGACAAGGTGGTTCTTGTGACAGACTCGATGCGTGGGGCAGGCATGCCGGAGGGGCCAAGCATTCTTGGCGGACTCGCTGACGGACAGGAATGTGTAATCGAGGGCGGAGTGGCCAGACTGATGGACCGTTCAGGTTTTGCCGGCAGTGTCTGCACGACAGACAGACTTGTCAGGACCATGACCACCATCGGAGGATGCACTCTTGAGCAGGCCGTGCAGATGGCTTCCCTCAATCCGGCCCGTGTCATGGGCATCGCCGACATGAAAGGTAGCCTGGAAGCAGGTAAAGATGCTGATATTGTCATTTTCGGTGATAATGTCGAAGTTTTTGCCACTATTGTAGGCGGCCGCAAGGTATATCAAGTTTAGCTTGTCATTTCGAGCGAACGAAGTGAGACGAGAAATCTAACATATAATACAATAATAAAACAATATAAACCATGTTAAGAAAAGAATTTTCAGTCGATAAACTCAAGGTCAAGGTTTACGACAACCGTCAGTCGATGGGTCAGGCAGCAGGTGTAGAGGCTGTTGCATATCTTAAGGAACTTCTTGCTGCGCAGGACGAGGTGTGGGCGATTTTCGGCGCCGCACCTTCGCAGAATGAGATCCTTGCTGCCCTTGTTGCAGCAGAGGGCGTAGATTGGAGCCGCGTTCATGCAATCCACATGGACGAGTATGTGAATCTGGCGGAAGATGCACCTCAGGGCTTCGGTAACTTCCTTCGCCGTGCCATCTTCGACAGACTTCCGTTTGCAAGTGTCGAGTTCATCGGTTCGATGGGCGATCCTCAGGAGAAGATGGAGCGTTATACGGCACTCCTGGAGCAGCATCCGATCGATGTGGTGTTCATGGGTATCGGAGAGAACGGTCATATCGCATTCAACGACCCGCACGTGGCGGATTTCAATGATCCGGTTCGTATAAAGAAGGTCGATCTTGATCTCAAATGTCGCCAGCAGCAGGTAAATGACGGATGTTTTGCCTCACTTGAAGAAGTTCCTGAATATGCGCTGACATTGACAGTGCCTACATTGTTCTCCGGAAGACGTCTTTTCTGCGTAGTTCCGGCTCCGACAAAGGCAGATGCTGTCCGTGCTACTGTTGAGGGTCCGATTTCAGAGGTCTGTCCAGCAACCGTGATGCGCCTTCATGACAATGCTGTTCTTTATTGTGATTCTGATAGTGGTAAGTATATTCTTTGATTATGGAAAAGACTTGGAGATGGTTCGGTCGCAAAGACCGCATTACACTTGAAATGCTTCGTCAGATCGGTGTCGAGGGTATAGTTACGGCACTTCATGATGTGCCGAACGGAGAAATCTGGACCCGCGAGGCCATACGTGACCTTCGTGAGTATATCGAGAGTTACGGCATGAGATGGTCTGTGGTTGAGTCACTGCCGGTATGCGAGAGCATCAAATACGGCGGACCTGATAGAGACCAACTTATTGAAAACTATAAGGAAAGCCTTCGCAACCTTTCCGCCGAGGGTATTCATACGATCTGCTATAACTTCATGCCGGTCCTTGACTGGGCACGTACAGATCTTGCTCATCCCAATCCTAACGGCACCACAAACCTTTATTTCTCATACTCTGAGTTCGCATACTTCGATATCTATATCGTAGGTCGTGAAGGGGCGCGTGAGGAATGGGCTTCGTTCAAGGTTCCGGGAATTGATGCTCAGCGCGATATTCTTGCAGAGGTGGAGGCTCTTCGAGAGAAGATGACCCCGGAGGAGGAGCACAAACTTGTGGAGAATATCATTGTCAAGACGCAGGGCTTTGTAAGCGGCAATATCCGCGAAGATGACGAGCGTCCTGTCGAACTTTTCAAGCAACTTCTTTCTCTCTACGACGGCATTACAAAGGATCAACTGCGTGAGAATATGCGTTATTTCCTTTCTGCCATAATGCCTGTATGTGAGGAATACGGTATGAATATGTGTGTTCATCCTGACGACCCTCCGTTCCCTGTTCTCGGTCTGCCTCGTATAGTGACTTCCGCCGAGGATATCGAGTGGTTCCTCGGCGCAGTGGACAACCCTCACAACGGGCTGACTTTCTGTGCCGGATCTCTCTCGGCAGGAGCCCGGAACAATGTGGTGGAGATGGCGCACAGGTTCGCTCCACGGACTCATTTTGTGCATCTACGCTCATGCCATATCTTCGAGAACGGAGATTTCACCGAGGCAAGTCACCTTGGCGGACGCGCCGACCTTATCGAACTGGTGAGAATCTTTGAGAAGCAGAATCCTGACCTGTCGATGCGCGTTGACCATGGAATGACCATGCTTGGAGACGAATCACGTGGCTACAATGCCGGCTATGCCTTCCTCGGAAGAATGTTCGCGATGGCTCAGGTCCAGGGTATTATGGCGACAGTTGACAGAGAATTAGGAATAGAATATAAAATTACAGGATTTTATGAATAGTTTATTTGACATCAGAGATAACGTTACCGTCATCACAGGAGGAACCGGCGTACTCGGACGTGCCATTGCCAGATATCTTGCACTTGAAGGCGCCAAGGTCATCATTCTCGGACGTAAGGAAGAGGTGGGAAATGCCATAGCGGCTGAGATTGCAGCGGAAGGAGGCGTGTGCGAGTTCATGAAGACCGATGTCATGAATGTAGAGGTCGTCAAGAAAAACTGCGAGGACATTCTTGCCAGGTACGGCCGTATAGATACCCTTCTCAATGCTGCCGGAGGAAATATGCCGGGTGCAACCATTCCGCCTGACAAGACTTTCTTTGATCTGCAGGTGGATCAGTTCCAGACGGTTCTGAATCTGAACCTTACGGGTACGGTTATCCCGACTCAGGTTTTTCTCGAACCTATGGTAAGGCAAGGTAAGGGATCTATCATCAATTTCTCTTCGATGGCTTCGTTCCGCCCTATGACGAGGGTGGCCGGTTATGCTGCAGCAAAGGCAGGTGTCTCCAACTTTACAGCCTTTATGGCGACAGAGTGCGCAAAGAAGTTCGGCGAAGGAATACGTGTCAATGCAATCGCTCCGGGTTTCTTCCTCACAGAGCAGAACCGTTCTCTTCTGACCAATCCTGACGGAACTTATACCCAGAGAGGTCAGGATGTGATACGTCAGACTCCGTTCGGTCGTATGGGCTCTCCTGAGGAACTTTGTGGAACTATCCATTATCTTATGTCGGACGCTTCCAGGTTCGTGACTGGAACAGTGGCCGTCGTCGATGGTGGCTTCAATGTATATGCAATGTAACAGCATTCATCCTCATACAAAAAACTCGCGGTTCCAGCACGGAATCGCGAGTTTTTGTATGAATGAGTCTGAATTATTTCGTAGCGGCTTCGAGTTTCTTCATCATCACGAACATGAAGAGCGCCGAAAGGAGGCAGAGGCCTGAGAACACGCCCCATACTACTGTCAACGGAATGTTGCCCCAGAGGAAACCGCCTACTGACACGAGCATGTTTCCAAGTGCAGTCGCAACGAACCAGCATCCCATCATCATACCCTTGTACTTAGGAGGAGCAACCTTTGACACGAATGAGATACCCATAGGTGAAAGGAGGAGTTCCGCGAAGGTAAGCACGAGGTATGTGGAAATCAACCAGTTTGCTGAGCAGAATGTGCCTGCATCACCGGCTGCCTTCTGTGCATCCGGAGTGAGGAGACCGAGCGAAGCGATTATCATCACCACGAATCCAGCGGCGGCAACGAGCATACCGTAAGCGATCTTGCGTGGTGCTGACGGCTCCTTCTTCTTTGCTGCAAGGGCGCTGAATATGGCCATTGACACCGGAGTGAGGGCAACCACATAGAACGGGTTGAACTGCTGGAAGATAGGCGCGCTTACTGCAACCGATCCGGATACCTGTGTGTATTTATATACAAGTGTGGCGATCACTGCTGCAACAACGCCTGACGCGATGAGTTTTCCGCTTGTCTTTTCGCTCTGGAAGATTGCGAATGTTCCATATACTCCGACGATGATGAGCACGAGGTTCCATACGTTGAATGCCATGCTCTGGAGTCCGGTCGATGTCTTTTCTGTGAACTCGTCAGCGAAATAAGTGAGCGTAAGGCCGTTCTGGTGGAATGCCATCCAGAAGAAGATCACCACGGCAAACACGAGGAAGAGAGCGGTCATGCGTGACTTGGTCTCGGCAGGTGTAAGAGTGTCTTCAACTGCAACTTCTCCCTTCTTGCGGGCACCGCCTTCTACGTGACGGAATGTCGGACGGAAGATGTAATAGATTGACATTGAGAGAATAAGGGCTGCACAAGCCACTGCGAACGAGAAGTGGTATGCGTCATTGCCTGAGAATCCGAGCGAAACCTCAGCCCACTCCTTGATCTTTACGGCAGCGGTCGGTGCGAAGAGCGCTCCGATATTGATGGCCATGTAGAAGAGTGAGAAACCGGCATCTCTCTTGTCCGCGTACTGAGGGTCATCGTAGAGGTTTCCTACCATCACCTGGAGGTTACCCTTGAACAGACCTGTTCCGAGGCTGATAAGCAGAAGGGCTGCAAGCATGGCCACCATTGCGATTGTGTCGCCTCCGAGCGGAACAGAAAGAAGAAGGTATCCCAGGAACATGATGGAGATACCGATTGTCACCATCTTTCCGAAACCGAACTTGTCCGCGAAGATACCACCCACGAGCGGCATGAAATAGACGAGTCCGAGGAATGTTGAATAGATAGCACCTGCCGTACCGGCCTCAAGACCGAAATTGGCACGCAGGAAGAGGGCGAACACCGCCAGCATGGTGTAGTAGCCGAAGCGCTCACCTGTGTTAGCGAGGGCAAGGGCAAATAGTCCTTTTGGTTGTCCTTTAAACATGATTTTACTTTTTTATTTTGTTGTTTGTATATTCAAGGCCGGCAAAGATAAGAAAAAATCTCTATATTTGCTTGATTGAAATGTTACGACACGATGAAGAAGGCGTTTGCGAAGATTATAAGAGGTATCATGTCTGCCCTGGCCCGACTGCCCTTGGGATTCCATTATTTCTGGGGTGATGTCGTGTCCTGGCTGCTCAGGTGTGTGGTCAGATATAGGACGGATGTTGTCTGGATGAATATATCACGTGCATTCCCGAACAAGAAATATAAGGAACTGAAAGCCATTTATATGGCGTTCTACCGTCACCTTGGTGAAATATTTGCCGAGGCAATATGGTTCGGCGGAAGCAGTTATGAGCGGCTGAACAAGGCAGGGATTGTGACTGTAAAGAACCCTGAGGTCCTCGCAAAGATGTACGAAGACAGTCCAAGCGTGACCGTAATGTGCACTCATTGCGGCAACTGGGAGATTCTTGGAGGCTTTTACGGTTATATGACCAGGGACGGGTTTGAATGTCCTTTCGACGAGACAGCGCTCACCGTGGTGTATAAACGTCTCAGCAGCGATCTGTCGGACATGATATTCGCGATGAACAGGATAAATGCCCTCGAAACGTATTCGCCTGATGCCATAATCGAGTCCCATAATATTCTGCGTTTCTGCATTACGAACAAGGACAGGAAGAAGATATATGGCTACCCTGCTGACCAGAGTCCGTATAAGAAAATGGGGCGTCACGATATGGGCATATTCCTCAATCAGCACACTTATGCTATGACCGGCAGTCTCGGTGTGGCCTGCAAATTGTCCCACGCAGTGGTATATCTCAAGATGAAGCATCTTGGCAGGGGAAAATATGAATGGGAATTCATACCTGTATGTCAGAATGCGTCGGAACATACCCCTGATGAGTTGATGAGAAAATATTACGACCTTCTTGAAATGGAAATTAACGAGACTCCGCACAACTGGCTTTGGAGTCACAACAGATGGAAAATATGAAGAATCTCTTGAAATTTACCCTTGCGCTGGCTGCATTGACTGTATCGGCAAGCCTCTCTGCGCAGAAGAAATCAGATCCCGAAGGAGTGCTGACCTATTGCCTCCCTTCGACTACGGTCGTCCTTGAAGTCACTGCCGTCCAGGAAAATTTCTATGCCGGACCGTATGCAAAGTTTGCTGAAAAATATCTCGGAGTGAATGCCCGCACAAGCGATGAATCAAAGTTGAGTATCACTCAGATAAAACTTGCTCCTTATCAGGAGGCGGATCTGAACTGCAGATATTCGCTCTCAGTTGATAAGGGAAAAATAGACGCTTCGTTTCTGAGAATGACCTCCTATGGTCTGGTGTCATTTGCCGACATCGTGACAGATAGGGAAGTGTCATGGCGCTTTCCGCTTGCCTCGTCGGGCGATTTCGCCGGAAAGGGTGTTACATCCAACCTCACCTCACAGACAACAGTGCTGTTCAAGAACGACAAGAAATCATCTTATAACAAGGTGTCTGTCCAGCAGAATATGATTGTGGCGAAGACCCCCGAGCAGAAGGCTGCCGAGACTGCCGAAATGATAATGAAACTCCGTCAGCAACGTCTTCAGATAGTTACAGGCGACACTGATGCTACGTACAGTGGCGAGGCTATGGGAGCGGCAATTGCCGAACTGGCCCGCCTTGAAGAGGAATATCTGACTTTGTTCCTCGGATACACCGAGTCGCAGACCCAGACGATGAGTTTTGATATTATACCTGAGGCAGGACGTGAAAATCAGAAATATATAGCGTTCAGAATATCCGATACAGCCGGTCTCCTTCCTGCTGACAACTTATCCGGCAAGCCGGTTGTCATTGAGTTTGTTCCTCAGGAAATTGCACAGATTCCGGAGCCGGAAGCAGTCAAAGGCAAGAAGACTCCTCAGGTGCTTGCTTATTACCGTATTCCGGCAGTCTGCAAGGTGGTGATCCGTGACAAGGCTCAGGAACTTCTTCAAAGCCGGGTGCCGGTGTATCAACTCGGAGTGGAGGCTTCTCTTCCGGTCAATGTAATACTTAAATAATGATATATGATACAGAATCTTGATCCAAAGGTAGTTTGGAAAAACTTTTACGCACTTACACGCATCCCTCGTCCGTCAAAGCATGAGGAACTTGCAGTGGAATATTTGTACAACTGGGGTGTTTCCCATGGTCTTGAAACCATCAGGGATGAGGTCGGAAACATCATTATCCGCAAGCCTGCCACTCCTGGTTGTGAGAATATGAAGGGAGTCATTCTTCAAGGACATATAGATATGGTGCCGCAGAAGAACGCCGACACAGTTCACGATTTTGAGAAGGATCCTATCGAGACCTGGATCGACGGCGATTGGGTGAAGGCAAAGGGAACCACCCTCGGCGCGGACAACGGTCTTGGAGTCGCCATGGGTATGGCAGTCCTGGAATCGACCGACATCAAGCACGGACCTGTCGAACTGCTTGTCACAATCGACGAGGAGACCGGTATGACAGGTGCAATGGCCCTGAAACCGGGTGTGCTGAAAGGTGAGATTCTCATCAATCTTGATTCAGAGACAGAGGGCGAACTTTATGTAGGCTGTGCAGGTGGTCTTGATGCGTCTGCTTCCGCTTCATATATTCCTGCCGACTATGACAAGTCATGGGAGTGCTGGTCGCTTGCAGTCAAGGGCTTCAAGGGAGGTCACTCCGGCATGGACATCATATTATATAGAGGCAATGCCAACAGGCTTGCGGCCCGTGTTCTCTATGCTCTTATGATCGAGGCAGATGTGAAACTTCTTGATTTCGAGGGAGGTACATTGAGAAATGCAATTCCGCGCGAGGCTTTTGCTACGGTATATGTTCCTGCTGACAAGGTTGAGGCTGCAAAGGCCGTGTTCGAGCGCGTATCTGCGCAGATCAAGGCTGAATATGCCGGCACAGATCCGGATTCTGAATTTATATTCAAACCGTACGAGTGCACCGAAGGGGAGTGCTGCGGAGGTGATGAGTGCAAGTATGTCCCTGAGGCTGATGCACTCAGGTTTATCCGTGCTATCCTTGCCTGCCCGGACGGAGTAGAGCGCATGAGCAGCGAGATGCCTGGTCTTGTGGAGACATCCAACAACCTTGCTATGGTGAAGATCGAGGGCGGCAAATTCTCTGTGAATACTCTTATGAGGAGTTCTGTCGATACAGCCAAGGAGGCCCTTGCGCAGAAATTCGAGGCAGTATTCTCTCTCGCCGGCATCGAGACCTCATTTGCAGGCGGATATTCAGGCTGGGCTCCAAACCCGGACTCTGCAATCCTTGCGACAATGAAGAAGGTCTATAAGGATATGTATGGAGTAGAACCGGCTGTCATGGCTATCCATGCAGGTCTTGAATGCGGTATCCTCAGCGGTGCATATCCAAACTGGGATATGGTATCATGCGGCCCGACCCTCATGAGCCCGCATAGCCCTGACGAACGTGCAAATATCCCATCGGTTGCAAAATGCTGGGACTTCCTCAAGGCGGTTCTGGAAAATATTCCGGTGAAATAAGTTCCGGTGAAATAAGTTTCGGTACGACCGTGACAAAAATCTGCCTGATTTTGTCACGGTCGTCCTCTTTTCTGGTTCAAATGTAGTTTTTGGATACCTCCGTGACAAATTTCGCCTATTTTTTGTCACGGTCCTTGTCTTTCCCTGATTAGGTTGACTCAGTTCGGATTGATAACTGACAATCATCAGCGGATGCCGTATTTCTTCAAGATTTTAAGCAGCGGTTTCTGTATGGACCTTGCCCATAGTGTGTAGCCGTAATCGCCAGGATGGGTGCCGTCAACAGATGTTTCATGCAGTTCATCTGCCGCATTGGTCTGAATGAAATATACATTCCTGTATTTTTTGCACGCCTCCTTCATAAGTTTCTCTGCCATCTGCTGTTTTGCAGAATCTTTCTTTTCCGCTGTGCCGTTGAAGTTCCTCCTCTCCCGATAAATGGTCTGCTGGAATATGAGGGGAATGTCGGGATGTGCCTTCTGGATCTGTTCAATGAAAGGGAACAACCTTTTCTGGATCATTTGTGCACTTGGATTTGAGAAGGCGTCAAAGACAAGTGCATCGACGTCTGCATCACAGAGCACGTCGGCGAAATGAGGCTGCAGTTTACAGTTTCCGCTGACTCCGAGGTTGAGGAACTGGATGCCGGTCCACCTCATCAACTGCATAGGATAACTCATTCCTGCACGGCTTGTGCTCACGCCATGGGTGTAACTCGAACCGAATATTCCGACCCTATGTCTGAACGGAGATTCAAGAGCCTCTATCGACGAACCCTCTTCCACACCGATTCCCAAAGAATATAGTTCGCTGTATATTGGCAGATACAGCATGCACTCCTTGACGCCCTCAGGCATGGAATTGATCAGGGGCACTTCTTTGTCCAGTTTGTCGTATGCAGGGGCAGCCGATGCTGCATATAGCCATTTGCCGTCCTTCTTTATATATAGGTCATATCCTCTAAGGGAAACTCCTGTGGTGTGCGCCGCCATGCTCGTATAACCGTATTCCGGCTTCAGGCGGATGGATCTGGAGTCAGTTCTGAACAGCACTGCCAAGCCTGACGAGCAGCGTATTCTCACATTTTCCGCCTCGTTGAAGCCTTTATATTTCACGGTGTCAACTCTATGATAGGGGTTTGAGGTGTTCTCGATGATCTTGCCTATAAGATTCAGGTCAGAAGCCTCCGTATAGACATATTTCGGAGCAGCGTTTACTGCAATGACAAGGAGTGCCGAAGCGGCGAATGTTAGAATTTTCTTCATAGTGGTTTTGTTTAACTGACGCAAAATTATAACTTTTTTTGGTTGGGGGCTAAAATATTTATCTTTGTTTGCCAAAAGTTCAAACTTATGAAGAGGATACTATTTTCTGCCATAATGGCAATCATGGCTTTGCCGGCCATCTCGCAGACTTATTATGTTGACAGCAAGAACCCCTGCATTCTCAGACATGCAGAAATTGAAGATCTCCACAGGACTGAAATCTTCCTGCCGAAAGTCAACGGCTACAATGTCTATAAGGCTGACCTTCACACACATACATTGTATTCAGACGGTTCCGTAATGCCTTCGTTTCGTGTTCAGGAGGCATGGCAGCAGGGTCTTGACATCATCGCGATCACCGATCATCTCGAGAGCCGCCGCACCGAGGAGGTCATGGTGAAGTATCTTGAGAAATATGTTTCAGATGAATATCCTGAGGCCGTGAATACTTTTATTGCCTTGGAGCCTATTACGGCCAGATCAAGTCCAGGTAGATCTCCAAAAAGTTTTGCCAAATAAAATAAAAATCACTATATTTGCAGCCCATTTGTGGAGTTTTGTACTTCCGAATGGGCGCAAATTATTATATAACAATTAATTACAAACAAAATGATCAAACAGTACGAAACCGTTTTCATTGCAACTCCCGTTTTGTCTGAGGCTCAGATGAAGGAAGCGGTAAAGAAGTACACTGACTACATCGTATCAAAGGGCGGTGAGATCGTGTACGAAGAGGACTGGGGTCTGAAGCAACTTGCTTACCCAATCCAGAAGAAGACAACAGGATTCTATTATCTTATCGAGTTCAAGGCTGACACTCAGGTGGTGGCTAAACTTGAGACTCAGTACCGTCGCGACGAGAGAATCATGCGATTCCTCACTTTCGCAATGGACAAGCATGCAGTAGCATACGCTGAGAAGAGAAGGGCTAACAAACAGGCTAAATAAGGAGGACTGAATTATGGCACAGAACAATGAAATCCGTTATCTCAACCCTCCTACAGTAGAGGTTAGAAAGAAGAAATACTGCCGTTTCAAGAAGGCTGGTATCAAGTATGTTGACTACAAGGACGCTGAGTTCCTTAAGAGATTCCTTAACGAGCAGGGTAAGATTCTTCCTCGTCGTCTCACAGGTACTTCACTCAAGTTCCAGAGAAAGGTGGCTCAGGCAGTGAAGAGAGCAAGACATCTTGCACTTCTTCCATACGTAACAGACCTTTTGAAATAATAGGAGGACAGCAATATGGAGATTATTCTTAAGAA
>SUYM01000051.1 GCA_015060455.1 Bacteroidales bacterium
GTGGTTTTCAGCGCTCAGATCAAATTTTAACACTTATGAAGACAAGATTTATCCTATATATATTGCCTCTGTTACTTCTTGCAGGTTGTTCACTTGAAGAAGACCGTGAGTCGTTCACCGACAGGGCAAATTCGTATCAGAACAGTTTTCAGGCAGAGGCTGTTGTAAAGTCATGCTACGAAGATGTGGCTCAGCTCTTCAACTCTTCAAGTGCCATGATGATGGAAGTTGCATCCGACCTCTGGTATCAGAGCACTTCCGTTGTGGATGCCATCAGTGCGATTTCTCCTGCCAGGTCGGGTCAGGCAAGCCGTATCTGGCAGCGTTGCTACAATGGTATCATGCGTGCGAACGAAGTCATCGAATGTGTTCTTGCGTCAGATATAGGTGAAGATGACAAGATGGCCATCCAGGCGGAGGCGAGGGTGCTACGTGCATTCTTCTATTATTATCTCACGAATACATTCAACGGAGTGCCTTTCTATACCTGCATGGTGAAGGATATGCAGACCATGGAGATGATAAGGACCCTCCCTCGTACAGATGCGAGGATCATCAGGACAACCCTGTATGAGGACCTGCGTGACAATGCCATTCCATATCTGCCGGAAGTCCGTGCCAATGAAGTCAAGGGCAACCGTATGGGATATGCCATGGGCCTGATGCTCATGGGAAAATTTGCCATGTGGAACAAGGAATGGACGCTTGCCCTTGAACCGCTTCAGAAACTTGAGTCGTTGTATGGCACCTTGGATGAAGCGAATTATCCTCTGGAAGAGACCGTATGGTGGAAGAAAAATACAAAAGAAAGCATATTTGAGGTACAGCATGAGTGGAAAGCGGACGGCATACAGTTTACAAGTACGGTATGTACGAATATGTACCCTGTCATCGCCTCTGACGGCTCGCTTGATGGAGTGGTCATGCCTCAGTGGGGAGAAAGGCTTTCCAGCCACACATGTGCCCGTGCAACCTGGCATTTTGCAGCCTACCGTCTCCAGACCATAGATATAAACGATACCACGAGCGTCCGTAAGCCTTCGGATCAGGAGAATGAGAATTATACGAAGTCTATCTTCGATCCGCTTCCGCTGGAATGTTCCTACGAGATTCATGACTATATGAACAGCAGCAAGACACAATGGAAGAGAAGATATAAGACTCGGATTTCTCTTGATGCTGTCAAGAATATGACCATCAGGGGCAAGAAGGTTGACAGACGAGTGTTCTATGTGCTTGGATTCGGTAATCTTGAGACAGGTGAGACATTCAGGAATGTAGCTGAAGAAGGACAGGCTTTTGGAGGATTGAAGTTCTGGATTCCGAATCGTACTGCCAATTATGATTCAAATAATTACAAGATATTCAGATATGCCGATGCCGTGCTTATGATGGCCGAGTGCTGGTGCAACGCGGGTAATTATGAAAAGGCTCTTGAGTATCTGAATTATACCAGAGCAAGAGCGGGAGTGGATGGCTATGATGTGTCGGAATATCCGGACCAGAATTCCATAATGAAGCTTGTCCGTGACGAAAGAGCGCGCGAACTTGGAGGAGAACTTCATAGAAGATATGACCTTGTGCGTTGGGGAATATGGTATAAGGAAGTGACAAAACGTCAGAATTCCGGAGTCACCATACTCAATAACATTCAGCCATATCATGAGTACTATCCGATACCGGACACTCAGTGTGCTCTTTCAGGCTATGTCCTGAATAATCCGGAGTATGGATTTTTTACAGGAGAAGACGGAAATACTGATGAAGACGAATAAAAGGAGGCTGATCATGAAGAATATATTTTATCTGATATCTGTGCTGTTTGCAGCACTTGTGTTTTCATCTTGCGAGAAGGAAGCAGCAGGTTATGACACTCTATACGGGGTCGGACCAGACGGACAGACATATTGCCGTATTCCGCAGCTTTACAATATAGCCAAGGTGGGAGGGAAACTCCTTATACTTGTCGATTATTCAGGCGGATGGGAGATTTCGCTCGACTCGCAGACCACCTGGGCATTCCTTGACAGGACAAATGGCAAGGGACAGGAGTATGTGAGGCTTTGCTACGACGGAAACACCACAACTTCCGAGAGACAGGCTGTAGTGACCCTGTCCTGTGACAATGGTGAGACTGTGGATATATCAGTGATACAGACTAATTAGAGTAAAACATTCAGACTATGATAAGAAAATCATTAATCGCACTTATTGCGGCCATGTTGCCGCTGGTGTCATGTGTGAAGGAGGAACAGAAGACCGAAATACTGTTGAATCTTGAGCAGGTTTCCTTGACCGAGGGTGAGACTCTGCAGCTTACAGTTGCTGTTTCTGCCTCGTCGTCGGCCTCCTCTATCGAGTGGTCATCGCTCAATGAAAAAGTCGCTGTCGTGAAAGATGGACTTGTGACAGCCGTCAATCCTGGAGAGACCTGGATATATGCTTCTCTTGGGGATATCAAGGAGGGGTGTCTTGTCAGGGTTGTGGAGCAGAAAGTCCTGTCTCTGGACAGAAAGGTCCTGTATATGATTCCTGGACAGGGACAACTGCTTACTGCTCAATATGATCCGTCGCTTACATCTGAACTGGTATGGGCTTCGTCCGATGAAAATGTGGCCACAGTTGAGGAGGGTATTGTTACAGCCGTAACTGACGGAGAGGCTTTCATCACCGCTTCGATAGAGAACGGAAAGTATGATGTGCAGTGTGCGGTGTATGTGATCAGCGAGATGGCCGCTGAAGATATCTATATCATGGCAGGAGCATCTGGAAAGGGTGAAAGCTGGGATAACGCTGGAGGAGAGGACCTTCTCTATTCTCTTCTTAACACTTCCGGAG
>SUYM01000016.1 GCA_015060455.1 Bacteroidales bacterium
CAATTCTCTGCATACCTGTGACGCACTTTTACCTGACGCCAGCATACGAACTGCTGCAACTTTAATTGGATACTTCTCATTCTTCATAATGAATTTTTTTGTGTCCAACTTTTGGGGCGCAGTTCAATTCCCGTTTCCCGTCCACGTTTCGGGCCGTTTTCATGGATGGCGCACATCATTCCCGTTTCCCGTCCACGTTTCAGGCCGTTTTCATGGATGGCGCACATCATTCTCGTTTCCCGTCCACGTTTCAGCCCGTTTTTATGGATGGCGCACATCATTCCCGTTTCCCGTCCACGTTTCAGCCCGTTTTTATGGATGACGCACATCATTCTCGTTTCCCGTCCACGTTTCAGCCCGTTTTTATGGATGGCGCACATCATTCTCGTTTCCCGCCCACGTTTCAGCCCGTTTTTATGGATGGCGCACATCATTCCCGTTTCCCGTCCACGTTTCAGGCCGTTTTTATGGATGACGCACATCATTCCCGTTTCCCGTCCACGTTTCGGGCCGTTTTCATGGATGGCGCGTCATATTTTAGTGAAAACAGAACGACCGTGACAAGAACAAGCCGATTTTTGTTGCGGTCTTTTTGAAAATCACTGCACCCTTTGCGGATAATCATTCAAAAATAAGTGATTATCCGCTATCAGTGCAGTATGCTGATCTGAAACGGGACCGTGACAAAAAATTGGCAAAAATTGTCACGGTGGTCCTCAAAAACAGCATTTTGAACCAGAAAAGAGGACGACCGTGACAAAATCAGGCGGATTTTTGTCGCGGTCGTCTTGAAAAGTTTCACATTTACTGATTTTGCTGCACCCTTTGCGGATAATCATTCAAAAATAATTGTTTAAAAGCCCTAAAATGCCTGCTGGCAGATGGGTGTATTGATTTTTACAGGAAAAATGCTATATTTGCACGATTTATACTGTACGGATTATAACAATTAAACGAACAATAAATGAAGAACTTAATCAACAAAATCCTGTCTGTGGCTCTCGCAGCAGTGTCTCTGGGCGCACTTTCAGGTTGTAACCCCGAGCCTGAACCCAAGAAGTTCAGCCTACAGTTCACCGGTTACGGTCCGGGCTATGTCTCGGTCAATGTGACGGTGCCGAATGCGACAACGGTTGCGTATTATATTTCAGAGGAACCGGAATCCGATATGCTGGATCCTGAGTTTCTTTACGTAAACACGGAGACTTTCACCACCTTCTATACTGATGGTCCTCAGCAGTTGCTGGACTATCCGATAGAGGAATATACAAAGTATTATGTCTATCTGACCGCTGTCCTTGGCGATGATTTGTCACAGATATATACTTATGAGTTCGAAACGGAGGAGTTCAAGTTTGACCAACTTGCAACAGTTGTCGGCGTGGCTCCTGACGGGTACAAGATGTATATCAAGGTGCCGGAGTCTGTCAAGAAAAGCCAGCCTGGTCAGCCTGGCAGCAGGGCCATCAGATATACACAAGGTGACCTCATGATTTATAATTTCTATAAATCGGGTAATGACGATTATTTCAACCTTCTCTACAATGGAGCAAAATACGTCACAGAAGATACTATGATAGAGTATTCGGACGCTCTTAACTACGGAGAGGCAGGTATCGATGTCAATGAGGACGGTGTAGTGGATGGAAATGACCTTGCAATGCTATGGAACCCTATCGCACCTGGCGAACCGGTCGTATTTGTGGCCGGTGAGTTTGAATGGATGAGCGAGCCGGATGAGTATAAGAAAGGCGGACAATATGAGAACAGGACTTACAAAGTGAACGGCTTTTCATTCCCTGGTGGCTGGGCGGATGGTTATTATTACCCATGTGTGGATGCCGCGAAGTACTGGCTCCATTACGGCAAGACAATAGATGAGGCCAATAATGATGACTACGATGAGGAGACGGACGATGACTCGACATCAGACGAGAACGTCACTGTTCCTTCTGCCGCAACCAAGGGAGCAGGTATTGTCGGTAATGTAGATGTTACATCACCGATTGATCAATATTGGACAGGTGCTTTCCAGAAAAAGGTATTCCGCACCCGCATTCCTGCTAAACTTGATGCAGATTTTGATGTAAAGGTTGAAAACCTCAGGTCAGTCGATGCGACATTGACAATTACACCTAAGGGCGAGATTTACAGATATCTGTTCACCGTGCTGGATGACGGAGCATATCATCAGATGCTTGAACTCCTTGATGGAAAGACTGAATATCTCCAATGGGCTGTGACATCATATTTCTCGATGTACAACTTCGGTATGGTGGAAATGGTAGCCGAGACCGGTACGACTTCGGCGCCAGAGGTTGTATTCAATCTTACTGACTTCTTCTATGAGGTTGCATCAGACCGTAAGTTCCATGTGCTGATAACAGGTATGTCAGGAGAAATCGGCTCTCCTCAGTGCTTCAAGCATTATACATTCTCGACACCTCCAAAGACAAAGACCAGAGGACCGAATGTCGTGGTTACTCCACTTCCGGAGATGTCTTCTCCATACTCGGCGGCATTTAATGTCAAATGTACAAGTGTTGCCAATAATAAGGCGGTGAGGTGCTACTATGCGGCCAATTACAAGAACGACTGGATTCATAAGGTGAACAGCAGCAGTTCATACACCTACGAGTCACTCGGACAGGAAAACATGTTCTCGACAGCAGAGTTGAGTGACATCAATTCAGAGGAAGGATATACATTGTATATTCCGACTATCGATGGCGAGACCATGCGACTTGTTGTTGTGGCATTCAATGATGAGAATATCTCCAACGGTATCGACAAGTATGAGGATGTAACCGAGCACCCGTCTGTTGCGGACTGTGTTACCCCGTACGCAAAGGCTGAGGATGACAGGTGGAACACATTGCTTGATGAGGATACGCTTGTGGATGATTGGACCATGACAGCAACTGTTGTCGGTGGCAAGCAGATGAAGCAGAAGGTTGCAATCAAACGTCGATTTGTGGCTGGTAAGGATTATCCTACCACTCTTCCTGCTGAGGTCCTGAAAACTTATCAGGATGTAACAGAATGGACTGACGAAGAAATCAAGGGATATTTTGACGAGTTCCAGACTGTGGCAAAGGATTACAACGCTAACCGACTCAGAGGTCAGAACAGGCTTCTGATAGAGGGCTGGATTGACGACAGTCAGGGAAGTCTCACATATTTCAGCCCATGGGATCTGTTCAAGCATGAGAAAATATCCATATCCGATGTGTCTTCAATGTTTGCCCGATTCGGACCGAAGATTTATCTGAATGTGAATAGAGATATGAATGGTAAGGATTCACTTTCCATCTCTGCAAACAAGATGTTCGTATCACCTGTCGCTCAGTGGAGCGTGCCATTCTATATGGCAGGAAAACGTGCTGAACAGGATGATAACAGTTTGTTGTTCCAATGGTCTGACGACTATGGTAACTGGGCCGGAGCACTTACTTTCCCTGTGACTTTGTCGGAGGACAGGAATACCATCACAATTCATGGTCTTGAGTACCAGTCCTCAAAGGACGCTCCTGCTGTGATATTCTATCCGAATGTTGTCGGAGTCTCAGAGGGCTATGGCGGATCGATCTCATATGTCCTCGAGAATCCTATCATTTCGGACGTAGTCCTCACACGTGGCTGGACAGAGCCTGAGACCGGAGACGATGCCGAGGGAGAAGACGGCAGCGGCGACGAGGGTGAAGGTGAACAGACCGTTCCGACACGGGCATCACGCTCTGCATCCGGGGCTCTCTCTCCAATTCACACTCCGGAATTCGTGAAGTACTCATCAAAGAGTAATTTCTACGGCCTGAGGAAACGTGTTGTGATGGACGGTGAGGTTACAACATACGAGAAGGTTCAGGAGAACTTTGATAAATTCCGTAAAGAACACTCTAAACGAATCAGATAATGAAGACAATTGTAAGATATTTTGTGACATTTATGGCAATCGCCGCGGTTCTTTCTTGTGGAGAGAAGGAACCTGTCGGCGGAGGCGGACTTGGCGTGAATATGGAGGGCGCTGTGCTCGGCTTTGACAAGAACGTCATTAAGGCGGACGGCAGCGACAAGGTGACCTTCACCGCTTATTATGATGGAAACAATGTAGATGGTTCGGCCACCGTATATATCAAGAACGAGTCAGGAAAGTTTGTGCCTACAGGGAAGACGTTCTCTACCGACAAGGTCGGGGATTACTATTTCAAACTCATGTACAAGACCAATCAGTCTGAAATTGTTACCATCAGCGCAATTTCACGTGAGATACCTGCTGCGGTTGCAGACCCTCAGCCTGGCAAGACCTCGTTTGTGCACCGCACCTTCTTCAATCAGTTTACAGGTGCTGATTGTCCGAATTGCCCATATATGGTACACCTTATAAATCAGGCTCTTGAGGACGGATATGATGACAAAGTCGTGGTTGCGGCAATACGTAATTATAACAATACCGAAGCAGGATTTGCCAATATTCCGTGTCCGGGCAGCGGATATCCTTATCTGCATATAGATTATGCAACCTCTTATAATCATGCCGGCGGTTCACCTAAAGGACTGCAGGCTCTGATTGATCAGAGAGTCTCGACACCAGCCAAGGTGGGTATTTCGGCAAATACCAAGTATTATGAAGACGGTCAGATTATTGTAAGGGTGGCAGTGAAGGCGGCTCAGACGGGAGATTACAATGTGGGCCTTTGGCTGATGCAGGACGATTACTATATGCCGCAGTCCTTCAAAAATGATATTCCAGGTGCTTTGGACGGAACTTGGGATACAGGTTATAATGGAGATTCGAGCAAGAACAGATATGACTATCACCACAATGCTGTTCGTGTCGCGGCCTCAATGTACATGGGTTCTCACGTCGGGTTCCCTCTTGGTACCATCCAGGCAGGAAAGACTGCGGAGTGGATATTTGCTGTCAATGTGAATCTTGGAACTGAGGAATACGGTTATACAGACCATTGGTGGGAAGGCCAGACCGGCGGTATCAAACTTGACAATCTGCACTTTGCGGCCTTCGTCACTTCGCACCAGGGTACAAGATACACTGTCGAGAATGCGGTTGAGTTCAAGTATAACGGATCAAAAGCGTTCGATTATAAGTAGTCTATAACAGCAGCATCACTGCAAAGACATAAAGCAGGAATCCCTGGAATGCCAGGCCAGTCTTGGCGTCGCGACCGATGAAGGTCTCGGTGGAATCCTCCTCAGACATCGTTGTCAGGTCTTCCGGATCTGGCAACGTTCTTTTTGACCACTTGCGTATGATGCTTCCGTTGTCCACGTATGTTGCGCCGCCGTTTGAACGGTTGAGGGTGATCAGGGTCTTGTAGTCACAGAAATAATGGTACGGAAGGTCCAGGGTGCCGGAAACGGTCAGGAGTACAGGTGTGAAGCCTGCTGCCTGGGCCTGGGCGAGAAATGCCTTTGTCCTGTCCAACTGTTTCTGTGATATGTCGTCATTGTAGAAACTTGCGATGATGATGCGTCCCTGCGTGAGCAGAGAGTCCGCATAGTTTCCGTCCTGATCGTATATGGAGATGTTGGCTGCCGATGGGGTCTGCGTGTCGTTTCCTGTGGTCAGGGTGCTTACGTATGTCCATGTGGAGTCCGGGAGGTTGTCAAGTGTGAACTCCGCAGTCTGTCCGTCCTTTTCATATACGAACACCGCCTCGTAGGTGTTCTCCGCTGTCTGAGGCGCGCTGTTGATGATGACACCCGGATGAAGATCCGTAAAATCGGTCATCGGAATATAAAGAAGGGAGTACAGGCAGAATGCTGCGACCGAAAGGCATACAATGCCGAACGATACATATTTTTTCTTCTTGGTCTCTCCCAGGTGTTTTGCCGGTATATAATATATAAGGAGTAAGGTGAGCAGAATGAGATTCTTGCCGAAGGTCTCGCCATGGCTCAGGTGCACGGCTTCTCCGAAACAGCCGCAGTCCATCTTCGGCTGGAAAATCACCAGCAGAAGGGTCAGCAATGTGAAGAAACCTTGCAGTCCGATGCTGATGCAGGCAATGATCTTGCGCCATACTCCGGTGATGAGTCCTGCTCCGATGATGGTCTCAGCCAATGCGAATATCACTCCTGCCGTCGTGGCGGAAAAATCCATGAATCCGATGTGGAGGAACTGGAAGTATTCCTTCATCACAAGGGATGAGCCCACAGGGTCCATGAGTTTGAGGATGCCGGATATGAAGAATACGAAACCGGCCAGATAGCCGCAGAATCGTTTCAGTCGCAGGAGCAGTTGTTTCATCTTTACTATATTTTATTAATGCTGTGCGTCAACCACATCCTTGATCTTCGCGAAAATTTCATCAGGAGGCAGCATCTGTCCGTTCTGGTCAGAGCAGTCGATGCGGATGAATTTCGGGTCTATCTGGCACTGGCGCTGATATATTGCGCGGACGCGTTTCTGGAACTCGATATCAGCCTCATGGATGTCCTGTCCGCCTTCGAGGTAGTCGCGGTCTGCGCCGCCACGGTTGCTCTTCAATTTTGATTCCACAAATCCGATAGGCACGTCAAGGAAGATGTTCAGGTCCGGTCTCGGGAGTTCGAAGTTGCCGTATTCCGTGTTGAAGATCCATTCCCGCAGGTCCTCTGCCTCGTTCGGATTTGCGAGTTTTGCGCACTGGTATGCTATGTTGGAATATACATAACGGTCCAGAAGGACATGACCGCCCGCGCGCAGGGTCTCCTTTATTTCCGGAGCGGCCCCATGGCGGTCTTCGGCAAAAAGAAGTGCCACCAGTTGGGGATGCACCTGCTCGTTGTTTCCGAAATCTCCTCTGAGGAAGCGGCTTATCAGGTCTCCATAGACAGGAGCGTCATAACGTGGGAAGTGGATGTATTCAAGTGAGCCGAACAGGCTTTCAAGATAGGTTCTGAGTTTTTTGACCTGAGTGGATTTTCCTGCTCCGTCCAGACCTTCAAGTACTACAAGCATAGTGACATTCTTTGATTATCCCACAAAGATAATGATTAAACTGTCATTCTGAGCGAAGCGAAGAATCTTTTTGCTAATTTTGCACCAGCAATGAACACAGACCGGCATATAGACATAATGGGCATCGTCAATATAACTGACGATTCGTATTTCGCGCAGAGCAGGTGTGCCGGCATCGGGCAGGCCATGGAGCGGACAGGCAGGATGATTGACGAGGGTGCCACCATAATCGACATAGGAGCCTGCTCGACCCGTCCGGGATCCGTTTCCGTAAGCATGGAGGAGGAGTGGCGCCGTCTTGAAAATGTGCTTGTGCCTCTTAGGCAGGCATATCCAGATGTCAGACTGTCCATAGACACCTTCCGCTCGGAAATAGTCAGCCGCTCCTATGACAGGATAGGGGAGTTCGTGGTCAATGACATATCGGCAGGAGAAGATGATCCCCTGATGCTTCCTCTCGTCGGTCGCCTGGGGCTCAGATATGTGGCGATGCACAAAAGAGGAACGCCGCAGACCATGCAGTCTCTGACAGATTACGATGATGTCACCGGATCTGTGCTGGCTTATTTCAATGAGTTTTCACAAAAGGCTGCCCAGAATGGAATCAAGGACTGGGTGCTTGACCCCGGTTTCGGCTTTGCCAAGACCATAAAGCAGAACTATCAACTTTTGAACGGACTGTCACGCCTTAAAGCCATAGGGAGTCCCATCCTTGTCGGAGTTTCGCGCAAGAGTATGATATACAGGCTGCTGAACATCACTCCTGAGGAGTCCTTGCCTGCCACACAGGTTCTTCACATGAAGGCTCTCCAGCAGGGAGCGGACATCCTCCGCGTCCATGATGTGGCAGAAACAGCCCGCACAATATCTCTCTACCGCCTCTTGAAATAAGGTTCAGGCTTGCTCTTGTTAACATTTTGTTACATTTTCTTTGAAATTAAAAATATAATTTTTTACCTTTGTCGCTTATTCGTTTGACTATGAGAACAGTTTTAATCGCAATATCACTCTTCATCTCGACACTTGCATTCGCGCAGGTGCCGTCCGTCAAGGTTGAAAACTCAAAGGGCGAATCCTTTGATACAAAGACTCTTGTAAATGCAGGCAAGCCGATGATAGTATCTTTCTGGTCAACTTCCTGCAAACCTTGTATCCGTGAACTTGATGCAATCTATGATGCGCTTCCTGACTGGAAGGAGAGTGCGGATTTTCAGGTGGTGGCTGTTTCGACTGACGACAGCCGCCTTCTTGCCAAGGCTCGTTCATTTGCAGAAGGCCGTGGCTGGGGAGAAGACTACCTCCTTCTTTTTGACAAGAACCAGGACTTCATGAGGGCCATGAACGTGTCTCAGGTGCCTCACGTATTTGTTCTTGACGCAAAGGGCAAGATCGTATATTCTCACACATCCTACCTTCCTGGTAACGAGGTGGAACTTTTTGAGGCCATCAAGAAGTGCAGATAATCCCTCCCCACGAACTTGACTCCCTATGAAAAGACTTTACACACTCATGCTATTGCTGTTTCCTATGCTGATTTCAGCACAGGAGAAGGATTGGGGACGTGTGTCTGCAAGTCTGGAATCTACGCATCATATATATGTTGATGATGTGAAGAATAATTTCTCACCGACAGAAGATTATTCTCTGCGATATCTCGACGGAGGTATATATGCCAGCAACAATTATCTCAAGGTCGATTATTACAAGGGCAGGCTTTCTGCCGGCATGCAGTTGGAGGGCTATTTCCCTACAACAGTCGGCTATCCTCTGTCCGAGAGCATGCTGACCTTGAGCAATCTCTATGTGAACTGGGCTGACAGGGATTATAGCGTGACGGCAGGTACTTTCTACGAGCAACTCGGCAGCGGTCTTCTTTTCCGCAGTTGGGAAGACAGGGCCTTGGGTCTGAACAATGCCATATTGGGCGCCCGTGCCACTTACGGTTATAAGGACATCGTTTCGGTAAGAGTATTCGGAGGTATGCCAAGGGTTGGAAAGGTGACGGCTGATGCCTATGCGTCAGACAAGATATTCTCCCTCGGTCTGAACAAGACCATTGTCGCTGCGGCGGATGCAGGCTTTTCATTGTCGGAGTGTTTAGGCTGGGACGGCTCAATACTTTCATTTGAGGGTTCCTTCCTTTACAGATATGAGCAGATGCCTGAGTATCATATGCTGGACGGGAACAATATCGGTTGGTCGGCACGTGTGAATTTTGACAAGGACGGATTCTATGTGAAGGGAGAGTATGTGGGAGCAGGCAAGAAACAGTCCCTGGATTTCGGTGTGATGGACGGTAATGCCCAGATCGTCGAACTGGGATATAACAGCAGGGGTCTTGGCGTTTCTGTGACAGGACGAAGATTATATTTCATGCAGCAGAGGGTGCTGGACGGAACAAATTTTCTGCCGACTGATGTGAATATGCTGTCATATGCCCCCGCCCTTTGCTCCCAGCACACATATATGCTCGCCAACATCACGCCATATACTCCTGATACAGAGGGAGAAGTGGGAGGACAGATAGATGCGTTCTATAATTTCCGCAGAGGAACCAGGATAGGCGGAAAGAGGGGTATGAAGGTGCATGCCAATCTTGCCGCATATTTCTCGCTTGACAAACGTGGTGGCGGATTTGAAGGAAGCAAGTCGCGTCTCTGGGATTTCTGTCTTGATGTGGAGAAACAGTGGACCAGGAAGTTCAAGACCACTCTTCTGTACTCATTGCAGGACCAGAGCGGCAGCATGGAGGGACTTGTCCCTGTGGGAGACGGATGGGGAACGCAGAAGATACATATAGGCATGTCCCACACAGTTGTGGCGGACCTGCTGTACAAATGGACAGACACCATCTCCACCCGCCTGGAACTTCAGTATCTTGCCACAAAGGATTACCAGAAGGACTGGATGGCGGCGTTGCTGGAGGTGAGTTTCGCACCGCATTGGAGCGTGTTTGCAAGTGATATGTACAACCACGGCAGCAGCAGGATGCATTATTACAATGCAGGACTGAGTTACTCATACAGATGGGTGCGTGTTGCCGCAGGTTATGGAAGATACAGGGCCGGCTACATATGCTCGGGAGGCGTCTGCCGACAGATTCCTGCCTACACCGGAGCGAACATCAGCCTGACCGCTTCGTTCTGACAGATGTCTCGACTTCGCTCGGCATGACAGGCAATGAGCGTGCTGTCCATTGTCATTCCGAGCGGAACGCAGTAATGAGCGTGCTGTCCATTGTCATTCCGAGCGGAACGAAGTGAAGTCGAGGAATCTGTAAGAAAGATAAATAACAACAGAAATGTAACAATAAAACTTTTAACTAACATAACATTAATTATTAACTAAATCTATTTCATTATGAAAAAGACATTCAGATCTATTCTTGCAGGAGCGCTCTCGCTTCTCGCAGTGTCTTGTTACGATGATTCCCTTGTTTTGGATGAAATCGATGACATCAAAGGTCGTCTGACTGCCATTGAGAACACTCTCAATGCTGAGGTTGGAGGTGTTAATGACCTCTTCAATCGTCTTGAAGCGTTGAACAAGTTTGTTACCGGCGACTCTGAAGTGAACCTCACAGAAATTGTCGCAAGTCTTGATGCTGCTGACGGACAGGCAGACGGCAAAATCGCTGATGTTGCAGCGGCAATTGCAAAACTCAAGGAGGATGGCAATGACCTCGATGAAGGACTTCTTGGTGCAGTTGCAAAGATTGCAGTTGTAGATGTTGCAGAAGCAAACGGTAAAGTTGTGCTTACCCTTGCTGACAACACCACTGTTGAATTTGCAAAGTCTAACGAAAACCTTGTTACCATTGTAGAGGAAGGAGGAGCAAAGTATTGGGCAGTTGTAGGTGCTGACGGAACAGCAGTCTCTACCGGAGTGCTTGTTGGTACAAACATCAAGTTCAAGGTCGAAGACAATCGTCTTAAGTATTCAGTTGACGGGGGTAATCAGTGGACTTTAACTGGAGCAGCAGTGGTGAACAGTACATACAATCTTCTTACTGATTTCTATCAGGGTGGAGAAATGGATATGATGACATGGGAATATATTGCTGATGATTATTATACCCTCGTATTCGGTGGAGAAGAGTTCCATCTTCCTCTTTATAAGGTTGACGACTCTGTTGTAACTATCAAGGCAGGAAAGACATATTTCACTTATGGACAGACCTTTACGGTTCCGGTTGTTGTAAAGAATATGACTTCGGCTTACCTTATGAACAAGCCTGACGGCTGGAAGGCTAAGTTTGCGGATAACGTTCTTACTGTTATTGCACCTTCACAGGCGGCTGTTGAGTCGGGTGCTGCTGAAAGCGAGGGTGAAGTCCTTATTCACTGCACTACTTCAGAAGGAAAATGCAAGATCGCAAGACTTGTTGTTTCCATGACTCCTGATTTCGTATTTACTGTTGCAGAAGATGGTTCTGTGCATATAGTCAACCCTAAGGTGGTGACATCAACACATCCGATGACAGGAATGACCCTTACAGACTTCAATTCAGTATATATGGGTTTTGCTCCATTGGCTAAGTTTGAAGCAGATCCGCTTGCATATGTTTCTACAATCAGTGATAATTTTGACGACCTTAGTTGGCAGTTATCAGTTTTCAAGGAATCTACTTCAGAGTGGGATGAGGATGCCGGGGAATCTATATATAAATTCGGTGGACAATATGATCCTGAAAATTATGTGGTTGACGTTGTAGATGCGACAGTAAATGATTTCTACAAATTCATTACATATAAAGATATGCCTAAGGGAAGCAGTTATGTGTTCTGGGCATGTCCTGCCGGCGAGGATGGTAATCCAAGTGTCGATGAACTGATGTATGTATATTACTCATTGCCTGTTGAGGCTGAGATTGCTGCCGTTGAAGATGGAGTGTCTGCATTTGATGTAGAAGTGACTGTAAATGTAGATGGCGCCGAGACTTACTATGTCGGCATGATATCTGAGGATTATATGATGGATTTTATGACTGGGCAAGAGTTTGAAAGCATTGATGAGTATATGCTTTTTAATAACGGTCCTTTCGGATATTTTCAGTATATGATTCAGATGGGGTATCCAGAATATGGATTACAAGGAATGGGTACGCTTTTCGGTGGAGAAATGGGAGCAGAAATGCCTGCTACTCTCAAGGCTTCTGTACTTAATAATGGTCCACTTTCTCCAAATAAGAAGGTTTATATGTGGGTGTTCCCTATAATAGAGGGACTTGACTTTGCTTCTTATTCTTACGAGGAGAACCTTAAACCGTATATTTACGAGTTTAAAACAACACCTCTTCAGCCGGGTGGATCTGCAACAGTGGAATTAACGGCAGGAGAGTGTACATATAGCCAGATTGCTGTGAATATTACTCCATCTGCGGATGCGACTTTGGTTTACTATGAGTTCTTTGAAACGCTGGATGACGCAAATGCGGCAACCGGAGACGATCTTATTGCTAACGGTACCGGTGCGACTCTTGATTATGGTCCGATCGTTGCGCGATACGATATTGAGGATGCTGGCTCAGGTACGCAGATGATCTTGGCTGCAATTGCTGTTGATGCTGAGGGCAAATATGGCACGATTGAAATCGCGCCGTTTGCTGGTAAGGCTCTTGAGTACAGCACAACATTCACTGCCACAATCGGCGAAATAGCAGAGCCAACATTGAATGGAAACTTCTGGACGTATGATTTCCCTGTTACTGTTTCAGGCGGTACAGCCGCTAAATATTATGTAAAGTTCAGTACTACTCAGTACTCAGATGAGCAGATTAAGAAACTTCCGTTGACTTATGCTGCTGGTTTCTATGAAGTGGCGTCTTCTCCTAACGGTGTTAATGTTTTCCCAGAAGAGACAGATGCAACATTCTACCTTTACATTGTTGTGGAGTCTGAAAATGGAGAATTTGCACCAGTAGTAAGCAAGGAGGTTACAGTTCCAGCAATGCCGGCTGCTGAGCCAACTGAACCTGCTGAATAATGACATTCACATTCGGAAACTGTTCCGTCAGTTTCTGATTCCACAAGCGGTCGGGGATTCCCCGGCCGCTTTTTTATGCAGATGTACATAAATTCAGGATTTGAGATTAAGTAAAAAAATCATATCTTTGCAGATTTAACGGAAAATGTATAAACTAACTGATATGAAGACTTTATTTAATTCGATGTTCAGGTATCTCGCCATGGCGTTTATGGCGATTTTTCCGCTGATTGCGTGTACTCCGGAGGAGAAACCGGACGGAGGTCAGGTCGATCCGGGCATGACCGAGGAGCAGATTGCCTACGCAGACTCTTTGGCAGATGCTCTTTACAAGCAGGCAAGGGTCATGCAACTTGTGCTGACAAATGACCAGGTGCTTGTGAGTTCATGTGCGCCAACCGAACAGGAGGGCGTCTATAAGGTGACTATGTCAACCGGAGCATCTTTCGAGGCTCATGCCTCAGACGTTCAGGACAGGACCATCCTGTTGTCATATCTCGTTGAAGATGATGTAAAGTATTGGGCAGCAGCGCTTAAGGATGCGGAGATGACTGCTTTCAAGGATGCAGATGGTGAAATGGTGGCATTGACCACAGGCCTTGACTTCAAGGTGTCTGACAAGGGTGTTGACTTGAAGGTGGCAGATGCGGAATATCCTCTTGGCTACACGATGGAGGATGCAATCCAGGTGTTCAGGTATAACCTTCTTAAAGATGCTGCCGGTGTGGTGTATGCAATAGAGTTCGTCTTTGGTGATGAACTTTCAGAGGTCGTTTATGTTTCCGGTTACGAGGGAGTATATTTTTACCTTGCATCTGACCAGGATAAGTCAAGGATATCTGAAATATATGTTCCGTCTGCTGCGAATGCTACCGTTGCCGTGTATGCGTCAGAAGGACAGCAGTGGGAGGCTCAGGCTGCAGAAGGCTGGACTGCAACAGTACGTAAGGAGGGAGATGTTGCGCTTGTCGATATAGTTCCGTCTGCCGAGCAGGAGCCTGTGGCTGCGTCTGAAGGAGATGAAGAAGAGGTAACTGGACCGCAGTTGCAGATTGTATCGCCGGAAGGTGATTTCGTATTCGCTTCAATTACGCTTGTTACAGAGCCGTTCCGCACATTGGCGGTTTCCATGACAGATGTCATTATTACTCCTTCCACAGGAGTAGGAAAGTTTGCCTATGGTCTGTCACTTTATACTGATTTTGATGAGCAGGAGATTCTTTCCCATGCATCTGAAATTATTGCAGGCACCGCACAACCGTCGGCAGGCGCTGCCGTTTCTGAGGTTGCAGTGGTGCAGCCGTTCGAGACAATTTTGGGCGGGCCTCTGGCTCCGGAGAGCAGATATGTCCTTTGGGCAGTAGCAGATGGCGTTCTTTTGCAACTTGAGGTCAGCGATATAGATGTGGATATCCAGGTGGAGGAAGTGTCTCTTCTTGATGCAGACGTAAATGTGTCTGTATCCGGAGTCAACCATATTTTTGCCGGTCTGGCCGAGGTGTCGGATGAAATGGTCCAGAATATTCTGTATCAGGTGAATAATCGTATTTCTGACCCTGTACAGGTTGGAGAAAAATTTGAGTACAAGGGCACGGCTTCGGATTTCCCTGCCGTAAATGACGATAAGGCTTCTCTTCTACCTCAGACATCGTATGCCGTGTGGGTTGTTCCTGTCGTGGATGGAGAATATGAATACTCGGAGAAAGATATCATATATACTGAGTTTACTACAAATTCTATAGTGGGCGGTGGCTCTCTTGAGTTGACTTGCTCCGAGGCAACAGCGACCACATCGACACTTTCGTTCGATCTGTCCTGCGAGGGCGCGGCCATGATATATTATGCCTTCCTGAAGGCGACAGGCGAGAAGGATGGTGAGCCGGTAAACAGGTATGCAGATCAGAATGTATCTGATGCAGCCAGGTTCGAGCAGATTATCTCGGAGGATACCGATTATCGTGTCGGAGCGTATGGCGCTGTTGTAGGAAACCAGGTCAAGGCGATAGGTACAGACCTCAATGACGAGGCGGCAACAATGTATTGGCTGTTTGCCGTTGCAGTAGATGAAGACGGAAAATATGGAAAGGTGCATTGCGCATCAGCCAAGACTCTGGCTCTTGATTATGACAGGACTATATCTCTTACTGTCGAAGCCGTCGAGGTTGCCGCAACGATGGCTAGAATCAAGGTGACATCGCAGGGAGGAGACCTGTCTGATTATATCTATTGGGTGGGAAGTTCAATGGATCCGTTCTATCGCAATACCGCTTATTGTGGCAATTCAAAGAGCGGTGCTCAGAAATATATGGCAATGCATCCGGATGATGAAAACATTGCTGCATGTATGCGCAAATATGGTAGTCTTGCCGAAGATGGCACTCTTCTCGTTGATGGCCTGAATATGGAGACAACCTATGTGATGATGATTCTGGAAAAGGGTGATGTCTATTACTCCCCAATAGGATACAAACTGTTCCAGACTCTTTCGGTTGATCTCGGAGACATTGTCAAGGAAAATACGGATAAATGGACTGCCGCAAAGAACAGCATCAAGATTGACTGGCATAAGGACACATTCGAGCAACCGCCTCATCTGATGGCGTATTATTCGTTCGATTTCACTTGTCCTACAGATATGACTGCTTTCATAATGTGTGCGGGTAAAGATTACTACCAGGATGCCAAGTTTACCAAGATCGAGCAGTTCATGATTGACATTGAGACTTATGCAAGCCGCAGAATGGATAAAGACCACACTGTTTCTGATGAGAACGGACAATATATGACGGAGCCTGATTATTACAAGAATGGTGTCCATACCAAAGGTCAACTTATGAGTGTGAATGACTTTTATGTCCATGGCTCTCCGCTCTTTTCCGCAGTGACTTACTTTGCGGCAGGAACTCATAAGGATGGGGATTGTGCAGGATGGGACAAGACGACATGTGCATATTACGACCGTGCTGTGGAAATGATTGCATACTTCAATACGATAGAGCCGTATAGGCAGCGCGCTGCATCCTTTGGTCTTGAAGGTGATGAAGCCGAAACATGGGCTCAGGCATTGCTGGAAAAATATTCCCTGTACTATAAGAATGCCGTACCTCTCATATACATCAATGATGGTTCGCCATTGTTTATCACAAATCCAAGCGCCACAGGTGTGAATGAGGAAGGAGTTGTTGTCGATAGAGTATTCGTCATGCTCAGAGACCTCAATGGCAACTACTACGAGCCTATGACCTTTGAGGTGCCGAACTATTTTGAAGAAAAATAATATCCATGATGGATTTTAGATTATTTACTGCTGTCGCCGCGGCTTTTGTGCTGTCGGCGACAGTGTTCGCAGAAGAGAACCGGCAGAAGGAACGTTCCTGGGGCAGTGTGAGCGGTAGTTTCGAGACCAATACCAATGCCTATATGGACGATGCGAAGACCGGTGCCACTGTGCCGGAGGGACATTTCGGGTCGAACAACTATCTGAAAGTGGATTATAACAACCGTCGTTTCTCGGCTGGTGTGCAGTTGGAGGCCTATGCCCCGGTGGCAGTGGGATTTCCGAATATTCTCAGCGGGGCTGCTCTGACCAATTACTATGTCGCATGGACCGATGAGGACTTTTCAGTGACTGCCGGCACCTTTTACGAGCAGTTCGGCAGCGGCCTTCTTTTCCGCAGTTGGGAGGACAGGGCGCTTGGTCTGAACAACTCCGTGATGGGTGCAAGGGTGGCATATAATTTCCGTGACATCGTGGCCGTGAAGGCTCTCTGGGGTATGCCGCGATATGGAATGAAGTTCTCAGATACTCAGGTGAGGGGTGCTGATGCCTCGTTTGCGATATCAAATCTTATAGGCTGGGAAAGGGTCTATCTTGCTCTTGAAGGTTCGGTGCTGGACAGGTATGAGAAACTTACCGCCGATATGGAGGCAGAGGGCCTGAAACCCAACAGACTTGGCTGGTCTGCACGTCTGAATATGGATATTGACGGATTTTTCCTCAGGGGAGAATATGTTTCCTCGGGCAAAAAATATTGGAGCAATCCTCTCTATGAGGATCCTGAGCATTATGACGCAGATCCGTATCTTGCCAAGAAGGGCAATGCACAACTTGTGGAACTTGGATACACCGGCAGGGGATTGGGAGTGAGTGTGTCGCTGCGCCGCTTGGAGTGGATGGATTCGAAAATTGTCACAGGAGGTAATGCTCCTGAGGTCAATGTGCTGAATTATGTTCCTGCACTTTCGACCCAATACACATATATGCTGGCGAATCTTCATCCATACAGCCCTCGCACGGGGGATATGTCGTCGCGTTTTACAAACAGCGGGGAGATGGGAGGTCAGATCGATGTGTTCTATAATTTCCGCCGCGGTACCGTTCTCGGAGGAAAGAGGGGAATGAGGATTCATGCCAATTTCTCGACTTACTATGCCATTGCAAAGGATGGAGGCTTTCAGCCGGGCAATCTGCTGTTCAGGGATCTGAGCATCGATTTCGAGAAGCAGTGGACCAAGGAGTTCAAGAGCACTCTGATGTGGTCTATGCAGGAGTATAATCCGTCGTATGGCGCGAACAGGAGCACCATGTTGCAGAATATCTTTGTGGCTGACCTGCTTTATAAGTACACTCCGTCCTTCTCCACACGTCTTGAATTACAGTATCTGACTACGCGTGAGGACAAGAAGGACTGGATGGCTGCCCTGCTTGAAGTGAATTTTGCGCCTTCGTGGAGCATATATGTGAGTGATATGTGGAATCACGGCAGCACCAGGTTGCATTACTACAACGGTGGAGTGAGTTATACCCGCTCACGCACGAGGGTGGCGCTCGGATATGGCCGCTTCAAGGACGGATATATATGCTCGGGCGGTGTGTGCCGCACGGTGCCGGCCTATACGGGATTCAATTTGACTGTAACGACATCATTTTAATGAGATGAATAGAAAATTTTTGAATTTGATACTTTTAGTGCTGCCTCTTGCGGCATGTACCCCTGACAATGGACAGGAGCAGATTGATGCCCAGGCTCCATATACCCTTTCAGTCGATAAGACCGAGATAGAGTCTGATGGAAAGCAGGCTGCCACATTCACAATCGTGGATGCAAACGGCAAGGTGCTCACTGACGACAACGCCCTGATGTCCAAGATATATTTCAAGAATGAGGCTACTGATAAACGACTTGCCCGCAGGACCAGGACTTTCAGGTCAGTGGAGGACGGGGAATATACCTTTTCTGCGACAGTTGCAGGAGATCCGTGTGAAAATACGGTGACTATCAGTTCTGTAAACCGCAGCACATACGAGGTGTTCCGCAAGAATGTCTGCATCTATCGTTTCACTGCCACATGGTGTCCCAACTGCCCGTCGATGACCCAGGGTTTTGAAAGGGTCAGCGATTGGACAAAGTCGAGATTCGTGGAACTTGACCTGCATGGCGCGGGTTCTACTTATGCATTATCGGACGGCTCCAAGGTAATCGCAGATTATCTTTGTGGTAAATTCAACGCCCCAGGCTTCCCGTCATGTGTGTATGACCTGGACTACATGTCAGAGGAGAGGACATATACGGAGATTGAGAGCATCATATTCGACAGGATTGCCCAGCATCCGACCACCTGCGGCATCAAGGCTCAATGTGATTATAATGATGGTACCCTGAGCCTTCAGGCATGGTTGAAGACCAGCGCCGCTGGAAAATATGACCTCGGTTATGCCATGTTGAAGGATGACTGTCCGGGAGGTGCCGATGCGTATGAGGAGGAATATGACAATGTGGTTACAGGTCTTTCTGCGAATTATGAGTATTTTACTCCTGGTGCCCAGCAACTTGAAAGTGGTGAAGAGTATAAGTTCGTAGATATTTCCTCTGCCATGGACCAGCCTCTTACAGGAGATTTGAGCAAATATTCCATGGTAGTGTTTGCACTCAAGCAGGAAGGCTCGAAGGTGATTATCGACAATGTCGTCAGGATGCCGCTTGTAGATGGTTCGGTGGATTATATATATAACTGACCGTAGATGAGGAAACTTATATACATATTTTCAATTCTTCTGACCTTTGCTTCCTGCAGCGGATACATCGATCCCAATGATCCGGACAATGTGCCTGAGGGAGTGCTGCGCGTGTTTGCAGACAGGACTGCCATTGCGGCAGACGGACTGCAGCAGGTGACCTTCACCGTGAAGTTCGGTTCCAAGGATGTGAGCAAGGATGCGGACATGAATCTGATCTGCATCACGGGCGACAGCGAGACCTCTCTCAGACCGGGCGTGAATACCTTCAGCACGACAGTCGCAGCGGAGTACAGGTTCAAGGCGCGCTATTATTCGGGAACTGCTTATTATTCTGATAATGAGGTGGTTGTAAAGGCGTCTGAGGTGGCTCAGAGTGTCGGGGTGAAGAACTATCATCGCAGGCTCTGGGGCATGCAGTTCACTGCTGTCTCATGTACATACTGTCCGAGACTGACTGCCAATCTCAAGAAGATAATGCAGGAGAATCCCGGCAGGATAGTGCTGACAGCCTTTCATGTGATGTTTGACGAAAGTGTGATGACCGACCCGATGAAACTTACTATAAATGAGGATTTCAGAGATATGGTCAAGCACGGCGACGGTCTTCCTCTTTTCGCCTTCAATATGGTCAAGGACGCAGAGGGGATTGTGGATCAGGAGGATAAGATCCGTGCCAGACTTTCGGACCATCCTGCAGATGAACAGGCGTCCTGCGGTGTGGCTCTCTCAACAACCTATGACAGCGGCACGCGCAGCCTCAGCATCACAGGCAAGGTCACTTCCAATGTTCCAGAGCAGATGAGATATCATATTCTGCTTGTCGAGGACGGGGTGGAGTATGCCCAGGCCGGAGAGGATGCAGGCTATGTCCATAATGCGGTGGTGCGTGATGTCCTTTCGGACAGCAAGTGGGGTGACAGGCTTAACAACGGTGTGAAACTCGGTGTGGGAGTGGAGGCTTCCGTGACCCGCACTGTCACTGTTGACAGGGACTGGAAACCGGAAAACATGAAGGTTGTCTTTGCTGCCCTCAGGCAGTCGGGAGACAGTTATATATGTGCCAATATAAACGAGTGTGACCTTGGAGGGTCCGCAGATTATATTTATAACGAATGATGAAGAAACTTATAAGATATGTATCTCTTGCCGCAGTGCTTGCCCTGTGCGCATTCCGCTGTTCTGACGATGAGCAACTGGCCATACAGTTGGAGGTAAGGCCGCAGACGATTTCCGCAGATGGAAAGTCCCAGGCGCGTTTCACGGTTTTCGAGGGCAATGCTGATGTGACCGGACAGTCTGTGATACGCAGTGTTGAAACGGGAGATGCTCTTCAAGGAGATGTGTTCTCCACTGAAATTGCAGGGGAGTATCATTTCTATGCCGAGTATGACGGCAGAAAGACCAATTCCGTAAAGGTGGAGGCCCAGCCTGTGGTCGAGTCCGCCTTCGTGCGTAATGTCTGCCTTATGGAGTTTACTGACGCCCAGTGCTCTTTCTGTCCGGATGCGTCGAGGTATATTGACTTTAATATTCTGCAGAATCAGAATTATGACTACGTGCATCTGATGGCTTTCCACGAAAAGGACAAATGGGCGATAGAGCAGTATGCTGTCCTTAGAAGTGTGTTCGAGATTTCGGCGACTCCGTATGCAGTTGTGGATATGAGGGAAGGATCTTCATTGGAAACAGGAAAAAGAGATGAGGTCAAGACATCCATCTCCACATCCCGGACCGGTTACCCTTCTCATTGCGGGCTGGCCATGACCTCATCTGTAACTGGTGCCTCTGCGAACGTCTCAGTAAAACTTTTCTCTGAAAAGTCTGCCGAGTATCGTCTTGCACTGTATGTGGTCGAGGACGGTCTCAAAGGTCCCCAACTGGACGGTTCGCTTACAAATGAGAACTATTACCACTCCTTTGTTGTCAGAAGACTTGTTTCCGAGACGGTTTATGGGGACAATCTGGGAAGAGTCAATCAGAATGAGGAGGCCACAAAGGAATATGCGGTGAGCGTAGATCCTTCATGGAATCTTGCCAAGACATATGTATATGCACTTGCAATGGATAAGGACGGATATGTTAACAATATGCAGGTCTGCCTTCTTGACTCAGGCACTGCCGGATATCAATATGTCAATCAGACTGAATGAAACGAACGGAGGAATCTAATAATGAAATTATAATATGAAACGGATTTTAACAATGCTGATGCTTGCAGTCTTCCCGATGGTCTGCACAGTATCATGTGACAACAATGATGGCCCGGATGGAGGAAACACCACAGGGAAATATGTGGATTATTCCAAGGGCCGTATCAAACTCGTGCTTCCGAATTCCAGGACAGTGGAGGCTGACAGGGATGGGGTTTCCATTTCAATAAAGGAGGTCACCTCTGCGAATGTGACATTTGACTGCCGTCCGGGAGCGAATGTGGGCTCTTACAGGCTTGACGTCATTCCTCTTGCCATGCTGTACAATACCATCATCAATGAGGGACTTGTCGATGCTTCGCAGGAGGAGGTCGAGGATGTGGTCATTCAGATTCTGACCAATTCCTCATCAACCAACGGCGTGGTGTTCACGGATGAGAAGTTGGAAGATTTTTATTCCCATACCTTCGACTGGATGAGCACAGAATATCACAACGGCAGCATTCTCTGTGACTGTGATTATGTGATCTGCGTGGTGCCATGTTTTGATGAGGAGGGTCTGGAGCCTTCGGGAATCAATCTTGCGTGGTTCAGGACTCCGTCGCAGGCTCTTGTGGGAGACCCTGATGTGCGCATAGATCTGAGCGTGAGTTACAGGAATTTCACTGCCGTGCATGAACCGAATGATGACTGCAAATATGTATGCTACTGGTCATATCTGACTGAGGATATAGATGCGTATGAGGATGTCGTGGGAGAAAGGATGCTCAGGGACTTTGTCCGCAGCGCGGCACCTGCATATGATGTGGCAAGCATCGCAGACCTTTCCTATTATGTGGATTTCGAGCAGTATGCCGATGCGGCAGTGTCTCAGACAAGCCTTGCTGTTGCCCTTGATGCAAACGGTACTCCTGCCGAATATCTGACCAGAAGAGATTTCTTCCTGAAACCTATTCCGGAGAGCGATGCTGCGGTTTATACTGTCGAACCATATCAGTCTGCCGCATCAATCTTCTGGTTGAAGGTGAAATTCGAGCCTACATGCCGCTATTGCTGCTATCGCTGGATGACTGAGGAGCAGGCGGAAATCATCCGGGGTTATTCGGATGAGCAGAAGATGGCCTATGCGCGTGAACTGATTTCTCCGTCAGGCGGCTGGGGAGTGGATAATCCTAAGTTCACATTTGATGCAGAGGCAAATCTTCCTACTGGATTTTCGTCTGAGGTGATCGAGCATCACATCGTGGCTTATGAACCTGCCGCGAAATATGTGATTGTTTCTGCGGGAGCAAATTATTATGACGAGGTCACTCCGCTGCAGTTCTCAGAGCCGATAGTGATGAAGCAGAGGGTTACAGACAAGCCTGAGACCTGTTCTGTGCCTGAAAGCACTTACAATATGGTGCTTGACAATGCCTCACGTACAGGATTCAGATATACTGCCAATTATGAGAATCCTCAGGACATTGCCATGTTCTTCTTCCAGGTGGTGTCCCCTGTTGCCGCAGAGGACAGGGAGGCATATCCCGACCAGTGTCCGCCGGAGGATATCCATAATGCAAGCCGTGCCGAATGGATGAAATATTTCTTCGAGACCTATCGTGAAGCAGCGGACGGGGAGAAGGTGCTCGATGTAAATACCTGGGACACAGGTATTTCTGATAATCTTGATACACATAACAGCAAGGTGTTGACGCATTTTGGCTATCAGCCCGGAACAGAATACGTGGTGGCCTATTGCATCGAGGATATGAATGGCGTCGTGGGACCTGTAAGGCTTGTCACAGTCAGCACGACCGGCATCAATCCGGGCAATAATCCTCAGTCCACGATTTCAGCGACCCTGACTGACGGCAAGTGGATGTTTACATTCTCGGCAAATGAGGACACCGCAGTCCTCTACTATATGACCTGTTCGTATGGGGATCCCAACTATGAGTCTCTCGCTCTTCCATATCTGAAGAATGACCCGTATGACGACTACCCTGATTATGAGTCAGTTTCAAGTGTATGGAGAGATAAAATAATGAATCTCGGTCTGACGACTCAGTCTCTGACGACATATGCGACTGAGGACATGAGGGAAGACGATAGCGTGATTCTCGCCCTTTGTCTTGCTGTGGGAGAGGACGACGAGGGAAAACCTGCGTATGGCGAAGTGCAGCACGTTCTCATCGTTGACGGACAGGTGAAACATCTTGAAGACTATAAGACCAGAAGTGACCAGTAAAATCATGATTCTTATGAAAAGGATATTTTCAATTGTTCTGGTATGTGCCCTTTTTGCGGCATGTGAGAAATATGATGACAGCGAAGTTAAGGATGCGATAGGCAAACTTGAAGAAAGGGTGCAGGCCCTTGAAAAACTCAATCAGGAAGTGGCCGCTCTAAAAGCCATAGTCGATGGACAGGTAACAGTATCTTCATATGTCGAGACTGACGGAGTGTGCACAATCACCCTGTCAGACGGCAACATTTTCAAGGTGCAGTCGGGACTCACTTCAGTGCCGGTGATTACTGTCATAGAGGAAAACGGCAGGTCGTATTGGGGCTGCTATCAAGACGGAGAGGCTGAATTCCTTCTTTATCAGGACAAGAAGATAGAGGTGACCTCGGTTGTTCCTGTTGTGAAAGTCAATGAATCCAACTATCTTGAGATTTCTGTTGACGGAGGCAGGACCTGGACGGAATCCGATAGTGCTATCACAGGCGGGGTCTTCTCTGAGGTGCAGGCCAGGGAAGACTGTCTGGTACTGACTCTTTCTGATGGTTTTACAAAGTACACTGTTCCGTTCCACACAGAGACGCAGCAGCAGTTTGTCTCATTCGTCGGAAAACAATATTTCAATAATTCCGAGACAAAGGACATCCCTGTTGAAATGGTGGGTGTCGATAATTTTACTGTTACAGAGAAACCGGATGGCTGGAAAGTCTCCTTGTCAATGGGCAAACTGACGGTAACTGCGCCGGCAGAGGGTGTCGGAGATACAGAAGGATACATCAAGATGTTGGGCGTCGGCTCCGAGGCTTCGATAGCGTCAGTATATGTCGCAATAGGTGAGTCTCCTTGTCTGATTGCCATCTCTGATGATGCGACCGTAACCATCACTCCGAATGTGCCGTCATTCTTCTATGGCGCAGTCAATATGGCGGATTTTGAACCCGCAGCCTTGGCTAAGGAACTCAGTGGAGTCACAAATCCGATGCTTTCGCGATATCCGTTCTCTTCTTCCAAGGTTACTATGCCGTTGACGGACCTTCTGACTGAGGTCCTTCCGGGAGAGACTTATGTGGTGTGGACTATTCCTGTAACGGGGAATGCTTTGGCTGCGACTGATGTTCTATATCAGGCGGTATCAAGCATAGGCGTGTCATATGAGGTGAGCGGTGTAACATTTGAAAACGCCGATATTTATGTCAATGTCAAGGGCGCCGATGCCTATTATCTTATCCCGCTCTCTGAGGATATGACTCTGGACACATGTATAGAGGATCTCAATGGCTCTTATGCCGCTACATATGATGTGTATAAGCATAGATCCTCATTTATGGGCAGACTTTCATCACTTGTGGATTCTCCGGTTCCGGCAACTGCATATCAGATGCTGGTGCTGCCAGTCAAGGCAGGAAAGTTGTGCAAGGCTGATGCCGAAACATTTCCTGTTACACTCAATCCATATCTGCGAGGAGGTGGACTGACTGTTTCTCTGTCTGCTGGCGCTGTTGAATATCAGAGTCTTACAGTTGTTGTGAATGCGGAGAATGCCTATAAGTGTCTTGTTGCTGTCGTTACTGCTGACGAGTATGCTTCAAATGGTTATGCCGACGATGCCGTTCTGCTCGATTATCTCTCGACTTTTGTGAGCAAGTCCTATTCAGGAGCGTATGAGCATCGGGCGATGAATCTTCAGAGTGGAGTTAAGTATTATTTCCTTGCCGCCGCTTTTGACCGCAATGGCGTGCTCGGATCTCCTGAACGTCTGGAACTTTCGACAAAGGCTGTGCTTCTCTCGCCCGCGACAATTTCGATTTCGAGCGTAAATGCCAATATGAACTCTGCCACGGTGACTCTGTCTGCATCGGAGGATATTGTGTCATACAGGTATATCTTTATGGCCGAGGATGGCGCGGATTACTGGTATAATACCTATTTAGACAATGATAGTGCTGTCTTTGACGCCCTTGTATATGGTACATGCAGTTATGTGGACAAGACTGCTGCACAGGTGGCTTCCGGCATAAGTTTCACAGATCTGATATTTGGAAAGAATTATATATTCCGCATTGTGGGGTTTGATGCACAAGGAAGGGTGACAGCATTGGCAAAGACGGATGTTATGGCAACCGTGGGAGCAGTGGTGAAGAAGGACGATGAGAGGTGGGAGGAGAATAAACCACAGGTTACAGCCGTGATTTCGGGTACTGATATGAAATTGACCGTCAATTTTCCGAACGGATGCAGCAGTTATGTCATAACCAAGATGTCATCTGAAGAATATATGGCTTCCTGTCCGTCAGCGGCCCGTCAGAAAGCGGATTATATACTCAAGCATTCCTATGCCTTGAAATTTACTGCCAATATATCCGACTATGTTCCTTCGGATTGGTATATTTCTATAGATCGTCCGTACCTTCTTATCACATGGGAGGATTCAAATCAGTGGTATGAACCTTTGGTTATCGACAGCGCAACAGGGAAACAAGTAAAATAATAAATTATGAAAAGACTATATAGAATATTAAGCGCAATTGCTCTTCTTCTGACCATCGCCTGCCAGAAGGAGGATGTTGTCGATACCGGCATCACGGACGTGTCTAACCCTATGGCCGGAAAGTCGGTGTATTATAAGGGTGAGACAGTCAATATAAAATTCAATGCCTCAGCCGCCTGGACTGCCGAGTTGGAGTTCAGGCAGGGAGAGGACTGGGCCCAGATTGCAAGGACGACGGGTAATGATGGTGCGGGAGAAGGTTTGGTTCGTCTTAATTTCGATGCCAACGAGACCGGTGAGGAAAGAAGGGTGATACTTTGGATAAGCGTTCAGGGCAAGCCTGATACACACGGCTTTGAGATCAAGCAGGCAGCCGAGCCGGAGGCGTCGAAGATGTCGGAGTTCCTTAACGCTAAGATGGATCAGATTCTTATGGAGGACTATCTCTGGGCAGAAGAATACCGTGCCCTTGACAGGGATCTGACAGTAGGTTACAGCGATTTCCTCTATACGCATCTTACTCAGTTGGGCGAGACCAATATCGAGGATGGAGGATATTACAGGGCATTTTCGGCCAACAGCGGCAAACGATATATATATTCTTATATCCAGGAGGTTACAGATCCGGCTGCAAAGTCCGGGGCGGCACCTCTGACCAGAACAGGCACGCTGACAAGCACATTCGGTCTTGGAATAGGACCGCTCTTCGCCTCTCCGACAGGAACGGGAGACAATATCTATCTGACTGTGGGATATGTCTATCGTGGCTCCCCAGCGGAGGCGGCCGGTCTTGAAAAGGGTGATAACATCTATGCTGTGGCAAAGGGCAACGGCAATCCTGTTACCATTACCCGCGATAACTATCAGACCTATATGAAGGAACTTTTCTCGTCTGCGTCAGGTACTTATACGTTGATGTTCGCGCGTTATGACATTCCTACGGATACAGGTTACGAACTGAATCTAGACCATGCCGTCGATATCACGGCCCAGTCTTATGGATATGACCCTATCCTCTATGCGGCATACCTCCAGAAGCAGGATATCACCACTTCGGAGGAGACATCTTCATGGCCGGACTTCTGCATCGGATATCTTGCAATGGAGAGTTTCGATATGTCGGCTCAGTTTGTCCTTGAAGATCAACTCAGGCAATTCAAGGAGGCAGGCATCAACGAACTTGTGCTTGATTTCAGTTTCTGTGTCGGCGGTGTAGTCGATCAGGCATGCTATCTTGCAAGTTCGATTGTGGGGGCTGATCATAATGGTGATATATTCTTTACAGCCCTCTTCAACGACGAAAGTAAGGAGGACTGGACTTTTGGCGGCAACAACCCTAATCTTCCGGAAGAACAGCGTCTGGGGACCGGTCCTGATTTCGGACTTGAAAGGGTGTGGATAATAGTTTCTGAGAACACTGCTTCCGCTGCGGAACTCATAATCAATGCCTTGAAATCCAATGCCGTGAATTTCCCTGTGACTATCATCGGCAGCCGCACTGAGGGAAAGAACGTGGGTATGGAAGTGCAGTATATCAATTACGGCAGCCGCAGCTTTGAGTTTGCCCCTATCACCTACTGGGGGCTCAATGCTGATGGCGTGAAGGGTCCTGCGGACGGATTCATTCCTGAGGGAGAGAACCTTCTCAATAACCAGAATTCAAGTTATGACGACGATGTGATCAATATATTCCCATATACCTTCGGAGATTGGGGTAACTTCGCATTCAACCGTCCGTTCTATTATATATTCTGCGACATCGTGGGCGATGAAAGGCCTCAGGATAATTTCAGTTCGCAGGCTGTGAAGAGCGGAATTTCGATGCCTTCAGCCGCTCCGATAGCCTCTACCGGCGTGAAGAAGGTTCCGGGACGATATGGCTCGATCATTTATAGAAATAATTGAACAGATTCTTCACTTCGTTCAGAATGACAAATTAAGAACAGAATCTTCACTTCGTTCAGAATGACAGGAAATGACAGTGTCATCCTGAGCGATAGCGAAGGATCTCATACAATAAAATATGATAAAACTGAAACATATTCTTGCGGCAGCAGTCCTTTGCATCAGCATCGGGCTGTCTGCTCAGAATGTCAATGTCAAGGGTACCGTCAAGGACGCTGTTACCGGAGAAGCATTGCCATACGCCGGTATCATAATCAAGGGTACCGATCAGGGGACTAACTCTGATATAGATGGAAAATTCTCCATAAGCGTGCCTTCTGACGCTGTTCTGATCTTCGCCTACATCGGATATTCAGATGCCGAGGTGGCCGTCGAGGGGAGGTCAGTGCTGGAGGTGGCTTTGCAGCCTGATGCACATGCTCTTGAAGAAACCATCATTGTGGCCTTCGGAACATCCACCAAGGAGGCCTTCACAGGGTCAGCGACAGTGGTTAAGTCGGACGATATCGCCAAGGTTCAGGGTTCTGAGCCGACCCGTGCTCTGGAAGGTCTTGTGGCAGGAGTGCAGATGACCACATCCACAGGTTCTCTTGGTGCGCAGCCGTCGATCATAATCCGTGGTATCGGTACCATGAGTGCAAGTTCAGCGCCTCTGTATGTGGTCGATGGAGTGCCATACGGCGGTGACCTGAACAATATCAATCCTGCCGACATCGAGTCCATGACGGTGCTAAAGGACGCTGCTTCCAACTCTCTTTACGGAGCGCGTGGAGCGAATGGCGTGATCATGATCACCACCAAGAAGTCAAGGCAGTCAAATGCCGTCATCAATGTCGATGCAAAGTGGGGACTGAACACCAAGGCGTTGCAGAACTATGACCTCATTACCGATCCGGGTGAGTACTATCAGGCATACTACTCTGCTGCCTATGCACAATACAAGCAGAAGAATCCGGGGGTGAATGACCTTCTGGCCAATGTGCGTGTCAACGAGCAACTTCGCAGCGACCTTCAGTATATGGTCTATTCCGTCCCGAGCGGAGAACAGTTGATTCTCAGGGACGGGTCACTCAATCCGAATGCAACCTTAGGCAATGTGGTTGACGGACAATATCTGCTCACCCCTGACAACTGGCTTGACGAGACCTATCGCAACTCCTTCCGCCACGAATACAATGTCAGCATCTCCGGCAAGGTAGGGGAGATGTCGATGTATGCTTCCTTCGGATATCTTGACAACAAGGGTATCATAGCAGGCTCCGACATGAGGAGATATACAGCCCGTTTCCGTATGGATTATCAGGCGCGCAAGTGGCTCAGGGTGGGTGCGAACCTCGGATATTCCAATTTTGACTGGAATAACGGCAACTCCGATGAGGGAGAGACTGCAAGTTCGTCCAATGTCTTCGGTGTGGCTTCCATCATGGCCCCGATATATCCTCTGTATGTGCGTGATGCTTCCGGAAAGATTCTCTATGACGAGAGGGGAATGAAAAGGTATGACTATGGAGATACGTTCAATGCGCTCGGCATCACCCGTCCGGCCTTCACGCAGTCCAATCCGGTCTCGGACATGCAGTTGAATATCAATAATTTCAATGGCAATGCCTTCAATGTTTCATCTTATGCGGAGGCTTCCTTCCTCAAAGATTTCAAGTTCACCTTCAATGCCGGCGTCAATCTTGATGAGACCCGTTCCACGACGCTTTACAACCGGTATTATGGCCAGTTCGCGGCAAACGGAGGAGTGGTGGAAAAGGGACACAGCAGGCTGCTTGACCTGAACCTCCAGCAACTTCTTTCGTGGAACCATACGTATGGACAACATAATGTAGGCGTTCTCGTCGGTCATGAGTGGCAGAAGAATATGAGCAATGGAGTGGGCGCTTCCAAGTCCCAACTTTCGTCGGGGCAGAAGGATGAACTCAACAGCGCCGTGATCGACAACAAGACCTCATATTCGTCCGAGAGTTTCTATAATGTAGAGGGATTCTTCCTCCGGGCACAATATGATTGGGACGAGAGGGTGTTCGCGAGTGCATCATATCGTGTGGATGCCTCGTCCAATTTCAGCCCTAAGCACAGGTGGGGACATTTCTGGTCCCTCGGCGCAGGCTGGCTCATAAACAAGGAGTCATGGTTCAATGCCTCTTGGGTGGATATGCTCAAAGTCAAGGCTTCCGTCGGCTCTCAGGGAAATGACGGCATCGGCTCCAACCGTTACCGCAACACATGGTCGATACGAAATTATCAGGGCTATGTGGGTGTCTCTCCGGAGGACCTCGGCAACGAGTCCATCACATGGGAAACCAACACCAATTTCAACATAGGTGCGGATTTCGAACTTTTCCGTGGCCGACTTTCCGGAACTGTCGAGTATTTCTACCGTCTGACATCGGATATGCTCTATTTCTTCTCATATCCGATGTCGTCCGGATATTCCGGTATCTATGACAATGTGGGCGATATGAGCAATACAGGCATCGAGGTTGCCCTGAACGGCAATATCATGCGCAGAAAGAATCTCTCATGGGATGCTTATCTGAATTTCACGCATTATGTCAATAAGGTCATAAGCATACCTGAAAAGAACAGGACGGAGACCGTGGCAGGCCATCCGGGATTCATCAGCGGTTCATCTTATGTGGGTGAGGGCCTTCCGATCAATACCTTCTATCTGAAGAAGTATGCGGGCGTTGATGCTCAGACAGGTCAGTCGCAGTGGTATGTTGACAAGACCGACGGCTCCGGCAAGACCGTTCAGGATGTTACCACGAATTATAATGAGGCTTCATATTACCTCTGCGGCAATCCTATTCCGGATCTTTATGGCGGTTTCGGTACGAGTCTATCCTTCTTCGGGGTGGATTTCTCCGTTGCCTTCACCTATCAGATCGGAGGAGTGGCGTATGACAGCGGATATGCTTCCTTCATGGCTTCGCCTGTGGCTACAAGTCTCGGAAGGAATTTCCATAAGGATGTGTTGAAATCGTGGTCTGCCGATAATATGAATTCTGACATTCCGCGATTCCAGTATGGCGACATCTATACTGCTGCGGCATCTGACAGGTTCCTTACATCTGCAAGTTATCTGAACATCCAGAATGCCCAACTCGGTTACACCCTGCCAAGACATCTGACAGAAAAGATAAGGGTTTCGAACCTGAGGGTATATCTCGCCTGCGACAACATCTGGTATGTGTCTGCCCGAAAGGGATTCGACCCGCGTTTCAGCATGTCCGGAACCTCTAATTTTGCTGTCAACTCACCGGTCAGGACCTTCTCCGGCGGTATAAGTCTTACATTCTGATCTTGTCATTTTGAGCAACTATTGTCATTTCGAGCGAGCGAAGCGAGTCGAGAAATCTAAAATATAGAAATTATGAAGAAATATATAATCAGCTTGTTTGTAGTTCCGGTTGCGGTGTCTGTCCTCCTCTCCTCCTGCATCCAGGAGGCCAATCCTGACGGAGGTGTGATTGTCAATGAACCCACAATCGAGGAACTCCTCAACGGTCTTCCAGCAGACCTTTCTGCGGCCGGAGTCTCAGGCTTCTATGCAAGCACAGGCTTCCATGTGGATTTCGGACTGCCGTCCCTCCATATAATGACAGACTGCATGCTTGAAGACCTTGTGGTCTGTGGCAATTCCCGATATTTCCAGTATAACAGTTATGCTATGAACCTTGATATGGGACCGACAGGTGCATACGCATCTTATCCGTATCTCATTTATTATCAGGGTATAAGGTCGGCGAATGAGATAATAGCGAGGATAGATGCAGAGACGGAGGACCCGCAGCAGCAGTACTATCTCGGTCAGGCTTTGGCGTACAGGGCCATGTTCTACCTTGACCTTGCCAGACTGTATGAGCCTAAGCAGAACACTTATGTGCCTGTGAGCAATGACCTGCTCGGCTTGACTGTGCCTAAGGTGACTGAAAAGACCACTCCTGCCCAGGCTGCGGACAACCCACGCATCGGCAGGGAGGATATGTATGCCTTTATTCTTCAAGACCTTACAGATGCGGAGGCTTTGCTCAAAGGTGCTGCAAACTCTGTCACAAGACCGAGCCTCTATGGTGTCTATGGACTTTTTGCGAGGGCATATATTGAGATGGCATATTGGACCGAGACGCCTGATGCTCAGGCTCTTGCGAAGGTTGTGGAGTATGCGGGCAAGGTTATAGACGGCGGTTTCACCCCTCTTGACTCGGCTCAGTGGCATGACCCTTCCAGCGGTTTCAACAAGGCGGCTTCCAATTCATCATGGGTATGGGGACTTTCCTTGGACAGTTCCATGACCAACAACCTCTTCAATTTCACGGCGATGATGTCTGTGGAGGCGCAGTTCAGTTATGCGCAGTTCACATATCCGGGTATCAGCGCTTTGCTTTACAGCCGTATCTCCGATTCGGATTTCAGGAAATCGACATGGTATGTTGCCGGCAGCGGACTTGAATACAGGTTTGCCGGTACAGTCGAGGATGCTGCAGTCACCATGCAATATCCGATTGATTATATGTCCTTGAAATTCCGTCCGGCTCAGGGCAACTGTACAGATTATTCTGTCGGAGTCGCTGCTGACCACCCTCTGATGCGAGTTGAGGAGATGTACTTCCTGAAAATGGAGGCACTTGCGCATTCCGACCTTGCGGGAGCGGTTTCTGCTTTGGAGACCTTTATGAACACATACAGATATACCGACGGTTCATACGTGTGCGGCGCGACTAATCTTGACGAGTTCCTGACCGAGATGATGATCCAGAAGCGTATCGAGTTCTGGGGTGAGGGAGTGCTCATCTATGACTACAAGCGTCTTGACATGGGCATCACCCGTGATTATAAGGGTTCCGTGGCAACAAATTATTCTGACGCGGACTACCTGCTCAACACCACAGGACGTTCTCCTCAATGGAATTTCTGCATTCCGCTCGGTGAACTTCAGACCAATGTCGGCATAACATCGGACACCAACAACCCTGACCCGACCAGTTTTACCGGCGACCCTCAGAAGACTTTGTAAGTCGCTTACCGGCGATTTCGATTCCGGTAACTAAGAAAAAACCGATAAGGGCAAATCCTATGGCCCATCCGATCTGGAGTCCTCCTGCGCGTTCTACCTGCATGAGGGCTTCTTCATTATTCCACGGCCATATCTTCACAAGTGAACCGATGATGAAGCCGGCTAGTATAAGCAATGTGCCTCTATGCCAGCGTGCCAGCAGCCAGTGGAGGAATTTGCTGAATCCGAGTATTCCTGTGACAGCCCCGACAAGGAATATGACCAGTGTCAGAGTTGATTCCCAAAATAGAGCGGAGTCGGCTCCGGATGAGCCCCAAAGTGCTCCTATGTTGGTCAGGCATTCAGAAATCGAAGCCATGATGAATTCGTACTTGCCAAGTATCAGGAGGATGAAACTTCCTGAAATTCCTGGAAGAATCATCGCACATATGGCGATTGCCCCGCTGAGGAATATAAACCAAAGAGCATCGGGTGTTTGAGTGGGGGATAAGGTACATACGACTGCACCAAGTGCAATGCCGCAGACCAGAAGAAGCCCGTCTTTGAACTTCCAGTCGGCGATGCCTTTCAGGATGAATATAGATGACGCTATGATCAGTCCGAAGAAGAATGACCATGTCTGTATCGGGTAATCTTTCAGCAGCAGTTGCATCAGTCCGGCAAGTGTGACTACGCTGAGGGCAATACCGATGATGAGAGAAGTCAGAAAGCCACCGTTGATATGCTTCCAAAAATCGCGGAAGTGTCCTGTAAAAAGTAGCCTTACGGCCTCCTTGTCTATTTTTGCGATAGAACCTACAAATTCATCATAGATGCCCATGATGAAGGCAATGGTTCCTCCTGAGACACCAGGGATCACGTCTGCGGCTCCCATGCAGGCGCCTTTTACAGTGATCATAAGGTAATCTTTGATCTTTCTCATTTTTTGATCTTTTCTAGAAATTCCATAATGCCGGCAAATACATCCCTCGCACAGGTGCTGACTCCATCATTCTGCCTGCCGGAAATAATCATGTCGTAGCAATGCCCCTGGTATGCTTTGCGTCCTATCTTGAAGCGCGCTGTTGAACATTTGCTTATAAATTCAATAGGGAAGTCACCGTTGTCTATAAGAGATATCAGCAGGTCTGACTCCTGCTCTATCATCGGCGCAATCTTTTCGTAGGTGGGCATGTCATACCAATTCAGGTCCTTGCGGGCCACTGTGGTCTGGATGCTTGTGAGCAGTATCTCGTCCTTGCCCAGTTTCCTGAAGTCAAAGAAATATATTTCCACCTTGATTCCTGTGGCCTTTCCCCAGGCGAGAATATCCTCCTTGAGGGCGTTCCACTCCACGTCTTCCACATCCATGATCACATTGACCGTGGATATATCTGACATAGGAACAAGGCCGGTCGGGAGACCTTTGCTGTATTTTTCGATTTTCCTTTTGCGGAAGAAATCTCTTATTGGTTCTGACATATCAGTTCTCTTATCTCTTTTTTTGCGGCTCTCCAGCGCGGTATATCTATTTTCGTACCCACGACCTCAACGACTTTTGCCGCTATGATGGAACCTACCTCTCCGCACACCTTTAGCGGCATGCCGAGCGAGTGGGCATATATGAAGCCTGCCGCGTATGTGTCGCCGGCACCTGTCGCATCTATTGTAGCGGCAGGCCACGCTTCGATAAAATGGTATTCATCTCCGCTTTTGACCATCGAACCGTCCTTGCCTACCTTCACTACCGCAATGCTGCACATCTTTGAAATCTCCACAAGGGCTTCGCGTGGCGGCAGACCGGTGAATGCTTCCGCCTCGGTCTCGTTGGCAAAAACGATGTCAACGTATTTCTCCACGATATCGTGCAGGAAGGCCAGGTTCGACTCCACTACATTATATGAAGCCATATCCAGTGAGATGATGCATCCTGCTTCTTTTGCAAGTTCCACAGCACGGCGTATGGTCGCCTGATTCTGCACGAGATATCCTTCGATATGGAAATAGTCATATCCTTCGAACCATTCAGGTTTCAGGTCTTCAGGCACCAGTTCCAAAGCGGCTCCGAGATATACTGCGAAGGTTCTTTCTGCGTTTGGAGCAGTGATGAACACCATGGCTCTTCCTGAGGAATTGACTCCCTTCAGGAGAATTGATTTGATGCCATACTGTTCCTGGTCGCTCTTGAAAAGTCCTCCCAGGTCGTCATCTCCCACTTTGCCGATGAAGCCGGATTCCATGCCGAATATGGCTGTTCCTGTCACTGTGTTGGCTGCCGAACCTCCTGCAACCAGTTGCACTCCCATGGGCTTGAGCATTTTCCAGATCTTGTCTCCTGTTTCCATATCGACATGCTGCATGCTGCCTTTCGGAAGTTTCATCTGGCTGAGCAGACTGTCGTCCGGAAGCATTGCAAGGATGTCTGTCAAAGCGTTGCCTATACCTAATATCGATGCCATTTTTTGTTCCTTTATAGTCAAACGCACAAAGTTAACAACTTTTGCGTAACTTTGCACCACTTTGTCATGTCGAGCGAGCAGTCTCTCTCTGTCATGCCGAGCGAGCGTCTCTCTCTGTCATGTCGAGCGAGCGAAGCGAGTCGAGACATCTAAAAACCAAAACCATTGAAGAAAGCACTCAAATACATCATCTCCCTCTCCATAGCAGCCGTCCTGCTCTGGTTCTCGTTCCGTGACGTTGAGTGGGCTGGGTTCGTGGAAGGAGTCAAAGCGTGCCGCTGGGAATTCATCCTTCTCTCTATGGCCGCCGGTGCATTCGCTTTCTGGCTCAGAGGTTTGAGGTGGCGTCAACTCCTTCTGCCGATAGACCCGCAGACCACACGCCTTACTACGTTCAATGCAGTCAATATAGGAAATGTGTCCAATTTCGTGTTTCCGCGTATAGGGGAGTTTGTCCGCTGCGGAGTCATAACTCGGAGAACCACAGCAACTTACGACAAGGTTCTGGGAACGGTTGTGCTTGAGCGCAGTTGGGAACTTCTTGTCATGCTTCTTATGCTGGCGGTGGTCATCATAGGAGGATTCGAGCGTTTCGGCACCTTCTTCCTTGATGAAATCTGGGCACCGATGTCTCAGAAATTCAATATGTGGTGGGTTATGGCCATTGCTCTGGCGGCAGTATCCATAGCAGTTTACCTTATATGGAAATTCCGGGACCGTAACGCCTTCTGTGCCAAGGTATCCGGAGTGATCAAGGGTGTGCTGCAGGGATTTTCCAGTTGTCTGAGGATGGAAAGGAAATGGCTGTTCTTTGCATATACGGCCTTGATATGGATGACATATTGGCTTATGGCAGCCTGCACCATGTGGTCTGCTCCTTTCCTTGGCCATCTGGATATTGTGGATGCGCTTTTCCTGTCATTGGTGGGCGGACTCGGCTTTGCGGTCCCTGTGCCCGGAGGTATCGGAGCCTTCCATTTTGTAATAGGGCTTACCCTTTCCACTCTTTATGATGTTCCGATGGAAACAGGTATCGTCTATGCTACCGTCTCCCATACATCACAGGCCATAACCCAGATTCTTTTCGGCCTCGGATCATACGCTTACGAATCTATCAAGAAATAATATGAAACGTACATTGACATTCCTTTTTGCTGCCCTGTTATGTCTCTCGGCTTCAGCGCAGAATATCAAGTGGCACGATGCTGCTGACCTGACCATCATCGGAAAGCCTATACCTACTTCAAAGCCTTTCACGAGGATTGATACTTCTGTCTATAAGTTCAACGATAAGACTATAGACCGCTATGCAGGCTATCCGACTGGTCTTGCAGTGCTTTTTGAAACAGACAGCCGCACAATCAAGGCAAGATGGACTACAGGAAGTTCAAATTCGTATGACAATATGGCTGCAATATGTGCAAAAGGTCTTGACCTGTACATCATGAAGGATGGGAAGTGGGTTTTTGCCGGTGTCGGAAGACCAAAAATGGGGAAGGCTCCGTTCAATAAGCATGAGGGTACGATCGTCGCGGAAATGGCTGAGGGGCCGAAGCAGTGTCTGCTGTATCTTCCTCTTTTTGACAAGGTTGATGCTCTCGAAATAGGTCTTGATGAGAACGCCACCATCAAGGCTATCGACAATCCGTTCCGCCATAATATCATTGTACACGGCTCGAGCATTACCCACGGGGCCTCTGCAAGCCGTCCGGGCATGACCTATGCGGCGCGGTTTGGACGCGACAACGGTCTATACACCTTGAACCTCGGTTTCAGCGGCATGTGCAAGCTTCAGAAGGAATATGCTCATTATCTTGCTGATATCAAGGATGTTGATGCATTTATCTTCGATACCTTCTCGAATCCTCAGGCCGATGTGATTTTTGCGAACTTCAGCGAATTTATGGACATCATCCGTGCCGCTCATCCTGAAGTTCCGATAATTTTCCTGCAGACAGAACGTCGTGAGACACGCAATTTCAACATCAAACTTGAAGAGCGGGAGGCCGCGAAACAGGCTGCTGCAGTCAAGGTATTCAACGAGAGGAAGAAGAGCGACAAGCATATATATTTCATCGACTCTGAAGGCTTCCTCGGCGATGAGCATATCGCCACCGCAGACGGTACTCACCCCAACGACCTCGGCTTCACCCACATGCTGGATATCATCACTCCAAAAATCAAGAAAATTCTTAAAAAATATCTGTAAAAATATTGGGGGTTACGCTCCGTCAGTTCGTCAGTATCATGTATGGGTGGATTGTGCCCATGCCTGATATTGATTTTTACTGACCGCGTAACTGATGAATACAGTCCGATTTTTCCTGCACACTCTTAAACGTGCACTTTTCCTAGCCCTGACCTTCTTTACTTTTATTTCTTGTGAGAGCGAGCCTGCTCCGGGACAAGATGACGGCGATAACGACGATGGCGAAGAAGTCGTGACCCCGGAAGATGTCTATCCCCTTGTGGTCACTGACGGCAAGGCAAGGTTCTATCTCGCGGAACTTCCTAATTCTGTGCGCAACCTGTATGGCAAGACCATAACCAACTGGGCGGATTATACGGTCAAGGTAAACGGAGTCACTTATCCGGTCAAATATGACAGCCAGAAGGGATACTATGTGGATGTAATGGAATCCTCGACCTACAACGCAGTCCTTCTTTCGGCAAAATCATCAGACTACCATGGTCAGAACGAATATACTGATGTCGTTCATCCGCATTCATACGCATATCACAATGCCAAGGATGTCATAAACCACCTTCCCCATTTTGCTTCCTACTCGGAGAATACCGGAGGAATGTTTTTCTTTTCCAGCGCACTCTCCCTGTTGGAGGTGACAGTGAAGGGCAGCGCAAGTCTGTCATCGATCAAGGTGGAGAATCCTGCCGGAAACATCGCCGGATATGGAACCTTTGATACCTCTTCAAATACATACACAGTGTCGGAAGGTCTTCCGTATGTTGTCCTGAACTGTACCAATAAAGGCGGTTTCGTGCCTGTTACACAGGACGGCGTAAAGCTCCTGATTCCGATTGCGGCAGGCTCATACGCCTCAGGTCTTGACCTTACCATCTGCGACTCGGACCATAAGATGGCCACGGCTCATATCCCGGCATTCACGGTTTCAAATGACAAGGTACACAAATGTACAGTGACCTATCAACCTGCTTCAGACCTGCTCTTTTATGAGGGATTTGACAATTTTGTATGGGGCGGAGATGTAGTAGGAGGCAGCGGAACCTTCGGTGCGATCCCGAAGGATGAGACGGTTACCACAAGTTCGTTCCGCTCGCTCACAGGTTATGAAGCGCCATTGTACAAGACCTCATACGATATGCCGGGAGCAGGTTACATCCAGCCGGACGAGGGAATGGCCAATCTGAGGGGATTCAAGGTGAAGGACAAGATGAACCTTTCAGCCTCATACGCAAGGAGCCGTAACATCGAGTCGTTTGACATGCTGTATCATTGCCAGGAGTTCCAGGGCTACATTTCCGTGGGCGCCACCGGCACCACAAACGGTATGTTCCAGGCTCCGTTTGCAAAGGATATCATCAAGTCGTACTGCGATGTCAAGGTCAGTTTCGACTATTGTCCTATGGCAGGATTCGAAGATGACCTCATGTTGCAGACAGTCAATGGAGCAAACATCCTCTCATGCACGATAGACGGCAAGGATGCGACCGCCACCCAGTTCACCCGTTCTTTTGAAAAGACATCGACCACAGCATATCTGCTCAATGCGGCAGTGCCTGTTCCGACAAGCGCAGCCTCGAAGAAGACCTGGCACCACGTTGAACTTGTCATCAACAATATGAACGAAATATCCTCTCTGTCCCTCACCACAAGAAGGTCAGAGACTGGAAAGAGAGGCTTCTATCTTGATAACTTTGAGGTAAGGACTGTCGATGCCCACACAAAGACCACTTTCACCAAGACTCTCAGAGTCATGTTCTGGAACATCCAGTACGGAATGTGGGCGGATCAGAAGAACAACTACGACAATTTCGTCGCTTGTGTAAACAAATACAGGCCGGACGTATGCGTATGGTGCGAGGCGGAGTCATACTATGACAACAACGGAAACACTACTTATCGTGGCGAAAAAGGTCCGAGCACGGGAGTCGGCTCACTCAAAGGCTATGGCAACCTGACCGGCTGGAAATGGCTCGCAGGCAGATATGGACATGAAAATGTCAGCGGCAGCGACAATACCAGCACCAACTTCCCGCAGATCATCACTTCAAGATATCCTATCACCAGAGTCATGGGCCTGACCGCTTCTCAGACAGGCGGTCATCCGGCAGGTCTCTACAAGATCAACTGCGGTGAGGATGTATATCTTCTTTCAATGCACCTGACTCCGGGGCTGACTGATGCGGCGAATGACACTAAGAGACTGAATGAAATCAAGAAATTCTGCCAGTACATCATTCCGTACCAGGACGGTAACTTCCTGATGATGGGAGACTTCAATACGGTATCCCCTCATGACAAGTGGTATTACGACGGCCATAAATATCCTAACATGACCTCCGATCCGTATCAGGCTCTGACATACCTTCATGAGAACACCACCCTCAAAGACGTGATCCATGAGTCATATCCTGGTGATTTCCTTTCATCAGTCAGAGAGGATACCCAGCGTATAGACTATATGTATGCCTCGCCTAAGATGATACAGAGATTGAAGACTGCTGACATCATGATCGACGAGTGGATAAAACTGGAGATCGGACCTCTTGAAGGACAATATCTATGTGTGCCGTCAGACCATAGACCTATAATAGCAGATTATTCTTTCGAGTAAGACAATGAAAAGACTGTTCATCATATTGGCGGCGGTAATCGCCCTCTGCCCGGATGCGTCGGCAAAGGATGTGAAGGTCCTTTATTGGAATGTCCAGAACGGCATGTGGACAGGTCAGGAGGACAATTATGACGCCTTCGTAGGATGGGTAAAGTCTCAGAAGCCGGATGTGTGCATCTGGGCTGAGGCTGAAACCATATATTATACCGGCACATCGCAAAGGCTTCCGCGAGAGGACCGTTATTTCATCTGGGATAAGGTTGCTCCCCGATATGGACATAAATATATATATGTAGGAGGCCACCGCGACGGATACCCTCAGGTGATCACCTCAAGGTATCCTATCGAGAGTGTCTCAAAGATAGTCGGAGACGAGAATTTCGTTGTTGTGCATGGAGCAGGCTGGGCAAGAGTGAAGATAGCCGGAAAGACTCTCAATCTTGTTTCCCTTCATACATGGCCGCAGCAGTGTCATTTCAATTGCAAGGGAGCCGCTCCGGAGGTCCAGAAGGCAAGTGCCGAGAGGGGAGAGGGTGATATGTACCGTGCCGAGGAACTCAGATGGATATGCGAACATACGATACTCGCCGACCCGCAGGCCAAGGATAATCTATGGCTTATGGCCGGTGATTTCAACGCAGTCTCGCCGAAGGACAATTGGGTGTACGGCTACCCTGAGGAGTCAACCAAACTCCTGACCCACAGATATATACTTGAAAACACTCCGTACATCGATGTCATCTGGCAGCGCCATCAGAGAAACTTCTATACGACCACATTCGAGAAGAAACGTATCGACTTCATCTATTGCTCGCCGGCGCTCTATGAGGCGATGAGTGATGCTCAGATAGTTGAAGATGAATATACAAGACCGGTAAGGTCTGAAAAGGTGAAAGGGTGGCAGTATCCATCCGACCATCTTCCGATAATAACAATATTTAAATTCTAATCTATATCATGAAGGTAAAATTCTCAACACTGATTCTCCTTGCTGCCGCGATGGTGGTTTCCTGCTCGAAGCAGGATGCCAACGGTCCGCGTAAGGACAGTTTTGAACTCTATCCGACATCTGACTGCAGCGGAAATCCGCTTGAGGCCTATTGCGTGGATGTCAAGGCGAACACATCGGAACTCTTCCTGAAGACGAACGTATCGGATTTTGAAGTTTTCTGGCAGGACGCTCTGCTTGAGCCATGGGCCAAGGTTGTTTCATGCGAAAATGTTTCATCAGGCATCTATAAGGTGACGCTCTCATACGATGCTCTTTCAGATGCGGTGACCTACACCCGCAGGAGTGGAACACTTGCATTTTCAAAGCCTGCAATTAATTATGGACTTTTCTTTCCTGTTCATCAGGGTGCGGTCGAGAGGACATTCTCTGATTTCTCTGACATAAAGTATGGCTCATGGCTCCCGACCGATGCGGAAGGAGAGACGGAGTACGGCGGATGGAGCAGCGTGCTCAAGGGCAAGGGATATGTTACCGAGAAGGTCAATAATGCCGATACAAGTGCATTATATGGCAAATTCGGTATGGTCAAACTCGGAGATGCAGAAGGCAGAAAGGGTGCGCTCATCACTCCTGTCAATGCCAACCATCGTTATGACTCCCTCCTTATGGTAACCTTCAAGGCTGCCGCTTACAAGGGCGATGCAAGGAAATTCTCTGTTGAGGTCATCGGTGGCGGAGTATTCAAGGACGCACTTGCATCATCAGGCAAGAAGATGGTTCTCGAGGCTCCATATATCAATGAAGACGCTGTGACTCAGGAGGAACTCTGGCCTGCCGAGGGACATTTCGTCCTTTTTGTCAACAGCACTCAGGCAAGTCCTCTGGGCGTGAACACCCAGTTCAAGTTCACTTCGGGTGCTGAAGGACAGGGCAATGCGAGACTGTTCATTGATGACTTCCGTGTCTATAAACTTGTGGACGGCATCGACCTGGACTATTATACTCTTAACCAGGGCAGTGGCACGGATAAAATTCTTGTGAAATAATAAAACATGACTATAATGGGACTAAACAAACCAATCAGACTGCTGCTGACCGTACTCCTGACCATCTCAGGCGTATCTGCCTTCGCTCAGACTCAGGTCAGCGGACACGTCTATGACTCTTTCGGGGAGCCGCTCATCGGTGCCTCCGTCATGATAAAAGGCACAATGACAGGTTCTATTACTGACTTTGACGGAGCCTACTCCATTTCGGCGAAATCTACGGATGTCCTCGTTGCAGAGTATCTTGGATTCAATGCGATAGAGGAGACGGTGGGATCAAGAAAGGTGATTGATTTCAAGTTGTCGGAGGATAAGAACGTCCTTGACGACGTTGTGGTCATCGCTTATGGTGCCGCAAAGAAATCAGACCTCACCGGTTCGGTTGCAAATGTAAAGATGGGAGACATCAAGGATGCTCCTACACTTTCCATTGACAATGCCTTGCAGGGACGTATCGCAGGTGCGGACTTTATGTCCACTGACGGTGCTCCGGGTGCGACTACATCTATCCGTATCCGTGGTACACGTTCAATCTCCGCTTCCAACGAACCTCTGTTCATTGTTGACGGCATCATGGACGCTATCCACGACCTTAACGACATCAACTCGGACGATATCGCCAGCATCTCTGTCCTCAAGGACGCTTCTTCAACAGCGATCTACGGTTCGCGCGGTGCCAACGGTGTCATCATCATCACCACAAAGAAGGGAACCAAGTCGGACAAGGTCAGCATCTCGTTCAAGGCGGACTTCGGACTCTCGCAACTTCCCAAGTCGCTTGACATCATGAATGCGACAGAGTTCGTGCAGTATCGTAACGACTTTGCATATTTCGGAAAGGACGCATCTCACTCGAACGTGAATGCCAACACTCCGCTTTCAGGATCCGTATATGCCGACCCATACAGTTATGGCGAGGGAACAGACTGGATCGGAAACATCACAAGAAATGCCTTCTCCCAGAATTATGCTCTCTCCATCAACGGCGGTAGCGAAAAGGGATCCTATTATTTCTCAGTGGCTTACAACGATACAGAGGGTATCATCGACGGCAGCGGCCAGAGCCGTTTCACCGGTCGATTCAAGGGCGAAAGACAGTTCTTCAAATGGCTGAAGGCCTCATATAACGGTTCATATACCTTTCGTAACCAGGATGTGAACAAGGCAACCATCGGAGGTACAAGTTGGTGGAACGGAGCACAGTACCTTTCACCGCTCCTTAAGGTGACAGACTCTGAGAACCCGCTCTACAACCTCGGTCAGAAGGTCAACACCCCTCGTGCGATGATCGACCTCAATACAAATATCCAGAAGAGAAATTCCACCAACCATGCGGTCAGCGTGGATATCACACCGGTGGAGAATCTCGTGATCGCCAGCGTGCTTTCATATTATCTGTATGACCGCCAGACCTATCGTTACTATCCTGGATCACTCCCTGCAAAGACTGCAAACGAGGGCGGACAGGCATATAGGGCCAACTACACCGAGAACTCGCTTTCAAGTGAGACCACAGTCCGCTATAAACTCGAGAAGGACGGTCACACGTTCCAGCCTCTGATCGGTTTCTCGGCCTACCGTTTCGGTGCGGAGAACTTCACCCTCGAAGGAAAGGGATATATGGACGACGAGGTCATGTGGAACAACATGAACGCAGTGCTTGACAAGGAGACCTATTCTGCCGGCACCTCATGCAGCGGCACCAAGAAGATGTCTGCATTTGCGCGTGTCGATTATAACTGGAAATCTCGCTATTACATCACTGCAACAGGACGTTACGACGGCGCTTCCAACTTTGCGGCCAACAATAAGTGGGCGTTCTTCCCGTCTGCGGCTCTCAGATGGAACATCTCGAACGAGGCGTTCATGAGCAATGTCGCATGGATCGACGACCTTTCACTGCGTTTCAGTGCAGGTCTCACCGGTAACGACGCCATCAGCGCATACAAGTCCCTCGCAATGCTCAGCAGCACCACAGGCGGCTACCTCTTCGACGGATCGCAGCCGGTGGCCTTCTACAGAAGCCGTCTTGCGGAACCGGGTCTGACATGGGAGAAGACAGCCTCATATAACCTCGCTCTGGACTGGACACTCCTCAAAGGCAGACTGACCATGACAGCAGAGGCTTATCTTTCACGTACTACCGACCTTCTCCTCGAAGTGCAGGTCGCTGACCAGACAGGTTACAATTCCCGTCTGACCAACCTTGGTGAGATATCCAACAAGGGTCTTGAACTTTCCATCGAGTCGCGCAACATAGAGAAGAAGAATTTCCAGTGGACGACATCGTTCACCATCTCTCATAATACTCAGAAGGTCATCGACATCGGATCTGAGGACTTTGTGCCTCAACTCAACTGCCCGGGTAACAATAAATACATGATGTATGGTTATGTGGAGGGCTATCCGCTCAACTCCCTCTGGGGCTTCAAGTACGGCGGACTCTGGAAATCGGACGAAGACCGCGAGAGGAACAGGCAGACAAAGGCCTATGCAAGCGAGAACACCAAATGGGAGGACGGTACACCTCGTTACTATGACATCAACCATGACGGCGTGCTCAATCAGAAGGACCTTGTCTATCAGGGATCTGCCGACCCTATCATCTATGGAGGTCTCCAGAACACCTTCTATTACAAGAACTTCAAACTCGGAGTCTATTTCGCATACTCGCTCGGCGGCAAGATCTACAACTACGGTGAGTTCTATCAGGCCGGCGGTATGTACACCAACCAATACCGCTATATGCTTGACTCATGGCATCCTGAAAGAAATCCTGAGTCGAATATCCCACGCGCCGGTTACACCGATGTGGCACTTCCGAGCGACTTCATGATCCATGATGCATCATATATAAGACTCAAGAACATCAGCCTCGGCTATACACTTGATATCTCCAAGTATTGGAAGAACGGTATCAGGGACATCACCTTCACTTTCTCAGGCGAGAACCTCTATCTGTGGAAGAACTACAACGGATTTGACCCGGATGTATCGACAGAGAGTGACAATGCGGCACTTCGTCGTGTCGATTTAGGTGCATATCCTAAGCCTCGTACATTTACATTCAGCATTCAGGTAAGATATTAAATGATGAGCGATATGAAACTAATGAAGAAATTTTATACTATGGCGGCCGTGGCCGTCCTGGCTATGATCGGGACATCTTGCTCATTGGAGGAGGATACGTCATCAATCTCCACTCCTGACAACTTCTTCCGCAACTATACGGAGTGCCAGTCTGTGGTGAACGGATGCTATATTCCGATAAAGTCTATCTACACTTATCAGTATTTCCTTGCAGTAGAGTGTGTTACCGATATCATGTACTGTCCGTCAGGAACACTTGACGCTCAACTTGACATCAGCCCTGTGAAACCTCGTTTCGGCGAGACTATGTGGAAACAGTGCTATCTCGGAGTGCAGCGAAGCAATTTCGCCATCGCCGGCATCGAGAGATGTACCAACCTTTCAGAAGCGGAAAAGAACCAACTCCTCTGTGAGGCGAAGTGTCTCAGAGCCCTGTATTACTGGCATCTGACATGCTTTTTCGGTGATGTTCCTTTCTATATGGAAGACGTGGAGAACACTGCCAGACTTCTTAAGGTGGCACAACTGGGACGTATGGATGCGGATGCCACCCGTACGGCTCTTATCGCAGACCTGAAGGCTGTTGCTCCGCTTGTGCCTCAACTCAAGACCAACCCTTTCACCAACGACAAGGGTGATGTGAACAAGCAGCAGCGTTTCGGAGCAGCCATGGCCTGGATGCTCATAGCAAAGTTCGCCGCATGGAACAATGAGTGGGAAGAGGTTATAGAGGCGGTAGGTCATCTTGAGGAGATATATGGCGATCTGGGACAGTACAGCCTTGATGATATTCCGTTCAGATACAAGAACACTACGGAGAGCATCTTCGAGGTGCAGCATTCCTATACGGAGGGAGGTCTGACATACGTGTCTAACCTTGCATGTATCATGACTCCGCCGCGAAGCAAGGATGATATCTATGACGGAGTCCAGATCCCTGAACTTGGCGACCAGGCAAAGACATGGCAGTCCGCATATCCTGTTGTGGATTTCTGTCAGAACCTTATGCCAAGAAGGGGACTTGACCTCAGAAAGTCATATACATACGCATGGGAGTATAACGGGAAGGCTTTCTCGAAACTTGTCTCACGTCCTTATCCCGGTCCAAAGTTCTGGTGCCCTAACATGAAGGACGGAAACGACGACAACAATTACAAGGTCTTCCGCTATGCTGATGCTCTTCTGCTCAAAGCCGAGGCTCTCTGCGAACTCAAGCAGGAGACGGAGTCAATAAGGTATCTCAACATGACCAGAAACCGTGCAGGACTTCCTGATTATGAGTTCCGTACATACGTGCGTCTTGCCAAGGAAATCCGCGACGAAAGGGCACGCGAACTTTTCGGAGAGTTTCAGCGCAAGTATGACCTCGTAAGATGGGACATCTGGTATGATTCGGTGTGCGACCTTAATGACTACCAGACCATCCTTGACAACATCAAGCCATGCCACAGATACTATCCTATACCGGATACCCAGGTGGTTTACTCCAAGTACAATCTTGACAATAAGGAATATGCCCAGTACGGCATGTAAACAGAATCCGTATGAAAAAGATACTATTGATATTTTCATTATTTGCGCTTCTCGCATCATGCGACAAGCCATTTGAAATGGACCTTCCTCTGTCAGTGGATCAAAGAAACATATCGCTGACCAAGGACGCAGGTTCCACCCATGTGCTCGTCTATGCTGATGGCGACTGGACAGCGGCATTTACAGAACCTATATCCTGGGCCAGCCTCAACAAGGTTTCCGGTAGCGGCAACAGCGACCTCGTGTTCACATACAGCGCAAACTATGGCATCAACAGAAAGGTGGGCATAGTCCTGCAGAAGGATAATCTTCGTGACACAGTGTGGATGAACCAGACAGGAACGATCAGCCAGCCCATCTACAATCCGGAGGTGTCCCAGGTGCCTCTGCTGAAATATGCAGGTAAGGCGACAGTCTTTGCTTCGGGCAATGTATATTATTGTGCAGATGCCATTTATGCTACAGCCATCTATCCGAAAGAGGACGGATCTGAGGAGGAGGTGCTCATAGACGGAAATGACAGTGACCCGGCCCATTGGATCACGTCGTTTGAAGCACTTTACGACCGTTTCTCTTTCGGCACGGCTGCAAATGCGACCGGTGCGGAAAGAACAGCCAAGGTGAAGGTTACCATCAACAACCTCGGCGGACTTACCTTCAACAAGTATATCACTGTGACTCAGGGTAATTCGGAGGCGGAGATTCAGTTGACCAAGACCACTGAATATTTCGAGGCCGTGGGCGGCGAGCAGGTGGTTGCGCTGACCAAGAACAATGTGTGGCCATATATGAGCGCATTGACCGTTTCTGCTCCTGGCGGTGAGTGGATCAAGGATATCAGGCTCTCTCATGAAGGCCTTGTGTTCAATCTTGAGAAGAATACGACAAACAAACTCCGTTCATGCACAATGGAACTGACTGTATCTCTGCTCGGCGGCGATCCGGTCAAGGTGTCGCTTAAGGTTTATCAGAAATCTAATTAATCACATGAATATGTTCAATATATCATTTAAAAGGATAGCGGTAGCCCTTGCGGTGAGTGCCATGGTCCTCTCATGCTCGTTGGATGAGACCGCAGACATCAATCTCGTGGAACTCGGTACTGCCTTGGAGGATAATGTCTGCCTGATAGAGGCGGCAGGTGGTCCGTATGAACTGTCCATATACTCCAATGGAGATTATCATATAGAGATGCTTTCCGAGGCTTCATGGCTCACCATGAGTGCTCTTGAAGGCAACGGAGACGGAGTCCTGAAACTTACTGCGACCCAGAACCCGGATTTCAAGCGTATGGTGACCTTCGTTCTGTGCAGTGATGTGGATTCAAGAAGAGACACTGTCTATGTGAAGCAGAAAGGCTCCATCGAGGCAAATCTTTCTGTAGATAACACCTCGATTGTCCTCAGCGGAGCAGGCGGACACTCAGTAAAAGCGATCGACACAAACATTCCTGCCGACCGGTTTGATATCAAGGTGGATTATGATCTCAACGATACTGACGGAGTGGTTTCCACAGGCTGGCTTGAAACAAGTATGGAGAACACATCCCTTAATCTTACCTCTACGAAAAATGACCACGCGGAGGCTGTGCGTACGGCATCTGTACTCCTGTCATTTGTTGACGGATGGGGTGACAAGGTCGCTTTGGAACTCAATATTCTTCAGAAGAACTCCAACGAAATGCTAGGAGTCATAAAGTCATTCGAGCAGGTAAGGAATATGGTCGAAGGTACCGATGCGGTGGTGGAATATGAGGTTGAAGACGACCTCATCCTTGAAGGTGTGGTTGTCAGCAATCCTCTCTATGGAAATGCAGGTGAGAACGAACAGACCAATAATACCTCCATCGACTACACCGGCACCAAGCGTACCATCTACATCCAGTCTCTTGATGGAAAATATGGCTTTGCGCTCATGGCCGCTTCAGCCGAGGACAATGTATTCAATCAGTTTGACAAGGTGCAGGTGCTGCTCAAGGGAACGAAGATCACCAGGTATTCTTCTCCTGAGAGATATGTGATATCAGGATTCGTAAAGAGGATGAAGGCTTCACAGGTTCCTGCTACTGAGTCGGAGATTGTAAAGGAAGAGAAGTATTTCAAGGATCTGACTCCTGAGGATATCTACACCTACAGGACTCTCAAGGATGTGGAGTTTCCGGTCAGAAAAGGCTCGCTCACTCCTATCAATGAGGGATATGCAATCGGCGGCAAGTCTGACCGTATCTCGAAATATCCGCTTCTTGTGCGTGATGTCAATGGTGACAGTTTCTATATGTACACCAACACAATGTGTACTTACAGATATGACGGAGAACGCCTTCCACAGGGCTCAGGTAAACTTTCAGGTGTGATCGTACATGAGAGATTCTCCCGTTTCGAGTGGGAGAACGGCAAGGACCTCCTTGATATGGAGATTTTCCCTGAACTTGGAAACATCGGAACATATCAGATCCGTCACCAGCAGAAGTCTGATATAACAGACGGCATGGCAATGGACTTCAAGGACAGTTTCTCTGAACTTCTTCTTGAGTACCGCTACTGGAATCCAGACTCTCAGGAGGGTGTCATGAGACCGTCTTACGGCACAAACGGATGGTTCACGCACACTTACCAGCAGAAATACACAGGTTCGGCATCTCTTGATTACACAGCCGAAAATCACTACAATCAGCACCTCATGCCAGAGGTAAGTTTCTCATATCTGGGCAAGGTCGGCATCAGCGGAAACGAGTTCTTCGAGCCTGCAACAGGAAATGTGAACGGCTTCGGTATCGTCCTGGACTCTGAGAATGACCAGTATAACATTGAGATGTCTGACTGGGTCGGCGAGCACAATGGCAAGAACGAGTGGATGGCTCCGATCGTGACTGATGAAGAAAATGGAATCAGAGCGGCCAACGGTGGAAGCCAGGGCGGAAAGGGCCAGTGCCCTGCAGACTGCTATTGCTCGTTCAGAAACGTATATTGGTGGGATTTCGAGGCAGGACGCGGCTATGCGTGGATGCTTAATTTCTCCACTAAGAATGTATCGAAGAGCCTGTCTCTCCAGTTCACTGCACTTAATACATCGCAGTTGTTCTATTCTCCACGTTTCTGGAAGATAGAGTGGTCTGAAGTGGATTCGATGGCTGCATCTGACGATGACAAATGGCATCTTATCACAGAATATACTGTTCCGGACATCTCGCAGTGGACAGGTACTCTCTACTCTTCATGTGTGGGCTACAAGGCCATGGATGTCAGACTTCCGGATGAACTTCTTGGAAAGGATAATGTATATATCCGCTTCATGCCGACAAGTGTTGCCTGCTCAAGCGGTGCCGACTACACTGACGCCGTCCTTGACGACGATGCACACTATGAAAGCGGAAAGCACTCAAGTTCAATCGACTACATTTCTATCAGATATAATAAGTGATGATTAGTCATTCTGAACGATGTGAAGAATCTATAACCATTAAATAAAACATTATGAACAAGAAACTTTTTATTCTCGCTACAGCGGCTCTCCTTTCAGTATTTGCCGGCTGTAAGAAGGTAGAGGATCCGAAGGATGATTCATCTACAGGTGGAAATGGAGCGGATGCTCCTGAGATCACTGCCATCGCTCCACAGTCAGGTCCTGTAGGAACAGCAGTTGTAATTTCAGGAAAGAACTTCTCTGCTACCGACACAAAGGTACTTTTCGGCGCAGCAGAGGCTGTGATTTCAGACGCAACAGCCACAACTCTGTCGGTTGTCGCTCCTCAGAACGAACTCGGACAGGTAACTGTAAAGGTAACAGTGGGAAGTAAGAATGCAACCACAGCGTTCACTTACACTGAAGCGGCAGTTGCTGCACCTGTTGTCTCAGATCAGAGCGCTTCTGAAGGTAAGGCAGGTTCTACATTGATTTTCTCCGGTGAGAATCTTGGAACAGAAACTGCGGCTTATGTCGTTAAGTTCAACGATGTTACAGCAGAAATCACCAGTGTTGCTGCTGACGCGATCACTGTAAAGGTGCCTGCATCAGACGGTACTTCAAGTGCTATCGTGACAGTTACTCCTGTAGAGGGAACAACTCCTCTTTATGAAGGTATGTTCACATGGACATTCTCACGCACAGTTGCTCTCGGAGCCATCACAGGTGAGATTTTCGAGGCAAACAAGTCTCTTGCTATTCCTGTTACCATCACAGCCGACGAGGATGCCGAGGAACTTACTGCCGATGATGTGACTGTTACATTTATTGATGTAAATGACCCTTCCAAGACTTATGTTGCAACAGAGGTGACTGTTGAGGACAACGGTTTCACACCTATCATCCCTGACAAACTCAAAGGTGAGTTCAGGGTGAAGGTTGAGGTTGCAGAGGCTCTTCCGGTTGAGAGTGCGACTACATTTGTTGTTTATTATCTGCCTCAGTATCAGGTAAAGGCATTTGCAGGATATTATGGCAGAACATGGATCAAGGATGGAAACCTGTCTCTGACAGGAGCAAAGGATGCCGATGCTGCCTGTGCAGGACCTGAGGGACTTGGATGGGATAGGAATGGCAATCTTTGGCTCACTACTCGTTCCGGTACAGGATCAAATGAAGAGAGCAAGCATACAATCATGTGTATGAATATGAGCGACAATACTTTGAAGATGGTATATAAGATCCCTTCTGCTGTTTATCCGTATGATATAGCATTTGACTCCAAGGGTGTTGCTCATGTCGCTTTGAAGCAGGGTAAGACAGATGTATGTACCATCGGAAAATGGAATGGTACAGAATGGACTACTTATGATGTTACCGGATGGGTTACAAGTTCTCGCAGTTCCAAGGTTCAGGAAATGGATCTCCTTGTTGATGACAATGACAACCTTTACCTTGCGGATCGTGATGCATGCCGTATTGTAGTGATCAAGAATGGCGCTTACGTCAAGGAGTACTCAACAGTATGGGATGGCAATAATATTCAGGTAGCCTCTATCGCGTGGGATCAGAAGAAGGAAAATATCTTTGTCGGTGCCGATAATGACCGTGTGATCCTTAAACTTAACGTTGCGACAGGTGCTCTTACTCACATCGCAGGTCAGTATGGTGTCTGCTCCATAACTTATGGTACGAATACCAACAACACAATCAAGACAACTGAGATCAAGGAGAACAAGTTTACTGATGGTACAGTCGGCAACCCATTGACTGCAACAATCGGTAATGTTTCCGGACTTGTATGTGCTCCTGACGGATACCTTTATTTCAACGACACCCATTCGGCTGCTGTTCGCGTTCTCATTCCGGGAAAGAACGGTGATTACACAAAGGGCGTAGTGAAGACTATTCTTGGACAGCCGGGAGTTATGTGCCTTACCAATATGGATGGAGGCACTGTCAATAACTATTGGTATTACTATGACGGCGATATCACTCAGGCATTCTTCTCTCAGAGAGGAAAACTTGAGATGGATTCAAACGGTTATTTGTACACAACAGGTTATAATGCAAATACCGTCCGTCGTATCACTCCGATCGCAGAGTAATTCGTATGAAGATAAGATCATTTATGGCGACCGCGCTGGCAATTGTCATTGCCGGCGTCGGTTGTACTCCAAAAAAGGCCGTTTCCGACCATCCCTTTACCGTGACGCAGGAGCATCGTGACCGTGCCGCGGCTTTGGTGGAGCAGATGACCTTGGAGGAGAAATGTGCATATATCGGGGGCTCCAAGGACGGATTCTACATACGTCCCGTCGAGCGTCTGGGGATCCCTCTGATCCGTATGGCAGATGGTCCTCAGGGTGTGCGCAACAACACAAAGAGTACGCTTTTCGCCTGTGGAGTGGCTGCGGCCGCTGCATGGAACGAAGATGTGGTATATGAGATGGGTGTGGCTCTCGGACAGGATTCGCGTGCGCGTGGTGTGCATATCCTCCTTGGTCCGGGCGTGAATATCTATCGCAGCCCTCTCTGTGGCCGTAATTTCGAGTATATGGGTGAGGACCCTCTCCTTGCTGCAAAGACATCTTCGCAGTATATCAAGGGTGTGCAGTCTCAGGGCGTGATGGCCTCTGTAAAGCATTTTGCACTCAATAATCAGGAGACCGACCGCCACCATATCAGTTCGGATGCGGATGAGCGTACGATCAATGAGATCTATTTTCCTGCGTTCAAGGCTGCTGTCGATGCCGGTGTGGCAACTGTGATGAGCAGTTATAACCTTGTGAACAATGTCCATGCTGCCGAGAACGAGTGGCTTCTGAAAGAGACTCTCAAAGGCAGATGGGGCTTCGAGGGCTTTGTGATGTCTGACTGGACTTCCACATATTCGACTCTCGGCTGTGTCCGCAGCGGGCTTGACCTTGAAATGCCTCAGGGATTCTGCATGAATTATGAGAACATCAAGCCTCTCATCGACAACGGTGTCGTGCGTGAGGCGGATATTGACGACAAGGTGCAGACCATCCTTGAGAATCTTATCGCATACGGCTTCCTTGACCGTCCGCAGTTGGATACCACCATCAAGGAGGATAATCCATATTCACGTGAGGTCGCTTACAAACTTTCATGCGAGTCTGCCGTGCTTCTTAAGAATGAGGGTGCGCTTCCGCTTGCAAAGGGCGGCAATGTAGTCCTGATGGGCCCGCGTGCCGATGTCATACCTTGCGGAGGCGGCTCAGGTGCGGTCGATCCTCTCTATTCGATCTCTCTCTATGAGGGTATGAAGCAACTTGGTGAGGATTTTCCTGTGACGCTTGTTGCTGATGACTACAAGGCTCATGCACAGGCCCTGAAAGATGCTTCTGCTGTTGTGGTTTCAGTCGGCTTTGACAGGCATACGGAGAAGGAGGACCACGACAGGACTTTCGCTCTTCCTGAGGGACAGGACGACATGATCGAATACGCATGCAGCCTCAATGACTATGTCATCGTTGTTGTATATAGCGGTGGTGCAATAGATATGAGCCGTTGGCATGACAAGGTTTCCGCCGTGATCATGGGCTGGTACCCTGGTCAGGAAGGAGGTCTTGCCATTGCGCGTATGATCGCCGGTGAGATTTCTCCATGCGGACGTCTTCCTATCAGCATCGAGGCAAAGGCAGAGGACAACCCTTGTGCGGCTACCTACTATGTGGGCAAGCCTATGACCAAGAGAGGTTTCTCTACCAGGTACGTGACATATTCGGAGGGTGTGTTCGTGGGTTATCGTGGTTATGACCGTTCGCAGGTCAAGCCGCTTTATCCGTTCGGACATGGTCTCACTTACACTACATTTGAATATTCAGACCTTAAGGTCACACCAGCCAAAGGCGGATGTGACGTGCAGATCACTTTGACCAATACAGGCGCTTATGATGCTTCTGAGGTCGTTCAGGTGTATGTGGGTGAGGAGAATCCTTCAGTGCCACGTCCTGTCAAGGAACTCAAGGCCTTCAAGAAGGCACATCTTGCGGCAGGGGAGTCGCAGGTGCTCAACCTCCGTCTTGACAACGAGGCCTTCGCGTTCTATGATGTCGGGTCTCACGACTGGAAGGTAAACCCAGGTCAGTTCAACATCTATGTCGGCGCATCGGCAGGAGATGTGAGACTGTATGGTTCTGTAAATATCAGATAAATGAATATACTATGAAACTAACTAACAAAAACTCAGGGTCTTATCAGACCCCGGAAATCCATCAGTGGATGATCCAGAATGAAGGAGTCCTCTGCGAAAGCGGCAATCATGAAGCCTACGCAGGTGAGGACGGAGACAATTATCAAGAACTCTTTTAATCCATGACGAATATGAAGAAATATACATTTATTGCTGTTGCCTTTGCAGCATTGGCGGCAGTTTCATGCGTCAAGGATAATATGGGTGGCGCAGAAGGTGTGGTTTATGATGCCACTTTCTCAGAAGCAGTCGATGCTAAGGCTACTATAACAGTAGGTGCAGAACAGAGCCTTGTTTCATGGGAGACCACTGACCGTGTGGGCATCATGTACGGCGATTCAAACGTAGAGTACAAGGCGGACCAGGCAGGTGCACGCACAATGCTCTCTCCGGTTTCGGCTTCTGCTTCCGCTTCCGAGGTGTGGGCTGTCTTGCCTTATGATGCATCTGCCACTCTTGCCGGTGGCGTGATTTCCACAACTCTTCCGGCAGAGCAGCCTGCACTTGAAGGTGGCGCGTTCCACCATCTTGCGGTGGCACATTCCACAAACGGTACATTGGCGTTCAGGAATGTCTGCGGACTGGTAAGGGTGAGGGTTACCACTGAAGGTATCACAAAGGTTGTGTTCGCAGGAAAGGCATCAGAGAAGGTGGCAGGTGATATTGCCGTTACTGTTGCTGCCGAGCCTGCTGTATCGACCGGTACATCTGAAACAGTCGCCCTCGTACCTGCGTCAGGCCAGACTGCCATTGCTGGGGGCGACTATTTCCTTGCAGTCCTTCCACAGAATTTTGCAAGCGGCTTCACGGTGACTGCCTACAAGGGCGAGACTGCTGTCGTGACCAAGGATGTCGCAGGTCCGGTTGAACTCAAACGCTGCGGCGTCTTCGCAGGAACAATCCGTGAGGTGACCATCAGCGCGATTTCCACAAATATCGCTACGGTAGGCGAAACTGTCAAGATCACCGGAACAGGTTTCTCAGAAGTGGCAGCCGATAATACAGTCTCTATTGGAAATATTGCATGCACCGTTACTGCGGCATCTGCAACCGAACTTTCAGTCACAGTACCAGCAGGTCTTTCCAAGTCAACTGATTACAAGTTCGCCGTGACTGTCCGTGGCGCTAATGCAGTCGAGTCACCAGCATTCCGTTATTACTATGTGCCTGCGTATACTTCAACTTCTCAATCGTTGGGATATAAACCGGAAGGACTCGCGTTGACAACAGATGGATATCTGTGGGTGACAGACAGGAATAGTTCTCCACATAAGTTGGTTAAATATAAATTGTCAGATTTTTCTTCAACAACAACTGTGAATGCGAACAACTTTCCGTTCGGATGTGATGTCAACAGTAAGAATGAAATCTATGTGGCTGCCAAGAATGCAAAGGCGGTAGGATATATTGATTCTGAGGGTAACTGGGCTTATACTCAATACACGTCTTATCTTAATAATCCGATGGACCTTGTGTTCGACAGTAGTGACAATATGTATGTGGCGTCACGTGACAACCATTCGATTGTCCAGTTTAAGAATAATGAGTATGTCAAGTCGTTCGCTAACACACATAGGGCAAATGCGCTGACATTGGATGTCACAGAAGAGAATATTTTCTATGGAGTGGGCGCAACAGGTTCAAGTTCAAATGACTGGAAATTCTATAAATTGAATCTTGCCACAGGCAACATAACAGTTATTGCCGGTTCCGGAACGAAGCCTGCCGCAGGTGTCTATTCAAATGGTTCAGCAGGCAATACTCTTACAGCAGTAATTGGAAATATAACAGGTCTGGTCTGCACATCAGACGGATATGTATATTTTGTTGACAGCACCCATGCTCTTCGTGTCCTCGTTCCGGGAGTCGGTGGTGATCATACAAAAGGTCTGATTAAGGTAGTTGCCGGTATCATGGGAACAGCAGGTAACGTTCAGATTGGAGATTCATCCGCCCCTCTTGGAAAATTACATACTCCGGACGGAATGGAGATTGATTCAAATGGTGTCATCTATATTGCGGAAAACGGAAACAGTGCAATCAGAGTATTGACGCCTGTCTATTGATGGATATAGCCATTGATTAGTTCCACTATGGAACTGATAATTATTTTAGTGTTGTTATCTGTGGGTGTCAAGGTGTGTTCTTTGACACCCACATTTGTAAACTTTCTTGCCTTTGCAGAAGTGATTTTGTAAAGCAATCAAACGTTAAGATATGAAACACAGATTGACAGTACTGCTTGTGGCCCTGACATGTATGGCTGCCTCAGCACAAACTAAGTGGCATGACGCCGCAGATCTTACGGTCATCGGAAAGCCGATACCGACAGCGAAGCCTTTTGCACGCATAGATACCGCTGTCTATAAGTTCAACGACAAGACCATAGACCGCTATGCGAACTATTCCACCGGTCTTGCGGTGCTGTTCGAGACTGACAGCCGCAGCATAAAGGCAAAATGGACCACCGGAAGCGCCAATTCCGGAGCGAACATGGCTGCGATAGGCCAGAAGGGTCTTGACCTGTATATAATGAGGGATGGCAAATGGGTGTTTGCAGGAACAGGCTCACCTAAGATGGGCATGGCTCCGTTCAATCAGCACGAGGGCACGATAGTCGCTGATATGGCAGAGGGTGCAAAGCAGTGTCTGCTCTATCTTCCGCTTTTCGATAGAGTAGATGCTTTGGAAATAGGTCTTGATGAAGGCGCATCTCTGAAACCTATTGACAACCCGTTCCGCTACAATATCATTGTACACGGTTCCAGCATCACCCACGGTGCCTCCGCGAGCCGTCCTGGCATGACATATCCGGCACGCCTTGGAAGATCGAACGGCTGGTACACCTGCAACCTCGGTTTCAGCGGAATGTGTAAACTTCAGAAGGAATATGCCCGCTACCTTGCAGACATAAAGGATGTTGACGCCTTCATCTTCGACGCCTTCTCAAATCCGCTTGCCGACGTCATCTATGCAAACTTCAACGAGTTTGTTGATATCGTCCGTGCCGCACATCCGGGAGTTCCGATGATATTCCTCCAGACAGAGCGTCGTGAGGTGCGCAATTTCAGCCTCAAGAGAGAGGATACAGAGGCCGCAAAGCAGAAGGCGGCAGCAGAAGTGGTGACTGCACGCATGAAGACCGACAAGCATATCTATTTCATCGACTCGGAAGGTTTCCTCGGTGACGAGCACATCGCAACCGCCGACGGCACCCACCCTACGGACCTCGGCTTCACCTACATGCTCGAAGTCATCTCCCCAAGAATCAAGAAGATCCTCAAAAAATACGGCATCAGATAGCTCCGGAGGTTTCCCATAAAGGATGCTGCCTGAGGTTGCCGTTCAACGAGAGTTCTCTTGCTGGAATGGGCAATACTGAATATTTGTCATCCACTCCGATGACTGATGTATATCTGCCGGTCCTTACAAGGTCATACCATCTGAATCCCTCTCCGAAAAGTTCAAGGCGTCTCTCATCAAGCACAGCGTCGATGAAGCTTTCCTGGTCAGAGGGATTCACGGCATCCAAGCCCCTGAAGGCCCTTAATTCATTAAGTCTGTCAAGCCCCTTCGGGTAGCCTTGGCATTCGGCACTGATCAGGTACATCTCGGCCAGACGCACGATGTATAGCGGGTCCCTGCCCGCATCTCCGCTGCAGTATTTGTTCAGCACGGGCTGGCCGTTACCCTGATAAGCTATGGAGATTTCTTTCCTTTTGTCATTATCCTTATACATGGCCATAGCTTCAGAAGTAGGGCAGAAGTTATATCCTCCTCCGACACCGGATTCCTTAGTGTAGTAGTACGAACTCATGTTGACACTGCTCTCCTGCACAAGGTTGGCAAAGGTGAAAATTTCTTCTTTATTATTTTTTCCTCTGAATATGTGATTGAAGTCAGAAAGCGAAAATTTTTCGTTCTCAATGAGGCCTTCTGCCAGTGATTTGGCCTCTTCTTTCAATCCCATAGCAAGACAAGTCCTTGCCATGAGTGCTTGGGCGGCTTCCTTTGAGACGTAGTTCTTGTCTGTGAAATCTGCGGAAAGCAGGTATGCCTGTCTGAATTCCTCCTTTACAAACTGCCAAACCAGATCTTCGTCCTTCTGTTGCTGCTTTTCGCCTTTTTGTCCTGTGATGATGGGAACATTGCGCCATCTGGTGACAATGTTGTAATAATATAACCCCCTGAAAAAGTGACATGTGCCAAGCATTTCTCTCTTTTCCTGAGATTCCGGCATGCTTTCTATAACAGAAAGTGTGGAATTGATCTGATATAGACCTGCAAAATATCCGTTCCAAGGGCTCGTGACGATGCTTCCATTTGGGGCTATTGCTCCCTCCACCAGAAGTTTTGGCGTGTTGGCACTTGTGGCTCCTGTCCTGATGATGTCACCTCCGATAAGGTCGAACAGTGCCCATCCGTTAAATGTCGGCTTGTACTGTGCAATGTTGTACATGCCGGTTACCAATAGTCCAGCATCTTCGTTTGTTATATGCTCTCGGGGAGTCCCGCTATGAGGATATTTGTTCAGATACTTTCCGCATGATACGAAAAGAATCTGGATCAATAATATTATGACAACCCTTTTCATCTCTGTCAGAATTTTACATTCAGCCCGAGGGAGAATGTTCTTGGCTGAGGCAACCACATGTTGTCAGTGCCCATCTTTGTCGCGTCAAGACTGCATGTGACCTCCGGGTCGATATATCTGTATGGCGAAATCAGGAACAGATTATCAGCAGAAAAATGTACTCTCAGGCTTCGGATCCCTATTTTCCTTAAAGCATAGAAAGGAAGTGTGTAACCGAGGGAAAGGTTGCGACAACGAAGATAAGAACCGTCATGAAGGAAACGTGTATTGACGAATTTAGTCGAGTTCCATGTCATTCCGTATATGGCCCTTGGCACTGTGTTGCTTGTGCCTGGTCCTGTCCATCTGGCCAGCGCTTCAGATTCCTGAGATGGCCACAGACCGTATCCGAGACGCAGACCTCCTGTCCATGTCTGATATATCATGTTTCCGTAGGAGAATGTCAGCAGGAAGCTGAGGTCGAATCCTTTCCAGTAGAATGTGCTGCTTAACCCTCCTGTGAAGAGAGGATTGGCAGAACCGACAAACTGGCTGTCATTGACCGTATCAATGTCACCGTCTCCGTTGACGTCTTCGTACATTATGTCTCCGGCTCTTACCCCTTGAGCATATTGTTTTGCCGGTACCTGATCGTCAGATTGGTAAATTCCCAGCATCTTTATCATATAGAAACTGCCCACTTCCTCACCGACTTTAAGTGCGTGATATGATCCGGAAGTCAGAACTCCATCATTGATCAGAGAGGTCAGACGATTTTTAATAAAGGATATGTTGAATCCTCCCTGCCATCTGAAATCACCGATGGATATATCGCTGCCCAGTGTCAATTCCAAGCCGGAGTTCCTCATTTGACCGATATTGCAAATCTCATTAGTGAATCCTGATGTTGCCGGTATCGGTTTGTTATAGAGCATATCTTTTGTATATTTCTGGAAAAAGTCGGCAGAAAGAGTGAGCCCTCCTGAGAAAAATGCCATATCCAGCCCCAAGTCGTATTGCGTGGTCTTTTCCCATTTGAGATTCTCGTTGCCCTTTGTCATAAAGGCTATTCCGCTTTCATTTAAGTAGTTGTATCCGCCGTTTGCAAGAGGCATCCAGGCATAGGCCCCGATTCCTCCCTGATTTCCGGTCATTCCCACGCTCATCCTTAACTTTATCGTCGTCTTAGGATCCTTCCAGAATGGTTCTTTAGAAATAACCCATCCTGCCGATGCTGAAGGGAAGAAACCGTATCTGTTTTTTGTGGCGAATTTTGAAGATCCGTCAGTTCGGGCAGAAAGCGTCAGCAGATATCTGTCAAGATGGTTCAGCGTAATGCGCGTGATGAATGACTGCATGGCCCACTCTTTCCTTCCGCTGGTAACGTTCAGATACTCTGCGGCTGCGGAGTTTACATTGAAGTCTTTCGAAGGAAATCCCTGGCCTGTTTGAGAGGCTGTTGATGACGCATCTGTCTGAAATGAGTGGCCTGCCATTGCATCAAATTTGAAGCCGGAATTGAACTTCTTATGGTAACTCAATACATTATCGACAACCAATGAGGAATGGGCCTTGCGGGCATCTATAAGTTTGCCCACGGAGTTGCCGTACATGTGTTTTGAATTATAATAGACGTAGTCTTCGGTGTACATGAAATCTCCGCCGACGCTGGAGCGAAGTGACAGATTCTCGATGAAATTGATCTGTGCGAAAATATTGCCGATCAATCGGTAGTTTCTGTTGAAGGCGTCCTGCTCATAGAGCGCCTGAAGCAGATTGTAGTGCAAAAGCTCGTTGTCTTTTGTCGTATATGAACCGTCTTCCTTGTATGGCCTGTCCCACGGGCGGTGTTCCAAAGAGTGAGTCAGCATGGATGTGCCCATGTTACCATTCGGAACGTGGTGAGTGTAGTTGTAATTTGCTCCAATGTTCACACCAGCAGACAGCCATCTTTTAATGTCTGTTTCCACATTTGCCCTGATTCCGTATTTCTCAGCTTTGCTGCCTATAATGACTCCCTGATTGTGACGTACATTTGCTGAAATATAATATCTGCTTTTTTCTGAACCGCCGGAAATGGAAGCGTTGGCTTTCCATGAGACAGATGTGCGCAAGACAAGATCTGTCCAGCTGAAATATCCTCTCTCGGGATATGGATTGTTTATATGGGGAACTGACTGCCCGGTTTGAGCATTATAGTTATCAATGGCTTCGTTCTGGACTTCGAGATATAAATCAGCATCTGCTACCTTAAGCTTGCGCAGCTTTGGAATATATGATAAACTGCATCCGGCGTCAATGCTGACTTTAGGAGTTCCTTTTTTACCTTTTTTAGTTGTGATGAGCACCACTCCATTAGTCGCTCTGGAACCATAAATGGCAGAGGCAGCAGCATCTTTAAGTATCTGTATGGATTCTATGTCGTCAGGGTTGATGTCGCTAAGTGCATCTGTCTCTTCTCCTTCCCATCCACCTGCATCGGAGGTGGTGTTGCTGATAGGAACCCCATCTACTACATAGAGAGGCTCGTTTCCAGCTGTAAGTGACCCTATTCCTCTGATGCTCACTCTATTTCTGCTGCCGACGCTGCCGGATGAAGCCTGTATGTTTACTCCGGCAACATTCCCTTGAAGCATGGTGCCTATATCAGACGATGCCGTTGAGGCGGCTGCTCCGGGATGGAATATGCTTACTGCAGATGTGATGTCCTTTTTGTTCATTCGCCCGTATCCTACGATTACAGATTCCTCAATCATGTTGAAGGGGGCATAGATGTTTTTGTTCCAATCGTTCTCGGAGTCCATCTTCGGAACAATGAAAACCATTCTGTCTTGTATATGGGCCTCCATTCCGGTTCCTTTCAAAAGTGCCTCAAAGGTTGCTTGCAGTGGCTTCCCCGTTGATGGAACAACGTATCTGTTTATGTTGATCAGGTCTTCGTTATATGCAATAGCATAACCGCTCTGTTTCTCTATGAGGTTGAAAGCGGTTATAAGTTTCATCCTCTCTTGAGGGAGACTAAGTGTGGTTTCTTGAGCTGTCAGACTTGGTGGCGCAAGTGCCAGAGTCAGAAGGCAGAAACACAAGGCCAGTTTTCTCATCTGTTTCAGGATGTTTATTACCTTATATATAAGTCGTGATCTTCAATCGAATAACTCATTCCAGGTATGAGTCTGCTGATAGCTTCCATTACCTGTTCCAGACTTTCACCGTTGAGGAACTTGATTGTCAGTACTGCATTGTTGTATGCTGCTGTAGTTATGTGGACGTTGACGTCATATCTCCGCTCTATGATTTTCATGACCTGATTTAAGGATAATGACTTTATTCTGAGCTCTCCGTCCTTCCACGAAATAACCTCATCGGCATCTATTTCCATTATCGAGGTAGCACCAGTTGCTTTCTCGTATTTGAAAATCTGATCTATGTTCAGGTGGCTTTCATTTTCATTGTTCCTGTTGACGCTGATTTTTCCGCTGCATAGAGTTGCGCTTGCCTGCTCGTCTTCAGGATAGTCGCATACACTGAAGACTGTTCCATGGGCACGAACCTGCAGAGTTTCGGTGCTCACTATGAATGGACGTATCTTGCTTGCAGAAACATAGAAAACGGCTTCACCAGTGAGACTTACTTGTCTTACCCTTCCAAAATTATCCGGATACGACAGTGTGGAACCGGCATTCAAGATGACTTTAGTTCCGTCCGAGAGCACAATCTCTGAAATCTGACCCTTTGGCGCAGAGTATTGTGCAGTAGGTTCAGGATTATCTCCTTCTGTATTTAAATAAAAGTATGCAGATATAGGAACCACTATTAGCAGAACAACTACTGCGGCAGCAGCAATGAGCCGTCTGACTCTGATAGCCCTTTCCCTGACTTTTTTACTTATATAGTCGTTCTCAATGGATTTTGCTGCTTTCATTACAGCGGAAAAAGATTCATTAGTCTCCTCCGTGCTGACAGCTGACCCATCGATTCTTTCCCAACCTTTAAATTCGTTCAATGACATATTCCAATCGTTTCTACCCTATTATGACGAAACAGCAGTATGTTTCTCCCAAGTGATTTGTGCTAAAAAAATATCGCGATGACTTTAGTGATTTTCCTCAATTCCTTTAAGACCAGATTCATGTGATTTTCCACAGTTTTCTTGCTTATACCCATTATCTGAGCTATCTCACTGTTGCTCTTCCCTTCAAATCTGGACAGGATGAACACTTTCCTGCGTCTATCGGGCATCTGTTTTATCAGATGAGCCACCTGTACTTCTATTTCTTTCGCATAGAACTCGTTCTCGGTTTCGTACTCGTCGTCGCTCTTTTCCACTACGTCGGTCAGTGGTATGGATATTTTGTGGACTCTTCCGTAGTCGATTGCGGCATTCCTTGTCATGGTGTACAGAAATGCTCCGAAAGATCTGATTTCAGACAAGCATGAACGTTGCAGCCAGATTTTAATAAATATGTTCTGAGCAATATCCATGGCGTCGTCAGAATTGGAAACAAACTGCATCAAGAAGACCTTGACTTTAGGATAATAATAGTCAAAGATCTTCTTGTATCTGTCTTCGTCGCCCTGAGCAACAGCCGCTAAAATTATCTTTTCGTTTTCGATCATTCCCCCTCCAAGTTATTTCTGCCTCAGGAATACCTGTACAGGACATCCGAGGAAGTCGAAATTGCTCCTGAGTTTGTTCTCCAGGAATCTTCTGTAAGGCTCGCGGATATACTGCGGGAGATTGCAGAAGAAAGCGAATGAAGGCGAGCGGGTAGGGAGTTGAGTTACATACTTGATCTTGATGTACTTGCCCTTCCATGCAGGCGGCGGATAGTTCTCTATCTCCGGAAGCATTGCCTCGTTCAGTTTCGATGTGCTGATCTTGCGCGAATAGTTCTCATATACATGGGCCGCGGCGTCGAGCACGTCCATGATTCTCTGCTTGTTGATTACAGAAGTGAAGATGATCGGCAGGTCATTGAAAGGGGCAAGCCTTTCCTTGATGGCCTGGGTATATTCCTTCATGGTGTTGCTGTCCTTCTCGATGGTGTCCCATTTGTTGACAACCACCACGCATGCCTTCCTGTTTCTCTGAATAAGGTTGAAGATTGCCATATCCTGCGCCTCGATACCGGTCTGGGCATCCACCATAAGGATGCAGACATCAGAGTGCTCTATGGCGCGTATGGATCTCATGACCGAGTAGAATTCAAGGTCTTCGTGCACCTTGGTCTTCTTTCTCATTCCGGCTGTGTCAACGAGCATGAACTCGTGGCCGAACTTATTATATAAGGTAGCGATCGAGTCGCGTGTCGTTCCTGCGATAGGGGTCACGATGTTCCTTTCCTTGCCGAGAAGGGCGTTGGTCAGGGACGATTTGCCCACATTAGGCTTTCCTACGATGGTGAAATGCGGAAGTTCAGGATGCTCGTCAGTGTCGGGATCCTCTTCAGGAAGTTCCTTTACAATCGCGTCAAGAAGATCACCTGTGCCGCCTCCGTTTGCCGCTGAAATGCTGTAAACCTCTCCGAGTCCCAATGAATAGAACTGGAATGCGTCATACATTTTTTCGCCAGAATCGATCTTGTTCACTGCCAGGACCACAGGCTTGCCGCTTCTGCGGAGAATGTCGGCAATCTCTTCGTCATAATCGGTGATGCCAGTGCCGGCTTCCACCATGAAAAGTACCACATGCGCCTCCTCGATGGCAAGAACCACCTGCTTGCGGATCTCTTCTTCAAAGATGTCATCCGAATTGGAAGTGTATCCTCCTGTGTCAACAACAGAAAATTCAGTTCCGCACCACTCGCACCTTCCGTAGTGTCTGTCTCGCGTTACTCCTGCTGTTTCGTCAACGATGGCCTGCCTCATGCCCACGAGGCGGTTGAAAAGAGTCGATTTACCCACATTTGGGCGTCCTACAATAGCCAATAAGCTCATAATAAATAAATTAAATAGTTAAAACCCCGCCTCTCGGCGATAATTGCTCGTCCCTCTCCGGGACCGTTATTCAGTGGCAGGTGTCTCTGGAACCGCAACTCCCACATCCTCCTTCATCGCAGGATAGCGGCTTGCCGTCCGGACCCTTCTTGCCCCATATTTTCATTTCTTCTTCCTTGGCGCACTTGATCCCTCTTTTGCGCATTTCCCTGTTGTTCTCAATCTCGGTTTCAGGAAATTTTCCGTCTTTCCTGAAAATGATGTTGAAGCAGAGGCCGAACACGCAGAGTCCTACAAGTACCAATGAAGCCAATAAAATTTCCATATCATTCAATAAAATTCCGTCGGAAGGGGATTCTTCCGGCGGAATATGTATCAAAATCTATACTTAGTTGATGAAACTTGAACTGATCTCCTCGTAGTTATATACCTTGTCAATGATATTTGCGAAGATGTCTGCCATTGAAAGCACTGTGATCTTGCTCTTATCCTTGGCCGGGTCGTCGCTGAGCGGAATGGTGTCGGCAACGATCACCTCTTCAAGTGAAGACTCGGCTATCCTGTCGTATGCCGGACCTGAGAACACAGGGTGAGTTGCACATGCGCGTACGCTGAGCGCGCCCATATCCTTGAGCACGTTTGCAGCCTTTGCAAGAGTACCGGCAGTGTCGATCATGTCATCTACTATCACGACGTTCTTTCCTTCAACTTCTCCGATTGCAGTGATCGAGCCTACTACATTGGCCTTTTCACGGGACTTGTGGCAGATGATCACCGGGCATTCAAGGTAGCGTGCGTATGCGTTCGCTCTCTTTGCTCCGCCCATGTCTGGTGCCGCGATTGCAAGGTTCTCGATATTCATGGCCTTCAGGTAAGGAAGGAACACTGCGCTTGCATATATATGGTCAACCGGAATGTCAAAGAATCCCTGGATCTGGTCTGCATGAAGGTCGCATGTCATCACGCGGTCGCATCCTGCCGCTTCAAGCATGTTTGCGACAAGTTTCGCTCCGATTGAAACTCTCGGCTTGTCCTTGCGGTCCTGTCTTGCCCATCCGAAATACGGCATTACAGCAATCACCTTGTGTGCCGATGCTCTCTTTGCCGCATCGATCATAAGAAGCAGTTCAAAGAGGTTGTCCGTCGGAGGGAAGGTCGATTGGATGATGAATACAGTCGCGCCTCTGACGCTCTCGTTGTAGCATGGTGCAAATTCACCGTCGCTGAATGTGAGGATGTCAGATGCTCCTACTTTGAGTCCGAGTTTTGTTGCCACCTTCTCTGCAAAGTATCTTGATGCCTTGCAGGTGAAGACTTTGATTTTGTGTTCGTCGTGCATGGTTATGAGGGTTTTTAATTATTGTTCAATGTTTCAAGTACGGATCCTATGTAGTCGAGTATGTCTTCGCGCCCCTGTCCGTTTTCCGATGAACTTACGAATATGGGCGGGAGTTCTTCCCAAAGTTCCAGGATCTGCTGCTTGTTCTTTTCGATCTGTGCCGCAAGGGCGTTCGGACCAAGTTTGTCGCCTTTTGTGAATATGATTGCGAAGGGGATGCCTCCCTGTCCGAGTTCCGTGAGGAAGTCCATGTCTATCTGACCGATGTCATGGCGCGAGTCGATGAGTACGAAGAGCATCACCATCTCCTGAGAGAGGTTGATGTAGTTCCGGATGACCTGTTCAAGTTTCTGCCTTCCGGTCGCGGACATCTTTGCATAGCCATATCCCGGAAGATCCACCAGATACCACTGTCTGTTGATAAGGAAGTGATTCACAAGCCTTGTCTTGCCCGGCTTGCTTGAAGTCATGGCAAGTTTCCTGTTCTTGCAGAGCATGTTTATGAGCGACGATTTGCCCACGTTCGACCTTCCTATGAAGGCGAACTCCGGAAACTTCTGCTTGGGTTTCTCGGAAATCCTCGTGCTGCTGCCCGAAAATAATGCTTCTGTAATCTTCATACGAGGTGCAAAGATAGGAAATCTTTTTTAGATTTCATCTGCTTTCAAAGTGTGCTCTTTCGTTTCTTTATTGTATCTTTGCGGGATATTTTAAAACCAACCCTATATGAGCAACCAGAGGTATATGCAGCGTGGCGTTTCCGCATCGAAGGAGGACGTGCACAACGCTATCAAGAACATCGACAAGGGAATCTTCCCTAAGGCATTCTGTAAAATCATTCCGGATATCCTCGGCGGCGATCCCGAGTATTGCAATATCATGCATGCGGACGGAGCCGGCACCAAATCCTCACTCGCATACCTTTATTGGAAGGAAACAGGTGACCTGAGCGTATGGAAAGGCATAGCACAGGATGCCCTCATCATGAATATAGACGACCTTCTTTGCGTGGGTGCCGTGGACAATATCCTCGTGTCATCGACAATCGGCCGTAACAAACTGCTTATCCCCGGCGAGGTGATCAGCGCCATAATCAACGGCACTGACGAACTGCTGGCGGAACTTCGTGAAATGGGTGTCGGTGTTTATGCGACCGGTGGTGAGACTGCCGATGTGGGAGACCTTGTGCGTACAATAATTGTAGACTCTACGGTGACCTGCCGTATGAAGCGCAGCGATGTCATTGACAATGCGAACATACGTCCTGGTGATGTGATTGTGGGACTTGCATCCTACGGTCAGGCTACATACGAGAAGGAATATAACGGCGGTATGGGCAGCAACGGTCTTACGAGCGCCCGTCATGATGTCTTTGCGAAATATCTTGCGGAGAAATATCCTGAGAGTTATGACAAGGCTGTTCCGGAGGAACTGGTATATAGTGGCGGTCTCGGACTTACCGATGCCGTGGAGGGTTCTCCTGTGGATGCCGGCAGACTTGTGCTTTCGCCGACACGTACATACGCACCTGTGGTGAAGAAACTGCTGGATGCGTTGAGACCTCAGATTCATGGTATGGTACATTGCTCTGGTGGTGCCCAGACCAAGATTCTGCATTTTGTAGGGGACAATATCCGCGTGATAAAGGACAACCTTTTCCCTGTTCCGCCGCTTTTCAAGACCATCCATGAGCAGAGCGGCACCGATTGGGCAGAGATGTACAAGGTGTTCAATATGGGACATCGTCTGGAGGTTTACCTCGCTCCGGAGCATGCCGAGCAGGTAATCGAGATCTCGAAGAGTTTCGGCATCGACGCTCAGGTTGTCGGCCGTGTGGAGGCATGTGACCATAAGGAACTCATCATCCGTTCGGAATTTGGAGAATTTGTATATTAGAGATTCTTCACTTCGTTCAGAATGACAGTACGACTTCAGAATGACAGAGGGCGTTTCTCACTGTCATCCTGAGCGTCAGCGAAGGATCTGTAAAAAGGGAAAATAATAACTATACAATACAATGAGAGCATTATTCAGTGTATCGGACAAGACCGGCGTAGTGGATTTCGCCAAGGAACTTGTCAGCCTCGGTTGGGAAATCATCGCCACCGGAGGCACCATGAAACTCCTGCAGGACGCGGGACTTAAAGTAATCAACATCAGCGAGATCACAGGTTTCCCTGAAATCTGCGACGGTCGTGTGAAGACCCTTCATCCTAAGGTGCATGGCGGTCTTCTCGGACGCCGTGACCTTGACAGCCACATCGCTCAACTCAAGGAGAACGGCATCGAGTTCATCGACATGGTGTGCGTGAACCTCTATCCGTTCAAGCAGACAATCGCAAAGCCTGATGTGACAATGGAGGATGCCATCGAGAACATCGACATAGGAGGTCCGTCGATGCTCCGTTCGGCAGCAAAGAACTGGAGCGCGGTGACAGTGGTCTGCAACCCTGATAACTACGCAAAGATCATCGCAGAGATCAAGGAGAACGGCAATACCACCAAGGAGACCCGTCTTCAACTTTCTGCCGAGGCATATACCCACACAGCAGAATATGACATGATGATCGCCACCTATATGCGCAAGGCAGCGGGTCTTAACGAGAAACTTTTCCTTGAATATGACCTCAAACAGACCCTCCGCTACGGTGAGAACCCGCACCAGAACGCCAAGTTCTATGCGACCCTCGACAAGGTGCCATACTCTCTCGCAACAGCAGAGCAACTTAACGGCAAGGAACTCTCATATAATAATATTCAGGATGCAAACGCGGCCCTTAACATCGTCCGTGAGTTCGACGCACCTTTCTGCGTAGGTCTCAAGCATATGAACCCATGCGGCGCTGCCATCGGAACTGACGTGGTTGATGCGTGGAAGAAGGCATACGAGGCAGACAAGGTCAGCATCTTCGGCGGCATTGTTGCCGTGAACCGCGAGGTGAACAAGGAAGTGGCGGAACTCATGAAGCCTATATTCCTTGAAATCATCATGGCTCCAAGTTTCACGGACGAGGCTCTCGAAGTCCTCTGCACAAAGAAGAATCTCCGTCTTCTGAAAGTAGATATGTCCAAGGAAGAGGGTGGCCACAACATGTATGTGAGCATGAACGGCGGCATCCTTGTTCAGGAGCAGGACATCGACACCAGGACAGTTATGGCTGACATGTGCGTTACAGAGGTAAAACCATCTGAGGCACAACTCACCGACCTTGATTTCGCTTGGAGAATCGTCAAGCATGTCAAGTCAAACGCCATCGTAGTGGTGAAGGAAGGTGCGACTCTCGGAGTGGGAGCGGGCCAGATGAACCGTGTGGGCTCTGCGAAGATTGCTCTGGAACAGGCTACAGCGGCACTTGCCGAGGCTGGCAAGGATATCAGGGATTACGGAGTGGTTCTCGGCTCTGACGGATTCTTCCCGTTTGACGACACAGTGACTCTCGCAGCGGAGTACGGCGTGAAGGCTATCGTTCAGCCGGGCGGAAGCGTACGTGACGAGGATTCGGTGAAGAAGGCCAACGAGTGCGGCATCACAATGCTCTGCACAGGAATGCGCCACTTCAAGCACTAAACCTGTCCTTTATAAATTAAAAACTCGCGATACCTTGTCGGTCAGGTGTCGCGAGTTTTGTTATTTCTTGATGCCGTAGGCTAAATCTCCGGCATCTCCAAGTCCGGGGATGATGTATGACTTGCTGGTCAGTTCCTCGTCGATGGCTGCTACCCAGAGGGTTGCCTTTTCTCCGTCAATGTTCTTCTGGAGATATTCCACGGCGTAGGCACTTGAAATAGGACAAACGATATGAGTATGTTTCGGTTCTCCCTGCTCGCAGAGTTTCTTGTATGCTATTTCAAGTGAGGCTCCGGTGGCAAGCATGGTGTCTGCAAGAATTAGCGTCTTGCCATCGAGGTCCGGAGTGCTGGCGTATTCTATGTTTATATGGAAGCCCTCTCCCTTGTCATATTTCCTGTAAGCGGCCACAAAGGCATTCTGAGCATCGTCGAAGTAGTTGAGGATGCCCTGGTGCAGCGGCAGTCCGGCGCGCAGTATGGTCGCCACCACCACCTTGTCGTCGTAGGTGCGCATGTTGGCTATGCCGAGCGGGGTAGTCACCTGCTTCTCGGAGTATTCGAGCGTCTTGCTGATTTCGTATGCGAATAATTCACCGAGTCTTTCCAGATTTCTTCGGAAGCGCATACTGTCCTTCTGAATCTTCTTGTCGCGCATCTGCGCTACGAATGTGTTGAGGATGGAGTTGTTTTCTCCGAGGTTGATGACTTTCATGGTTCTGATCTGTTTATCGGAGCAAATTTATCTTTATTTTTCAGACTTTCAAAAATTTTAACACATATACAACAGTACGTCATTGCGAGGAGCGTAGCGACGTGGCAATCTGTCATTTAAACTGATAAGATTGTTACTGCCTTACGGTCTTGGTTAATTCCTCGTCAGCAAAACTGTAATATGAGTCCCGCGCTATGATCACATGATCCAGCAGGGCTATGTCGCATGTCTTCAAAGCCTTCTGCAAGGCCTGTGTCTGGGTGATGTCAGCCCGGCTTGGCAGGGAGGTGCCGGAAGGGTGATTATGCACGAGGATTATGGCCAATGCCTTTTTGTCCAACGCTTTACGTACTATGACCCTAAGGTCTATGACCGTGCTGTCAAGTCCTCCGCTGCTTATCCTCTCCTTGCAGATGAGCCTGTTGGTCTTGTTCAGAAAGAGCACCCAGCATTCCTCGTGGTCAAGGTCTTTGGTGATGGGCTGCATGATGTCGAACACCTTGTGGGGCGAGGTCAGAGCGCCGGCACTGTCGAGGGCGGACTGGAGCGATGCCCTGCGGCCGAGTTCAAAGGCGGCAGCGACAGTTATGGCCTTGCTCGGTCCTATGCCGCTTATCGTGCACAGTTTCTCGATGCTCATTTCTGCCAGCCCGGCCAGTGTGCCGTTTCCGCTCAGCAGCAGTTCCCGGGCCATATCGATCACATTCTTGCCGTCTCTTCCGGTGCGCAGAAGGATTGCAAGCAGTTCCGCATTGCTTAATGCATCCGCACCCTTTTCCAGCATTTTCTCCCGCGGCATCTCATCTTTGCATAGTTCTTTCAGTTTCATAATCATAAAATTTTGTTTGTCCGCAAAGTTCCGAACACTTATCCGTGTCCCAAAAAAGAAAACGGATAAATTTAAAAATCGCCGTCAGAACCACCTGTGGCCCGCATTTTTCAAAACAATTTCAAGCAAAAACACTCTATTTTTTCCATTTTTCCGCCTCATTTCATGGACGGCGCGCATCATTTCCGCTTCCCGTCCATGTTTCGGTGCTGCCCCCCTGTCATCCTGCGCGTCCCACCCTGCTACGTCATTGCGAGGAGTGCACCCTGTCATCCTGCGCGTCCCACCCTGTCATCCTGAGCGGAGCGCCAGCGTAGTCGAAGGATCTGTCACCCCATCGCGCTCCTGTCACAGATGCTTCACTACGTTCAGCATGACATCGCCGCACCCTGCTACGTCATTGCGAGGAGTGTACCCTGTCATCCTGCGCGTCCCACCCTGTCATCCTGAGCGGAGCGCCAGCGTAGTCGAAGGATCTGTCTCTCCTGCTCGCTCATGTCACAGATGCTTCACTACGTTCAGCATGACATCGCCCCACATCGATCTAAGGCGGAAAACCGATATTTGTAATGATTATCCGCAAACGGTGCAGAAAAACTCACCTGATTACAATCTGTAATCTCATCCGGGATTTGGGTACGTATTCCCGGATGAACATGGGAAATTTCGCTTCTCATCCGGGTTTCGGGGGTTGTTTTCCGGATGAAAACGTAATATTGTGGAGGGCGTCAGCAAGGTGTGGCGTCGAGATGCACAGCGAATGTCTCCATTTGACCCTGTTCAGGTATGACGGCTCGGCATGACGATGAGAGGCATAGTGCAAAAACATAGAAAAACTGCACCAGATACCCTTCAAAACGAAGAGACCTGCAGTTTGCATGTATTTTTGCTGCAGGTCTACCGGAACTGCTGCCGGGTTATTATAATTCGGGATACCACTGCACCAAAAGCGGAGAATCATTTATTTGTAATATAATATAATGAACAAGTGTAGGCATGTATTTCGTTAAAAATACTATATTTGTGTCTTCTAAAACGAACTGATATGAACAACACATCGATTGTAGGCGAAAAAATCAAGGCCATCCGTCAGACTAAGCAGATCAGCGTGGAAGAACTCGTGGAGCGCACAGGACTGGCCGCAGAGCAGATTGAAAGCATTGAAGAGAACAAGGTCATCCCCTCCCTTGCCCCTCTGATCAAGATAGCACGTGCCTTAGGCGTACGACTGGGTACGTTCTTGGATGACCAGGATGAGTCGGGAGCGGTTGTATGCCGAAGCAGTGAGCGCACCGGCAAGAGCATAAGTTTCTCGAACAATGCGCTGAGCGCCCGCACCCACATGCAGTATCATTCCCTTTCCGCATCCAAGTCGGACCGTCACATGGAGCCGTTCATCATTGATGTCGAACCAACCGATGAGGTCTCATACGAACTTTCATCCCATGAGGGCGAGGAGTTCATATATGTCATGGAAGGCATGGTCGAGGTGGCATACGGCAAGAAGAAACATGTGATCGAGGCTGGAGACAGCATATATTATGACTCCATCGTGCCTCATCACGTTCACGGCTTCGAAGGACAGGCTGCCAAGATTCTTGCAGTCGTTTACACCCCGATCTAATCACTAAACCGCGGTCCGGGACCGTAGAATAATCATGGAACTTTCAAACAGAACTCTCGGCGACTGGCTGGAGCATTGGGCTGCAGTCACTCCCGACAAGGAATATATCGTATATTCGGACCGCAATCTCCGCTTCACGTGGGGCAAATTCAACGAACGTGTCGATAATATGGCCAAAGGACTTCTTTCCATCGGAGTGGAAAGAGGCACCCATGTGGGCATCTGGGCAGGCAACGTGCCGGACTGGCTTACCTTCCTGTATGCCTGTGCCAAGATCGGTGCGGTCGCAGTCACTGTAAACACAAATTATAAGCAGTCTGAACTTGAATATCTCTGCAAGGACTCCGACATGCACACCCTGTGCATTGTCAACGGCGACCGCGGCAGCGACGACTTCGTGAATATGGTCTATACCATGCTTCCGGAACTCCGTACCTGCCAGAGGGGCTACCTCAGGAGCGAAAACTTCCCTTGCATGAAGAACGTGATCTATATAGGTCAGGAGAAATACAGGGGAATGTACAACACGGCGGAGATTCTTCTGCTTGGAAGCAATATCGATGACGACGAACTCATGCAGGCAAAGCAGAAGGTTGACTGTCACGATGTGGTGAACATGCAATATACTTCCGGCACCACAGGCTTCCCGAAGGGAGTGATGCTGACACATTACAATATCGCCAACAACGGTTTCCTCACCGGCGAGCACATGAAGTTCACCTCCGAGGACAAACTCTGCGTGTGCGTGCCTCTGTTCCACTGTTTCGGAGTGGTTCTCGCCACTATGAACTGCCTCACTCATGGCTGCACCCAGGTAATGGTCGAGAGATTCGACCCTCTCGTTGTACTGGCATCCATCCATAAGGAACGCTGCACATCCGTATATGGCGTGCCTACGATGTTCATTTCCGAACTGAATCACCCGATGTTCGATATGTTCGACATGTCGAGCCTTCGTGTGGGTATCATGGCGGGCTCGCTCTGCCCGATAGAACTCATGAGGCAGGTGGAGGAGAAGATGTTCATGAAAGTCACCAGCGTTTACGGACTCACGGAGGCCTCGCCGGGAATGACACATACCCGCATAGACGATCCGTTTGAAGTCCGCTGCACGACAGTTGGCCGCGAGTTTGAATTTACCGAGGTCAAAGTCATAGATCCGGAGACAGGGGAGGAGTGTCCTGTGGGAGTTCAGGGCGAGATGTGCAACCGCGGCTACAACACCATGAAGGGCTATTACAAGAACCCTCAGGCTACCGCAGAAGTGATAGATGCAAACGGCTTCCTGCATTCGGGCGACCTTGGAGTGAAGGACGAGGACGGAAACTATCGTATCACAGGCCGTATCAAGGATATGATCATCCGTGGCGGCGAGAATATATATCCGCGTGAGATAGAGGAGTTCCTCTACAAGATGGAGGGCATCAAGGATGTGCAGGTGGCAGGCATTCCTTCAAAACGATACGGCGAGGCGGTCGGTGCTTTCATCATCCTGCATGAGGGAGTGGAAATGACAGATATGGATGTGCGCGAGTTCTGCGACGGCAAGATAGCCCGTTACAAGATCCCTAAATATATATTCTTTGTCAAGGAATTTCCGATGACCGGCAGCGGCAAGATCCAGAAGTTCAAACTCAAGGACCTCGGCCTGGAACTCTGCGCCAAAAACGGCATTGAAATCATATAGATTGCCGCCTATCTCCCTGATACTTAGCGATATAAATATTATGCCTGCTTCCCCGGGGGAGCAGGCATATGTCGTAATGCGTTGTCAACCAATGAGATGGCTGACACGGGAATTGTGTCGTTAGTACGCTACGATAAGGTTCGGTACGGCACGCTCGCCGACATGATCCCATTTCTTGTTGTCGTAAGGGTGGTTGATCACACCTGTCTCTTCGCTCCAGAGAGTTGTGGATCCGCCGCCGTCGAGGTTGATGGCCTCTGTCATGCCGAGCATCTTGCAGATATATGCAGTCTCATAGATGCTTGCTCCGTCTCCCTTGCCTTTGAAACGTCCGTCGATGACAACATAATAGATGTTACCCTCGTCATCAGTTCCGACAGCAGCACGCGGATGTCTCATGTCATAGAACTGAATGGAAGAATAGTGGGTTCTGATCTTTGCACCTTTCTTCTGTTCTTCAAGCATGGCTGCGATATTGGCGCCGTCTGCACTGTCTCCCTTAAGCTGAGGAACAACGATTTCACCGCCCTTCACAAGCATAGGGCCTGAAGCCATGACTGTGTGCCAGTCGCCGCTGACTGTCTGGTACTGGGTGGTGTCGCTATACTCGATGACCATCTGATGGCCTTCCTTGTCCTTGAATCCCAACACTCCGTCAACGCGATAGGTTTCAGTAGGATGTGTTGTGCCAACAACCTGATCACCGATACGGAAATATACCGACGGTGTGCGTGGCTTCACATGGAAGTAACCTGCGTTCACAGCCATCTTCGCTCCCATCTTCGCTCCCAGTTCGCTTGGCTTGCCAGCCTTTTCGCCCGGGCGATGGAGAATTTCACTCCTGTACTCTGAAGAAGGGTATTTGATACAGCAGATGCTCTGGGTCGAGAAGAACATCGGAGCCTGTGCGTAAAGCGCCTGAGCGCCCTTGCCCAGGTCTGTAATCCGCCAGTCTGCATTGCAGAATGCGAGAGAGTCAGCGTCGATGAAACTCTTTTCCGGAACGAATGCACCTGTGAGAATATCTCTTGCGTGAGCGAGTTCTGAAGGCTCTCCGTAGCACTCATACATGAAGATGCCCTTGTAGCCGTTTGCCCTGATGCCGTCCCAGAGTGGCTTCCAGTCGATGTGACCTACTCCAGGGAGCAGGTGACGCTCGTCTGTGAAATTATAGTCTGAAATATGTACGGTCTTGATGGTGCCTTTGTCAATCGCAGCGAGAAAATCTGCGTGACTCTGATACATAAGGTGGTTCACGTCAAAACAAAGTCCCACTCCGTCATGACCGTCAATCAGATACATCATCTCCTGGCCGTTCCTTCCCAGGCATGTGCGTGGGAGGTTCTCGATACA
>SUYM01000017.1 GCA_015060455.1 Bacteroidales bacterium
TCAGAGCACCGCGTTCCAACTGTGCAGCCTCAGAATAGGCCTTTCCGATCATCATGTTGCCTCCGGCAGTCTCTATGGTAAAGGAAATACCCTCAGAGAGGGTTCCCGGAGCAGCGGCAAAATAATATGTTCCGGCAGCGAAAACCTCGCCCTCAGCAGGCACAAGGGTGATTTCCTCGGCATCAGCCTCAGCGCATGAAGGCTTTCCGTCCTGATCTGTCGAAGCATACACCGTTCCGGCAATCAGTTCGCCATTGTTGCCGGAGATGGTAATCTTACTGATGTCATCTCTTCCCAAAGTTACGCTTCCCAATGCACACAGGTGGCGCAGTTCGAAATTCCTGTTCTCGGCGTCCGTCTTTGCAAACCAGATGCAGGCTTCTTCCAATGAGCCGCTCTGGGTCGTAGGCATAGCCACCATCACGGAATTGCCGTAACGGTCGTTTGCAGCAGAGGCAGGATAAACCGCGTAGTAGGTGCCTTCCGTCACCTCCTGTTCAAACTCGACCGTTTCTGTTGTCTGGCCGATGGATACGGCAGAAGAAGAACCGTCAGAGAAGAATGCAATGGCATCTCCCTCCTTCCAGGAGAGGACAGCATCAGTACCTGTGACCTGCTCGACTATCTGAGCAGTGAAATCCAGTTTCACCATCTGAGGCTCATTGTCGGGCTCAGATGGTGTTACAGGAGTCTGGTCAGGGTTCTCTTTTCCGCAGGATGCCACAATCATGATTGCAGCAAGCAGTTTCAAGTATTTTCCCATAATATTCAAGTTTACCTTATAAGCGTATCTGTTTTCAAATCGTAAATCTTGGCTTCAAGAGTGAAGGTGTGTCCCTTCTTCCTATGGTCATAACAGCCTCGCTGCCAGAGCAGGTAACGTCCGTTATAATCTACGATAGGGCGAAGGTTGCGGATAATCTTCTCTCCGACCTTTTCCTTGTGGAGGCATTTCTCCTTCTTCCATTTCCCTCCTTTGAATTTCCAGAGTTCCACATAGTCTGTTCCGTAGTCAGCAAGTCCGTCGTTGCGGCACAGGGCCACCCGGTCCTTGTCTATGAAACTGACACCTCCCAGATATACCGAGTAGTTCCAGAAAGGCAGACCTCCGGCGGTGATGTCCTGGATATTTCCGTTCTTGTATATCAGGTAGCGGGAATCAGTCTTGATGTCCTTGGTGAAGGAAGCGACCGCTATGGCGCACTCGTCTTTCGGACATGCTGCCACGTCGAACAGACGCATGACTTTTCCTTCTTCATTAGGAATCACAACATCGAGTTCAGTATAGTCGAAGCAGTCTCCCAGACGCGTAACCACTGTCTTGCCGTCCTTGTTGTAGATGTTGCCGTCGTTGAAATCGATGAAGCCCATCCTGATCCTGCAATCGGTGCTCTGTGTAGGGTGGCCGTATGCGACGATGCGGATGACACCGTCCACATCTGTAACCCTCTGCAATTTTATGTAATACCTTTTGTTGGTTGCAGTGATGAATTCAACCGGCTCAGTCCAGTTCACCATATCTTCCGAACATGTCCAGGCCCATTTGTAGGTATCCTGCCTGGTTCTTGTGAAGATGTAGTGCTTTCCGTTCATATAGAAATACTGGATGTAGGTGGTAGTTCCTGCAAACTTGATCGGAATAGCGTCCTCGAACTCGTCAATGGACTCATAACTGGTTGAGATTCTTACGTAAACCTCATTGCTCTTGTCGTGTCCGTAGGTATAGATGCAGGCCACCCTCTTGTCCGGAAGCATGACCACTACACTGTTGTTGTGGTCGTCATTCCATGTGCATTTTTTCAGGTGCACCTTACGGAATGTTCCGTCAGTCGCGTCATACTCTGCGATGCCGGTGTAGCCTCTTGCAGATGTATAACCCCACCAGAGTTTTGACTTATAGTCGTCACACGACCACACCTGCGGACCGAACCACCAGGTCCAGGCCATGTCATCCACACTGCCCACTTCGCGGAAATAGTTGCAGTCAACCTCCTTTACGGTAGGCAGACGGCGGATCTGAGCCTGAACGGCAACCTGACATGTCAGAAGGACAGCAAGAGAAAATAGAAGATATATGCGTTTCATAGTGATTGTCAGATTAAAGGTTAGGATTGTTCACCAGTGCATTAGCCACCCACATCATGGCGCACTGTCCGTGTTCATTGCCGGTCTTGCGGGCTCTGTTCATATAGAACTCCTTGTCAGGATTGCCGTTGGTGCCTATGCAGACATCTGTGAGTTCGAAATTTTCCAGTTTTCCACACAGCGCTATCCATGCCTTGCGGGCCGCCTTTGCGTATTCTTCATCGAGTACTCCTGCCACATAACCTTCGATGAACGCGTATGTGAACATTGCCGTACATGATGTCTCTCCGTATGATTCAGGCTCGTCGAGAAGCTGGCCCCAGAGACCGTCCTCTCTTTGGAGTTCCAGAAGAGTGTTCATCATTTTCAGGTAGGAACTCTTGATGAACGAATAATGCTCGTTGTCTTTTGGAAGAACTTTGAGAAGCATCGGCATTCCTGCGGCCATCCATCCGTTTCCGCGTCCCCAGTAATAAGGGGCATCCTGTGTGTGAAGGAACAGGCCGTTCTCCTGCTGGAGGGTTGTGAGATAAAGAGCAAGTTCCTTGGCAGTGCGTTCTACGTATTTGAGGTCTCGGGTCGCCTTGTAGGCCTGCAATTGGAGGAATGTGATCATATACATATCGTCAATCCAGAGACGGGTCTGTGGAGAATAGCCCTGCGAGAGCCATTCGAGTTGCTTCTCATACGGAACCTTGGTGAGGGAATGCTCTGCCGGGTCCTCAGACGGCTCGCTCCACTGGTTGTTGGCGTAGTCCATACCGATTTCAAAGGCGCGTGGATCCGAGTTGAGGCAGTAAACTTCCAACGGAACCGCTCCGAAGACAGAGTAGTCAACATGCCATTTGTGTGAGCGGAAGGTCTCCTTCTCGCCACCATCGTTGAACGGCTCCCACATTGCAATCAGGGCATCTTCCATCTCCTTGTCGCCGATGCCGCGGGCAAAGGCAAGGCAGTTGGCCCATTCGCTTGTTACTGTATATTTCACGTAGGTCATACCTTTCTTGGTCGTCCTTTCAGGCTTGTCCTTGTCTATGAAGAGTTGGGTTATGCCTCGTCCGACTTCAACCGGGTCGCAACCCTCAGGAAGCGAGTCAAAGTAGGACTTCTGGGAACAGCCTGCCGCCACAAGGATTGATAGGGCGATGACGCCTGCCGGAATCAGTTTGTGCAATCTTGTCATTTTCATGTAATGGTGTTGTTAATTATTATTCGTTTTTTCGTACGTGAGGACCAGATGCGCGAAGTAAAGGCCTATGGAGGAGGTGTTGCTGTTCAGATAATATATGGTCTTTGCTTCCGTACCGGAGAGTCTGAATTCACGGTCAACCACTTTCTTGTCCTTCTTTCCTGACCAGCACGTCCAACTTTGGAGTTCTCCGCCGGCAACATAACTTTTCTCCTCCGCCCCTTCAGGGATACGGTTTGTGATGCCCGCGGTAGTGACCTTATCTTCGCCATTATCTGTGTTACCCCTTCTGCACTGACCCACCACAACGGTTTTCAGTCTGAAACCTTCAAGTGCCGGCAGGCCAAAGTAAACCTTGTCTGTCTGCATACCGATACAGTCGGCATAGCCAGATGTGTTGTTTGTCCTCCATGAGAATTTTCCATCACCGGAAACATCCCTGGCATGGAAACTATACTCAGTTCCATCAAGGGTATATGTGTATGTCACGCCATCTGTCAGACCTTCGACACCTGCGGATGCCGGCCATTTGCTCTGCGGGTCATAGGTCTCTTTCGTGCCTGCCTCCGGTCCGAAAACGAAACTCAGTTGCAGAACATCGGCAGTGGATATGTTGTCCAAGGTGCCGAATGAACGGATTTCCGAACGGTTCAGCGCGTCCGGGGTGGCTATGGCCTTGCCGAGTATGGTGCCGCCGCTGCTCGTGGTGAATGTAAAGGATACACCTGCGTCCAAGGCACCCGGAACTGCGGCAAAATAGTAGGTTCCCGCAGCGAAACTGTTCCCTGTGGCTGGAACAACCGTAATTGATTTCACAGGAGATGACAGGGAGGTTACGCTCGGAATGCCGTCCTGACCGATGCTGAGCAGGGCATTTCCGGCAAGCGCATCTGATGACAGGCTGCTGAATTCCACCTTTGCTATATCGTTACGGCTTAATGTGAAAGCACCGAGACCACAGAGGTTGCGGAATACGAGGTTCTGATCTGCTGCTCCGGTAGATGCCACCGCTATGTTTACCTTGTCAAATTCTCCGTTCTGTTTGTCCGGAACAGTCACGGAGAATCCCTTCGAATCAAGAGATGCCTCCGTTGACGAAGGATAGACAGCCCAGTAGGTGTCGGCTTCGTTCACTTCCGTTGAAAATTCCGCGCTTGCACCTTCTGCTGATGCGCCGGCGTAGTTGAATCCTCCATTCCAGAGGATCAGAATACGGTCTCCGGCGTTCCAACTCATTTGGCCGTTGTTGATGCCTGCCCGTGTGGCTATGACATCGCCGAATGAACCGGAGAACACAACCGGAATGCTGCCTCCCGCTTCCGGCTCCGGTACAGGAGGTTCCGGCGCAGGATTCTGATGGTAGCGTATCGGCTTAGGAATTTCAGGCAAAGTGTCGTAGGAACAAGCGACCGCGATGAGAGAAAATAATATTATAAAAGGAAACTTTTTCATGTTCATGACAATTAGTTCGAATAACCTGGATTCTGCTCGATGGCCGCTCCTGTATTGGCCTCGATGAATGAATATGGGATAGGGAAGAGGTTCATGTGGTCTTCCACCTGCCAGCCTTGCCACTCGTTGAGTCTGCGCGTGCGCTCCACGTATGTGCCTGTGCGGTACAGCGTAATCCTTCGGCGCTCCTCGAAGCAAAGTTCGCGGGCACGTTCGTCAAGGATATAATCCAGAGTGACATCGGCAGGATCCACATCACTTGCCTTTGCGCGGCGTCTGACCACATTTATATCGGCTGCCGCCTTGTCCTTCTGATTGTCAAGAAGATATGCTTCTGCCCTCAGAAGATAGGTCTCAGCCAGACGAAGCAGGTACTGGTCAGCGTAGGTGCCGCCTGCGGAAGCGGTGAGCAGACCGGTTTCCTTGTCTGCATACAGTCCCTCAGGATGGTCTCCCGGGCATGTGACCTTGCTGAACCACGGATACCACCTGTAATCGTTTGTCTTGTAGTTCTTGCTCATGGATTCCGGTGCTATGGCAGATTGACCGTACCAGCGTGATGCCGGATTGTCGTAGATGACCTCACGGATAACATTCACCGCGGAGTTGCGGAGGTCTTTGTCAAAATCGCTGCCCCAGCATGTGTTGAGCATCCATTCTGTTGTACGCATATATGAAACGCCACGACCTCCTACGTTAAAGTCAGACCTTGGACCTAACATTCCCGGCTCGCCGTCAGGGTCAGTGAGGGTATGTACGCTCGGCACATGGAAACGTTCCAAAGGATAGTCATAATCCGTTGTGACTGTGTATCCTCCTCTTACATCCTCCTCCATCTGGATCACCCAGAGTGCTTCGGTGTTCTTGGCGCTCTTGCGGTTCTGGTTGCCGCGCTGAAAAAGATCGAAGAACACATCTCCGTTCGGCACTGCCGAAACGCGGGTGCCGAAACGCTTGGTCATAAGAGCGGTGTTGCTGTCGGAAATCACGTCCCCAGCGTACTGTATGGCGCCCTTGTAGTCCCCAAGGGATATGAGGGTCTCGGCGAGATAGTGCTTTGCGACCAGATCGGACACCTTCCCGTCCTCGACTTCCGCTATGCCGGGGAGGTTTTCGGCAGCGAATTTAAGGTCATCCCGCATGAAGGCAAGCACCTCTTCACGGGAAGCACGGACGAAGTCCCTCTTAGGAGAGGTGATTTCCTCTTTTACGATAGGGACTCCACCGAAATAATATACGAGATTGCGGTAACAATAGGCGCGGAAGAAGCGTGCTTCGGCTTCAACGACAGCCTTTTGCGCGGATGACAGTTCAGACTTGCCGATACGCGTGAGAATTGCGTTGGCATTCTTGATGGTCTTATATGGATTTTCCCAGAAGGCCTCCACCTGCTCACTCGATGATATATATACGGTGGAGAGGTTTCCCCAGCGGTCTCCGTCCTTGCGGGCATTGTAGGCTATGTCGGTCGCGAGCAATGTCCTGATTCCTCCTTTGGAACTCATTTCATAACCTCTGACCTGGCTGTACATTCCTGAAATGGCGGACTGGTAGTCGCTGTACGATTTGTATGTGGTTTCCGGACTGAAAAAGTCCAGCGGAGTTTCTTTGAGAAAATCCTTTTCGTTGCAGGCACAGCAGAGAAATATGGTGCACCAACCTATGATTGTGAATATTCTTTTCATAATTTCCGTATCCTTAGAATGTCAGGTCTATACCGAATGAATAACTTCTCATGACGGGTCTTGACGAATGTCCGGCTCCCACGCCGAGTTCAGGATCCCATCCTATCCATTTCGTGAAGGTGAGAAGGTTCTTGCCTGATATGGACAGGGCGAGATTTTTGGCGCGTATCTTCTTTGCATACTTCTCGGGAAGGGTGTAGGAGAAGGAGAGGTCCTGCAAGCGGACGAAATTGCGCTGCTGGTAGAGAGTTCCCCCGACAGTAGGTGTCACCCATGTGCGTGCGAATTTGCCGTCAGGATTCCGTGGAGACCAGAAGTCGGTGAATGTAAATTCGTTCTGTGCCTCAGCGTTGCTTATTGTGGTGTAGTCACGTCCTCCGTTGGCTCCAAGATAACCGTTCTTTCCTCCGTTTACGATATTGAGCATGAAGGAAAGGCTGAAACCCTTGTATTTGAGCCTGTTTGTTATACCCATCCTCCAAGCGGGTTCGGTGCGTCCCAGAATTACCCTGTCTTCGGCTGGCGTAATCTCATAATAGTCGCCGTTGCCGAAATCGTGGAGTTTATATGTTCCAGGGTACCATCCCACAGGAATATCGTCATCTATCTGCCACATTCCGTCTATCTGGTACCCATAGACAGTTCCTATGGACTCTCCTATGAACAGTCCGCTGGCAACAAGGTCGTCTTCCTTGCCGTCTCCGTCGTTATCCTCGCCCAGAAGGCTCACAATTCTGTTTCTGTTGGCAGAGAAGGCTACTGAGATATTCCACTCAAAGCCCTTTGCTCTTACAGGGACACCGTCCAGGGTGATTTCCACACCGCTGTTACGGATTTTGCCGATATTGGTTGATACGACGGTGAATCCGCTGGCGCTTGGGATCGTCATATCCCAGAGAAGGTCCTTTGTGATCGAATTGTAATAATCTATGCTACCGCTGATTCTTCCTCCCAGAAAGCCGAAGTCAATACCGGCGTTAAGTTCGTCGGTGGTTTCCCATCTGAGGTTGGGATTGGCCATGGAAGACAACGAATATCCTACCGAAGTGGAAGCCCCGTCGCCGAAAATGTAGTTCGCGTCACTCATTCTGGCAAGCGAGGAGTATCTGCTAGTCTGGTTACCTGTGCGTCCATAACTCATGCGGACTTTCAACTGGTTGATCCATCTGACTTTCTTCATGAAGTCCTCTTGCGACGCAGTCCAGCCAATACCGACTGACGGGAACCATCCGAATTTATGGTTCTCTGCGAAGCCGCTGAATCCGTCCCTTCTTATTGTGGCGTTGAAAAGATACTTTCCTGCATAGTTGTAACTTATTCTGCCCATCTGGTAAAGGCTGGATTCCTCATATCCGGTCGAGGAAATCTTATGGGTGGAAGCAAGTTCCAGAGAGTTGTAGCCGAGCGCATCGGTGTCGTAGCCGGTTCCTTCTGCGGTGGTTGTGTCGTGTCTCCGCTTGTTTGCACCATATACCAATGTCACGCCTATATTATGGCGGTTGAAACTGCGGTTGTAACTCAGGATGTTATCTACAAGCCAGTAATAGTCGTTGCCGTAGGACTTTTCTCCATGACCTTGAAGGTTGTCCTTGAATATATTGAAATTGCCGCTGTTGCTGGCATTGAGCCTGTAATTGAAGTTGACCTGATATTTAAGGCCGGTGACCCACGGAACATCGATTATACCATATACGTTGGTGTTGATCTGATGTTTCTTTTCCAGGTCCTGAGACCTGCTCTGTATGAACGGGTTCAGGGTCTTGATGCCGGTAGGGTTCGCTTCCAGTTCCCAGTTGCCGTCTTCGGGACTGACGAAGGGGCTTACCACCGGGTTCATCAGGAGGATGTTGCCGATGTTAGGGGATTCTCCGGAATAATCCAGAAATGCAAGGAAGGTGTTGGTGCCGATTTTGAGCCAGTTCGTCACATTGACGTCCATATTTACCCTGAGGGTGGTCCTCCGGTAAATATCATTCATCGTAACTCCCTTTACATCTGAGTGGCTGCCTGAAATATAGTAGGCGACACGTTTTGAGCCGCCTGACACCGTGAGGCTGTTCGTGTAGTTGTGACCGATGTTGGTGCAGGCATCCCACCAGTCGTATTCCAGATCGTTGGTTATGCCCTGGATGGTCTTAGGGGTGAGTTGGGAATTGGTATAGTCCCAGTCAGGGTTGATCTCGGTGTAGCCGGACTCGCGTGTATATGCGTCTGAATATTCAATGTCGCGCAGGCGCGCAAGCCACTCTCCGCGGTTCAGAAGGCGGGTCTTGATGGTCGGCTCACTGAATGAGAAGTTTCCTCTATATGTTATACTGGGGGGGGTATCCCTCTTACCGCTCTTGGACGATATTATGATTACGCCGTTTGCCGCCTGAGCGCCATAGACAGCCTTGCTGCTCGCGTCCTTGAGCACCTCTATGGACTCTATGTCGGATGGGTTTATGTCGCTTATGCGTCCGGAATAGATTATGCCGTCGAGAATCACCAGCGGGTCGGTGCTTCCGTTTATGGTCACCTGTCCGCGCACTTCGATCGAAGGCTCGGAGCCTGCCGCATTCACCTGTCCTATGTTCAGTCCGGGCACGGTACCGTGGAGGGACTCCATTATACTTGTATTAGGTGAATGTCTGAATGTCTCGATGTCGGCCTTTGCCACGGAACCAGTAAGGTCGCTTTTCTTTGCGGTACCGTAACCTATGAACACGACTTCGTCGAGCATTACCGAATCTTCAGCAAGGACAACCGATAGAGAGGTCTGGCCTCCCACCGATATTGTCTGTGTGGCATATCCTATCATGGAGATTTCCAAGGTGCTGTTCTGCGGCACGCTCAGTGTGGCTACTCCATTTTCGTCTGTGACAGCACCGTTTGTGGTGCCCTGTACGACCACTCCGGCTCCGATGAGCGGACCGACGGAGTCGGATACGCTCACTTTTACCTGTCCGGCTGTCTGTGAGAGTGCAGCGGCTGATGTAAGGCACATGATCAGCATGGCTGCAAATAGATTAGTTATGGTTCGTGTTTTCATGGGGTACAAAATTAGTGCATATTTTTAAAAACACAAATAATTTGCGAAAATTTTGCGTTGTTTTGTAAAACGAAAAACGTCATTTTTGCTGTTATGTTCATTTGGAGCGTGTCAAATGCGGGAAAAATAAGCCGGATTCATCAATAAATTATCGAAAATTTTCTTTTGTTTTCAAAAATTAGTACATTTGTGAAATTTTTAGAAAAACCATGAATAAGATCGAAGCAGCGCTCCAGAGGGCGAGGGACACAAAGGCCCTGATTATAGGGAAAGGAACCGCGATACGTAGTGCGGAAATGTTTAACAGCCTGTTCCCTGGGCTGAAAGCCATCATTGTGGCCGATGAGAACACTTGGGAGGTGGCTGGTAAGGATGTTCAGAAGTCTCTTGATGACTCTGGAATAGAATCATACGCTCCTTTCGTTTTCGCAAGCAAGGATTTCTATGCCGAGTGGCAGCATGTCGAAACGCTCAGAAAACACTTGCAGGGCATCGATGCAGTTGCCGTTGCTGTCGGCTCGGGCGTGATCAATGATACAGTAAAATATGTGTCATATCTGCTTGGAAGAAGGTATATGTGCGTGGGTACTGCCGCTTCGATGGACGGATTCACAGCCTATGGCTCCTCGATAACAAAGGACGGGAACAAGCAGACATTCGACTGTCCTGCCCCGCTCGGTTTCATCCTTGATTCTGCTGTCGCCGCTGCCGCTCCTAAGGAACTGGCGGCATCCGGATATGCGGACCTTATCGCCAAGATTCCGGCCGGAGCCGACTGGATGATTGCTGATGTGGTCGGCAGCGAAAAGATAGACTCCTTCGCATGGGACCTTGTGCAGAACGGACTCAAGGAGTCGCTTTCGGATCCGGCGGCGGTATTTGCCGGGGATGTTGACAAGACTCAGGCACTTGCAGACGGTCTGCTTATGAGCGGCTTTGCAATGCAGGCGATACAGTCAAGCCGTCCGGCTTCCGGAGCGGAACACCAGTATTCGCACTGCTGGGACATGGAGGACCTGTGTTTCGGCGGAAAGCATGTCTCGCACGGATTCAAGGTGGGCATCGGCACTCTGATTTCCACTGCCGAGATTGAATTTCTCCTTGAAAAAGGCATGGACAGCGTGGATGTTGACGCGTGCGTTGAGGCGTGGATGACCTGGGAGGAAATGGAAGAGGAGATTCGCAGAGTATTGGCCGGCAAACCGGGACATATTGCAAGAGCACTGGTGGAGACCAAGGGCAAATATGTCGATAAGGACGGGTTGAGACAACAACTTGAGGCTCTGAAAGCCGCATGGCCCGAACTTAGCGAAAGGATCCGTGAGCAGATAATTCCGTTTGAACAGGTGCGCGAAAACCTCAGGCTTGTGGGCGCTCCGTATGAGCCGGAGATGATAGGTGTCACACGTGAAAGGTTCCGCAAGACAGTCTCTTACATACCATATATGAGAAGCAGGTTCACCAATATCGATGTGATCTATCGCCTGGGCTGGATGGACGAGTTCATGGACAGGATGTTCGGAAAGGGCGGAGTCTGGGAAGTGTGAAGCCGGGCATGAAATTTTTGACAGCATGAAAAGATTTTTCACTCTTCTTTGTGCCGCTGTTATGGCGCTTGGAAGTTGCACGGGCAGATATCCGGAAGTCATACATGTCAATGGCGGTAAGTTCCATGTGCAGGGGATTGCGCTGGATAAGAAAGCGGAATCAATGTATTTTTCATTTACCAGCGCTTTTTATAAAACCGACTTGGACGGCAATATCACCGGCTCCATCACAGGTATAAACGGGCATCTCGGCGCACTTACCTTCAATCAGAAGACCAGAAAGGCCTATGCTTCTCTCGAAATGAAGAATGACGAGATCGGCAGGAATATAGCCGACGGTCTGGGTGCGGCACGCCACAATGATTTGATGAGCCGTTTCTATATTGCGGAGATTGCCGTTGACTCCGTGGATGGCCCGGATATCCCGTTTGACAGGGCGGTCACACTGCATCCTGTCAATGAGGCCGCGAAGGATTATCTGGCAGAGGTGGAGGTGGACGGACGTGTGTTGAAACACCGCTACGGCTGTTCCGGAGTGGATGGAATTACACTTGGACCGGGATTCGGTGAGGATTCAAAAGAAAATTCCTATCTTTACCTCGCCTACGGTGTATATGGTGATACGCTTCGTTGCGACAATGATTACAACATCCTCCTGTGCTACGATCTGGAAGATTTATCCACCCCGCGGAACAAGTATTTCGTATATACCGGAAACACCAGGTATGGCGTGCAGAACCTTGCATACGACCCATATACTGAACGCATGTACATGGCTGTATATAAAGGTCGAAAACCTCAATTCGAAAACTATCGCCTGTTTGCAGTCGATATGAATAAGAAGCCGTACCGGGCCCATCTGAAAGATGTTCCATATCATCAGGACGAGGTCGAGATGGTCGATGTCTGCGGGGGATGGCATTTCAAATGGGGAAGTACGGGATTATGCCCGCTTGGAGACGGAAGATATTATATAAGTATAAACTCAAAGACAGATGAGGGGCAGATATGCGATGCTGTTCTGCATATAAGTTCGGATGATCCGGGGGCCCCGTTTGTCAGAATTTCAGAATGACGATATGACGCATAATGCCAAACGCCGTAAATACATTTCAGACCTTGTCGCCAGACGAGGCTATGCCAGTGTTACAGACCTCGCCGAGGATCTTGGTGTGACTACTGCTACCATCCGCACCGACCTCCAGCATCTTGAAGACAAGGGATTCCTGATTCGCTCTCATGGCGGGGCAATCACTGCAAAAAGCACCGTCCGGGATCTCAAGGAGGATGTCAAGAAGAAGGTGAATGCCGTCCCTAAGAAACTTATCGGGAAGGAAGCGGCCAAGTTTATCGGCGAAAATGACTCCATTATAATAGCATCCGGCTCCACAATGGTTGCATTCGCAGAAGATATCGTTCCGCGGGGAAGTCTGAATGTTGTCACACCTTCAATACGCATAGCGTCACAATTCATTGACCAGCCCAATGTCACCATCCTGCAGCTCGGAGGAATTATATATGGCAATTCGCTATCGACGCGAGGCTCTTATGCGGAAGCCGGACTTGAGACCCTCCACTGCTCAAAAGTGTTCTTCGGAGTAGAGGGATTCGATGTTAAGAGCGGTTTGACTTGCGCCACGCTCGAAGAGGCCAACCTCACCCGCAAAATGATGAAGTCAGCGACCCAGAGCATAGTCCTGGCAGATTCCACCAAGTTCTGTCGCCGGGGATTCGGCAAGATATGCAACCTTGAAGACATAGACGTCCTCATCACAGACAGCGGACTGCCCGAAGAAGCACGCAAGGCGATAGAATCCATCGGCATCACCGTCATCATTGCGTAGAATATCCGTCTGCCATAACCGAAAAAATCATAAAAAAAAGAAATTTTGTGACCAAATCGCCTATGTTGTGGCGAAAGAATCACCAGGATTGCGCTCCGCTATCTTTCTTTGCTGAAAAAAGAGTATGAAGATTCGGAGTGCATTTTTTGTGTTTATGCTTATGGCCGCTTCCTGCGGTCTGTCGGAAATTGATGGGGGCAACCCGCAGGAGGGTGGCGGCATTTGGGGAGGACCGATAGCAGGTCCCGGAGACAGTGTTGCTGACCAGATCTGCTATATGACCGTGGTTGATTATGCAAAGGGTTATGACTGGCGCTCGGATATGGCCTCGGAAAGTGTCAGATGTTCGCTTGTGGTGTATGTAGATGGGTCTGCTGTGATGAAGGTGCCGGTCGGTCAGTCCCGGCAGGTTTCATCTGATGCGGATATGCATCGTGTTGTCGGCGGCAACCTATATACTGACTATTCAGAAGATTCCCGGACGATTGTGAAGAAAAACTCACAGTATCTTTTCAGTTATGAGGGCGCAGAGAGGGTCTGCAATCTGATTGTCTCAGGTGAAGATGTCTATACACTTGGGGAGAGCAGACTGGGAACGGGGTTCTCTTTCAGAAGAAACGGAGAGCCTGTCCTGACCAGGACCAATGGCTATCTGACCGCCCCGTTGAGGCATGATGGGGACAGCCTGTGTTTCGGGTTCTGTGAACAGATCAGGAGTGCGGAAGGCCCGGTTGACAGATATTACTGCGTATATGGAAGCAAGGTCACAAACCTGTCGTTGAGGGAGGATCTGAAGGCAGTGTGGGATGTGTTCACATCGTCGGGAGAGCCTGTTTGCCTGGTATTGTTGCATGGCCTGTCTCAGCCAGTGATAATCCACGGAGAGAATATGCTGGCGCTGAATATACCGAAAGGGCTTACAATGATTTCCGGCTCCATGTTCTGCGCGGGAGACAGAATTGGTGTGGAAGGGGTTTGCAGGACAGCCACAGGAGGTCTTAAAAGCGGAATCTGGGTCGATGGAAAACAACAGGTGCTTTTTGATAATGCGAACATATCGGCAGTCTTTGCTGACGGAGGCGGAATCTGCTGTGTGCTGAACCCCATGAACTCTGCCTCAGAGGGCATGATTTACAGATGCGGCGAGATATTCAAGATGCCCAAGGGCTACTCCTGTGTGGGTGTGAACGGACTGTCAATGATTAATGGCATCCTTCATGTCGGTCTCTCGTCTCTCGCAGGGGAAAGACCGATAGTGTGGAAGGACGGGCAACTTGACACCCTGTCGGTCAATGGCTATATCTCATCTATCACCGCTCGATAGCATATTCGTATGCGCAGAAAATTACAGATACTGCGCTGGGGTCAGGATGACGGACGGTGTGTTCAGACGGTCCAGGAAAGTGTTCGCGACTGGTCCGGGTTGATGGTGAAATATACTTTCAGAGTCTCTTCCGGCAGCAGTTCCCCGATGTTTTCAGGCCATTCCATGATGCAGAGGCAGCCGCTGTCGAGATAGTCGTACAGGCCGATTTCCACAGCCTCGGAAAGCCTGTTTATGCGGTAGAAATCAAAGTGATACATCGGCTCACCGTCAGCGCGCATGTATTCGTTAACGATGGCGAATGTCGGTGAGCCGACCGGGTCGGTTACGCCTAAGACCTTGCAGATGGCAGTCGTGAATGTAGTCTTTCCTGAGCCCATTGGCGCAAAGAAAGCCACAAGAGTCCTGTCTCCTATCTTTTCAAGGAATTCCTTCGCCGCCCTGTCAAGGTCGTTTATGTCTCTGATTGTGATTTCCTGCTTCATGTTGAGTGTCTATCGCAATTTGATGATTCTTTGATTGGAACTGCCGCGGAACGGAAGGTCAGTGTCGCGGAGGGCCTCGATGAACGGTCCGTCAACAAGCGCGTCGAGATATGGGAGAATCATGCTCAGACGCTCGTCTGCAAGGATTTCCTCGTAAGTGAAACCGGTGTAGCACCAGATGGTCTTGCCTGTTTCTTCCTTTATACGGCGGGCAAGTTCCGTGAAGGCCTCGACCTGATACAGGGGGTCTCCTCCGGAGAATGTCACATCGGCGAACTCGTCTTCCTTAATGATGTCAAGAAGTTCCTGCACGGACATTTCCCTCCCGGCCTTGAAATCCCATGTCTGAGGATTATGGCAGCCCGGGCAATGATGGGCGCAGCCTGCACAATATATGGATGTGCGCAGGCCTGGACCGTCCGCCATTGTTTCGTATGCTATGTCTATTACTCTGATGTTCATTTTCTGTTGTTTGAGATGTCTCGACTCCCGTTGGTCGCTCGACATGACAATTAAACGTTGGTCGCTCGACATGACAATTAAACGTTGTTCTTTACATTACAGCAGGCGCTTCCCCCGCATCACGGGCCTTTTCAAGATTCTTTTCAAGGGGTGCCGGGCGGACATCGTCCCACGACTTTATCGCTTCATAGGCCTCACGCGAGCCATAATATGCCTCAAATTTCTCCGGATCATTATCCACCCACCACTGGGTGCCCATACCCTTCTCGAAGGCATAAGGCTTCATGAAAAGTTTCACCGCCCATGCCGGAGCAAGGAAGGCAAGGGAATAGAACCACGGCAGTTTTGACTTCATGGTCGCAAAATATTCGTCTATCGGAGTGTTTGCACGGAAGTGAAGGAAGTCTTCCAGCCGGTCTCCGTCCGTGTACCACATTCCATGGAAATTCTTCAATGCAAACCACTGCGGCTCGAAGACCTTCTCCGGTCCCGGAAGTCCAAGTCCGTTAAGAAGGCGAGTCTCGAACTCATAGTTGGTCATGCGGTACTGCTCTCCGCTGCTTATATTATATTTCTGATTCCAGAACTCATCCGGTACCCAGTCTTCGCACACCTGGGCAAGAAGGCGGCCGGAGTCTTCGATGGTGGCCCATTCGAGTACGCCGCCTACAGGCACATGAAAGGCTGTCGGGTTGACCACCTTGAGAATGCCGGGATACAGGATGCCGCTCTGACGCAGAGACACCCAACGGCGAAGACCTGCCTTTTCAAAAATCTCCTCCGAGCGAATTTTGGAAAGTGCATACATGTCATATTTTGCAGGTGTCTGAGGCTCATTCACATCTCCCCAATGACGAGGCGGGTTGCGGTCGCCATACTGTGCCACAGAACCGATATACACCACCCTTATATCCTCCGCATCCGGCTGAGCCAGAACAGCCTTGACCACATTTTCAGCAGCCGACACATTGACCTTCAATGTCTTCTCCGGATAGTAATCCGCTGCCGGCGACACCATGCCGCCTACATGGAGAACATAGTCAGAGCCTTTTACGCCCGCCAGAACATCTTCATATCTTGTAAGGTCACCCCAGATTATGGTGACAGAAGGGTCGCCGATATATGGGGAAAGCATCTTGCGGTTCTTCCTGCTGTCACGCGCAAGGATACGTATGTCAAATCTGTCTTTTCTCCGGTAAAGTTCCTTGAAGCCGGCCCAGCCCATGTTTCCGGTGGCTCCGGTCAGAAATACTGTCTTTTTTGTCATATATCAATTATATCTGTTGCACTTTCTTGCTGTTTTTGCGCGAGGTACCGTGTTTTGCGGGGACCTCGAGCGTTTTTATCCTGTTTCTGCACGCGGTACTGCGGGCTATCTAAGCCACGATTGCGGATTCTGAGGCTTGGTGTTCAGCCAGACCTCAAAATGCAGTTGAGTCTCGCCGTTGATGGTATCCACTGTTCCTATCACCTCTCCGGTATCGATCTTGTCGCCTGCCTTCACATTCACGGTCTTCATCTTACAATAGAATGTGAAATAGTTTCCATGGCTGACCAGCACGCACTGATTATATCCCGGCATTACAAACACCTGTTTCACGACGCCCTTGAACACCGCCTTGGCCTCTGTGCCCTTTGATACGGCAATATCGATTCCGTTGTTCGGCGGAAGTTCCAGATTCTTATAGACAGGATGGTACTGCTTTCCGAACTTGCCCACAACCGGTCCTTCTGCCGGCCAAGGCAGTTTGCCCTTGTTCTTGGAAAACTCTTCCGCCAACTTGTAGTCAATCGGTTCCTTCGGCTTTGTCCCCTGGGATTTCTTCATTGCTTCCGCCACAATCCTTTCTATCTCCTTGTTGAGGGCGTTCACCTGTTTCTTCTTGTCGGAGAGTTGCTTCTGATATATCTTCTTGTTCTTCTGCAGATTCTTTACAACCTTATTCGCCTGCGCCTCCTCAGCATTCAATGACTGCAGTTCCTTCTGTCTCTGCGTCCTGACTGCCTGTGCCTCCCTCTTCATCTGTGAGAGTTTCTCCCTCTCCTGCCTGAGTTCCTCCTGAGCAGCCTTGATGGCCTTTGCCTCTTCGTTCATCTGAGAGGAGAGATTCTTGAAATATGAATAGCGGCGGAAGGCCTGTCCGAGGTTCTCGCTTGCAAGAATATACATATACCATATCCTCGAATCCCTGCTCTTGTAAGCACACAGCACAAGTTTGGAGTAGTGATTCTTGAGCGTGTCCACCCTCGCCTGGAGACGGTTGATCTGACGTTGTTTCAGATATATCTGGTCGTTGTATCTGCGTATTTCCCGGTCGCTCTCGGCAATCAGGGCCTTTCTGTTGGAAATCTTCTTGCGTATCAAGGTCAGATTGGAAAGCATTGCGTTGCTCCGGGAAGCATTTTCGGCCAACTGCTTGTCTATAATGGCGATTTCACGCTCCAATTTTGCCTTCTTGGCTTCCTGGGCGCTTGTGTCCTGGGCATAAGACGCCGCAGCAGCCGTAAGCCACAGGCACATAACGGACAATATTCTTATATGCCACCTCATTTTGCCTTGCTTATCTGTTCCTTACGCTTTTCCACCTTGGCTTCAAGACCCTTGATCTCGTCATTGTTGATAAGAAGGGCCTTGTTCCAATATACCATCGCGCGATCATACTCCTTCAAGGCGAAAAGCACCTCCGCATAATGGTCCAGAATCACCGGACTGTCCTTGCCTCCGTAAAGCATGGCGCGCTTGAAATGTGTCAAGGCATCCTGCGGCTTGCCCATCAGATACAGGATCCATCCGAATGTGTCGAGGTAGGTCGCGTTGTCAGGCTCAGCCTCAATTGTCTTGCGGCTCATCTCATGTGCCTTTTTCAGACTTTTCCTCTCCTCTGACAGGAAATAGGCGTAATTGTTCAGCACATAGATGTAGTCCGGATCGGATTTCAATGCGGTTTCGTATGCCTTGAAAGCCTTTTTCGGCTCTTTCAACTGATAATATATATCTCCCTTCGTAGCCCAGGTCCTGACGACAATGGCACTGTCTGCGGGAGTTGTCGATATGATCCTGTCGCACAGGTCCAGGGCAGTCCTGTCCTGCCCGAGACTGCGCTGCGCGATGATGGCCATTTCAAGGAAAGTCGGGTGCTGCGGGAAGTTTTCATACGCCTTCTGTCCTTCTTCTGACACCTCTTCCCATTTCTGCGAATAGAAAAGTACCTCAATAAGGGCATTGGCGGCAGAATATGACTGAGGATGCTCCTGCATATTTTTCCTGAATGTCGCACAAGCCTCTTCCCTTCTTCCCGTAGAATACTGATACAGACCGACAAGATTCAGTATCAGGCTGTCTGTCGGGTGGGTTGCAGAGGCGGTATCCATTGCCTTGTCAAAGCGGGACTGATATTTGCGGATGAAGCCGGGATCCATCCTGCGCAGCATCTCTCCCATATATTCAACCTTTGACGAGGCGGATTCTTCCGGAAGGGACAGATAACCGTCAAGGATGGTGAAATAATCATCATATCTTCTTGTTATCCTCATCACCTCCGCCTTGCCCAAGAGGGCCGGGGCATAGTCAGGTGCCAGTTCCAGAGCCTCATCATAATACTTTACGGCCAATGAGTCGTTATATTCCGCCAGATGGTGGTCCGCCAATGCCGACAGGACATATGGTGATGAATATCTGCTGTTGTATTCCCGCAATGAATCATAGGCCTCCTTCTCCCTTTGAAGTCGGATCAGGAGATTGAACCTGTATATTGCAAGTGATTCGGTGGCACCGAAGACGGTTTCTATCTCCTTTATTGTCTCCAAGGCCCTGTCGTATTCCCCAGCAGACACATAGAGGGAGATGATGTCAAAATAAAGTTCGCTTTTCTTCGGGAAATCCTCCAGCAGTTTTTCGTAAAGAACGATGCTCTCTGCGGGGCGCGAGGTCACTTCATACAGATGTGCAAGCCTTTCTCTGTACCAGAAATTTGTGGAATCCAGTTTTACCGCTGCCTTGAAGCACTCTTCCGCCATGTCGGCATCCTTCTGGTAGATGTAGTTCACGCCGAGATAATACCAGGCGGCGTCGCATTTCCTGTCCTGTGATATTATACTTTTGAGTATATCCTCCGCCTGGGCATGCTTCCCCTCCTGCATGCTCTCTACGGCAGAAATGATACTGCTGCCAGAATCCGTCTGAGCCGCCGCGGGAAAAACTCCGGCAAGGAAAAACAGCAGAACGAAATATATTATATGCTTTTTGGTCATTATCCGATAATTTCTTGCAAAAACATACAAAAATAACACTCTATTTCGGGAAAAATGCACAACTTTGGGAAAAATGTGTCCCAAATGCAACATAACAGACCCGAACTGCATCTTTTTGGACGCATGATGATAAGTGTTACAAGGCGGGTCTGAGAAACTACAGCAGTGACGGATACCTTTGATATTCAACTGATTGAATCATGCAAAAAAGGAGACCGGGTCGCTCAGAAGGTTGTGTATGACCGCCTGGCGTCCCGCATGTTTCCCGTGTGCATAAGGTATGTCGGGGACAGGTCCGTCGCTGAGGATATCTTGCAGGAGGGTTTCATAACCCTTTTCACCAGGATCGGCACCTACAAGGGAGAAGGGTCCTTTGAGGGATGGGCAAGAAGGATTTTCGTAACCACAGCGCTCATGCATCTGCGGAAGAAGGATGCGCTGAGGATGAGCGATGACCTTGAAGCGGCGAGAGGCTTGAAGACGGACACGACGACCCAGATGGAGAATATCGGATACAAGGAACTTATGGATATGGTGATGAGCCTGCCGACGGGTTTCAGGACGATATTCAACATGTATGCAGTCGAGGGCTATTCCCACAAGGAGATTGCAGAGATCTTAGGCATAAGCGAGGTGACCTCGCGCACGCAGTTCAGCAGGGCGAGGGCTGTGTTGCAGAAGAAGATAAAGGAAAGAGAAAATGTTTGAGCACGACCATATGAGTGATTTTGATCTTCAGATGAGATCTATCCTGGAAAGCGGCAGGGAAGAGGTTCCTGCCGGGGCCTGGGATAAGATCGCTGACGGTCTTGACAAGGCGGCCCGTGGCAAGGCGGTTAAACTCTGGTTCTATCGCGCCGGGGTGGCTGTTGCTGCGGCTGCTGTTGTGGCTGGTGCTTTCCTTTTCTCGGGAAGGCAGCAGGCTGAGATTGTCGCTCCTCAGATGGAAGGTCAGATTGCAGTGGTGCAGAATCTGGAAGAGCCGTCTCTTTCAAGCGAGGCGGTCGCTCAGGTCGCTCAGGTCGCTCAGGTCATTCAGGTCGTTGAACAGACCCCTGAACAGACTTCTGAACAGACGCTGCGAGAAACTTCTGAACACAGTCAGGGACAGACCTTGGAGCAGAAACCGGAGCAGGGCCTTTATGATGCACCATCTTCCGACGAGGCGTCAGTTGCGGCCCAAAACGCTTGCGATGCAACGGATAACACTGTCAGCCAGGACATTACTACGGTTACGCTTCCGGACGACTCCTCATGGGTGCAGGAAGAGAGTACCAGGCGAAAAATCAGAACATCACTTGTCATTGCAGGCATTGCAGGCTCGAACTCACCGGGCAATACCGCTAAGACAAACATCTTCAAAAGTCCGGCAAGCGAAAATATCCCTGCTGCGTCATGCATCCAGTCAACAGGCTCAGAAACCTCATATGGCATACCTGTATCTGTCGGAGTCGGTGTAAAGATTCATCTGGCCAAGCGGTGGGCATTGAGCGCGGGAGTGAACTACACCCTGCTGACCAGCAAGTTCAACGGCAAATATATAGAGGTGAACGACGGGATCGTGGTGTCGCAGCAGTCGGGTCAGGTGAAGAATATGCAGCATTACATCGGTATACCTGTAAATGCCTACTACAATATTGTAGATCGCGATTTTATTGATTTCTACACCTATGCCGGAGGTGCTGTGGAAAAATGCGTATATAACACTTACTCGTTGCAGACAACCCCGGTGATCAATCATACTGAGAAGGTGAAAGGCGTGCAGTGGTCGGCAAATGTCGGTATCGGCGTGCAGTTCAAACTCGGCAAGCATGTCGGCATATATATAGACCCGAGCCTGCGTTATTATTTCGGTTGCGGGCAGCCGAAGAGCATCCGCACTGCGCAACCGCTTATGTTCGGTTTTGAGGCGGGATTCAGATTCAATCTATAAGACCCCGACAGTCCCTCAGGGGTCTATTTCCCTTCAATGATGTTTCGCGCCAGTTTGTTGGCACAGACAAAATCAAGCAGCGGCTGGCAGTCCGTCTGAAGAATGGTGTTCTTGTCTCCCTGCCAGAGCATCTCACCCTTATATATATAACCTATCTTGTCTCCGATTTCAAGGATTGAGTTCATGTCGTGCGTATTGATGACTGTCGTCATGTTGAACTCCTTCGTGAGGTCGCTGATGAGCCTGTCGATAAGGATGGATGTATATGGGTCAAGACCTGAGTTCGGTTCGTCGCAGAAAAGGTAGGACGGGTTCAGGGCTATTGCGCGGGCTATTCCGACGCGCTTCTGCATACCTCCGCTGAGTTCATTCGGATATTTGTTGTCCGAGCCTGTGACGTTTACTTTTTCAAGACAGTATTGCGCTCTTTCCCTGCGCTGGGCCGGTGACCAGTCAGTGAAGAAATCCATCGGGAACATCACATTTTCAAGTACGGTCGCAAAGTCAAACAGGGCGCTTCCCTGGAACAGTACACCGATGTCCCTTCTGAGCAGCATCCTTTCCTTATATGACAGGGTGACCATGTCTTTGTCCCCATAGTATATGGAACCGCTGTCCGGCTGCATCAGACCGATGAGGTTCTTGAGCAGCACGGTCTTTCCGGAACCGCTGGCTCCGATGATCATATTGCATTTCCCGGTCTCGTACTCGACATTGATGTCTTTGAGTACGTGAACATCGCCAAAACTCTTGTTAAGATTTTCTATCCTTATCATACTAATAAAGCATCAGTTGAGTGACTATCAGGTCGAAAAGAAGTATCAGGATGCTGGTTACGACAATGGCTGTCGTACTTGAACGTCCCACACCGAGAGAGCCGCCCTTTGCATAATATCCGTTGAACGCCGCTATCGAGGATATCAGGAAGCAGAACAACGACATCTTGAAGCAACTGTAGAACACATAGAAGCCATTGTAAAAGGCCTTGATGCCTGTAATGTAGGAAGGCGTCGGGATGATCTGAGTGAATTCCACGACTATATAACCGCCTATAAGTCCCAGCACAAGGCTGAACAGCATCAGGAGCGGACTCAGGAGGGTCGATGCGACCAGTTTCGGCAGGACAAGGAAGCCGGCGGAGTTGACTCCCATCATCTCCATTGCATCAATCTGCTCGGTTATGCGCATGCTGCCGATTTCCGAGGCTATGTTGGAACCCATCTTTCCGGCCAGAATCAGGGCTACCATTGTCGAGCAGAATTCCAGGATGAGACTCTCCCGGACCATATAGCCTATATACATCTTGTCGATGATCGGATTTTCAAGGTTGGATGCTGTCTGGATGACAAGCACGCCGCCGATAAAGAAGGAAATCACCCCCACCAGAAGAATGGATGATATGATGAGTTTGTCAGATTCCAGAATGAGTTGCCTCCAGAAGATTCTCCATTTTTCAGGCTTTCTGAGCACCTGTTTCATGAACAGAAGATACTCACCGGTCGATATGAAGATTTTTTTAATCATGCCTAAAATAAATTTTAACTCCGCGAAGTTAAATATTTTTCTTTTTTTTCACCTGCTTTTGAGGTTTTCATGCAAAATTTGGGGCGCTGAAAAATGAATTCATTATGCTGATAAACATCCACTGCGCCAAATGTATAGGCATCGAGGCCGTTCCTGTAGTCGTTGAGGTTGACATTACTGTCGGACTGGGCATCCATCTTGTCGGTCTTGCTGATGTGGCCGTGAAGGAAAGCCTCCTGCGCACCATCACCGCCCTTCAATCAATGGGTTTCCGCATCCCCGGCAGAAAAATAATCATCAATCTCGCCCCTGCGGACATGCACAAGAAAGGCAGCGGCTATGATGTGCCCATAGCCTTGGGTATCATAAAGGCTTCCGGGCAGAGGCAGTTGCCGCTTCTTGACAAGTTCATAATAATGGGCGAACTCGGACTGGACGGCACTATACGCGAGGTCCCGGGAGCGCTGCCTGTCGCAGAACTGGCAAGGGAGGAGGGTCTGTCCGGCTGTATCCTTCCGGTGATGGCCGCCTGCGAGGCCGCCGAATATGAAGGCATAGACATATATGGGGTGGACAATCTATGGGACGTTCTGAGAATACTTGACGGGGAACTGTCCTGTGACGACCTGCTTATACGCAATCGGATGAACCTTCACGGCAGACTTTACGCAGAAGGCTTTGACAATGACGGTGCAGAACGGCCTGGTGCGGGGCGAGAAGACTGCATGGGATGGGACGGAGCCGGAGGTGTCGGAGCGGGCGGTGCCGGGGGTGCCGGAGGTGTCGGTGTCGGAGGGAGGTTGCCTGACAGGTCTGACAGAGGTCAGATAATTGATTTCGAGGATATCATCGGGCAGGAAAGTGCCAAGCGGGGAGTTGAGATCGCGGCTGCGGGAGGGCATAATGTAATACTTATCGGCCCTCCGGGATCCGGGAAAAGTTCTCTGGCCAAGGCTATGGCGGGGATACTTCCGCCTATGACGAAGGAGGAGTCTTTGCAGACCAGCAAGATATATTCTGTGGCCGGCAAAGGCAATCCGTCAGGCGGGCTGATCAGGCAGAGACCGTTCAGGGCACCGCATTACAGTGCTTCCATAGCAGCCCTGATCGGAGGAGGTTCGGACAATATATTGCCGGGGGAAATATCCCTTGCGCACAACGGAGTCCTGATGATCGATGAGTTCTGCGAGGCGCCCAAGAAGGTGCTGGAGGTGCTCCGTGCCCCTATGGAAGACAGGAAGGTCACAATTTCAAGGTTGAAATCCAAGATAGAGTACCCCGCCGACTTCATGCTCGTCGCCGCCACGAATCCCTGTCCGTGCGGATATTATGGGGAGGGAGACCGCTGCACCTGCACCCCGTCCCGCCGGATTGCATATCTGTCCAAACTCTCCGGTCCGATAATGGACAGGATCGACATACAACTCTGGATGTCACCGGTGGATCCCAAGCGGCTGGTAGGAAGGCAGAAGGAGGAGGCGAGCGCCGATGTCGCGGCAAGGGTGCTGCGGGCGAGAGAGATACAGAAAAAACGTTTTGCAGACGACAATCAGGCATCCGGGGGTGCTACCTTCTGCAATGCGGCCATGACCGGCCGGCAGATAGAGAAATATTGTCCGCTATGCGAGGAGTGCAGGCAGGTGCTGGAAAGGATCCTTGAGAGGATGGGGCTGTCTGCACGCGCCTGTTCGCGCATCATCAAACTCGCCCGCACCATCGCCGACCTGGAATCCTGCCCCGACATCCTCCCCCGCCACCTGAGCGAAGCCGCCGGCTACCGCTTCCTCGACAAGCAGAATATTTTCGGATAAGACCTCTGCCTTTCGGACAGGCAGAATGTTTCCCATTGACTGGACTGTAGATGGGGACCGTGGAAGGGGGACCGTGACAAAAAACGGCCGAAATTTGTCACGAAGGTCGCCGAAAACGCGTCAAAAGTATCAAATTGACCACGACCGTGACAAGAACAGGCGGATTTTTGTCACGGTCCCATTGAACAAATTAAATTATGAAGAAAACCTATCATCTATGTCTTTCCGGAGGTGAAGAAATTATATTCCGCGACACAGAAGACTATCATAGAGGATTCAACTGTTTCGCGCTATCTTTATATAGAACTGATTCCATAGGGCTTGCCGAAGCAATTATGGCGACCCACACCCACCAGGTCGTGCAGACAGAGCACCCGGCTTTCTTTATGGCAGATTTTCGCAAATCATACTCAATCTATTTCAACCATAAATATCAAAGAGAGGGAAAGTTGGGGGAGGATCTCCATTTCACTATGGAAATCAACGGCTATCACCATCTGATTGCAGCATTGAGTTATACACTCAGAAATGCATTGCACCATGGTGTCGCCCCTATACCATATGCTTACCCGCATTGTTCGGCAAACGCGTTCTTCCGCAGGCAGATGGGAAAATTCCATGACGAACCGGAAATACCGCTGAAATCATATTACAGACACGTCGGTCGTCGGGCAGATTTCCCCGACCGCTATAAGATGAGCAATAGCGGCGTGTTTCTTCGTGAAAGCGTGCTTGATGTCCCGCAAGTGGAAAATCTCTTTGCAACCCCGCGGGCATATAACTACTACATGACTCGAAAATCTTCAGAGGAATGGGAAAACGAACAGATGAAGGATGGAGTAAATCTTGCTCCGGTCAACCTGACATCCATTGAAAATGGCATTCTTCTCCAAAATCCACAGCAGATGCTTATATATGAAAACGGTAAGGCAGACTGTCGGAAACTTTCAGACATAGACCTTTGCACCGAACTGGATGAACTTGCCAGAAACAGGTACGGCAGACACTCGGTCTATCAGATGACCTTGCGAGAAAAAGATGAGGTTGCTGAATACCTGTATAGAGTCCGGCATTTGAGTGAAAAACAGATTCGCCGTTGTCTTGTCCTCCCGAAACGATAGGTTTTTCAGGCAGGGTGTCTGTCTTTCTGAAAATTTTCAGTAGATTTCCTCTATAAATCAAGATCATGTGGTCTTGATTTTTATTCTAACGGGCGTAAGAACGAAAGTTTTTATGTAAGTTTGTGGTGAATTATTAAACTAACGCCGATATGAAAAGATTATTAATGCCATTTGTAATGGCTCTGATGCTGACAGGTTGCTCGACTTATCAGTATTCTTCTCGCTCGATTGATGTGAGAAACCGTAATGTCGGGGCAAAGGAAACGGCAGTGGAGGTTGTCGTGGACTATGCTCGGGTAGTTACATCAACATCTGACTTTCAACTTACCAAGAACGACGCTATCAAGGAGGCTGAATACAGATGTTTGATCGATAACAAGATAGATGTCATTGTTGATCCGATAGTTAAAGTCGAGTTTTCTCCGTTCTCAATATCGAAGAAATACCGTGCCACCATCACCGGTTATGCAGGTATGTATAAGGTGGCTCCGGCAGGTGTTGATATTGTGAAATCATACAGCAAGGAGGAGATTGAAAAGTATAAACTTCTTACAGACCCTTCATTCCCTCAGCATTATTATAACTCGGGAGAAGGCGATAATTATTACATCAACTCTTCCACAGGACAAACTGTAAAGTCCGGTATATCAGGAGTTTTCGGGTCATTGGCAGCAGCACCTAAGTTAAAGTCTCCAAAGCAGCCCAAAACTTTTGATTTCTCAAAAGCGAAGAAATTGCGTAATGTCGGAGCGACTATGACTGCTGCCGGCGTAGTGTCGATTCTTGCAATAGGACTTCCGTGTATGACTACAGCAGAACAATATGATGAATTCTCAGGATATTACGATTATACTTACTTTAATGAATCACAATATAATGCCGGTATTGCCTTTACCGTATTAGGTGTAACGTCGATAGTTGCTGGTCTCCCTATGTGGTGTGTAGGATCTCACAGAATGAAAAAATCAGGAAACACCACAAGCGTTTCTGTCGGTGGAACAAAAAAAGGTTTAGGTCTTCGTCTTAATTTCTAAAACAGAAAAACTATGAAACTGAACATGAAAATCTTTGATATATAGATTTATACCGAGTTCTGCGAGGTAAAAATCCCTCCTAGATTTATACCGAGTTCTGCGAGGTAAAAATCCCGCCAGGTTCGCCCAAGGGCTATATCAAACGATTTTCATCGTGAAAGTGAGCGATAGCGAACGGCTATCAGACTTTCACAAAAATTTTATAGATGTAAAAAATTTTGATAGTATGAAAAGGATTATAATAATGTCAATGGCTGCACTTGTATGTCTTTGCAGTTGCTCAACATACCAGTATTCTACACGTCAGGTAGCAATCAACAATCAGAACATAACGGCAGCGCCGACAGTTGTCGATGTGAAGGTCGATTACACAAAACGCATCTCGGAAACGTCCCGTAAATGTAAGTCCCAGGCAGAGGCCATGCAGGAGGCCAAATACAATGCTATTGTCAAGAATAACATTGATGTGCTCGTCGATATGATTTACAAGGTGGAGAATGTCGGACGCAAGTATATTGTGACTATAACAGGTTTTGCCGGATATTATGTAAACTCCCGGACTTTCTACGAGGATATAAAACTTCTTGAAGGTGTGAAGAAGGAAGATGTGGAGAAATACCTCATCCTTCATAACCCTGAGGTCATCAAGTATATGAACCAGAAAGGTGAGGTGGTGAACATCTATCACAACGAGAAATAGGATACATAGTTATTTAATGGCGTAACCGATTGTACATAAGATCTGTGATCTTTGTATGATCGGTTTTTGTATTGTGTGATTGCCTGTCAGAAACGAGTGTCGCTTCTTGCCGTCATTTTGAGCGTACCGGGGGACCGTGACAAAAAACGGCCGAAATTTGTCACGAAGGTCGCCGAAAACGCGTCAAAAGTATCAAATTGACCACGACCGTGACAAGAACAGGCGGATTTTTGTCACGGTCCTCTCTCCAGCAGTGTGGTCATGGTCGTCCATACACCTACGGTCGTCTTTCAGCAGCACAGTCTCGGCCGCAAATGGAAAAATCTGCAGGTCGGCAAACTTTATGGAGGTCTCTTTTGGAAACTGCTCCAAAATTTCATTATCTTCGCGCAACAGGCACGCAAGACTATGAATACTTATCAGGAAAGAATCGCGCAGTTGCGTGAAATGATGCTCCAAAAAGGTTGGGACGCAGTGGTTGTGAGCGGCTCGGATCCGCATAGCAGTGAATATCCCTCTGCGCGGTGGCAGCAGGTGAAATGGCTCACGGGATTTACGGGGGAGGCCGGCGATGTGGTCATAACACATGATCATGCGGGCCTGTGGACGGATTCCAGATATTTCATTCAGGCGCTTGAACAGTTGGAGGGCACGGGTGTGCAACTGCATAAGGCCGGAGTTCCGGATACGGAGAGCATACCGCAGTGGCTTGCGGACCGTGCGTCTGTCATTGCCGTGGATGGTCTGTGCGTGAGTGCCGGCTTTGTTTCTCTGTTGAAGGAATGCTGCGGCGATGTCCATATAGAGAACGTTCCGGACCTGCTTGAAGGACTATGGGAAGACCGTCCGGAGATTCCTGTAAGCCCGATTACCACTCTTGATGTGGAGTGCTTCGGAGGACGTCAGAGGATGGAGAAGGTCGAGTGGCTCCGGAAATGGATGCTTCTGGGAGGGACAGACTGTGTGCTGCTGTCTTCGCTTGATGAGATCGCATGGTTGCTGAATGTCAGGGGGAACGATATAGAATACAACCCTCTTGTCATATCATATCTGCTGGTCACGCAGGAAAGCGTCAGGTGGTTTGTCCGCAAGTCGCATGACTGTCTTGACCCTGATACGGCGGACAGTTTCGACGAACTGATGGGGGAGGGCGTGTCTGTTGAGGATTATACGGACATATATGATGCGCTGAGGACATACGGAGCCGAGTCTTTAAGACTGTTCGCTGACCCTTCCACCTTGAATTACCATCTTGACGAGGTCATCAGGGAGTCCTTCCGGGAGGACATGCTTGTGTATGGCACCTCGCCGGTCATTCTTGAAAAAGCGGTCAAGACGGCATCGGAGATAGAAAATCTGCGGCAGACCTATATTGATGACGGGGTAGCGATGGAGAGATTTCTCTACTGGCTTGAAAATGAGGTGGCATCAGGGCGTCCTGTCACAGAGTGGGAGGCTTCGGAGAAACTCACGTCCCTTCGCAGCGAGATACCGGGCTACCGAGGCAACAGTTTTGAAAACATATCTGCATACGGCCCTTCCGGTGCGCTTCCTCATTACGTCACCCCGCGCGAGGGTTCGGCAGTCATACGTCCGTATGGACTGTATCTTGTTGATTCCGGAGGACAATATCTCAGCGGCACCACGGACATCACACGCACCGTTCCCATGGGTCCATGCTCGGAAATCGAGAAGGAGGACTATACCCTGGTGCTGAAAGGTATGATAGACCTGTCCATGGCAGTCTTCCCGAAAGGCACCACGGGCCACCAGGTTGATGCTCTGGCCAGAATGCCGCTGTGGAAGGCCCACCGCAACTTCGGCCATGGCACGGGGCATGGGGTCGGCTATTATCTTTGCGTGCATGAAGGTCCGCAGAGCATACGCTGGCAATATAACCCCCAGCCGCTCCTGTCGGGTATGGTCACATCAGACGAACCGGCAATCTATCGCGAAGGCATGTATGGAATACGCCATGAGAACATACTCCTATGCCGCGAGGACGGAGTCTCCCAGTTCGGTGAGTGGCTCTCATTCGAGACCCTTACCTGCTGTCACATAGACACTTGTGCAGTGATTCCCGAACTTCTCGGACCGGAGGCCCTGGCATGGCTGAATGACTATAACAGGAAGGTATATGAGACATTGGCACCTCTACTTCCGCCAGAAGTCGCCCGGTGGCTGAAAACGAAGACAACAGACTGAACGAGCGGACAATTCCGGAGTTGACAAATATGCAGGAAGGCCCGAGTAATCCGGATGGTAAAAATAATCGTCCCCGAAAAATCGCGTGGTTTTTCGGGGACGATTTTATATTGCTGACCCTGCGGATCTTAGCAGCAAGAGCAGCAGAGTCCTGGATTTGCCTGAAGGAATGCGTTCACTGCAACTGCGCAGAAACCGAGAACGATTATGGCCACGAAAGCGTAACCGATGTATGTGAGTCTCTTCTCCCATTTCTCGTTGCTCAGACCGATTGTCTGGAATGCGCTCCAGAAACCGTGGCAGAGGTGAAGACCGAGGGCTACGAACCATACGATGTAGAGAACAACCACCCACCAGTTCTTGAATGTCTCGTTAAGAAGCATGTAAGGATCCTCTGCATGCTCGCCCATGAACTCCTTGAGTTGCATCTCAGCCCAGAAATGGTTGAGGTGGAAAGCGAGAAGACCGAGAACCACGATACCCAGGAGGAACATGTTCTTGGATGCCCATGATTCAGCCTTGCCCTTGCTTCCGGAAGCATAGCGGAAATATCCGCCGCGAGCCTTGATGTTGCCCGCTGTAAGGATCATAGCGTAAACGATGTGTACGAAGAAACCGAGTGCAAGCACCGGAACCATGATGGTAACGATAGGAAGTGCCATGAACTCGCAACCTGCTGCGAAGAGTCCTTCTGCCGAACCATAGTTACCTGTGAAGGTGTCGATGATAGAGAACGAGTTGATCGTCAGGTGAAGAAGAAGGAAGATGATAAGGAACAGGCCGCTTATGCTCATGATAAGCTTCTTTGTAATCGAAGAAAGTGCCATAATGTTTATAATATTTGTTTGTTAATAATCGGGTTTCAGGTATGCAAAGATATATTCTTTCTTGGAAGTTTCATAATAATTCGATACTTTTGTTTGTTTGAAAATCAGAAATGCTATGTCATATAAACGCGTTCTATTGAAATTAAGCGGCGAGAGCCTTGGAGGCCCGGCCGGAAAGGGCATTGATGAAAATTGGCTTGCCGCATACGCGGAGGAGGTTGCCTCTGCTGTGAAGAATGGTCTTCAGGTGGCTATCGTCATCGGCGGTGGAAATATATTCCGCGGTCTGCAAGGCGTAGGAAAGGGTTTCGACCGTGTGAACGGAGACAAGATGGGTATGCTTGCCACCGTTATCAACTCGCTCGGGCTCGCTATGGCTATCCGCAGTGCAGGTGTTGAGGCCGAGGTGTTTACAGCGACTCCGATGATGCCGGTTGCAAGATATTATATGAGGGACGATGCTGTCGCAGTGATGGAGCGCGGCGGAGTTGCCCTTATCGCAGGCGGTACAGGCAATCCTTATTTCACGACAGACTCAGGCGCGGCTCTCCGTGCTCTTGAAATCGGTGCAGATGCCCTTCTGAAAGGTACACGTGTGGATGGCGTATATACCGCTGACCCGGAAAAGGACCCTACGGCAGTCAAGTATGAGGAACTCTCTTTTGACAAGGCCATCGAGGACCGCCTCAAGGTGATGGACCAGACAGCATTTGCGCTATGCCGTGAGGGAAATATGCCTATCATCGTCTTCGACATGAACCAGAAAGGCAACCTTACAAAACTCGTGAAGGGTGAAAAGGTCGGCACACTCGTACACGTGTAGATGACCTGTCATCCTGAGCGTAGTCGAAGGATCTGTAAACAAACTAAAAATTACTAACACAATATACCATGATTACAAAAGCAAAAGAAATCCTGAACGGTGCAAAGGACAAGATGTCTGCTGCAACCACTCACCTCGATGAGGAACTCAAGACATACCGTGCCGGCAAGGCAAACCCTATGGTGTTCAACAACGTGATGGTTGACTACTACGGCAGCCCTACTCCTATCCCGCAGGTTGCATCGGTAACTACACCTGACGCGAAGACCCTCATGCTCCAGCCATGGGAGAAGAAGATGATCCCTGTCATCGAGAAAGCCATCATCGACGCAAACCTCGGTCTAACTCCTTCAAACAACGGAGAGAGCATCCGCTGCACAGTTCCTGCCCTTACGGAGGACCGTCGTAAGGAACTCATCAAGAAGGCGAAGGCTGCTGCCGAGAACGCAAAGGTGAGCATCCGCAACGCCCGCCGCGACGCCATCGAGCATCTGAAGAAGGCGCAGAAGGACGGCATGCCTGAGGATATGCAGAAGGAATACGAACAACTCGTTCAGAAGGAGACTGATGCATTCGCAAAGAAGGCAGACGAACTCGTGACAGCCAAGGAAAAGGAAATCATGACTGTCTGATAAAAAATCAGGGAATCATTTTTGCATTGATTAAAAATTTCTATATTTGTGACCGCATAAGGCAAGATTATATGGGAACTTATCGATTTAGCGGCTTCGGTTTTTATTATTTCTATTACCAGAACAGGTGATGGCCGGATGCTGCATATCGTAATATATAGATGTAATTTATTGCTGTCCGGTTTTGCGCCGGACAGTTTTTATTTTGATGGGCTGGTGGAGTGTAAGTCGCTGATTGACAGGCGTTTGATGATGTTAAGGTGGGTGAAATTATCCCACCCTTATGACGGCAAGTCATTGACTATTAGGGTTTTATATTTCACCGCAAAAATAATGAAACAATGAAAAGAGTAGCGATTCAAGGTATCAAGGGATGTTTCCACGAGCAGGCTGCCTATCTTTTTTATGAAAGGGCTGGTCTGCCAAAGCCGGAGGTTGTGGCGTGCGGGTCATTCCTGGATCTGTACAAGGCGATGGATGCCGGGAGTGCGGATGCGGCGATAATGGCGATTGAGAACACTGTTTCAGGTGGACTGCTTCCCAACTTCGAACTTCTGCGCAAATATGACCGCAAGATAAAGGGTGAGGTGTTCCTGCGCATCAAGCAGAACCTGATGACCCTGCCGGGACAGAAGATAGAGGATCTGCGTGAGGTGCGTTCGCACTATATGGCCATAAACCAGACCCGTCAGTATTTTGAGGACAAGCCTTGGATACGCCTTGTGGAGTATGGCGATACTGCCAAGAGTGCCGCGGACGTTGTCAGGGACGGCGTGCCCGGAGTGGGAGCCATAGCCTCAGATCTTGCAGCAGAGATATACGGGCTTGAAATCGTAGCGGAGAGCATCGAGACGCATAAGCAGAACTTCACCAGATTCCTGATTCTGGATGATTCGCTTCAGGTGGATCAGTCCAGGATAAACAAGGCATCGATGTGCTTTACACTGCCTCATAAGCCCGGTTCGCTGACCCATGTCCTGACGATTCTTTCGTTCTACGACATGAACCTCACAAGGATACAGTCCCTCCCTATCCCTGGGCAGGAGTGGCAGTATTTCTTTTATGTGGATATAAAGTTTGAAGATTATGAGAGATACATTCAGGCATTGTCAGCCGTGAAGCCGCTGATGACCGACCTGAACATCCTCGGAGAATACGAAGCGGCGATATAATCACTGTCATGTCGAGCATAGTCGAGACATCTGTAATACGGAATTATGAAAAATATAGGAATAATAGGCCTCGGACTCATAGGCGGTTCGATGGCGATAGATCTCAGGCGAAAGGGCTTTGCTGAGCAGATCATAGGCGTGGAGGCTGACCCGGTCAATGCTGCGGCGGCCCAGAAGATCGGCCTTGTAGATAGCGTGGTGGGCATGGATGAATGTGTTGACCGGAGTGATGTGGTTATTGTGTCGGTACCCGTGGGAGCGGCTTTGAAACTGATACCGGCTGTTCTGGACAGATTTGAGCAGACCGGGGCGAAGGACAAGGTCGTCATGGACGTGTGCTCTACAAAGGAAATGCTCGCAAGGAGTGTGAAATATCACCCTTGCCGCCGGCAGTATGTGGCCTCGCATCCGATGTCCGGAACTGAGTACAGCGGTCCGTGGGCGGCGATTCCCGGATTGTTCGAGGGGCGAGCAGGCATAATCTGCGATCACCAGGAGTCTTCGCCGAAGGCTGTGAGGACCGTTGAAGAGTTGTATGACACCTTGAACATGAGGCTTATATATATGAATTCGTCCAACCACGATGTGCATACGGCATACGTGTCCCATGTGTCCCATGTCACATCTTTCGCCCTCGCCCTGACCGTGCTCGAAAAGGAAAAGGATGAAAAGCACATCTTCGATCTTGCATCGGGCGGTTTTTCATCGACGGTGCGTCTGGCCAAGAGCGGTCCGGATATGTGGACGCCTATATTCATGCAGAACAGGGACAATGTCCTCCGTGTGATGGATACATATATAGATAAGATGAATGCTTTCCGGCAGGCGATAGCGGAGGGAGACGAGGAGCAGGTCCGCAACCTTATCGAACAGGCAAACAAAATCAGAAGAATAATCAGATAGTATTATGGCAAAGAAATTAGAACTCGTTTCCCTCTATGAGTGGGGAATGTTTACAGAGCCAAGACCAAGTGTGGTGGCAGGTCCGTGCAGCGCAGAGACCGAGGAACAGGTGATGGAGACTGCAAAAGGTCTCAAAGAGTTGGGAATCAATGTGTTCCGTGCAGGAATATGGAAGCCGAGGACCCATCCGGGCTGCTTTGAGGGCATTGGTGTGCCGGGACTTAAATGGATGCAGAGGGCAAAAAGGGAATACGGATTGAAGATCGCCACCGAAGTTGCAAGTGAAAAGCATGTATTCGAGTGCCTCAAACATGGGGTGGACCTTGTATGGATAGGGGCACGCACCACAGCCAACCCTTTCCTTGTGCAGGAGATCGCTGACGCTCTTGCCGACACTGATATCCCTGTGCTGGTCAAGAACCCTGTCAATCCGGATATCGACCTGTGGATCGGAGCGCTCGAACGCCTTAACAACGCAGGCATCAAGAAGTTGGGCGTGATTCACAGGGGATTCTCTACCGTGGAGAAGACAAAGTACCGCAACGATCCGCAGTGGCAGATGGCCATCGAACTGCGCAGCCGCTATCCGGAACTGCCTTTCTTCGTCGATCCGAGCCACATGGCAGGCAGCAAGGATTATATCCTGGAACTCAGCCAGCGCTCGCTTGACCTTGGTTTCGAGGGACTTATGATAGAGTCGCACTGCAATCCGTCGGTGGCTCTCAGCGATGCCAAGCAGCAACTCACTCCGGCGGAACTCAAAGACATGCTCTACAATCAGATTACCGTGAGGGATGCCGACTCCGACTCCAAGGAGTGGAAGGAAAACATCGACCAGTTGCGTGCTAAGATTGATATTCTTGACGAGAGCCTTCTATATACCCTGTCATCACGAATGAAGATAAGCCGTCAGATAGGTGAGTATAAGAAGAACAACAACATCGCCATCCTTCAGACCTCGCGCTGGGACTCAATTCTCGCCAAGGTTGTAAGCAAGGGTGCGGAATACGGCCTCCCGAAAGAGTTTATCGAGGATGTATTCAATGCCATCCACGAGACATCTGTGGAGATGCAGAACGAGGTTATTTCAGGAAAGACATCAGAGCAGAAGTAAATGTCTGCCTGTCTTCATAGGACAGGAACTCCGACTTGATCGGGGTGTAGAACAGTCTCAGTTTAAGGTTGTCCGAGAGTTTCTTGCAGTCGCGCACTCTCTGGCAATCTTTTTCTGTTGTCATGGCCACGGCGGTAGGGTAGTCCTTGGCGGCATCCTCGATGGATTTTATGTCCGCCCATGTGAAATTGTGGTGGTCTGAGAATTTCAGGTGGCGCACAATCTTGTAATCGTCGCTCAGGAATGATCTCAGAGGTGCGTCGTTGGCTATGCCTGAGAACAGCACCAGGCGTTTTGAATATACATATCTCGGATCACCCTCGTCAAAGATGGCCTGAGGTGTGTCGTATTGGATCTTTGTGAAGAATATATATTGTTTCTTTCCGTCAGCCCTTCTGCCGGCGCACTCTGCCGCGTCATACATCCGGATGCCGAGGGCTTCTGCCCATTGACCCTTCTCCCAGGCATTAAGGTCAGCCGGGCATTTTGAAACTATGACTATATCGGCCGCACTTATTCTTTCAGGCAGGTCGCGGAGCCTACCGAGCGGCAGGAGGTGGTCTCTGAATATAGGCCTGTTATAATCCACAAGGACAATGGAGGCGGAGGCCTTCACCGACCTGTGCTGGAATGCGTCGTCAAGGATTATCAGGTCCGCCTTCGGGAAATTCCTGTCCTTGCAGCGCTTTGCCTTTTTGGAGGTCTTGAGCAGGTCCGGATTGCAGAGAAATTCGCAGCCCTGCCGGCGGGACTTGTCCACAGCCACAGTGACGATGGGGAATTTCTTCTTTATCTGCAAGGGCTCATCTCCATATTCGCTGGCTGTTCCGTCAAGTGTAACCTGCTGGAAGCCTTTGCTTTTGCGCTTATATCCTCTGGAAAGAACAGCGATATTCCTATATGCCCAGTCTTCATCCTCCAGAAGGGTCCGCAGCAGCATCTCTGTGTGTGGCGTCTTCCCTGTGCCGCCTACGGTGATATTGCCCACGCAGATGGAAGGCACACTCGTCCTGTGCACCTTGCGCAGTCCGCAGTCAAACATGAAATGCCTCACCTTAAGGCTCAGCCAATATGGAAAAAGCAAAATTTTATCGATCATATTCTGTTATAGTCTGACAGATGTTTCACTTCGTTCAACATGACAGTTTGCTGTATCATTCTGATCCGTTCTTGTCATTCTGATCCGTTCTTGTCACTCTGATCCGTTCTTGTCACTCTGATCCGTTCTTGTCATTCTGATCCGTTCTTGTCACTCTTATCCGTTCTTGTCATTCTGAGCGAAGCGAAGAATCTGCTGTTTATATCCCATATACATTGCCGGCGGCAGGAGCCTCATCCTCGCCCCAGCGCTCAGCGATATAATCCAGTGTGCTGAAAAGTTCAGCCGGCTCGTTAAGCGTAACCAGTCTGAGCCTTGTCTCCTTGAAGTCCTGCAGACCCTTGAAATAGCATGACAGGTGTCGCCTCATTTCCAGCACGCCGACCCTGTCGCCCTTGATTTCCAGCGACTTGGCAAGGTGCCTCTTCGCCAGGGCCACCCTGTCTGCCACGCTCATGGCCGGAAGAAGTTCACCCGTGCGCAGATAATGCTTTATCTCCTTGAATATCCACGGATGCCCATACGTCGCGCGACCTATCATGATGCCATCGACCCCATATCTGTCAAAATATTCCTTTGCCTTCTGAGGCGAGGTTATGTCGCCGTTTCCGATAATCGGTATATGCATCCGCGGATTCTCCTTCACCTTGCCTATAAGGGTCCAGTCCGCCTCTCCCTTGTACATCTGGCAGCGTGTCCTTCCGTGAATTGTCAGTGCCTGTATGCCCACATCCTGCAATCTCTCAGCAAGTTCCACGATGATTTTCGAGTCCTCATCCCAGCCGAGGCGTGTCTTCACAGTCACCGGCAACTTGACAGCCTCCACCACCTGACGCGTAATCTCCACCATCTTGTCCGGCTCCCTCATCATTCCGGAGCCTGCACCGCGACGCGCGATCTTGCTCACCGGGCAGCCGAAGTTGATGTCTATAAGGTCTGCTCCATGTCCTGCTCCCGCTGCACCTTTTGCGCTTTCCAACTGCGCGGCAATCTCCGCAGCCTGCTCCGCCATCTTCGCCGCATCGACCATCGCCTCCGGAATGTTTCCGTAGATCTGAATGCCGATAGGGACCTCATAGTCGTATGTGACCAGTTTTTCAAGAGACTTGCGCGCATCGCGGATGAGCCCGTCAGAGGAAACGAACTCCGTGTACATCATGTCCGCCCCGAATTCCTTGCACACAAAACGGAAGGATGCGTCAGTGACGTCCTCCATCGGTGCCAGAAACAGCGGCCTTTCGCCTAATTCGATGTTGCCTATATTCATATAGATATCTCCACTACACTTCGCTCCGGTCGATATGACAGAGTGAACGTGCAAAAATACGTAATATTCTGATTATCCGCAATCAAACAGTCAGAAGCCCCCTCGGTAGGCCCTCGCACCTGTGCACGAGGCATCTTTTTTCTGCGCCCCCTGTGCACGGTGGTCATTTGGGCCGACCACCGTACACAAGGAAGTGCCACACAAGCCCCATATTGCATATTGTTGTGCACAGTGGTAGGCGATTTTGACCACCGTGCACATCAGAACGGAAGAATTTTTGTAAGTTTGCATAACTTTTAAGACAATCAGATATGGCAAAGATAAATACAATAGGCGTACTGACATCCGGAGGTGACGCACCCGGAATGAACGCGGCCATCAGAGCCGTCACAAGAGCAGCGATCTACAACGGCTGGAAGGTAAAGGGAATATACCGTGGCTGGGAAGGCCTCATCAACAACGAAATCAAGGATTTTACTTCCGAAAGCGTCAGCGGCATCATCAACCGCGGCGGCACCATCCTGCGCACGGCCCGCAGCAAGGGCTTCATGAATGAGGAGGGCAGAGCCAAGGCGTATGAAAACATAAAGGCTAACGGAATAGATGCGCTGATAGTCATAGGAGGCAACGGTTCCCTTGCAGGGGCGCAGGTCATAGCCTCGGAGTATGACATCCCTTGTGTGGGCTTGCCGGGAACCATCGATAACGACCTCTACGGCACAGATACGACCATCGGATATGATACCGCCCTGAACACCATCATGGACTGCGTCGATAAGATACGTGACACCGCCAACTCCCACAACCGCATCTTCTTTGTGGAGGTCATGGGCCGTGACGCCGGCTTCCTTGCGCAGAACGCAGCCATAGCCACAGGAGCGGAGGCCGCCATCATACCTGAGGACAGGGCAGATGTCGATCAACTCGCCACATTCATCGGGCGCGGAGTCCGCAAGAGCAAGAACAGTTCCATAGTTCTCGTTTCGGAGAGCAAGAAGGACGGCACAGGAGGCGCCCAGTACTATGCTGACCGTCTTGTGCACGAATACCCCGAATTTGAGGCGCGCGTGACCATCCTCGGCCACCTCCAGCGCGGCGGCATCCCGACAGCCCATGACCGCATCCTTGCCAGCCGACTTGGTGTCGCGGCGATCGAGGCCCTGAAAGACGGTCAGCGCAACATCATGATAGGAGTCAAGAACGACCAGATAGTCTATGTGCCGTTCAACAAGGCCATCCGCATCGACAAGCCGATCGACAGGGAACTGATCAATGTGCTCAACGTGCTTTCGATATAGATATAAATTTTTATAAGGACCGTGACAAAAATCCGCCAGTTTTTGTCACGGTCCTCCCGTTTTTTCGGTTCAATGATGTTTTTGAGGACCACCGTGTCATTTTTTGCCAGTTTTTTGTCACGGTCCCTGTCCAGTTGCTGACGGATATTCAAATTTAACATATTTATCACCACGAAAATTTCGGTCGTTTCTCATTAAACTATAATCCGGTCCCTTTGGGACCATTTTTTCTACCATTCGGTCGAAAATTTTTGTCACGCCGGGAATGTTTCATATATTTGTGGAGATAGCAAACAATTAACAATTAAATATTTCATTATGAAACTAAGAAATTACATTCTCGGACTTATTGCGTCCGTGGCAGTCTTTGCGGGTTGTGAAAAGGAAGCGGACCTTGGTCCAGCAACGTTGAAAGCCCTTGAAACTGCGATAACGCTTCCATTGGAGGGCGGTTCACAGACAATAAACCTCAAGGCGACAAGGGACTGGACTGCTACCGTCTCGCCTGCAGACTGCGGAATAGTTCTGAGTCCGGCGTCAGGCTCCGGCTCGAACGACGCTCAGGTAATCACTGTCAGCGCGCCAAAGAATACAGGCCGCAACATCAGCGCAAGAATCACCATCAAGTCTGGCTCTCTGCAGCCGGTGCTCGTTTCTGTCACTCAGAGCGGTGAACTCGGAGCGCTCTATTATGCGGAAGAAATCTACGGCCTGGCTAATGATACAGAGGTCAAGATTGAGGGAATCGTTGTCGGAGTCAACACCAAGGGTGCAGTAATCAAGGACAATACAGGTCTCGCGCTCGTCTATGACAAGGAAGCGACAGCCGCTCCTGCTGAAATCGGAAAGAAGGTGAAGGTAGAAGGAAAAGTAGGAATTTATGGTGATCTGAAACAGGTTGTGCCTACATCAATCACAGTTTCAGATGATCCAGCCGTTGAGGTCAACCATGGTGAGCCTGTTGTAGCAGATGCAGAATATCTTGCTACGCCTGTTCTGAACAGGGTTTATTATATGACTCTTACCGGAATATATAAACCGTCAGCAGACAAGAAATATCATAATGTTCTTGTTTCGGGCGCATCAAAGCAGGGCTCACTTCAGTATCCGGTTCAGGATCTTTCATCTGCTGTAGATCACAATGTGAAATTCTATGGTTATTTTGCAGGTGGAAACGACGAGCGTTATTATAATTTCCTGGTGACATCATACGAGGACCTGGGAGAACTCCAGATAGAGATGATGACAATCGCTCAGGTGTATGCAACCGAAAATAATATGTCGGTCAAGACGCAAGGAACAGTAGTAGCCGTAAATCAGTCTTCTTTTGTCCTCAAAGATGATACAGGAGTGATTTATGTCTATGTTAATGCTGCTCCTGGCGTCAAGGTCGGTGATGATGTCGAGGTTTCAGGACTTCGCGACAATTATAACGGACTCAATCAGATATCATCCCCTACGATTACCGCCAAAGGTACGACATCACAGGTGGATTATGGAACACCGGCAAGTATAAAGACAATGGCCGCTCTTGACACCTATATGACATCTTGGACATCTGTAGAGTATGTAGAGGTTGAGGGTGTTGTCAACGGTTATTATGTTTATCCGTCCGGCGAAGGCAGTAACGGGGTTGCGCCATACTACTATGACGGAGATCTCGGTGTATATGACGGAATGACTGTCACCTTATGCGGATACAGCCTCGGCAAGAATAGGGCTGGAGACAAACTCAATGTGATTCTTACATCCGTCGAAACCGATCCGTTCATATCGGCAAAAGACGTCGCAGTCTCTGCAAAGACTACATCTGCAAAGATTGAGGTTGTCTCTAATGTGGAGTGGACAGTAAGTTGTTCGGCAGAGTGGATTACATCTTATGCCAAGTCAACAACCGAGGAGGGTGTGATCGATGTCGCTTTCGATGCGAACACCTCTACTGAGGCTGATAGAACTGCTACGTTCACAATCACATCAGCGGGCATGGATCCGGTTGAGGTGACATTGACACAGTATAAGGTCAGTGCTGCCGTCTCATACAGTCTTGTTACATCGATTGATGATATTGTTGCCGGAGAGTATGTGATTACATTCAAACATTCTGATGACGACAAGTATTACGCATTGTCAAATGCGGCAGCAACGAAGAATCCGGCTGGTGTGGAGGTTGTTCCGACAGACGACGCCTTGTCAAATGTGTCTCAGAGTGTAGTGTGGGTGTTTACAGGAGACAATACCAACGGTTTTGTGATTTCTGCTGCGACAAACTATCTGAACGCTACGGGTGATGGAACAGAGATGATTGCAGTTGCAGGTGATGATACGCAGAAGTGGAATGTAGTCTCTGACGAAACCTATGGATTCATGATGTTGAACGAAGGCGTTGTATCTAACAGGTATCTGGTTGCTTACAATCATTCAAGCGGAATGCAGTTCAGATACTATAAGAAAGGTTCAAGTTACAAGGGAAAAATCAACCTCTTCAAGTTCGTTGCAGAGTAATTCCCATTCAATAAGATTTTTCGGGCTCCGCTGGGGCCCGATTTTTTATGCCCGCCATCTAATATAATATTCCATAAATCAAGGATTTTAACTATATTTGTAAGTTCAGAATCAAACATTGGAAATGTATGAATAAGAAGATTTTTATAGTGACCCTGCTATGCGCTGCCCTTATGACTTCGTGCTACAAGGAGCCGGCAAAGCCTGCGCTTCCGAAGATCGCCCTGAGCAGCACTGAAAATGTGCTCTTTGATGCCAAGGCGGGAGAGGGTGCTGTGTTGACTGCGGACGTCACATTGACGGTCAATCGCGACTGGTCCATCGAGTGCGGTGCTGACTGGCTGGCATTCGGAAAATATGCCGACAACCAGATCTATAAGGTCGAGGCGGGAGTTGATACGGATATTCCTATCAGAATTGTGGCTCAGACCAACCGTGTAGGAAACACCAGAAGGGCTGTGGTGCGCTTCAAGACGAGCACGGACTATGTGGATCTTACAGTGGAGCAGAAGATGAATACGGATGAGGCGCCGACTCAGATCTATTACAACAGTTTCGGTCCGGACTCGTCCAACAACCCGGAAATCCAGACTACAAATGTGTGGAGATGCGAAGAAGGTGTGCCGGGTGATGTCCGATATTATATGGGCACAGGTGCAATTTCAGTCAGGACAACCACCGACAGCGAAGACTGCTATGTGGGCGCTTCGGGCGGCAATAACCTGTTCTTCGGCAAGGAGGCGCCGTCATTTGCCATTGCGGAGATTGATGTGCATCCTAAACTCTCATCGCTCACAGTCGGATTCGGGGCAATTTACTCAGACGGCAGCCTGAACATATCAGACCTTCCGGTCTATATAAGTTCCGACGGTCAGGCATGGATCAGACTTGAATATAAGAAGGTTTCCGAATATGAGGAGCCGAAGTGGTGCTGGTGTGAGGGTGAGTTCTATTTCACCCCTGGCTCATTCGAACATCTTTACCTGATGCTCACTCCTGCGTCCGGTCTTGCTTCGAAATTCAGACTGGACGACGTGACGATAAGTTCGGACCATGCAGCCGAGCAGGGAACCCTCATCAATTGGAGTGCCGGTTCGCAGATGTCATTGCCTGCAACTGAGGTCGTAAAGAAATAGACGGATGAGAGCACTACGGCCACTTTTATTGATGTTTATTCTTCTGACGGGCGCAACGCTCTCCTGTCAGAAGGAATCGTCCAATGCCCTGAAACTGAGGAAGGACACTGTCGGTGTATATGCCGACGAGGTCTTTCTCTCCATTGTTTCCGAGGAAGACTGGGAGATAGAAATTGAATATCAGGGCGCTCAGAACGGCTGGATAACACTCAGCGAGAGTGCCGGCTCAGGGACAAACCACAGCATAATACTCTATTTCAACGAGAACAAGGACCATCATTCCCGCTCTGCCGTCATAAGGGTCCGTTTTACAAGCGGGACACAGTCGGTCATCCTTGTGCAGCAGGGCACCTCGTCCATAAAGACAGGCGGCATCGGAACGGTGCTTCCTGCGTGGCCTGACTTCCCTGGGCTCAAGTCCGAGAAACTTCCGGGATGGATGGAACTGCCTGCTGTATATGAGATAAACGGATGCGCCTGGGTGCATCATGACATGGCGATCACCGCGGCCAAATACAGGAGCAGGAACTATTCCATCTTCTATGATGCCGCATCCTTCATGCCGCGCTGGGTGGCCTATCCGCTGACTCCGTCTCTGCACGGAAGCGGCTCCAGGACCAACAACTGGAATCAGTGGGACCCGAAGATTCCGAGAGATTATCAGCCTGCCACACAGGACGGCAGTTGGGGAGTGCAGGGCTATGACCGCGGTCACATGTTGCCGTCAGCCGACAGAGTGGCAACAGAAGAATCCAACTGGCAGACCTTCTATCCGACAAATATGGTGGTGCAGAAGGGAGAGAAACTCAATCAGAGAATCTGGGGAAGTCTGGAAGGCAGGGTGCGCGTGTGGGCATCAAGTTGCGACACCCTGTATGTGGTGACAGGTGCTGTCCCTTCCAGCGAGTTCATAACCGACAGAGGAGGAAACAGGGTCAACAAGCCTTCTGCCTTCTACAAGGCGCTCCTGCAATACAAAAAGGATAAGTCGGTGTCCGAGACTTATACGGGAATAGCGTTCTATTTTGAAAACCGGGACTACGATCAGTCCGATGTCGATAAGACAATGGCGATGTCCATACATGACCTTGAAAGAATGCTGGAAATCGATTTCTTTGTGAATCTTCCTGATAAATATGTTGAATATGCAGAGAAACGCTGCAATACCGCTTATTGGGGCTTAAATTAAAATATGAGAAGGATATTTATAATATTGTTTACCGTTCTGATGTCGGCGGCATCAGTTCCGGCCCAGTCACGTCATAATTATGTTGTCGGATTCTATAATCTTGAAAATCTGTTTGATACCTACAACGATCCGGTAAAGAACGATGAGGAATATCTGCCGGACGGCAAGAACGAATGGACAGAGGTCAAGTATCAGAAGAAACTGCACAACATGGCCACGGTGATAGCGGAAATGGCCAAGGCCAATGGTGCGTTCCATACTATTCTGGGCGTATCGGAGTTGGAGAACCGTTTAGTGCTCGAAGATCTGGTCTCACAGCCGGAACTGGCCGGGGCCAATTTCCAGATAGTCCATTATGACGGACCGGACAGACGTGGCGTGGATGTGGGACTGCTGTATCGCGCAGACCAGTTCGAATACCTTGACAGCGAGTCGATACCGTTCTCCTTTGAAGGTACGCAGGTACCGATAACCCTGACAAAGGAGGAGCAGCAGAACTTCCGCACCCGTGATATACTTATGGTACACGGCCTCATTGCAGGAGAGCATTTCGCCTTCTATGTCACCCACCTCCCGTCCCGTATAGGCGGAAAGGGCGGAGACCTGCGCAGTCTTGGCGGGGATATCATCAGGAGGCATTCGGAAAAGATGTCTCAGAAATATCCGGGCATCAAGATGGTGGTCATGGGTGACATGAACGACGATCCGCATGATGACAGCATGTCCAAATGGTTGGGTGCGGTGCGCAGGATAGAAGACACTCCGAAGGGCGGTTTCTTCAACCCGTTCTGGCAGATGCATGCAGACGGATATGGCTCGTTGGCTTACCGTGATGTGTGGAGCATCTATGATCAGGTCATTCCGAGCGAGACCCTGGTGAATGCCGCCAAGGGAAGTCTGAAAATCCAGAAGATCGGAAAGAAGGGATATTATGGAGTGGTGTTCAAAAGACCGTTCATGGTGACTCAGAAGGGACCTTACAAGAATTACCCCCTCCGCACCTTCTCCAACGGCAAGTTCATGAATGGTTACAGTGACCATTTCCCGACGTATATAGTAATAGGAAAATAATTATCATTTCTTTCGCTTACGCTCAAGCGGCTGCACCGGTTGCGGGCGAGGCTGAAAGCCGAGTCGATAAATATGTAAAAGTATATGTATAAGAGGTTTGTTCTAATTTTTGCCGCGTTTCTGACAGGTCTGTCCGTCTATGCACAGGTCGGCGGAGTCAGGGCCAAGGTGGTCAGCCGTTCGGGTCGTGTGCCTGTGCCTGCCGCCGAGGTCATTGTCACTTTCGGAGATGAGCAGGTGGCCAGGGCCCAGTCTTCGGATCAGGGAGACTTCATTTTCGAGAACCTTCCCGACGGGGATTATCTCCTGACCGTGAAGGCCAATGGTTTCACTGACGCCATGGTGAATTTCAAGGTTGAGGGATATGTCAGAGACCTTATTTTCGTGTCCCTCCTTCCCGAGCAGGTGACCCTTGAAGCGGATGATGCCAATTTCGCGGAGTTTGATATGGATGATTCCGGCTATCAGGATGTGCCTGCCATATTGTCTTCATCTTCGGACGTGTTCGACAATATCGCCGGTTACGGATTCAGTCAGATACGTTTCCGTCAGCGAGGCTATGACAGCAGCACACAGGATGTCTATCTTGCCGGTGTCAGACTCAATGATGCGCTGACTGGATATTCTCCATACTCATTGTGGAGCGGCCTTAACGAGGCTGTACGCGACAAGGAGACCGTGACAGGCGTCGCTCCGTCTGAATATGGTGTCGGAGGATATAACGGTCTGAGCAATATTTTCGGTACTGCGTCCATGGTGCGCAAGGGATTCAGGTTCAGCGCGCTGACCAACAGTTCCTATTATCGTCTGCGACTGATGGCCTCATACGCCACCGGCGAGATGGACAACGGCTGGTCTTTCGCAGCCAATGTGTCTGCGCGAGTGGGCGGAAATGACTGGATACAGGGTGTATATTACAAGGCCTTCGCCTATTATGTAGGTGCGGAGAAGAACTGGTACGACACCCACCGTCTCAGCCTGTCTGTGTTCGGTTCTCCGGTGCAGAGGGGTGCGCAGAACGGTTCCACCCAGGAGGTATATAACCTTGTCGGAAGCAATTATTACAACTCCAACTGGGGCTGGCAGGATGGCCGTGTGCGAAATGCCCGCGTAAGGAACAACCATGAGCCTGTGGCAGTCCTCAAATATACCTGGACGCCGTCTGACAGACTTTCCCTGGACCTTGCTGCCGTTTACAGGACAGGACGCAACGGATATTCGGCGCTTGACTGGTATGACACTCAGGATCCGCGTCCTGATTATTACCGCAATCTCCCGAGTTATTTCTATAATCCGGAGTCCAACATGAAGGACCGTGACCAGGAGTTCCAGGCAGGATGGGCGAAGGAGGCGTGGATGTACAATTATGAAAATTCGCGTCATATCAATTGGGACAGGATGTACAATGTCAATATGAACAATATTGATGTGAAATATGATTCCGACCTGAAAAGGTCCAAGTATGTGCAGGAGGAGAGGCGTACGGACCAGAATGACCTCAACCTCAACGCTCAGGTAAAATATGCGTTTGAGAAGTATTTCACGCTGACAGGCGGAGCGACATTCCGTTTCAACCGTACGGAGTATTATAAGATCATCAAGGACCTTCTCGGAGGAGACTACTATGTGAACATAGACTCATTTGCCGAGCGTGACTACCCTGCAAACGACATCGCGGTGCAGAACGACCTTGAATATTATATGGAGCACGGGCATGCGCAGATGGTGCGTGAGGGTGACAAGTATGGCTATGACTACTATGCACATGTGCGTGATGCCAGACTCTGGGCCAATCTTGATTTTGCATACGGTGGCTGGAAGGCCTATTTCGCGGCACAGGGCGGTTACAATATGTTCTGGCGCCAGGGTCTTGTGCAGAAAGGCCTCTTCCCGGACAATTCCTGGGGAGACTCTCAGAAGGCCGGCTTCCTTACATACAGGGCGAAGGCAGGCGTCAGTTGGATGACAGGACCGCACAGGGTGTATGCAAATGCCGGTTATTTCAACGATGCGCCTTATTTCACGGAGTCATTTGTCTCGCCAAGAACAAGGAACGACCTGTCTCCGGACCTGACCACGGAAAAGACTCTGTCTGCGGATATCAATTACGCCTTCAACAAGAACGGATACAGTCTGCGTGTGACAGGATATTACACCAAGATCAAGGACCAGACCGATCTGATGAGTTTCTATGATGACTCTCAGAACTCGTTCACCAATTTCGCGATGGGTGGAATCGACCAGAGGCATATCGGAGTGGAACTCGGATTTGCAGTTCCGCTTCCGCTCAAAGGCCTTTCGCTTCAAGGAGCGCTCAACTGGGGTGACTATGTATATACATCCAATCCTTTCGTGACCCAGACAATCGACAACGATGGCGAGGTGGTCATGGACAGGGAGCTGGTTCCTTATTGGAAGGGTCATTATGTGTATAAGAAGAATGCTGACGGACAGGTGGAACAGGATATGTTCGGTGATTACAAGATAGAGGAATATCAGAAGCACTATGTAGCAAGCACACCGCAGATAGCGGCGAGTCTCGGACTTGACTATTCCAACAATTATTGGTTTGCCGGCATCGACCTTCAATATTTCGACAAGATGTATCTGGACATGAACCCTCTCTATCGCACCGATATGGCTGTGAACGGTCCTGACGGGATTGCGACACCTGAGGAGATTGAATATATGGCGGCGCAGGAGAAATTCCCTCACGCCTTCGTCCTTAATGCGAACCTCGGAAAATCGTGGTATATAAAGAGAAAATATAATCTCGGATTTTCACTGTCGGTCAACAATATCCTCAATAACACCAATGTCCGCACCGGAGGTTATGAGCAGACGCGTCTGATCGACTCTGAGGATTTCAAGAGGTACTACCGCTTCGACTCCAAGTACTTCTACATGATGGGAACAAATTACATGTTAACTGTTTGGTTCAGATTTTAGACTCTGTGTCATGTCGAGCGAGCATAGCGAGACGAGACATCTAATAATTACAGATTTTATGAAGAAACAGATATTAATTTTAGCATCAACCCTCCTTCTTGCTTCCTGTATGGAATTCGGCCCTCTGGCCGGGGATTATGATAACCCTGAGCCGGAAAAGATATATGCGGAAGCAGATCTCGGGGACATTCCACGCAAGACCATAGCCGAGGTAAAGGCAATGTATGACGATGGTCCCGTGACCTTTACAGAGGATTTTTATATCAAGGGGCAGGTGACCACATCGGACCGCGAGGGCAACTTCTACCGCGGATTCTATATCCAGGACGAGACTTCGGGAATCGAGATCAAGGTCGGTAAGACAGGCTTGTATAATTTCTATAAGCCGGCACAATGGATATATGTCCTTTGCAAGGGACTTACCATCGGAGACTATGAGGGTGCAAAGCAGATCGGCAAGGAAGACATAACGGGAGAGTACGAATCCACCTATATAGACATACAGATGCTCATCGACAGGCATGTGCTCAAAGGTGAGATCGGCGAGCCTGTTGACACTCTCGACCTTACAGGAAAGCAGATATATGAAGGGTCGAAGGTGAAGGAGGAATATATAGGTAAACTTGTCAAGATAGATGGACTGACCTATGCAAATGGCATTTTCTGCCTTATGTATGTGGATCCGAATCTGAATCATAAACTCCAGTCCAACAGAATATTCCTTGATGAAGGACATGAGTGGAATTCGGGACCGGCCAGCGGTGCAGTCACCTTGGATGGCAAGCCTGTCAACAAGAACTGGAATGTGCACACCTGGGGCATGACCAAGGCAAGGTGCGAGACCCTGTTGGAGAGCGGTGCATTTGATTCGGCCAATATAGGCAATGACGACGATGCGCTTCTGGGAGTCGCCGATGCGGACGGAGTCATCAACAGGACTAAGGTGAAGCCGTCAGCCTACTCTGTGAGCCAGTATTTCAGGCTCAACAATGAATCGACCAAGAAATATCTTGCTATACGTTCAAGCGGATATGCAAAATTCGCCGATACAGCCATTCCAGACCGCGTTCTTGGCATGAGCGGCGGGGTGATACCAAGCAGCGGCTCGACGGAGAGGATAACGGTTGTGGGTGTATTCGGAGTCTATCGTGAAGACCCGCAGTTGACCCTTATCGATATGGCCGGCGTATATAAGTCGGACGGCAAGACACCGTGGTACAAGTCAGACGGAAGTGTAAACGAATAACAGACCTTTATGAAGAAGATATTTTTGATTTCATCAATTCTTATGACAATGATTTCTTGTGGCAACCCTTTTCTTTCCTCGTGGGATACTCCATACGGGATTCCGGATTTCGGGAAGATCAAGGAGAAACATTATATTCCGGCCATAGAGGCTGGCATCGCACAGCAGCAGGCGGAGATTGACGCCATTGTGAACAATCCTGATGCCCCGACTTATGAGAATGTGGTGGAGGCTTATGAGCGTTCGGGCGCTGTGCTTGACCGCGTGGCCAATGTGCTTTTCAATCTGGCTGAGTCTGATGCGACGGAGTCTATGCAGAACATTGTGGCTCAGGCGCTTCCGCTGATGTCGGTGCATGGGGACAATATATTCATGAATCCTGGATTCTTTGCGAAGGTGGATGTGCTCTATGGTCAGATGGATTCACTCGGTCTGAATCAGGAGCAGAAGATGGTGCTCAAGAAACTGCATAATGCGTTCGTGAAGAACGGTATTGCGCTTGATGAGGCTTCGCAGGCGCGTATGCGTGAGATAAACATGGAACTTTCTTCGCTGTCCAACAAGTTCGGCAACAACCTTCTGGCGGAGAACAACGCCTTTGCACAGGAGTTCGGTGTGGCGATTTCCGAGTATGGCGAGGCTATGGCTTCATGTGAGGACCGCGCACGTCGAGAGGCTATGTTCAAGGCCTATTCGTCCCGCGGAAACAATGGCAATGAGAATGATAACAAGGCTCTGATCATAAGGATGATGGAACTGCGTGTGGAGAAGGCGAAACTCCTTGGATATGACAATCCTGCGCAGATGATCCTTGCAGACAAGATGGCAGGCAATCCTGAGACTGTCGATGCTTTTCTTGCAAACATCATGAAGGCCGCTCTGGTCAAGGCTCGCGAGGAGGTGGCCGATTTGCAGGTGTTCATGGACGAGGATGTGCGTGCCGGTATTCTTCCTGCGGGGTCGAAGATCCAGCCGTGGGACTGGGCATATTACACGGAAAAGGTGCGCAAGGCAAAATATGCGCTTGATGAGGAGCAGACAAAGCCGTATTTCCAGATGGAGAATGTTCGTCAGGGTGTATTTGACCTCACCGGCAGACTCTTCGGGCTCCGATATGAGAAGTTGACTGATATCCCTGTTTATCATCCTGATGTCGAAGGCTTCAAGGTGCTTGATGCGGACGGCTCGTTCATCGGTGTCATTCTTACCGACTATTTCCCGCGTGAGACCAAGCGTGGAGGTGCGTGGATGACCAATTTTGTGAATCAGGAGGTCATTGACGGGGTGGATGTGCGCCCTGTGATCGTGAATGTGGGCAATTTTGCAAAGCCTTCTGACGGGAATCCGTCGCTCCTTACTCTCGATCAGGTGGAGACCCTTTTCCATGAGTATGGTCATGCGCTTCACGGACTTCTGAGCCAGTGTACATACAAGAGCGTGAGCGGAACATCCGTTGCCCGCGATTTTGTGGAACTGCCTTCTCAGATCATGGAGAACTGGGCGTTCCAGCCTGAGGTTCTGGCTACATACGCGCGTCATTACCAGACCGGCGAGGTGATTCCTGCCGAACTGGTTGCCAAGATCGAGGCTGCCGGCAATTTCAATCAGGGTTTCATGACCACTGAACTTGCTGCCGCGGCGATACTGGATTTGAAATGGCATATGATTGATGACAGATCCTTCTCTGCCGCTCAGGATGACAGTAAGTGTTGTCATTCAGAACCGTCCTCTTGTCATTCAGAACCGTCCTCTTGTCATTCAGAACCGTCCTCTTGTCATTCAGAACCGTCCTCTTGTCATTCTGAACGAAGTGAAGAATCTTCGGCATCTTTCGACCCGATAGCCTTCGAAGAGGCAGTCTGCAAGGAAATGGGTCTTATCGACGAGATCATTCCACGTTACCGCAGCACATATTTCGCCCACATCTTCAGCGGCGGATACAATGCAGGCTATTACAGTTACCTCTGGGCAGAGGTCCTGGACAAGGACGCCTTCGAACTCTTCATGCAGAAAGGCATACTCGATCCTCAGACCGCGATGTCATTCCGCCACAATATCCTTGAAAAGGGCGGCAGTGACGAGCCTATGACCCTCTACCGCGCCTTCCGTGGAGCCGACCCCGACACCGGAGCCCTCCTCCGCGGCCGCGGACTCTAAACCATGTTTGGACTATATCGGAAAATCATTATATTCGCATAAATTATCCATAACCGATAAAACTAACCTTTTAAATCATAAAATCATGTCATTCATTATTACTCTTCTATGGGCAGCCCTTTGGGGCTATGTCTGCTACAAGATGGCAGAAAGCAGAGGTCGTAACACTACCACCGGAGCCATCCTTGGCGTCATCTTCGGTCTGTTTGCAGTAATCGGTTACGCAATCGCCGGCAAAAAGGAGCCCGAGGCTTAGCCCATCCTGAACCAAAACCAACACCGGTACTACAAGAAAACCCATGTTTCATGTAGTACCGGTGTTGTTTCGTATTCTGCGGCAACCTCTGTGTCCCGCAGAGAACCTACTCCTTGCGCTCTGCCTTTGATTCAAGGAAGAGTTCGTCCATCTGCTCCTGGTCGATATATGAAGGAGAATCGATCATGACGTCGCGGCCCTGATTGTTCTTAGGGAATGCGATATAGTCACGGATGGTCTCCTGACCGCCGAAGAGCGAGCAGACACGGTCAAAACCGAATGCGAGTCCTCCGTGTGGCGGTGCTCCGAACTTGAAGGCGTTGATGATGAAGCCGAACTTGTATTCTGCGTCTTCCTTGCTGATGCCGAGCACCTCGAACATACGCTCCTGCATTGCCGCCTCGTGGATACGGATAGATCCGCCGCCGAGTTCGGTGCCGTTGAGGACAAAGTCGTATGCGTTCGCACATACCTTTTCAAGGTCTTCCTTCCTGTCACTGTAAAACAGTTCCACATGCTCCGGCTTAGGTGCCGTGAACGGATGGTGCATTGCGTAGAAACGCTGGGTCTCGTCGTCCCACTCCACGAGAGGGAAATCCACCACCCAGAGAGGCGCAAAATTGAACGGATCACGAAGACCGAGCCTGTTACCCATCTCGATACGGAGTACACCAAGCATGTTCTGGGTCTTTCTCTTTGCTCCGCAGAGCACGAGCATCATGTCGCCCTTCTTCGCGCCGAGACGGTCCGCAACTGCCTGCAACTGCTCAGGAGTATAGAACTTGTCGATTGAAGACTTGATGCTGCCGTCTTCATTTACCTTTATATATACAAGACCCTTGGCTCCCACCTGAGGCCTCTTCACCCACTCTGTGAGTTCGTCGATCTGCTTGCGTGTATATGCTGCCGCACCTTCCACGTTGATGGCACCGATATAGTCAACACCATCAAAGACGGAGAAGCCATAACCCTTGACAAGGTCTGTGATCTCATGGATCTTCATATCGAAACGGATGTCCGGCTTGTCGCTTCCATAGAAATCCATCGCGTCATACCAACTCATACGCGGAATGCGCTCTGCAATCTCCACTCCGAGCACATTCTTGAAGAGGGTCCTCATCATGCCCTCGAAGGTATTCAGGACATCCTCCTGCTCCACGAATGACATCTCGCAGTCGATCTGAGTGAACTCAGGCTGACGGTCAGCGCGGAGGTCCTCGTCACGGAAGCAGCGCACAATCTGGAAATAGCGGTCGTAGCCGGCCACCATAAGCAACTGCTTGAAGGTCTGAGGCGACTGAGGCAGGGCATAGAACTGTCCGGGGTTCATGCGTGAAGGAACCACAAAGTCGCGGGCTCCCTCCGGAGTCGATTTGATAAGATATGGAGTCTCTATTTCAAGGAAATTCTGTGAGTCGAGATAGTTGCGCACCTCGTGAGCGATCTGGTGACGTATCTTGAGCGCTCTCTGCAAAGGGTTTCTGCGCAGGTCAAGATAGCGGTATCTTGCGCGGAGTTCCTCGCCGCCGTCGCTCTCGTCCTCGATTGTGAACGGAGGCGTGTTGGCCTTGTTGAGGACCTTGATGTCGCTGACTGCAATCTCGATGTCGCCGGTCGGCATCTTAGGGTTCTTGCTCTGACGCTCGATCACCTGTCCTGTCACCTGAAGCACCCACTCGCGTCCCAGACCTGATGCAAGGTCCTGAAGTTCCTGTGCTGCATGAGCATCAACCACAAGTTGTGTGATGCCATAGCGGTCTCTGAGGTCAACGAAGGTCATTCCGCCAAGTTTCCTTGACTTCTGTACCCATCCGGCCAAGGTTACGCTCTGGCCTGCATTTTCGATGCGGAGTTCCCCGCAGGTATGAGTTCTGTACATATCTGTATGTTGTTTATTTTCAAAATCCCACAAAAATAATCAATTTATGCGAATTTCATTAAATTTGCCAAGATTATGAAGATGCGCCCGGTCATATTTCTTGTTCTGTTGCTTTCTATGGCGACAGGAATGACCATATATGCCCAGTCAGACAGAAAAAGGTCTCAGCCGGTGGGCGCCTCAGCGGTGTGGGGAGTGGTCGGAAAGCCCGATGATGCCCCTATGAACTATATGGTCGAGAACGGCGATACCATGTATTTCGGCACCATACGCCCCTCAAAGGTGTATTCTCGCCTTCCCAGGCAGAAAGGACGCGAATGGCGGAAATATTACAGGCTGGTGCATAATTTCAGCAAGGCCTATCCATACGCGCTGGTGGCCCGCAGGCTTGTGCAGGAGGCGGACAGCACCATCGCGGCAGACAATCTCAGGTGGGCAAAGCGGGACAGGTATATTGCCGGCATCCAGAAGGAACTTTTTGATGTGTTTGAAAGTCAGATGCGCAACATGACTGTCAGCCAGGGCGCCCTGCTCATGAAACTCATAGACCGGGAGGTGGGCAAGTCCTCATATAACATAATCAAGGATTATAAGAACAGCATTGCGGCGGCCTTCTGGCAGGGCATAGCGAAAATCTTCGGCACCGACCTCAAGAAGCCATACGACCCGGAGGGAGACGACAAACTGACCGAGGAACTTGTACATATCTGGGAAGACGGCGATTTTCAGGCTTTCTATTTCTCAATCTTCTGGAAGGACCCTCCTGTTGTGCCTATTCCCGAAAAATATCTGTAAAAATTCCATCCAAAAGGGCGATTTATCAAAAAGTTATTTTATTTTTGTCCCCGATATGCAAAGCGATTGTGAGCCGGAGCCGGCTTATGACCGCTTTTCATGATATAAAAGTCTGACCAAACAAACCTTTTATGGATTTTACCGTAGATTAGTAAATGAGAAAACTGTCTGTCTTTTTGGGGGTTGCCATGTTGGCAATCGGCTCTGCAGTCAGTGCGCAGGAAGTCGATAGTACTGCGACAATGCAGATGTCATCCTGGGGGGATGCAAAACAATGTGAAACCATAGATTATATTCCGGAGGTACGATTGGATACCCGTTTTGGATATAGCCATGATTTTGCAGAAGGTACCGGCCGATTTGGAGGCAACGGTCTGTTTTTGGATATAAACGGTAAGATTAGTCCACATTTTTCATATAGTCTGAATCATCGGCTGGCTTCTTTTGAGGGCGGCGACGAACCCGGTTTCGGCAATACAAACTGGCTGACGCTCGACTTTGAGCATGACTGGTTCTGTATTTCAGCAGGCAAGCAGGACATAAAGGTCGGAGGATTCGAGTATGACGAATACGACCTCAACTGCTACGGGGAGATGAACTCACAGTTCTGGAACAATGTATCTCCTTGGCAGTGGGGACTCCTGGTGGGTGCTTATCCGGCAGAGGGTCAGACACTTATGCTCCAATGCACCAATTCTCCGTTTTCCGATATCGAGATATTCAACCTCTTTGCCTATTCGCTTGCATGGCAGGGAGAGTGGGACTGCTACAATTCATATTGGAGCGTCAATATGTGGGAATATCAGAGGGGCAGGTTCGTCAAGGCCCTGAACCTCGGAAACCGTTTCTATGCAGGCGACTTTACCTTTGACCTTGATTATTCGACCCGCTGCACAGATCTGAAAGCGGCTTTCACCAAAGACTTCACAGTGAACTTCATGCCTGCATACGAGTGGGAATGGGGACGCGCATTTGTAAAGGTCGGTTTTGAAAAGGTGGCGCTGACCACTTATGTCAGTCCGTCAGAAACAGAAGATCCGCTGGTTTCGCTTGTGCCCGGAGTTGAGGAAGTTCCGTTCACTGGAAACAATTTCTTCTACGGCGCAGGAGTGGAATTTTTCCCTCTCAAATCATATAAGGACGTAAGAGTCCATGCTATATGGGCGTCGAACTCGCACCTGACGGCAGGTCATTACATCAATATAGGTCTTACCTGGAACCTCAACCTTACCAAGGCTGGAAAGGCATTGGTTTCCAAACTTATAAACAAATAGCATCACTATCATCCGGAGCGTCGGCGAAGGAATTTTCCATTGGAATATGAAGAAAAGCGAAAACATAATCGAGATAAGGAATGTCAGCAAGAGTTTCGGCGAAAAATGCATTCTCAACAATATCAGCATCTCTGTAAAGCAGGGAGAATTTCTCACCCTCCTCGGTCCGTCCGGCTGCGGAAAGACGACCCTCCTGCGAATGATCGCCGGCTTCGGTTCTCCCGATTCTGGCGAGATACTTATCAACGGTATGGACATTACGGATATGCCGCCGCACGAGAGGCCTGTGAACACTGTGTTCCAGCGCTATGCCCTCTTCCCTCATCTTGATGTATATGAAAACATCGCCTTCGGTCTCAAACTCCAGAAGGTGCCTGAGGCGGAAATCGACAAAAGGGTCCGCAAGGTGCTGAAGATGGTGAGCATGACAGACTATGAGGACAGGGATGTGGAGTCGCTTTCAGGTGGTCAGCAGCAGCGCGTGGCCATCGCAAGGGCCATCGTGAACCAGCCTAAGGTGCTCCTGCTCGACGAGCCTCTTTCCGCCCTTGACCTGAAGATGCGCAAGGACATGCAGATCGAACTCAAGGAGATGCACCGCAAACTCGGCATCACCTTCATCTACGTGACCCATGACCAGGAGGAGGCGCTTACCCTTTCAGATACTATCGTGGTGCTTGATGACGGTAACATAAGGCAGGTGGGCACTCCGACAGACATATATAACGAGCCTCAGAACGCCTTTGTGGCAGATTTCATTGGAGAATCGAACATCCTCAACGGAAGAATGGTCAAGGACAGGCTCGTGGAGTTTGCCGGACATGAGTTCGACTGCGTGGATGAGGGATTCGGCGAGGACGTGGCCGTGGATGTGGTCGTGCGTCCGGAGGATATATATATGACCAACAAACTCGAAAGCGCCCAGTTCACTGCAAAGGTCAAGTCATGCACCTTCAAGGGTGTCCATTACGAGATGTTCGTAGATACTGACAAGGGCTATGAACTTATGATTCAGGACTATAACGCTTTTGAACCGGATTCGACGGTGGGCCTTATCATCAGGCCTGCGGACATTCAGGTGATGCACAAGGAAAGGGTATGCAACGAGTTTGAAGGCGAGATTACAGGAGAGAACAAGGTCGAGTTCCTTGGTGAGGAGTGGGTGTGCAGGACGGATCTTGAGACCGGCACGAAGGTCAAGGTGCAGGTTGATTTCGCAAAGGTGGATCTGATCGACCATCCGGAAGACGGAACCCTTGAAGGCGAGGTACATTTCCTTCTCTATAAGGGAGACCATTACCATCTTGCAATCCGCACAGCCCATCGTGATTATGTATGGGTTGACACCAACGACATCTGGGACAAGGGAGACCTTGTGGGTATTAACATTGATCCTAAGGACATCAAGATCACTAAGTGCGATGAATAAAAGAAGTACATGGGCATTGCCCTATGCTATATTTCTGGTGCTGTTTGTAGCGCTGCCGCTCATCCTGATTATGTTCTATGCGTTCAGGGATGCCGGCGGAAATTTCACGCTCGGCAACTTCACCAAGTTCTTCACGGACAAGGACGCATTGGAGACCTTTGCCCTGTCATTGGAGGTGGCCATAGAGAACACAGCCATCTGCGTCCTCCTTGGTTATCCGGCAGCATGGATTCTTGCGAACAAGAAACTCAACAGGAGCGCAATCACGATAGTCCTCTTCATCATGCCGATGTGGATCAACGCCCTGATGAGGACGCTGGCAACCACTGAACTGTTCAATGTGCTGGGCATCCAACTCGGCAAGGGGACCCTTCTTGCAGGTATGGTCTATGACTATCTTCCGTTCATGATCTACCCGATATACAATATCCTGGAAAAGATGGACAAGTCATACGCCGAGGCCGCCTCGGACCTCGGAGCGACCCCATGGCAGGTGTTCTGGAAGGTGCAGGTGCCGCTTTCCATGCCGGGAGTGGTCAGCGGCGTGATGATGGTGTTCATGCCGACCGTGAGCACATTCGCCATATCTGAGTTCCTGACCAACAACAAGATTAAACTCTTCGGTACCATCATTCAGGAGAATATCAATTCCGGAATGTGGAACTATGGTGCCGCACTGTCGCTCGTGATGCTCGTGATCATAGGTATAACCAGCCTTCTTCAGGACAACAAGAAGGATCTTAACGAAGGGAGGGTATAAGGTATGAAGAGATTTTTCGTCCAATGCTACATATGGCTGCTGCTGATCGTGCTTTACGCCCCTATCGTGTTCATTGCAGTCTTTTCTTTCACCGAAAGCAAGGTACTCGGCAACTGGACAGGTTTTTCCACAAAACTGTACTCCAATCTGTTCACGGGTGACATGCAGGGCTCCGGTTCGCTCATGTCCGCAATCCAGAACACACTTCTCATCGCCCTTGTCGCAGCGGGGGTTTCCACACTGATCGGCACCATCGCAGCCATCGGCATCCACAACATGAAGGGACGCGGCAAGCAGGCCATCACCTTTCTGAACAATATCCCTATGCTCAATCCGGATATCATCACCGGTGTATCCCTTTTCCTGCTCTTTGTGTTCCTGCACATCAGTCAGGGCTATACCACGGTCATATTGGCACACATCACCTTCTGCACCCCATACGTGGTGCTGAGCGTGCTGCCGAAACTGACCCAGATGAATCCGAATATATACGAGGCGGCTCTGGACCTTGGCGCGACTCCGTTCTACGCTCTGCGCAAGGTGCTGCTGCCTATTCTGAAACCGGGTATGATATCCGGCTTCATCCTCGCGTTCACAATGTCGCTGGACGACTTTGCCGTGACCTTCTTCACCCGCGGAACAATAGGTCTGGACACGCTTTCGACCTATATCTATACCGATGCCCGCAAGGGAGGCCTCACTCCGGAACTCCGTCCGATGATCACAATCCTGTTCCTGGGTATCCTTGCCCTGCTTATAGTCATTAACCTCAGAAAGGCCCGCGCCGCTGAAAAAGCCGCTAAATAGATATGAAGAAAATTTTTCTCGCCGCCCTTGTGGCATTGACTTTTTGGGGTTGCTCTCAGGACAGGAGCAGCATCCTGAAAGTGTATAACTGGGCCGACTATATAGATGAGGAACTTCTTGACGAGTTCGAACAGTGGTACCACGAGCAGACCGGAGAGACTGTCGAGATCATATATCAGACCTTCGACATCAACGAAACCATGCTCTCGAAGATCGAACTCGGACATGAAGATTATGATGTGGTCTGCCCTTCGGACTATATCATCGAGAGAATGCTCCGCAACGACCTTCTGCTGCCCATAGACAAAGATTTCGGTCAGACTCCGAACTATCTGGACAATGTATCGCCATATATTTCAGAAAAGTTCTCGGAGATAGAAGGTCATGGCAAAGACGCCCGGGATTACTCCGTAGGCTATATGTGGGGCACGGTGGGACTGATATATAATCCGAAATATGTCTCGGACGAGCAGGCGCAAAGTTGGGAAGTGCTTCGCGCAGAAGGATTCGAAGGCAAGGTGCTGATGAAAGACGCGTTCCGTGACATATATACGTCCTTGCTTGCGGCGTTGAAAAGGGAGGATATAGAGGCCGGCCGGACAACCCTCAGTCAGGTTTCATTCGACACCTCGGAGCAGTCCGTCGCCCTTGTCGAGGATTATCTCAATTCATTCAAGGAGAATATCGGCGGATGGGAAGCGGACTTCGGCAAGGAGCAGATGACCAAGGAACTTGCATGGCTGAATTTTTCGTGGAGCGGAGATGCCCAGTGGGCTATTGAGGAGGCTACCGAAATGGGAGTGGAACTGGAATATTCAATTCCGCAGGAAGGCAGTGCCGTGTGGTTTGACGGTTGGGTGATTCCGAAATATGCCCGCAACGTCAAGGCTGCAAGTTATTTCATCAATTTCATGTGTATGCCGGAGAATGCGCTTCGCAATATGGATATGACCGGCTATGTGAGTGCGGTCGGCGGTTCTCAGGTGCTTGAAGCCATGAGTGACGATCAGGAGTATGAGCCGGTAGATGTAAGTTATTTCTTTGGTGAGGAAGCTTCACAGGCCTGCGTGAACCCTATCATGTATCCGGACGGAGCGACAATTTCGCGTTGTGCCATGATGCATGATGTGGGCACAGAGGAACTTCTGAAAATGTGGTCCCGCGTCAAAGGCTCCAATGCTTCCGCCTTCACATATGTCATCATCGTGCTTGTGCTCGGAGGACTTGTTGCTGCCGTAATCCTGAAATACACCCGCAAAAGCCATCGCCGCAAGAAGCATGGCAGGCGATAGCGGTGGCATCGGAATCAGCAAGACAGGGCCGAGGCTATTTTGGAATATAGTCCCGGCTTTATCTTATATGATACGTTGGCGTTGAAGAGCGCCTGCTGGGCCTGGGCACATTTCATGTTCGCCTCGTTCATCAGGTCGAAGGTCTTTGCAACAAAGTTTCCTATACGCGAAGATTCCAGACGGAAGCCGGCCATCTTCCTGAGGTTGCGCAGAGCCTTGTTCCTCTCGAAGAACCCGCCGTTGTTCCATAGTTCGAATGTCTGTTTGGCGGCCTCGTGCAGGGCCGAGGCCTTCCTTGCGTTTTCTGCCGCCTTGTCTAACTCATTGATGTAGGGTGCCATCATTTTCCGGGCCTCTTCCTTCAAGGCCTCTTCATCGAAGGCCGCCTTCAATTCCGTTTCAAGGTGATAATACTGCTCGCGGAACGCCTCCGCCGGACCTGCGACACCGCTGCAATCCACGTCCAATATATGATCCAGCAGGTCGTAGGCCCTTATCTGCATTTCAAGACTGATTCTTCCGTTGCATGCAGCGTTCAGCATGTCTTCGATGCATTGTGTTATTTCCTTTGCCAGCATAGTCTCAGGTGTTTAATGCGTTAGTCTGACAAATATAATAAAATCTTAACTTAAAGAGTGTCGGTTTTCGGTGCATATATTGTATCTTTGTCAGGATATATCAATAAGTATATAAATATAAATCAACACAATATGAACAACAAAGTACTTCTTATGATCCTCGACGGATGGGGCGAGGGCAGACAGGACGAATCAAATGTCATCTACACTCAGGGCGCGCCTTACATCGAGGCTCTCCGCAAGCAGTACCCTATGAGCACTCTCAAGGCCTGCGGAGAATATGTGGGCCTTCCTGACGGGCAGATGGGAAACTCCGAGGTGGGTCACCTCAACCTTGGCGCAGGCCGCGTGGTATATCAGGACCTGGTGAAGATCAACATAGCATGCCGCGAGCACAGACTGCTTGAAAATGCAGAAATCAAGGCGGCATACGACTATGCAAAGGCAAACGGAAAGCAACTTCACCTTATGGGACTTGCATCCATGGGCGGTGTGCACAGTTCGCTTGAGCATGTATATGAGTTCCTTAATGTAGCAAAGGAATATGGTCTTGAAGATGTATATGTACACTGCTTCATGGACGGCCGCGACACTGACCCTAAGAGCGGAAAAGGCTTCGTGGAAGGCCTTGAGGCTGCGATGGCGGCATCAACAGGAAAGGTTGCTTCTGTGTGCGGACGTTTCTACGCTATGGACCGCGACAAGAGATGGGAGAGAGTCAAAGAGGCATACGACCTTCTAGTTGAGGGCAAGGGCGTTCATGCAACATCTGCAACAGAGGCTATTCAGGCTTCATACGACTCGGGTGTAACTGACGAGTTCATCAAGCCTATCGCCATTACAGGCGCTGACGGACAGCCGCTCACAACCATCAAGGAAGGCGACGCAGTGATCTTCTTCAACTTCCGTAACGACCGTGCCCGCGAACTCACAGCAGTTCTCACCCAGCAGGACATGCCGGAGTTCGGAATGCACACTCTTCCGCTCTACTACTGCTGCCTCACTCCGTACGACGCTTCATTCAAGGGCTTGCACATCCTTTTCGACAAGGAAAACGTACAGCAGACTCTCGGAGAGGTCGTATCCAAGGCAGGAAAGAACCAGCTCCGCATTGCAGAGACAGAGAAATATGCCCATGTGACATTCTTCTTCAACGGTGGTGCAGAGGCGCTTTTCGAGAACGAGGACCGTATCCTCGTGAACTCTCCGAAGGTAGCGACATACGACCTTCAGCCGGAGATGAGCGCACCTGAGGTTGCAGACAAACTCGTTGACGCAATCAACAGCGGACGCAATGACCTGATCATCCTTAACTTCGCAAACGGCGATATGGTCGGCCACACTGGTGTGTATGAAGCAATCCGCAAGGCTGTTTCGGCAGTGGATGCATGCGTAGAGAAAGTGGTTGAGGCTGCAAAGGCACAGGGATATGTAGTCCTGCTTACTGCAGACCACGGAAACGCAGACTACGCTGTAAATCCTGACGGTTCACCAAACACCGCACACTCTCTGAACGACGTTCCTTTCATCGTCATCAATGCAGGTGACCAGGTGAAGGAAGTCAAGAGCGGAAAACTCGCAGACGTTGCTCCTACCATCCTCAAACTGATGGGTATCGAGCAGCCGGAAGCCATGACAGGCCAGCCGCTGGTGTAACGTAAAGAGCATTGGTGTGCGTCCTGCTGTTACGGCAGCGTTTTTTGCACAGCCCGCCAGACGACCGTGACAAAAAATCGGTAAAAATTGTCACGAAGGTCCTCATAAACGGCATTTCAGCCTCAAAAACGGGACCTTCGCTACAAATCCAGGCCGATTTTTGTCACGGTCCCTGTCATCTACGGGCTGCGAAAAGAGATATTGCCTAAGACAAGCCGGCAGAAAAATCACAGAAAAAGTGGTGCAGTTCAAAATACATACTCCGTCCGTAAAATACGCGAAATTACGGACGGAGTATATTTCAGACAGCGAATTTTGAAAATATTTTCAAGCAAAAACACTCTATTTTTTGCTGAAATTGCAGGTTTGGAACGAACTACGCCAGCAACTGCTTCACGAGGGTGGAGATGAGGCGGCCTTCCGCAAGTCCTGCAAGACGCTTTGTGGCAACGCCCATGACCTTGCCCATATCGGACGGCTTCGATGCTCCCACCTCGGCGATGATCTTGGTGAGTTCCGCCTTGACCTCTTCTTCTGACAGTTGCTTCGGAAGATATACCTCCATCTCGGCAACCTCTGCAAGTTCGTTTGCAGCGAGTTCAGGGCGGCCTGCGTCTGTATATTGCTGGGCGCTTTCCTTGCGCTGCTTCACGAGTTTCTGGATTATCTTGACGATTTCCTGGTCTGTGATTTCCGACTTTCCGCCCTCGGCTGTCTTTGCCAGGAGGATTGCCGCCTTGATTGCGCGCAGTGATGCGAGTTTCACTGCATTCTTTTCCTTCATTGCCGAAACCATGTCGGCCTGAATTCTCTTTTCCATATAAATTCTGTTTAGATTCCCGATCAAGTCGGGAATGACGGTTTGTGTTTAGATTCCCGATCAGGTCGGGAATGACGTAATGTTCAGGGAATGACGTAATGTTCAGGGAATGACGGTTGAAGTTTCGTCATTGCCGGCTTGACCGGCAATCTTAACGATATTTTTCGTATTCCGGCATGCCGATCTGTGAAATGAAGTCCTTGAACTTCCTGTCGTCCTTAGGACAGATCAGCAGCACATCGTCGGTATCGATGACAATATAGTCCTCCAATCCGCTTATTGCTATAAGTTTTTTCTTCTCAGGCTCGATGACGAGTGAGTCACTGGTGTTCTCAGACAGCACCTTGCCCGCGCTTATCGCATTCCCGTTCCTGTCGCGGATGGCCGCCATATAGTTGTAGAGCGACTCCCATGTTCCTACGTCCTGCCAGTCGAATGTAACAGGGTATATCCATGCCTTGTCGGTCTTTTCCATTACTCCGTAAGCCAGGGATATGTTCATGCAATCGGAAAAGGCCTTGGTAAGAAAATCCGTTTCGACAGGTGTTCCCAAGGCGTGTTCCCAACCCTTGAACAGTCCTGTGACCTGTGGCATGTGCTTCTCCATTTCATGACGGAATGTCGATACTTTCCAAAGAAGGATGCCGGCGTTCCATAGAAATTCCCCGGATGCGAGGAATACCTTTGCGAGGTCTCTGTCTGGCTTTTCCGTGAATGTCTTGACCTTTACCGGCAGTTTGCTCTGTAATGCGTCCCGGCCTCCGCATACCTGGGCATATCCGTAGTTGGTCTCAGGGCGGGTCGGTGCCACGCCGAGTGTAAGCAGGACGTCGTTCTGCTCGATGTAGTCGAATGCGTTGTGTATGGTCTCGACAAAAAGTTCCTCATTGTCAATGATATAGTCCGCCGGCATGATTACGCAGTGGGCGTCCGGGTTGCGCTTCAGGAGCGTGTAGGTGGCATACGCGGTGCTCGGCGCGGTGTTCCTCGGATATGGTTCAAGAAGAAGGTTCCCGCTCTGGAGTTCCGGTATCTGTTCCATAACCAGGTCGCGGTATTTCTCGGCCGTGACTATGAGAATGTTTTCCTGTGGCAGAATTTTCAGAAATCTGTCGTATGTGTGTCTTATGAATGTCTTGCCTGTTTCGGCGACATCAAGAAACTGTTTCGGCTTTGCGACGCGGCTGACAGGCCAGAATCTTGTTCCGGCTCCACCGGCCATGATCACGCAATAGCAGTTGTTTTTATTCATGTTTATCAGTTTTGTTTATTATATGTTTGTCGATTCTTCACTGTTCCTGTCCTGTTGAAGGCTCCGGGCTTTATATATATAAAGGTATAAATGCCTGCGGTATCCATTCTATATTCTGCCCTCCGTCTTCAAATGTTATGGCTATGACATCGAAGAAACATTCCATGTTCCCGTAGGGGAGTCCTTTGGCGGTGTTGAGGTATCCCAGTGCCGCTCTGGCCAGCCGTTGCTGCTTGATTCTGCCAACATTTTCCTGCGGAGGCGCCTGCACGCTCCTCTGGCGGGTCTTGACCTCTACAAAATGTATTCCTTCGGGGTCGGCTGAAATTATGTCAATTTCGCAGTGTCCGCTCCTGTAATTCCTCTCCAATATGGTATGCCCGATGCTTTCCAGATATCTGCAAGCCGTATTTTCGCCGGCAATGCCTAATGCCTGTCTGTGATTTCCTCTATCTTCCATGCTCCCTCCTCCTTTCTTAAAGTGGCCACCTTTTCCTTGCTCTGACCATCTGTGGCCGTCAATTCGTAGAACAGTGTCCTTTTCTGTCCGTTTTTTATCTCGTCAGTGACATTCAGACTCATTTCTGACAATATGTCAGAGGCAACCGCTGCCACTGAACTGTCAGCCTCTTCCCATGCAGAGCGGAAAGCCGCAATATGCTCTGCCATGCTCAGGGTGTCGCACAGGCTTGCCGCCCCAGCAAAATCCCCCTTGCAAAGGTGCCTGTAATATATCTCCAAGGCCTCCTTCGGTCCTGCCTCTGATCTGTTGCCTTGAAAACAGCCGCCTGTAATCACTGCAACCGCAACCAATATCAATACTTTTCTCATATTCATATAAATTTTCCGTCTCCCGTCCACGTTTCGGGCCTGTTTCATGGACGGTCCGTCGCCGCTGTCCGCCAAGGCGCCGTCCTACTCGAAGGTCACCACCGTCACGCCGCTGCCGCCGAACTGAATGTGCTCATCCTTTGCGCTTGCCACTCCCGGCATAGTCCGCAGCAGTTTCTGAATCTCGTCACGAAGCACGCCGGTGCCCTTTCCATGTATGATCCTCACACTGCCCATGCCCAGCATCACCGCGTCATCTATATATCTTGTGACCTGCTCCAGGGCATCGCTCAGACGCGCCCCTCTCAGGTCAATTTCTGTCTTGAAGTTCAGTTTGCGCTCGGAAATCGACGAATCCACCTTGACAGCGCTCACTGGCCGTGCCGTTTCCTTGACCGCTGACTTGAACTCATTTGAGGTGATGCGCTCCACCCTGTCAGCAGGCATCTTGCTGCTGATGTTTCCGATGGCAACGACAACCGCTTTGGCAGATACCTTGGTCACCTCGCCGACCATGCCGTTATCCTTCACCCGCACCTTCTCGCCGACTTTCAGAGGCGCCGACCTGAATGCGGCCTCCCTCTGCTGCTCCGCAAGCGCCTCCCGTGCCTGGGCCGCAGCCTTCTCATCCGCCTTCTGAGCCTTGCGCTGCATCTGCCTTTCCCGGCGCGCGTCTATCTGCTTTATCTTACGCTCGATGTAATCATCCTTCTCCTTCTGCTCCTGCTCCTTCTTCGCTGCCAGAAGTGACATGAATCCGCTCAGTTCCTTGCGCGCCACCTGAGTCGTCTCCTTCTCGGCCTGCGACTCCTTGATGGTCCTGATGGTGTTCTCCACCTGACGGTTGGCACTGCGGATTATCTCCTCAGCCTCCTTCTTCGCCTGGTCGATGATCTCCTTCTTGGTCTGCTTTATCTGCTGGAGTTCCTTCTGATATCTGTCGGTAATGCTCTCCAAGGTCCGGTCTGTATGCTTTATCCTTTCGAGTTTCTCGTCCAGCGCCTTACGGTTGCGGGCAATCTTGCGCAGGTTGCGTTCCATACCCACGAACTCCTCGCCTGCACGTGCCTCCGCATCCTTGATGACAGCCTCAGGCATACCCATCTTGCGTGCAAGTTCAAAGGCGAAGGAATTGCCCGGAAGCCCCATCTCCAGTTTGAACATAGGCGCGATATTCTTTACATCGAACATCATAGCCCCGTTCATGACTCCGGTATCAGCGGACGCGTACAGTTTCAGATTGGTGTAATGCGTGGTTATGACTCCATAGACACCCCTCTTGTCAAACTCACTCAGTATGGCTTCCGCTATGGCTCCTCCGGCAGCAGGCTCAGTGCCGCTTCCGAACTCGTCAATGAGCACAAGCGTGCGCGAATCCGCCTGTGCCAGCATAGTCTTCATATCTGCAAGGAACGAACTGTATGTACTGAGGTCGTTGTCGATGGACTGGTCATCTCCTATGCTCACCATGATCCTGTCAAACACCGGCAGTTCCGAAGACTCGGACGTAGGGATGAGCATGCCCCATTGGAACATATACTGCAACAGGCCCACTGTTTTCAGGCATACGGATTTTCCTCCGGCGTTCGGACCTGAAATCAGAAGAATATGCTTGCCGGGGTTGAGTGTCGCCGTCAGCGGCACGATCTCCTTCTTCTCCTTGCGCAGCGCCCTTTCAAGCAGGGGATGACGGGCCTTGCGCAGATTAAGTTCCCCGTTATCCGATATTACAGGCATGCCGGCTATAAAATCCAGTGCCACCTGCGCCTTGGCCATGATGAAGTCTATTTCACCTATATAGCGGGCTCCGTTGAGCAGGTCAGGAATATAAGGACGCAGGAAATCTGTGAATTCGAGAAGAATCCGCAGTATCTCCCTCTGCTCGCTGAAACGCAGTTCCTTTATCTGGTTGTCCAGTTCCACGACCTCTGCCGGCTCGATGTATGCCGTCTTTCCTGTGGCAGATTCGTCATATATGAATCCGGCGATCTTCTTCTTGTTTGCGGCGCTGACCGGTATGAGCATCTTGCCGTCACGTACGGATACTCCCGCATCTCCATCCACGATGCCCTCTTCCTGAGCCCTTTTCAATATCGCGCTCATGCGGCGTGAGATGGCTCCTTCCTTCTCCCTGAGCGACCTGCGGATCTCATAAAGCGCGTCGGAAGCCGTGTCCTTTACCTCGCCATATCTGTCTATGATTCCGTCGATCTTCCGCTGCACCTCAGGGAAATTCATCACATGGGCCGACATGCGTTTGAGGTTCGGATATACCCCGTCCTTGATGCCTGCAAAAAAATCAGTCACCTTGCGAAGAGTCTCCAGCATGGTGCGGAGTTTGCGCAGGGACACAAGATCAATCGCCGAAGATGTGCTCTCCAGCGGTTTGAGAAAATCTATGCAATCAATGAATCCTCCCGACGGGAAGGAATCCTCGAACATCATTATCAGCCTCATCTCGTCTGTCAGAAGCAGACGTTTGCGTATCTGGGCCTCCTTTGTGGAAAAAGTCTCGCAGGCAACCCTCTCGGCTGCGTATAATGTGGAACATCTGTCCGATATGATCTGCCTTATGCGGTCAAACCCTATCTTCTGCTCAAGCCTTTCCTGTATTCTGTCTGTACCTTCTTTCAACTGCTTTCTCTCCTATTCTTCTCCAGTTGCTGCTCCCAGGAGCAGTTTCAGTTCATTTATGTTGTTTATAGGGGTGACTGTCCCTCCCTTTACGTATGCTATCCTTCCGGTCTCCTCCGACACCACCACTGCCTCTGCGTCAGTCTCCTCCGTGATGCCTATCGCCGCCTTGTGCCTCATTCCGTATCTGGCCGGGATGTTGGTCTTCTCCGTGATCGGCAGGGTGCATCGTGCGGCCACGATCCTGTTCCCGCTGATTATGACAGCGCCGTCATGCAATGGCGAATTCTTGAAGAACAGGTTCATCAGCAGACGACGGTGAATTGCCGCATCTATCCGGTCTCCCGTGCTGATGATCTCGTCAAGCGGACTGCTGTGCGCAATGACGATCAGGGCTCCTGTCTTGTCCTCCGACATTCTCGCACAGGCTTCGGCAATCTCGTTCGTTATGGTCGCCCCGGCGCCTATTGCGGTTTTTCTGCCAAGAATCCTGTTGAGGAACTTACGCCCGCCCTTGCTGTTCATATACCTGTTGCCAAGCCTCATGAGGAACTTTCTGATTTCCGGCTGGAAGATGACTATGAGGGCGAGGACACCCACATCCAGCAACATATCCATTATGGCGGTCATCAGCCTCATGTTGAATGCCCCCACTACAACCCTGATGAGGAACAGCGACACGATAGCCACGAATATGCTCATGGCCGATGTGCCCTTGATCCACTTGAACATGAAGAAAATGATCAGGCCGAGGAGAATTATGTCGAGGATGTCCGCTACGGACAATTCCAGAAAGCCTAAAAATGCAAGAGGTGTCATACCTATATATATCGGTGCAAAGATAGTGAAAATCAGATAAGCATCAGCAGCAAAAACAGATAGTCTTTAAGCACGATGCGCAAAATCTTGAGGGCAGAGGTCATATATGACTCCACCGTTCTGACTGACA
>SUYM01000018.1 GCA_015060455.1 Bacteroidales bacterium
GCCATAGCAGCGGCATCAGCAAAGTATTTACAGAAAAGGAAATCGGAAACATGAACAGAGCCACTCCGTGCCACCCCATCATACGTGTAAAGTTATACAGATACACCGGCACCGTCGGCACAAAAGTCACAAGAGCCGCCCATCCTCGTGCTCCATGATATCTTGAAGTGGCGAGCAGCAGGGCCGTGAAGAACAGAAGTATCGCAATGCTGGCCGCATTGACCGCGAGTATTGCCTGTGAATAGTCCATAGATTTTCGTTTTACGCGACTAAAGTACTGATTTTTTATGTATCACGAGCAGTTTTATATGGAAAATGCCCGCGATGCCACCTTTTTGGGAGGTTTTGCGAGCACTTTGACGGTGTTTTTGCGCGGGATACATCAGCGACCGGAGGACACCGTGTATGCTCCGCCCGTCATTTCGTCTATGCTCAATCGCTCATAGACAATCGTATAGCCTCCGCCAGCATCAGTGCAGTGGGTCTGCTCCTCAAAGAGAAATCCGAGGGTCCCGTCTGCCTGCATCACCATCGTGGAGTAGGCGGAAGGCCTGCTGGTAACGCGGAATACCCCCTCCCAGTCCTTTGCGATGCGCTCCGGAGTGGTATAATCGCCCGGAGACCCAAGAGCCTTGTAGTATATCCCGACATTTGTCCTGCCCGGACCTATCGGAGCGGACTGGAGAAGAAGATTCATTTTGCGGCCGTCTTCAGTACGGACCACAGAAACAAGCATCAGACCGCCATTGCATGCGTTCTTTTCCGTTATGATGCCACCGTTATGCCCGCTGGAATGAGCCATGGTGCCCCATCGGCCTGTCGCCTTTCTCCTGTTGTCGAATCTGTATATATTGAAAAGACGGCCCTCGTCTTCCGTGCGAGAACTTATAAGTATCGAACCACCCGGCAGTTCCTCGACTTTGGCCTCATCCGCTCCGGTCGGTATCGGTGCTGTCTCAGGTCCGCCCAGAACCGACCATGTCTGCCCGAAATCATCGGAATACAGCACATGATTCCGCTTGGTGTTGTCCGCGGCATTTACCATCACCGCGCAATACAGACGATGATATTTCCCCTTCTTCACATACCTGCTCTGCAATATCCTGCCCGAAGCGATGAACATCGCCTTCACCGGAGAGATCCCGTCGAACTGTTCATATATGCTTTCCGCTATGTCTTCCGGAGCGGTCCAGGTCTGTCCGCCGTCCTCACTGTAAAAACGGGCAATGCCCTGATGGTGTTCCCTGGTGCCTTTCGGGAACGACACATTACCGGCGCAACTCATCAGGAGCACCTTTCCACTCTTGTCGTCCGCCACAATGCAGGGGTCACCGAATGCCACATTCATGAAGTCAGGCGACTGGGCACCCTTTCCCGGTATCAGGGTCTTTATCTCTCCCCAGGAGCATCCGTTGTCAGGGCTTACACGTACATGCAGATCGACCCTGCCATCCTTCTTTATGCCTATATCGTTACGTGAATGTCGGAAATCAGCGACACAAATCACAGTCCCGTCCGGCAGAGCAGCAATGGCAGGAATGCGATAGGGAATATCCTTTTCGGACATTGTGGGGAATACATCAAAACGGTCCTGCGCAGAAGCGGTCTGCATGGCAGCAACCGTCATGGCTATAAGCAAAAGTGTGCGTCTCATGGCTTCATTGATTTTTCCGCCACTGAGCAAATATCGTACTTGTTTTCCATCTTGTGCTCCGGACACAGGAAACCGAGCCATACAGGTGCCGGCCGAAAGAGTCATACTGAGGCCTATTCAGGATATGCGGAGGTGGTATCCGTCGCGGGTAAGGGTGTCGCCGACAAAACTTGTACGCATGTTCTGTATGGCGGTGCCGTTCGGAATGACCTTGGTGAAATTGCTGTTGGTCAGGATCTTGGTCTTGGTGGCACTTATGATGGCTTTGTACATGGTCATCTGGTCATTGTTATAATTGGCGAAAGCATTATGCCTGGAATCCGCCTGATACGCCCACAGACAATGTATTGCTCACATTTGTTTTCACAAGGGCTGCGTCTGCGCCTTCGATTGCAAGGTCTTCTTCTGCCGCCACTGCAGTCAGGTCAAATGTAAAGTCGCCTGCAAGATTCTCCGAAAGGAAACTTACTGACTGGATAGTCTCCGAAGCATACGACGCACCATAGATACATTGTTGTTGAGGACGACCGTGACAAAAAATTGGCAAAATTTGTCACGGTCCCGTTTCAGATCAGCATACTGCACTGATAACGGATAATCATTACAATCAGGTGATCTTCCTATGTCTGAATACGTACAGCGGCAAAATCCCTGCTCCGTCCGTATTTTCGCCCTTTTTACGGATGCAAGGCAGGGAAAAGCCTGCTCCGTCCGTAATTTCGCCTGTTTTACGGACGGAAGGGACGCATTAGCCGATCTGAAAGGCGGATAATCAGTAATAGGCTATTTCCGATATATGGCAAAGAGGGCGGAGCCTGAGCCGGACATGGAGGCATAGACTGCGCCGCTGTCATAGAGGGAGCGCTTGATGGCAGCCAGTTCGGGGTGCTTTGCGAATACGGTGGTCTCGAAATCGTTCACCAGCAGGTCCTGCCACCTATCCACCGGACTTGCAAGGGCATCACGGAGCGATACGGAAGGCTGTTTGGGAACAATGCCGCCGTATGCTTCGGCCGTGGAAACCGATATTCCCGCAGGGGTGATGACCTGCAATTCATATTGAACTGTGCCTTCATCACATGGTGACTCATTGCCGTCTTGTTCAACGTCGTTATCATATCGGACGCCCTCCTTGTCATGTCGAGCCCAGTCGAGACATCTTCCCAGATCAAACTCCGTCAGGACGTCCCCCCGTCCCTCCCCGATCATCGGGCGGTTGTATATGAAAAATGCGCAGTCGCTTCCCAGGCGCGAGGCATATTGTGCCAACTTCTGCTCCGGAAGCCCGAGGGAGAACATCTCATTGAGCATCTTCAAGGTGAAGGCAGCGTCCGCTGAACCGCCGCCGAGTCCAGCACCCACAGGCGATGTCTTTTCAAGGAAAATCTTTACCGGAGGCAGATTGAAATCTGCGTCAAGCAGCATATATGCCCTTGCACACAGGTCCCTGAGCGGGTTCCAATCGACACCCTCCTCACGGGCAATGGTAATCATCAGTTTGCCGTCCTCTGATATGCCCTGGACTATTTTCGGGGCTGTGCGCTCACACGTTTCCACACCAAAAACACCATCTGGTTTCATGCTGCCCTGTGATGAGGGGAGAGCCGCCTCGCCATACTTGCTGAACAGTTCGGCAGAGGTGCGGCTGTAATCGTCACCCGCGATGATTTCAAGCGTGTCATGAAGTCCGAAATATGGGATGAAAAGAGTTTCCAGATCATGAAAGCCGTCCTCCCGTTTACGAAGGATGTTCAGACCCAGATTTATCTTTACGTTCGGAGTTGTAATCATTTATAGTTTACGGATTGCTGATTCTAATTGTTGGGATATGGTTTCACGCTGCTGAGGGTCCGGAATGATTTCCAGTACCGGAGCGAGGAAGGAGATCATCTGAAGGACTTTTGCATCCTCAAGAGTGATGCCTCGTGAGCGCATATAGAACTGCTCCTCCTCGTTGAGACGGCCTATAGTCGCGCCATGTGAGCATTTCACATCATCCGCATATATTTCCAACTGCGGTTTGGTGTCAACTCTGGCATCGTCGGAAAGGAGAATATTATGATTCTCCTGATAAGCCTCGGTCCTCTGGGCATCCTGAGCCACAATGATCTTACCATAGAAATCAACCTTTGACGCTCCGCCGGCGATACCTTTGAAAAGTTGACGGGAATTGCAATGAGGCACATCATGGTGCATATCCACCGCTATCTTCACCCTTTCATCTGCCCCGCAGACGTATGCTCCATATATATTCGCCTCAGCCCCTTCGCCGACCAGACTCACATTCAGTTTTATATCACAGGACACTCCGGGCATGATCAGTATGACAACATCAGCCTTAGAATTCCTCTCTACCACTATATGCTGCGGAATGCCGGCTTGTACCTGCATTTGCGCTGTTTGCGGCGGAGCGAGTTCCGACTGGCCTGCCGTATCACCGCAGGACGAATCGAGACCGTCGCATATATAAACACGACTTATATGTTCTCCAGTAGTTACATTGAGCATTTCCATAACCATCTACAGATTATCATAACCCTTTTCTTCGATCTCCGCCACAAGTTCCTTTCCGGCAGTCTTGACAATGCGCCCGTCCTTGAGCACATGCACAACATCCGGAACGATGTAGTCAAGCAGCCTCTGGTAATGGGTTATGACTATGGCCGCCTTTTCAGGAGTATGCAGAGCATTCACACCGTTGGCAACAATGCGCAGAGCATCGACATCGAGTCCGCTGTCCGTCTCGTCAAGAATGGCAAGTGTCGGATCCAGCATCGCCATCTGGAATATCTCGTTACGTTTCTTCTCTCCTCCCGAAAAACCCACATTCACCTCACGCTTCGCAAACTCCGGCTTCATCTGTACGAATGCCATCTTTTCACGCATGAGTTTCAGGAAATCGCCGGCTTTCAAAGGTTCAAGTCCTTTGCCTGCACGATGAGCGTTCACCGCCGTCTTCATGAAATTGGTGATGGTCACTCCAGGGATCTCCACAGGATACTGGAACGAAAGGAAAAGTCCGGCCCAGGCACGCTCTTCCGGACTCATCGCCAGAAGATCCTGTCCGAGGAATTCGATTGTTCCGGAAGTCACGGTGAACTGCGGCTTTCCGGTCAGCACAGCAGACAACGTACTCTTTCCTGCGCCATTGGGACCCATGATAGCATGAATCTCTCCCTTGCGGATAGTCAGATCCACTCCTTTGAGGATTTCCTTGTCCTCAACGCATGCGTGCAGTCCTTCAATCTTCAATAATATGTCGTTCATATCGTATAATTTTTCTCTTTTCTATATGGTTTTCTGTTTTGCGTCCGTATTTCGGCCTGTTTTACGGACGCGATGACGGTTTTGCTGCTCTCCGTCCGTAATTTCGCCCTTTTTACGGATGGACACTGTTCTTTTGATGTATGCGTCCGTATTTCGGCCTGTTTTACGGACGCGATGGCGGTTTTGCTGCTCTCCGTCCGTAATTTCGCCCTTTTTACGGATGGACATTGGGTGCTTTATGCTTCCTTCCTATAAAGTCTGTACCATGAGAACAGCGACCATATACCGTTTATCAGGTAAAGGCAGCTGACTATCGGCATGAATACCAGTCCGGCCTTCAGATACAGGGTCAGGTTGGCTATGTTCACAAAAAGCCATGCAATCCAGCAGTCCCATTTCTTCAGAGCGGACAGAGTCTGCGCAGTAAGTATCAGCACCGTCACCACGCAGTCAAGATACGGAAGAGGGTTGGCCGGGAAATATCCCACAAACCACTTCGTGCCTAACTGACTCATAAGCCATCCCCAAACCAATGCCAGAACCAGCACCAAAGACACTACACCTGCGCGAGATGGCCACGACAGCATTGTCACCTTCAGGTCTCCGGAGTCGGTCTCCTCATCTTTGCGCGGATGGCTCCACCGATATTGCCCCAATATGTTGATACCCAGCGAAATGGGCTGCAACAACAGGTTGGCGTACAGGTTTTTCTGCCAGAACATGAAGAACAGCAATGCGGTATAAATATATCCGACATAGAAATTATACTTGCTGTTGCGCCCTGCCAGAAACACGGTAGTCAAACCGAACACCGCCGACAGCAAATCTATCAGCAGCACCGGCTTTCCGCCCAGTTCAAACAATATGATATTCCAAAACTCCATTTACATTTTCTTTTTATAGATGTCTCGACTCGCTTCCGCTCGCTCGACATGACAGTCGGCAGGAGGTGGGTGCAGGGACCGTGCTACCCCTCTGGCCGCAGAGGGAGGGGCCCATCGCTTGCGATGGGAGGGATTGTCCCTGCACCCACCTCCTGCCGACTGCTTATCCGACCGACCCTTCAAGCGACACCTGCAGAAGTTTCTGAGCCTCAACGGCGAACTCCATAGGAAGTTTCGACAGCACCTCGCGGGCATATCCGTTAACTATCAGTCCCACGGCCTCCTCCGGCCCTATACCTCTCTGATTACAGTAGAAGAGCTGCTCCTCACTGATCTTCGAGGTCGTCGCCTCATGCTCCACCACAGCAGTCTTATTGGCATTTTCTATATATGGGAAAGTATGCGCTCCGCACTTGTCGCCGATCAGAAGGCTGTCACATTGCGAGAAATTTCGCGCATTGTCTGCTCCTCCCAACATCTTCACCAAACCGCGGTAGCTGTTCTGACTACGGCCTGCAGATATACCTTTGCTGACAATTTTGCTTCGAGTATTGCGGCCGATATGTATCATCTTCGTTCCTGTATCCGCCTGCTGGAAATTATTGGTCACAGCCACGGAATAGAACTCCGATGATGAATTGTCTCCCTTCAATATAGTTGACGGATACTTCCAGGTTATCGCCGAGCCGGTCTCCACCTGAGTCCACGAAAGATGACTTCCGGAACCCTTGCATATACCCCTCTTGGTCACGAAATTGAATATACCTCCCTTACCCTCGGCATCTCCCGGATACCAGTTCTGGACGGTCGAATACTTAACCTCGGCATCCTTCTCCACAATAATCTCCACCACTGCCGCATGAAGTTGGTTTTCATCACGCATAGGAGCAGTACATCCCTCCATGTAACTCACATACGAGCCCTCATCCGCCACAATCAGCGTCCTCTCGAACTGTCCTGTTCCTGCCGCATTTATACGGAAATAACTCGACAGTTCCATAGGGCAGCGCACCCCTTTCGGAATATACACGAAAGAGCCGTCACTGAACACGGCAGAATTGAGCGCCGCATAGAAGTTATCTCCCACAGGCACCACAGAAGCCAGATATTTCTTCACAAGGTCCGGATGTTCACGAACGGCCTCAGAGAAAGAACAGAAAATGATTCCTTTCTCTGCAAGCGCAGCACGGAAAGTCGTAGTCACCGATACGGAATCGAAAACCGCATCCACAGCCACACCGGCCAGAGCCGCCCTCTCATGAAGCGGAATGCCCAGTTTGTCGAATGTCTTCTCCAGTTCCGGATCTATCTCCTTCGGACGGTCCTCATCCCTCTTGGGAGCCGCATAATATATTATATCCTGAAAGTCAATCTCAGGAATATCAAGATGAGCCCACTTCGGGAGCGCCATCTTCTGCCAGCGGCGGAAAGCATTCAGACGGAACTCAAGCATCCACTCAGGTTCCTGCTTCTTCGCCGAGATCAGGCGTATGATATCCTCGTTCAGACCCTTGGGTATGAATTCCTGCTCGACATCGGTGACGAAGCCGTGCTCATACTCCTTGTCCGTGAGGCTGTCTAATATTTCTTTGTCTTTACTCATACAGATTTCTCCACTCGCTTCGCTCGGTCGAAATGACAAAAATGCCATCCTTGCAAGCATCGGTCCAACTTGCAAAGATAGCACTTTTATTGATTATTATCGCTTACGATCAATGTATTGCTACAGTGAGCATTGCCATTACGATGGATACCATGCTCATGAGCTTGATGAGGATATTGAGCGAAGGTCCTGATGTATCCTTGAATGGGTCACCGACTGTGTCACCTGTGACGGTAGCCTTGTGAGCCTCGGAGTTCTTTCCGCCGAGATTGCCTTCCTCAACATATTTCTTCGCATTGTCCCATGCGCCACCGGAGTTGGACATGAACACTGCGAGAACGAAACCGGAGCCAAGACCGCCGATAAGCAGACCCATCACACCTGCAGGGCCGAGAATCAGGCCAACAAGTACCGGTACTATGATGGCTATGAGCGAAGGCAGAAGCATTTCCCTCTGAGCACCCTTGGTGGAAATCTCCACGCAGCGGGCATAGTCTGGTGTAGCCTCACGTGTAAGGATACCCTTGATCTCGCGGAACTGACGGCGCACCTCAGTCACCATGCTCTGAGCCGCACGGCCTACTGCGTTCATTGTAAGGCCGCAGAAGAGGAATGACATCATCGCACCGATGAACACGCCTACGAGAACCACCGGGTTCATAAGGTCCACATGGTAGTATGCCATGATATCCGGGATTGTTGCCTGGGCAGCATCGATCACCTCGCCGGAAACAGACACTATCTGCTTTCCAAGATGGGTCAGACCGATCTTGATCTCTTCGATATATGAAGCAAGCAGCGCAAGTCCTGTGAGGGCAGCGGAACCGATTGCGAAGCCCTTGCCTGTCGCAGCAGTAGTGTTGCCGAGAGCATCGAGAACGTCCGTGCGCTTGCGCACCTCAGGATCGAGTTCGCTCATCTGAGCGTTACCGCCGGCATTGTCGGCGATAGGGCCGTATGCGTCGGTCGCAAGGGTGATACCGAGAGTCGAAAGCATTCCGACAGCAGCGATACCGATACCGTAAAGTCCTGTTGACAGACTCTGGGCAGAGAACGAAAGATCAAATCCGTTAGCACAGAGATATGCAAGAAGGATTGCCACTGCAATAGTAATCACAGGTATCGCAGTAGAAAGCATACCAAGGCCGACACCTGAAATGATAACCGTTGCCGGACCTGTCTGGGCAGCCTCCGCAAGTTTCTGGGTCGGTTTATATGAATGTGAAGTATAGTACTCTGTCGCTTGTCCGATGATGACTCCTGCAACAAGTCCCACAACAACAGAAAGTGACATCTGCCACCAGTTATCCATACCGATAAGGTACATTATGCCGAAGGTCGCCGCTGCAATAAGTACAGAACTGAGATTCGTTCCGCGACCAAGCGACTTCAGAAGTTGATCCATACCGGCACCTTCCTTGGTGCGAACTACATATATTCCGAGAATGGAAAGCGCGACACCGATAGCGGCAATGGTCATCGGTGCAAGAATCGCCTTCATCTGTGCCTCTACTCCCACCCCGGAGAATGCGGCAGCACCGAGAGCCATTGTAGCGAGGATGGATCCGCAATATGACTCATAAAGGTCGGCACCCATTCCGGCAACGTCACCCACATTGTCACCTACATTGTCAGCGATTGTCGCTGGGTTACGAGGGTCGTCCTCAGGGATTCCTGCCTCAACCTTTCCCACAAGGTCCGCTCCCACATCGGCAGCCTTTGTATATATACCTCCTCCTACGCGGGCGAACAGAGCCTGAGTGGAGGCGCCCATTCCGAATGTAAGCATCGTGGTGGTGATGAACACAAGTTTCTGGGTTCCTTCGATGTCAACGAAAGCATTGAGGATGATCCACCAGATGGCGATATCCAGAAGGCCGAGACCGACCACGGTAAGACCCATGACGGCACCGCTTCGGAAAGCGATCTTAAGGCCGGCATTCAAGGACCTCTGTGCAGCATTAGCAGTACGTGCTGACGCGTATGTGGCAGTCTTCATTCCCACGAATCCTGCAAGACCGGAGAAGAAACCTCCTGTCAGGAATGCGAAAGGCACCCACGTGTTCTGCACGCCAAGGAATGCCAACAAGGCAAAAAGTGCAGCGAGTACGACAAACACTATCGTCACCACCTTATACTGCTGCTTCAGATAAGCCATGGCTCCCTCTCTGACGAACTGCGCAATCTGTTTCATTGTCACAGTACCTTCGCTTTCCTTCATCATCTGACGGAAGAAAATCCAGGCAAACAACAGCGCTATTACTGCTGCCGCCGGCACAAGATAGAATAGATAATCCATACTATAATAGGTTATTAGTGTTAGTTATTAGTCAGGGACAACAAATTTATTTAAAATTTTAAGAAAATCAATAGAAAACGGTTGGAATTTGTTAGATCCTTCGACTTCGCTGACGCTCCGCTCAGGATGACAGGTGGGAAACGCTGACGCTCCGCTCAGGATGACAGGCGGGAAACGCTGACGCTACGCTCAGGATGACAGAGGGAAATGCTGACGCTACGCTCAGGATGACAGAAGGGAAATGCTGACGCTACGCTCAGGATGACAGGAGGGAAACGCTGACGCTACGCTCAGGATGACAGGACGGAAATGCTGACACTACGCTCAGGATGACAGGGTCAGTGACGGAGGCGAATAAGAATATAATTCAGACAACTCCTCTCGCCCCTCTTGTCTGAAGGCACAGACACAAGCCCGCCGCAGTCACGCACCCACATCGCAGACGAGCCGCCGCCGTCAAAACGGGTCATCTCATATCCGCCGAGTCTGAGTGACGTCTGGGCCATCTCAACACTTTTCATTCCGCGGGAAACCTTGCTTCTGCCGTCCACCTGCACCAGCCACACCTTCCTGCCGTCCTTGCTTACGGTAACGAAAGTCATAGGGTTATGTGTAGTAAGATTACTGTCATTCGGCTTCAGATTTTCGGAACTGACATCCTTACCCTCATGAAGAAATCTATGCATAGTGCTGACCATGGCGACAATCGGTTTCCTGACCCCGCCCACAGTCACATCTGCACGTAACGATATCACATCACCCTCTTTCAGCATTGCCACGACCCTGTCAGCAGCCTCTCCGCGCAACTGAATACCCACCTGGTCCGGAGACTGAAGGTACGGCGCTTTGCTCAACCGAGAAGTTCTGCCGTCATAAACTGCTGTCACACGTGCCTTACTATACCCGCAGTTTACCTTCATCGGACCACGGACATACTGTGCGACCACATACACCACCGCCGAATCCAGCAGAGGATTGACAAGGTCTCGCCCCTCGTGAGGAATTTCCTTATATCTTGATGTATAGATGTTTACAGGAGAACCCACCTCGTCTCCCCGAAGGATATAATCGTTTATCGCATGATATTCGATCTCCTCCCTGCCCAGGCGGATCTTCCCCACAAAATCCTTCTGCCCCACCGCCGCAGTCCTGTCCTTGAAAACAGCAAAGCACCAACCGTGTCCTTTCCCGTAACGCTGACGGATCTTCGGATGATTCTGATATATCGGTTCCCCGCCGGAAACGATGATGCCCCTGGCATATCCCAGATGAGAATCAAATCCGCAGGCATTGATCCCGGCCACAACATCCGTCCCCTCCTCATTGTATCTGGAACCTATCTGACTCAGAGTCTCCCTGACACAGAATCCGTTGAGACGGTTGCGGTTACCGTTGGGATTGGGAATGATATCATCCGCAAAGACCGGCATTATCTCCACATTACGCCTGGACAGATCTATTTCCAGCACATTCATATTACGTGGAACATTATCCCACGAATATGCTGTATATACAACGCCTTTTGTGAGTTCCACGCGGGATTTCGCAGTCCACTGATAATACTCATCAGAAAGCATATCCGCGGGCTGGGCACCGGCTGCCATATTAAACACAACGGCGGCAAAAGCCGCCGTCATAAAAGATATTTTACTCATTAGAACAAGTTGTTAAGCACATAAGCAAGTCTGTGACCGGCCTTGACAATCTGACTCTCGATAAGCGGAACCGCGATATTGAGTTCATCCTGACCGACAAGTGTGTCAGGCTTGACCAGATCCCACTGGATGTAGCAGTCCTTTGCGCTCTGTTCGAACCATTCCTGCGGAGTGCCTTTCACCCACTCCTTGACCTGTTTCTTATCCACTCTGTCAATTTCAGCAGCCCATTCGGACGCAGAGAAATATCGGGTATATTGGATGATTCCAAGATCCCATACAGTATGATAAGCCAGTTTCCTCTTCTCCCATGCGGGACCCACAAAAGCCTTGAACTTCTGACTCTTACCCTCATAATATATATGAACAGGGCAATGGAAGTCCCCGACAAGGTGAATGATATATTTCAGGTTGACCGCCACCGCAGAATCCGGAAGTTCCTTATAGTTCTTCAAAGCCTCAATGGCCAGATTGAGACCATATATAGCGTCACCGTCCTTGGCATTATGGACATATTTGAAATCCTTGTCAACACTTGCCACATGCCACTTTGTAGTGAAGCCATACTCAGGAGTGTGACGGTAGTCATCCATCCATTTTGCATAATAGACGATGGACTTTCCACCGAGATACTTCTCAATCTTCTTCTTTACAGAGGGTTTCAGATGATTCTCGGCAATTTTAGCAACGGTCTCATGAGCCTCGCGGCCAAAGCCGAAGGCAGGAGAGCATAATATCAGTCCTGCCAGAGCAATCAAAACTATACGTTTCATGATCAGTCGTGTCTTCCGATTGAACGAAGGTAATCGAGAAGCATTCCAGGACGGTCAGTCTGGATCATCGTAGCACCCATGTCGATATACTGGCCATAAACATCAGCAGGATCTGCTGCCTCAAGAGCAGCGTCATCATCGTTTCCGAATCCGCCACACACTGAAGGCCAGAATGTATTCACCCAAAGTTTAGAACCCATCTTGTGGATTTCTGCCACACAGTTGTCCATCTCCTCACCGTTCTTCTTCCAGCACACCTCGAATGCGAGAGGAACAATACCTCTGTTCACATAGTCATAGAACAGTTTCTGTCCTTTTTCCTTATTGATATCGATGATAGGCATGTAGAGAAGGTTATTCTTGTATGGGGCCATATCCTCAGCCACCTGATCAATGCTCTTCTTACCTTTCATGAGCACCTGACCTGTCATACCGAGTTCGTCAGCAAGTTCAACGATTTCCTTGTAATAGTCCTGAGCGTGATCGACATTGATAAGAATCCTGTCCTTGCAGCATTCAAATGCCTCACGAAGGGTAGGTACTCTCACGGAGTCAGTCGCCACATTATGAGCCCTCTTCATTTTAAGTTTCTTGAGAGAGTCGAGCGTATAACTGCTCACCAGTCCCTTTCCGTTTGTCATACGGTCCACAGTCTTGTCGTGCATAAGAACCAGAACGCTGTCGCTGGTCATCTTCACGTCAAGTTCCATCATATCACCACCCATACGTATAAGCGACTCGATTGCAGGAATAGAGTTCTCCGGGTAATTTCTCCAGTCACCGCGGTGAGAAATGACCATCACATAGTCGGAATTCGGATCATTCATTTCAGCGAGGATCTTCTCTACGCGGGTAGCGTACTTTGGCTGCTGTGCGCACGATGCGAGCGCCACAGAAGCGCACACCGCAAAAAGGAATTTGGTCAGTTTCATATCATGTAGTTTTATTGGTTTTTCTGAAATTCTCACAAATATAATCAAACAAGTCGCAACAATGTTCTGCCTGCCTCAAAAAAATCACCATCTGACACCATTCTCCCCGATGGTTTCAAAAGATGATGATGAGGCGGGAGCAGCCTTGTTGACCTCGACTGTCCCTCTGCCAAAATCATTGGTGACCACACTCTCGCTATATTGTTCCGCAGGGATGTACCCATCCTCTCCGACAGTCTTTTTGGCTGAACTGAAATAGAACGATTTTTCCTGAGCGGAAGAAGATCCGGTTATATCACGCTCAATGGCAGAATGCGCCCCATAAGTCCAATTCCAGCCAATCTCCTGTACCATCCATCTTCCCGAGAACAGGGCGACACGCATGCTTGTGGACTTGCTCGCCGCATTGTCGGCTTCGGCATCCTCCGGACCATAAAGCAATAACTCCGAATATGTAACCCATTTGTCATCCGAACCATCAGCAGGAGTGTCATTGTCATCCCAGCGGAATATACGATAAACAGCATTCTCGCCACGAAGAAGACCGCTGCGGACGATGGTCACATAGATGATTTCATGACCGATGGACAGAGCAAGATATTTTCCGGTATAAGTCCCGGACGGCACCTTATATACAGTACTCTGAGCCGCAATGGCATCACGGTAACGGACAGCCGTATGACTTGCTCCGGCGATAGCCGTACCGTTGGCATAACCGGTATCATTCGTCATATAATCCTCCACCCAGTACAGTTCCGAAGTCTTGGAATTATACCCCGAAAGAGACATGGAAGAAACGTTCGGAAGCGTTAAAGTAGTTCCATTGCCGTGCGAATAGATGTCGTCGGCCATAGTCTCTGCCATATTGTTATATATACCGACAGATGTGGGACTAAATTCTACAGTTGCATTATTCTGCATAAAAAGACCTCCGCCGACTCCCTGAAGAGCAAGTGAGTTACCGGAGACACCACCATAATTATCGACCGCATAGCCATAACCCGTACTCAACGTTTTACCTGATCTGTCAACAGCGCGGTTGTTTATGATAAGGGCATCAGTGAAAGTCAGGGAAGAGTTCCCTCCCGTAATAAAGATACCTCCGCCATCTCTCGAGGTGTTTGATATGATTTTGCCACCGGTAATATCCATCTCTCCTGCTGCCATATAGATTCCTCCACCCATTAGAGATGAATTTTCTTCTATAACACCATTACTAATTGTGACACTAATACTGTTACCATTCTCTGCAACTATACCACCGCCACATACTCCGGCTTTATTACCGCTTATGACACCGCCGGTTATACTCAAAGTACCGTTGCACATATAAATTCCGCCACCATCATATCTCGCTTCGTTACCGCTTATGGCTCCATTTGTAAACTCCAGGTACGCAGTGTTATTCATATATACTCCGCCACCGAACGCATTGGTGTCCGTACATTTATTCCTGATGATACTACCATTCGAGAAGTTACATCGGGAGTCCTGACAAAGATATATACCCCCGCCTTGATGATTTGAAGTGTTATCGGATATTACACCGCCATTGAGCGTCACTACGCCGGCATCTGCGGCAAGTCCCCCACCTTGTGGAGCGCTGTTTCCGGATATGGTACCATTAGTTATATTAACTCTGACATCGGAATTTCCTTTTCTTATGTATATTCCTCCACCTTTCAACGCTGCAGAATTTCCTGAAATGACAGGAGAGCCCTCACTCATGGTAACATTTCCTTTTGCTGACAGCAGGATTCCACCTCCTCCTGCATAGGTCTCATTAGTACCAGTCGCTTTATTGTCCGTAATCTTTGTATCTCCGGAAATATTAACAGTAGAATTTGAGAATATTCCGCCGCCTCCGGTAGTGGCGGTATTTTTGCTTATGACTCCACCTGCAAGATTACAAGTCGCATTGGCATTAACGAAAATTCCACCGCCATATGTTCCGGTATTACTGTCAATTGTTCCTCCCGATAAGCTGCAGGAAGAATAGTTCCCGAGAAAAATTCCACCGCCATATGTTCCGGCCGTATTGTTTCTGATTTCACCATTATTGACGGTCAGTACAGAATTTGCATTTGCGAGATAAATCCCTGCACCATACGCACCCGACTTATTATATGATACTTCTCCCGACTCAATAGTCAATGTGCCATTCTTGACATAGATTCCTCCTCCGTTATTCGTACCGTTATTGCTTTTTACCGAGCCGCCAATCAGTTTTATGGTTCCGCTATCTAGGAAAATTCCACCGCCATTGTACGCTTTATTCGCATCTGCATCAGCATAAGCCTCACCTGCACCACCGATAACTCCATCCCTGAGCGTCATAACAGACTCTCCGGTACAAAAGATTCCGCCCCCTTCCGAGTCATCAGAAGAGGCAGTGTTTTTATAAATTTTTCCAGAACTCATCTCAAAGGTCGCCCCATCAGTGATATAAATACCGCCTCCGTCAGTCTTTGCCGTATTTTCATAAATCTCAGAGCCTGCCGCATCCGCATCGCAATAAATCGGAAGTTTTGACACCATTATACCGCCTCCGCCACCACCTGTTGACTCATTTTTGTAAATTTCACCGCCGTTAAGTCTGACCTTACACCTTGTCGCATCAAGATTTGCCTCCAATCCCTCACTTGATGTTTCAGTCGGCCCTACCTGACAATAAATTCCTCCGCCACCTCCTGTCGCTTTGTTATCACGGATTTCACCGGCTTTGATATTAAGATTGATATTCAGTTTGGAATTATTGTAAGTCAGAAAGATACCGCCGCCGTTTGCTGTAACCGTGTTGTCATATATCGAGGTCCCATCTATATTAAGATTTATAGTTGAGTTCTGGTACAAAGAAGTCGTATTACGAAAATTCAGACACATTCCGCCACCGTGTTTAGCGGTATTGCCATATATTTTCAATTTGTTGTCGAAGTTCATATCAAGCACCTTCGGCTGACTGAAACTCACACCATTGTAAGTTATCACATATACGCCTCCCCCATAAGTAGCGGCCTTGTTGTTATAAATTTGGCTGACGTTTCCCGTGAACTGAAAGGTGCCGGAAAACATTGCGCCTCCGGCATAAGTCCCAGCCTGATTATCATAAATGTTACAGCCATTCAATGTCGTACAAGTTTCCTCCACACCCTGAGCCGAGGCAAGCAGTCCTCCGCAATAACCCGCGACATAGTTATCACGAATATTCGAATTGGTGATTATAGTATGTCCGACCACACCGCCTCCGGTTCTGATAGTGCCGCAGACCCCGCTACTTCTTGCGTAATTTTGGTAGAACAAACAATCTGTTATTGTTGTCTTGCAACTTTCAGGAGTGTTGGACAAGCCAGACTGCCCCTGGCGCTGATTGTAGATAATTATTGCAGGAGCAGAGCGGGCATAGCAGTTTCGTATGTGGACATTTTTCAATGTCATCGGACCGAACTTTGTGTTCGAATTATCCAGCCAGTTGATCGTGGGTCTCACGATTGCCGCACCATCCCATAATGAAAAAGCAGAAGCAATTTTTGCACATTCCATTTCGAGAGTCCCGACAACGTACAACACTCCTCCCGACTTGCGATACTCATTATTGTTTTCTGAGTCCTTCCCTGTTACCGGTCCGCGAAAGTTGTAGATAAACTTAGTCTTATCGGAAGCGTCCGGAAAGTACTTATAACCCAAATGAGTATAATTATATAATTCTTCGACCGCCGCCGCCTGAAAAACGCCATCATCATCCATTGGGGTAGCCGGTTCCGAACCTGTACTTCCTTTGATGGCAATAAAATCGTTACCTATATTATTGCCGATTATCTTAAGTGTACCTCCCTCCTGCACTTCAAACACACAATGTACGGAACCGTCAGGCACAGCAAAGTCCGGGTCAAGATAAACTTGGACATAACTCGAACCTGTCGGATAGCCGGGCTTTTTCTTTATGGTCAACGTTATCCCACTGGGAATTACTATAGGAGCCTTAATCTTCACATGTCCCTCCAAGGTGACAGTCTTACTTTGGGTCATAGTTCCGCCGCTCCACTGCCCGCTTGTGGGGAAGGTAGGGGCTGCCGCGCATTCAACACTGAATGCAGCCGCACCCAGAATTAAAATTGCTATTATAGAAACAATTCTTTTCATGTATCTTTTATGTTGATGTTTGGAAGCACCTGACCTTCCGGTTTTAATACTGACTCATATCCGTGATCTCAAACGGCTTGGCAATGGCATTGCGGGCCGCCTGAAGAGCGATCGGAGCATTTGCATCAGTAACAGGTGTCGTTCCTGTTGCATTATCTGGGAAACGATAGGTGTTACCGTCAAGCTTGACTCCTGTAAGCGGAGTGATGACGGTCTCAAACACAGTACATGAAGCGCCATAGCGGGCAAGACCAAGATCCATGTGATAGCCGTCACGGGTCAGGTCAAGGGCTGTGGTTGTACATGATGTCGTACGCAGATTCTGAAGCATTGTTCCTGTAGGGATGATGCCGTCAACGTCACACTCTGCCATAACCTCCTGCGCAAAAGCAGTGATGACAGGATACATGGCCAACTGCTCAGCCTTTGCCGTAGCCTTGTTCTTTGCCGCAAATTTCTCCGTATGTTGAGCGGCAGTCAGGCTTACTGACGAATCGGTATTATAAAATGCCACAGGCCATGTAATCGCGCTTCGGCTGCCGAAACCGATCCTGTCCATGTTGTAATAAGCCTGAGACATGATGTAATATATCTTTGCATCGCCCTGGCTTTCCTTGATATGGTTGATTACGCCTGTCACATTCGATTTAGCGGTATCATTCCACACCCATGCGGCAGCATTTCCTGTATGCTCCTGAATGGTCACGACATCCCACTGACGGCTTTCACAGATGTCCTTAAGGCTCTTTCCTGTCACTGTTGTCCAACCTGTAGCACCGGCGTTGCAGGTATAGGCACTATAGTCCTTAGCCGTTGCCCAGGTGCTGTTATAGGCAGACATCAGACGACCGCCATAGTACATATGCACCATGTTCACGTTCTTGATGCCCGCAGCAGCAAGCATTCCAGGAAGATGCTTTACAGAGTCATCCGTGAAGGAGTTTCCGATGAAAAGGATATTGATGGCATCGGCTCCGTCGAAGATGATATTGGTAATTTTTGAAGCATTCGCAGCGGCATAGATACCTATATAATCCATGTAGTTGTCGTTGTTCAGGCTTACCATCTGATAGTTGCCGCCATTATATGTTCCGATTGTACCTCCGACCACGACATTGTCAACCTTGGCAAACTTGGAGAAATTTGCTGCTATCTGACCGAGGTAACGGCTCGTTGCTGAAGTCTCGTTCAAGATATCACCGACAATCATTCCATAATTACCGCCACCGGTAATTTCCGATGAAGCATCAACGTCAGTCGATCCGCTTATCAAGCATACAAGACCGCCGCCCTGAGCATTACTTCCGCTCTGAGTAAGAACCAGATCACCGTGATTTTCACAATCCCTCATATAACAATAGTCAGACATGAAACAAGTGATCATTCCCGCTCTGATATTGGTACCGGTATTTGTCTGATTTCCGTAATTCTTACAAGATGACAGAGTGGTCTTCCTCTGCACGCTGCCGGCAATACCGGCTGTTCTTGACACCTCGGAAGTCATGTCACCATAATTGATACAGTTCGACACAGTATTACCGGTTGCATCATTATGTGTGTAGGCATGACCTATGATTCCGCCGACAATGACACCGTTACCACCATTATTGGTGTTCGCGCCCCGCTTTGCGGTCATATCTCCATAGTTCACAAGATCGGCAAGCGTAGTGGACTCTCCGGACATCGAAATCACGTAACCGGCAAAAGCAGCCATTGTGGTGCGTTTCTCATTAACTGCATTACCGTTGCAGATCATTGGAACATAGTTCACACAATTCCTGATGGTCGATTTACGGCAGAATCCTGCAACTACACCGGCATCAATGACACCATTTCCTTTGAATGTCAGTTCACTGCTGTCTCCAGAAGGCGCTCCCATTACAAGGTTCTCGACTGTCGCTCCATTGAGGAAGCCGAACAGACCATAGGTCGTTCCATCCACCGCAGAACTATATGTAGGAGTAAGTTTGATATTGCGGATACTATGACCCATACCGTTGAATTTTCCTGTAAATGCCTTACCTCCTGTCGGAGCATAGTTTGAAACCTTTGCATTTCCGATAGGCGTCCAAGTCTTTCCTGTCATATCGATGTCATTCAAAAGAACAACCACTCCGTTCTGACAGAACTTCGAGTAATCGCTTCCGGCATTCACAAGCGAAGCCAACTCCATCAGGTCGTCCGCAGTGCGGATACCAGGAGCGTCAGGACCGTTGAAGACAAGGTTGGTGATCTTCGCGTCATTGGCATCGGAGCGGATACCGATATAATTTCTATAATTAGAGGTACTAAGAGTGACCATCTTATAGTTTCCGCCATTGTAAGAGCCAATGCTGCCATCAACAACAACGCCATCCACCTTCGACAACTTTGAGAAATTAGCAGCAATAAGACCAAGATAATGCACTGTGGACTCTGAACTTGTCAGAATATCTCCGATGATCATTCCATAATTGCCACCACCGGTGATTTCTGCTGTCGTCGAGTTCATCATACAAACCAATCCACCGCCTTGAACTTTATTGACATTGTTTTTCGTAAGCACCAAGTCTCCATGATTCTCACAGTCCTTCAACGCCGTATAATTTGCCATTATAGCCGTAATCATTCCGATACGGACATCAGTTCCGGTGTTGACCTGATCACCATAGTTCTTGCAATTTTCCACTATTGTGTACTGATTTGCAGCAGATACGATACCACACGAACGAGCAACAGAAGACTCTATGTTTCCATAATTAACACAATTGCTTATATGATTTCGTGTTGTGCTTATAGTCGTCGTACCATTTGCAAGACCTGCTATTCCGGCAGCCATCACAGACGCTGCTCCATTCGTTGTATTGCTACCGCCTGCAGCCTTGATTGAGCCATAGTTGACAAGGTTCTCAAGAGTACAGCCTGCTCCCTGATTTGCATATACAAATCCCGCGAATCCAGCCATTGTGACACGCTGTGCAGCTGTGCTTCCCGTTACATTCATAGGAACATAGTTGACACAGTTGCGTATTGTAGAAGACATCATTGCTCCTGCAACCACTCCCACATCAAGACTGTCGGCAGCACTGAATGTCAGTTCACTGGCATCCCCCTCTGCAGCACCGACCGTAAGGTTCTCTACAGTCGCTCCGTCAAGAATACCGAAAAGGCCATATACATTATTGTCTGCAGTAATCTCCGCAGACATTTTGAGATTCAGAATGCTCTTGCCACGGCCATCGAAATATCCTTTGAAAGCCGGCCCAGAATAATGTGATGTATGATTGTCTGTTGCGGTTACCGAGCCATGGAACTTACCGTTTCCGATAGGGGTCCAGTTCGTAACTCCAGTCATGTCGATATCGTCAAGAAGCACGATCTTGCCCTCGTCGTTCATATACTCGATAAGGCTTGAGCCGTTGTTGACTGCCGCAGCGAAGTCAACGAGATCCTGAGCGCAGCCGATACCACCTGAGAAGGCATACATCGCCTTTGCAAGATGCTGTACTGAATACCTGCCGTCAGACTCGCTGAATGTGGTGATACCTGACTTATAGATATTCTTTACAAGTTCGCTTCCGTCCTCAAGAGTAAGTGTAACCTTGAGACCCTTGCTTGAAGTGAAACGTCCGACAGGGAACTTGATCACCTGAGCCACACGTGCATCTGCCTGATCCGGGAAATTGAGAGTGAGGACATTGCCGGTCTGGAGTGTCTCGAGAGCGAGAGTCGAGGCGTCAACAACACCCGAGCAAGTGATATATCCCTCAAATTCGCTGCCCTCGGCAGGCTCTATCTTGAGGGTCTTCATAGGAGAAGTCATCTGGCTTCCCGCAGGATCGATACGAAGTTCGATCACTGAGAAGATATTCTCGAAGTGCATGTTTATGACACCATTGTCCAATGTCTCAGCATTTGTATATCCGACCAGCGGAGCGCAAGCGGGATTCTTCTGAGCAAGGTCGAAAAACTCGATATCCCTTTCAGCAGCGATACCCACAGTACCGTCCTCCGCACTCAATGCTTCATAGTACGCCACCAGACCTGTGCCATCATAGTCTGTGATACCGGCAGTACTTGTAAAATAAGTCTGCTTGCCGTCCTCTGAAGGAGTGCCTGCCACATATTCGTAAGCATCTCCGTTGTAGAGGACTGTAATCCTGTCACCTGCCGTCCAGGTGCTCTTTCCTTCGTTGATGTCAGTCTTTGTCATCGGAGCACAATCTGCCGAAATGACAAGATACTTCGATACAGGAACCACAGTCGAGCCTTCCGGTTCGATTTCGCGGGTACAGCCCACAAGGGCCGCAGCAACCGCCATAAGTGAGAATAAAATCTTTTTCATAGCAGTTACTCCTTTTCTGTTTCGTCATAAATAAAATCCAGGTCACCGATTCCGTTGACCGAGCCGCAAAGAATGCCGGCGCTTTCCAATTCTGTCACTGCCAAAGCAGGAGACTCATACTTTTTCATAATGACTTAATTTTAATGTTATTTGTGTTTATTATGTTATCTGGTTATATAGTATTTCGATTCGTTTCCAAGCACTGTATCTTCCGCAACTGCGCGCAGTTTTGCCGTATATGTAGGGTTCAGTCCGCAGTCTGCCGGCGTTGAGCCGAACGGCTCACCGTAGAGAACAAGATAGTTCACGCAAGCCTTCAGATACGCTCCGTAAGGTCCCTGGTGCTTGACATCCGAGTGATAAAGTTCTATCTCAGGGTGTCTTTCCCTCGCAAGTTTGAATGCCTGACCGATAGGAGACACCGGAGAGCCTATGCTTTTGGCAATGGACAGAGAGCCGGACAGAAGCAGGTTGTCGAAGTTCTCGAAACTGGTAAATCCGCCATAATTCCCATTAGACCCGGCAAATGACCATGTGTTTTCAAGGATGACATTACATGTCGGCACCTTTGCAAGAATCTTGTCCTTAAGTGCCTGTGAATTGGTCAGAGTCGCCGCATTGGCTGTCTTGTCTGAAGCATAATTTGCATGCGCTGAGCTCTGATCCTGAATGAAAGCATAATGGAACTTACCCATGTTGATAGCTACTGTAGTCAGCCAAAGTTCCAGATGATTTGCAAAAGTCTGGCTACCTTTGAAGTGTCCGAACATCTCGATCTTATGACCTTCGGCGAAAGCGATCTCGACAAGTTTCCACGACGGGTCGTGATAGTGTGAGAAAGAGTTGCCGATCGCCAGAACCCTCTTGGTGTCTTTCGGATCCTTGTTGCCCATTATGTTCACATAACTGCCGGTAAAGCCCATTGGAGCAAGAGAGCAAGTTCCGTCCTCAGAGGTCAGGCTCAGTTTTCCGCCGCTGCATGAAACATCGACAGGCACGCGAAGACGGATCTTCATCGAAGAATTGATGAACTCATCCTCGAACTTGAGGACATGAGTGAAGGTAGAATGCTGATATTTTCCTCCGTTCTGCACGCCGAACACCGCGAAAGAATATTTCTTGGTGTTGTCCTCAGAAACTGTCCTCAACAAGGAGGCCTGCTTCCACTGTCCCTGGTCATAATATTCAAGGATATAATACTTCGGCGAATCCTGTCCGCCGGCAATAGTAGCATTGAACAGGACATATGTACCGGCCGGAACGTAATCTACAGGAAGAGTCCACAGCCAGTAGTCGTCCTTGAGAAGATTTCCTACGTATGGCCTTGCAGATGTTCCTGACCCGTCGACAGCCATACAGTTGAAGGCCTTCGAAGCATTAGCCTCGGCACGGACCACTGAGATTGTCGCCGGAGACGAATATGTGCAAGGTATCCTGTTATAATTCACCCACTCGCTTTCATATAACTGCCTTGAGGTAGCGGAAAACTGCCACAGAGCAGGGAAGGTAGGAGCGGCTTGAACAACCTGATCGCCCCATCTTATGTTAAGCGGCGTCACATAGATGGCAGAGGCGTTATGAACGCCGATATAGTCGAAATAGTTATAAGCATTTGTCCCGGTCATCTTGTAAGAGCCGTCGTTGTATGTTCCAAGGTCTCCCTGACATACGCAGTCTCTGAAAATTGACTCATTGTTGCACTGACCGAAGAATGTTCCCTTGTATGAAGCGTGATCTGTGATGACATCGCCATAGTTCTCCACTCCGCTGAACAGACAATCGTCTCCGCTTACAAGACATACCACGCCTGCTGCGGCTCCCTTGGTGGTGCAGACCACATCACCATGGTTCACCGTATTGAGTATCTGACACTCTGCGCCTGTAATGCAAGTCACAGCACCGATACGTGCAGAGCCGGAAGTCGCATAACTGTTGGTTATATTTCCTTTGTTCTCGCAGTCCTGAACAGTTGTATATCTGTTGCAGGCTGCCACAATTGAAGAGGTTCTGCCTGTTGCAGAAGTTATGTTTCCGTTATTCTCGCAGCCGCTGACAACCACCCGGAGTTTGCTGTCCGCATGGTTGGTACCGAAGCCCAGAATACCGGAAATATGAGCAGCGTCACCGTTGTTCTTGACGTTTCCGCCACCGGCAGCAGCAATAGCGGCATTGTTTGTAATTCTGCTGATTTCCACCTCTGAATTCTGCGCAAATGCAAGTCCGACTACACCCATGGTGGTCCTCTTTTCGGCCGCGCCTGAATTGAACTGCATAGGAGCATTGTTCACGACATTCCTTACCGCCGCATCATACACAAGACCGGCAACAACGCCAGCCTGAACATCCGTCGTCGCATTGACTGTGAGTGAAGATGTCACATCCATCACAAGGTTCTCCACTACGGCACCGCTTCCAAGAGTTCCGAAGAGGCCGTAAGTCGAGCCGGCAACAGAACTTGTGCAGACCATATCGAGATTCTTGATTGTGTGGCCGTTGCCGTTGAAATGACCTGTAAATGCTGTTCCTGTCACCGTAAGTTTATTGGACGAAAGTGTATGGGTCGCATTTCCGATAGGTGTCCATGTCTTTCCGGACATATCGATATCTGCAAGCAGGGTAACTACACCCGACATATTCATAAACTTGGAATAATCCTTTTCGGAATTTACAAGAGTCGCAAATTCAACGAGTTCGTCAGCCGTCCTGATGCCGACCGCATCAGGTCCGATATAGATAATATTGGAAATCTTCTCTTTATCCGCAGCATCCTGGCTTGAACCGATGTAGGTCATATAGTTGGATGAATTTATTTCTATCTGCTGATGCTCTCCGCCATTATAACTGTACATCGAACCACCTGCAACCACATCGGACATGCTCTTCAGATCTGAGAACCAAGCGACAAGAAGGCCGCGTCCGTTGGTGCAGTCACTCACTATCTTTCCATAGTTGCCACCGCCGGTAAGAGAAACCTGAGAAGAATTCATAATTCCGACAAGTCCACCGACCCTTGAATATTTACCTGACACCTGAGTCGCCGTCATTATCGCATTACCATGGTTCTCACAATCGGTCACAGTGCTGTTTCCAGCCATCGCAGAAGTCACCATGCCCACTCGCGTATTATTGTAGGAATTGGTCTGATTGCCATAATTTATGCAGGCAATCATATCCGTACGATGATTGGTGGTCGCAACTATTCCGGAAGCACGTTCCATATCAACAGTCATGTCACCATAATTGACACAGCCGCTTATGGTGTTCCTGCCGGAAGTCGCCGAGCCGTTCGCCGCACCGGCAATACCGCCGGCCATTACAGAAGTTGCACCGCCGGCACTTTGATCACGCTGTCCTGAAACAGCACCATAATTTATCAGATTCTCCAGTACGCTGCCTGTCTCGGCATTATAGACAAAACCTGCAAACGCACCCATTGTTGTTCTTTTTCCCGAAACTGAATTACCCTTTACATTCATCGGGATATAATTCGTACAGTTGCGGATGACCGAACCATAGCAGACTCCGGAGAGAATACCGGCATCGGAAGTTGCATCAGCCGAAAACTCAAAAGAACTGTTATCATTTTCCGGTGCACCCAAAACGATATTTTCTACGACCGCCCCATCTAGAATACCGAACAAGCCATACACTGCTCCTTCCGCAGTCAGGTCTTTTGAAAGTTTGAGATTCCTGATCGAGAATCCCTGACCGTCGAACTTGCCTTTGAATGAAGAACCGGAGTAAGAGCACACATTATCACCTGTCATCTGACCGGTAAAAGTACCGTTTCCTATCGGAGTCCAAGAAGTCACACCGGACATATCGATATCATCCAGAAGCACCACCTTGCCCTCGTCGTTCATATACTCAAGAAAACTGGCGCCGCTGTTTACGGCAGCCGCGAAATCAACAAGGTCCCCAGCAGTGGAGATACCACCGGAAAATGGGAAAATCGCCCTTGCAAGGTGCTGAACGGCATATCTTCCGTTATTTTCAACATAGGTAGAGAGACCTGTCTTATAGACATTCTTCTGATAGACCGTACCGTCCTCAAGGGTAAGAGTAAGTTTAAGACCCTTGGACGAAGTGAAACGGCCCACAGGGAACTTGAGAGTCTGAGGTTCACGAAGTTCTGTGCCGTCCGGAAGATTAAGAGTCAGGCTGTTGCCTGTCGAAGATGTTTCAAGGGCAAGAGTGGAAGCATCCACTGTCGCCGAACAAGTAAGATAACCCGAAAAATCACTGCCGTCAGCAGGTTCCACCTTAAGAGTCCTGGCAGGACTGTTCACATGATAGCCGGCCGCATCGATACGAAGTTCCACAACGGAAAATATGTTCTGGAAATACATGTTCAGAACGCCGTCTTCCATAGTCTCGGCAGATGTCGATCCCACAAGTGGAGCACAGGCAGAATTGACCTGTCCTTCCTTCTGGAAAGCGATATTCCTTTCGGCTGCAATGCCGACAGTCCCGTCTTCTGCGCTGAGAGCCTGATAATATGCCACCAGACCTGTGCCATCATAACTGGTTATACCGGCTGAACTGGTGAAATAAGTCTGCTCGCCGTCCTCTGAAGGAGTGCCTGCGACGTATTCGTAAGCATCACCGTTGTAGAGGACTGTGATCTTGTCGCCCGCTTCCCAGGTGCTCTTACCCTCGTTGATGTCTGTCTTGGTCATCGGAGTACAGTCGGCCTTGATGACAAGGTACTTTGACACAGGAACCATCGTCGAGCCTTCCGGTTCGATCTCGCGGGCGCAACCGCAAAGGATGGCGGCAACGGCCAGAATGGAGAACAATAATCTCTTCATATTTCGGTTATCAGTTGTTAGTTTACAGATCCTTCGACTCCACTTCGTTCCGCTCAGGATGACAAAAGGTCGCTTCGTTCCGCTCAGGATGACAGTGTGGCACTTCGTTCCGTTCAGGATGACAGTGTGGCACTTCGTTCCGTTCAGGATGATCACATTGTCATGTTGAGCATCGTCGAAACATCTGTTTCTTTAAACGGGAGCAACCGTGGACCGTCTGAGGTCCACGATTGAATCCGTCAAAATGTGTATTTCAAGCCCCGTAGGGCGTATTATCAGTTGGTCGGAGCAGTTCCGAACTTGATGTTAGCCTGAGTGGCATTAGTAGCATCGGCGCCAATCTGACCGACATAGTTCCAATAGTTGGAAGATGTAAGTGCTGTTACCTGATAGGTTCCTCCATTATATTTGCCGAAAGAACCACCTGCGATACAGTTTGTAAAGGTTGCAGCCTTGTTGCAGCTTCCAAAGAATACTCCACAATAGGTCTTGGCAGTACGGTCGGTAATCACTCTACCGTAGTTTGCTACGTTCTCATATACATTTGAAGCATCATTTACCAACGACACAATACCGGCCACAGCACCAGAGTTTGTTGATATCACATCACCATAATTGGTTGAGTTATAAATTGAGGAGCCGGCTCCTGTGATACACGTGATATTTCCGATACGACATGCTGCCCCTGCCGTCTCAGTCTTCTTACTGAATGTATTCTTGTTATTTCCGTAGTTTGTACAGCCGCGGATGACGGTGTATCTGTTAGCTGCCGCTACGATACCGGAAGCACGTGCCGTTGCCGACTCAATGTTTCCTTTATTAATACAAGACTTGACCTCAACTGTCTTGGAACTGCTCGCATCATTTGTACCGAATGCCAGAACACCAGCCACCTGAATGGCTGCTGCGCCATTCTGATTAGAACCTCCGTCAGTAGCAGTAACATCGGCATTGTTAGTAACATTCTCGATTGTCACACCTGTGTTCTTCGCATTTGCAAAACCGACAACAGACATGGTAACCCTTGCACCACATGTTCCAGTAAAGTTCATCTTGGCATTGTTGGTGATGTTACGGACTATCGCATCCTCTGCCAGACCCGCCACAACACCACAGTCTGTCGATGCTGTAACAGCGACATCAAGTGAACAAGTCGCATCAAAAACAATGTTCTCGACAACTGCACCTTCTCCCAACGCACCGAAGAGTCCAAAGACACCTCCTGCAGTCGAATTGGTTGTCTTCATCTTGAAATTTTTGATCTTGTTGCCCTGTCCGTCAAAATATCCTGTGAACTGCTTGCCACTTGTACATGTCAACACGTTAGCGGCCCATGTAAATACAGATGAACCGATTGGCGTCCATGTAGTCACGCTCGACATATCAATATCCTGCAGCAACACGACCTTGCCTTCTGCATTCATCCACTTCGTATAATCTGCACCTGTATTCACAGCATTTGCAAATGCAACCAGATCAGTGGCAGAAGAAATTCCACCAGGATTTGCAAAAGCATATACAGGTTTCGCCAAATGAATTGCAGAATACACTCCTGCACTCGACTTCTTATATGAAGTAAGGCCGGTCTTGTAGATATTCTTCGTATAGGTACTGTTGTCATTTGTGGTCATCGTCAGTTTCAAACCGGAATTTGTGGTGAAACGACCCACAGGCACCTTGATGGTCATAGCCTCGGTCAAAGACGTGTTGGCTGGGAAGGTAAGTGTGATCTTGTTAGAAGTCGAAGTTGTCGTAACTTCACGAGTCTCAGCATTGACAGAACCCTTTCCTGCAAGATAACCGGTAAAGTCAGAAGCGTCGGCTGGCTCAACAGTCAGAGTCTTGGCCGGAGAAGTAAGTTCTCCCGCATCAACCCTGATTTCAAGTACAGAGAAGACATTCTCAAACACCATTGCAAGTTTACCTCCAGTCAAATTGCCAGTGTTTGGAACACCTACAAGTGGAGCTTTTGAAGAATTTTCCTGAGTGCCGCTCTGGAACGTGAGCGTTGTTGCCGAAGGAACTTCAACTCCCCCTCCGTTTACGGCAGGATAATAAGCGACACACGACTTTGTCGCATCATAGGTAGTGATTCCGGCTGTACTTGTAAATGTGGTGGTAGCACCGGCCGTAGAAGCCGTATAAGTATATGAATTCCCGTCATATACGACAGTTATCTGATCTCCGGCTTCCCAAGATGTCGCACCATTTGTGACATCCGTCTTAGTTACGGGAGCCTGAGCCTCAATGACAAGATATTCGGATGCGATGTCCTGAGCATTGTCAAGTTCTCGCTCACATCCGCACACAAGTGCGGACAGAGCGGCAAGCGTATATATAAATATTCTTTTCATATCAGACCGGATTTATTCTTTGTTTCCTTCTTCATAATCCATGTTTCCGACACTATTGTCTTCTTTCTGAGACATGTCGGTGATCTCGAAAGGCTTCTGGATTGCGTAACGCGCAGCCTGGATAGCGATAGGGGCATTGGCAGAAGTTACAGGAGTAGAATACTGGCTTGTAGAAGTGTTGGATACACTGTAACGGAATGAGTTACCGTCCATTGTGGTACCGAACACTGGAGTGATCAGTGTCTCGAACACAGTAGCAGCCGCACCATAGCGTGCAAGACCGTTATCCATGTGGTAACCGTCACGTGTCGAGTCCATGGACGTATTCGCAGACGATGTCCTCAGGTTCTGAAGCATTGTACCTGTTGCGATGATACCGTCAAAAGTACAAGTCTCCATAACCTTCTTGCCATAAGCCACAATCGCATTATACATTTCTATCTGTGACCATGTAGGGTCTCCCTGAGCCAAAGTCATGTCCTTATATGCCTGAGACATGATGTAGTAGAACTTAGGAGTCTTGGTGCTTGATGAAGGATAAGCAGCCTTTGCATAGTTGATAAGACCCTGGATCTGAGTCTGTGCTGTAGAAGTCCAAGACCAGGCAGATGTACGTCCTGTATGCTCCTGGAAAGTAATCACATCCCATTCGCATGCACCTACTGCCTGAGGCAGACTCTTATATTTTGCAGAACTGGTAATCTCAGAAAACGCCTTGCTTCCGGCCGCAGCCTCATAATGCTTGTAATCTGCGCTCGATGTCCAGCCTGAATAGTACTCGGCAATAGTACGGCCGCCGTAATACATAAGGGTAACTCTCACCCTCTTGTTGTTTGCTCCATCGAGCAGACCAGGAAGGTGCCATACGGCGTCCATAGTAAATGAGTTACCGATGAAGAGGATGTTGTAATCCGCACTGCCACCCACTACAGGTTCTGTGGTTCCGATAAGGTAAGTGATGTTCTCGTATGTCTGGGCAGTATCTCCGAACTTACCGAGGTAACTTTCCTTTTCTGCATCTGTATAAGAATCATACACAGGAGAGCCGTTATTGTAAGTTCCGACTTTACCGCCTGCTGTACAGTTCTTCCATACCGAACCGTTGCCATTACCGTTGAAACCGAAGAATACGCCTCTGTAACCGTTTGCCTGATCGGTAAGGATTTCACCATAGTTCGCACAGTTGGTAAAGGTTGCCCTGTTTGGAAGGCTGGTGATTCCACCAATACGTCCCTTGGTTGTAGAGATAAGGTCACCATAGTTGGTACATCCTGATACCACACAACTGTTTGTTACCACACAGGCGATATTTCCAAGCCTTGCTCCTCCGACTGTCACGAATGAGTTGATCTGGTCACCATGGTTGTCGCAGTTGAAGATCTCCGTGCTGCGGTTTGCTGCACAACAGATACCTGAAGTTCTTGAAAGCGCCGAGGTCATCTTTGCATTGTTCGAACAACTTGAGATAGTGTTGACCTTTTCACAATCCAAAACTGAATGAGCAAAGCCTACAACACCTGCTGCATGATATGCCTTGGCTCCTGACTCGGTATTAGTTGTATTGTTGGCAACAATTTCACCATAGTTATGGCAACTGTCAACGATAGTACCCTTAGTATTGGCATAGACCTGACCGATCATGGCCATACTCATGAAGTCATTGGCTACCTTACCATTGAAGGTCATCGGAGCATAACTTGTCACGTCACGGACAGTCGCGTCATATACAAATCCTGCAACGACACCTGTCGCAATGCGGGCAGTGGCAGTCACCTCAAGCGAGCATGACTCGTCGATTGTGAAATGCTGCACGACAGCACCCGGCGCAAGAGTTCCGAAGAGACCGTAGTTCTGACCCGCAGTCGAGCCAGCGGACTTCATCTTGAGATTCTTGATCTTGAAGGCATTACCGTCGAACTTGCCTGCAAACGCATTTCCTGTGATAGCCTTATCCTCACCGTCACCGGCAGGAACTGTCGCATATCCGATAGGAGTCCAGGATGTCACAGAAGACATGTCGATGTCCTGAAGAAGGTTTACTTTGCCATTCTCATCCTGGAACTTCGCATATGAAGCGCCAGAGTTGACTAGGTTTGCGAACTCAACCATGTCAGCAGCAGACTTGATTCCGACTGCATTCTCGCCGACAAAACGGATTGTTGAATTCGTAACCTTGGCAGTAGCATTTGCTCCGATGTTTCCTACATACTTGCTTGTGATATAGTTCGACGAAGTAACGTTGTTCATACTATATGATCCACCATTGTATGTTCCAGTGCTTCCTGAAACCGAACAATTGGTGAATGTTGCAGTAACATTGTCAAATCCGAAGAACAAACCTGCATCCCAGTCAGAAATCACATTTCCTGTATTGTGGCAACCTTCGAACGTGTTGCTGTTATGGTTGACAAAACCGAGGACACCACCGCAACGAGCTGATGTGGTGCTGACAAGGTCACCATTGTTAGTACAGTTTCTGAGCTTAGAACCAGAGCCAGTGATACAAGTAATATTACCAAGACGACCACCCTTTGAAACGGCATGAGTGTTCATCTGGTCACCGTTATTGGTACATCCGTCAATGAATGTAAATCGGTTGGCCGCTGCCACGATTCCTGAAGTACGTGCAGCATCACTTGTTATATTACCGTCATTGGTACAGTTGACAACCTTGACATAGCCAGTCATATCGACTGAATTCTCAATACCGTTAGTACCAAAACCAAGGATACCTGCTACCTGCACAGCTGCCGCATTATTCTTGGTGTTGTGGCCGGAGTTCTTGCTGACAATCTGGCCTTTGTTGACAAGATTCTCGATAACCACATCTGAGTTTGTCGCAAAAGCGAAGCCAACCATACCGAGAGTCATTCTTACATCGTCTGGGGCAGAAGCGGCTCCGTCATATGTAAGAGCTGCCGATGAGGTGATGTTCTTCACAGTTGACGCATTTACTAAACCGGCCACAAGACCACAGTCTGTCTGAACGGTTGGAGATGCTGTGATAGAACAACTTGAATCAAACTTAATATTCTCAACAACTGCGCCCTCGGAAATTGTTCCGAAGAGGCCATAAGCACGACCTGCTGTAGAGTTGTTGCAAATCAACTTGAAATTCTTGATTGTGAAGCCCTGACCGTCGAAATGTGCCTTATAAGGAGTGCCTGACGAAATAGTAAGAGCGTTAGAAACCCAACTAAATACGCAGTTTCCGATAGGAGTCCAGCTTGTAACGCCTGACATGTCGATTTCACCCATCAGTTTTGCATCCATGCTCTCCATGCCTGTACCTGCATTCACGCCGGCAGCAAAGGCAACGAGGTCCTGAGCGTTGCGGATAGGATAATAGTCAAGCGGTTCGTCACCACCTTCTCCTCCGCCTGAGTTGGTCGAGAAGAATACAGGACGGATGACAGTATGCTTATCAAGGTCGTGTGCAACCACAACGAGATAGCCTGACTGGAATGTCGAAGCGAACGATACGGTGATGGTCTTGGTCTCGCGGTCGATAGTCGCCGCAAGTCCCTGAGCGTCTGCAACGGCAACCATGGCGTCCGCAGCATTAAGACCAGTCACTTCGTATGTGACATTGACTGGGTTGGTTGTGTTGAGGACCGGAGTATTCACTCCTGCCGAAAGAGTAAGGTTGAGAGCCTTCTGCACAGGCACGGTGATGACGTTGCCGTTGCCCTGAGTGATCACAAGGTCTCCGTTCTCATCAGTGTCGACAGATTTGAACAGACAACTCTGGTCATCGTGGGCATACAGGTCATTTCCGTTGAAATCCTTGATGCGCTCGCCGTCAATGGTCCAGTAACCTTCTGCATCAACAGATACATCAGGTGCAAAACCGCTCACCGGCACCTTCTGGCCGTCCTTCATGAGCCACTCCTCACCGATAGTCCAGTAGTAAGGAGAGGTCTCGCTTTCCTGCTTCACTCCGAGAACAGGCACGCTTATCATATACTCCATTTCGGCAAGAACAACGGTCTTTTCCTCATTGTTGTTGTCGAGATATGAAATCACGACCTTACCGTCAGTTCCCTTGGTCACCGAAGTGACAGGGTTGCCTTCGGCAATCTCGTTAAGTTGGGCGAGTTGGTCGTTCAGGGCAGTTATCTGACCCTGAAGTTTCTCGATGCGGTCCTTGATGTCATCAAGCCTACCGCCAAGTTCGGTCTCATCGTATGTGCAGGCCGAAACCAGCACACCGATGACCATAAACATTATATATTTGAATATCTTCTTCATACTTACGAGATTTTAGAAGTTGATAGAAGGATCGAAACGCTCAGAGTTCTTATATCCGCAGGCGTTATCCTTGGTTGCTGCAGGTGCGGAAGTAGGGTCAGATCCGTGGTCTTCCCAGTATCCTACGCGTCCACCCATTGCACAAGACTTGATCTGTTCCGCGCTTCCGTTGAAACCGCAAGCCCAACCGGCACCATGTCCGTCAACCTTACCGCCAAGGATGATTCCCTTATTGACGCATCCTACGATACTTGCCTGGCAGTGACCGATGAATCCACCCGTACGGCAGCCCATCTGAGAGAACACATTACCATGGTTTTCGCAGTTCTCGACAAGGATTCCTGACACATTGGTAACAGTACCGCCGACAAGACCGCCCATACGTTTGAGGTCGTTTGTAGCAGAACCATAAGTACCCGCATACTGACCGACAGCGTCATCCTGAACGGTACCGTAGTTGTAACATGTTGAAACCGTAGTCCTTGCAGTCGCAGCCGTACCGCCACCGATTGTACCGATGAGACCGCCGCCACGACCGGTAGGTGCGCTCACGCCACCGTAGTTATAGCAGTACTTGATAATGTTCTCAACGTTGTCAACACCCTTGACAAATCCTACGATACCACCGACATTCATACCTGTACCACCATTGGTAAGGTTGGATATGAATCCTGTGGTCACATTACCATAGTTGGTAACCTTGTAGTCTCTTGAGTCGCCGCCGATGACTGTGCTTTCGGTATTTCCTGCAATACCTCCGAGCATCATGAGAATACCGTTCGGGTTATCTCCCGGAACCGCAGCATTCTTGTCGGCAAGTTCCACACTCACATAGTTGGTCACGTTCTCAATCCTCGAACCTATCGCATGACCTGCGATTGCTCCGACAGCAACAACGTTCGATGATGAACCGACAAGGGTGATCTTGTCTCCTCTTGCTCCGAATGTGAGGTTCTTCACTGTCGCATTGCTGAGGGCTCCGAAGAAGCCGAAGAGGTCTGTATTACCGCCACCAGTAACATCAAATGTCCAGTTTACACCTGTAATCGCATGATCCTGACCGTTGAATACGCCAGAGAACGGAGTCACAAGGTTCTTGTACTGAGGCGAACCTGTTGCCAGACCACCTCCGATAGGTGTCCAGTCAGTAAGTGCAGACACATCGATATCGTTCAGGAGCACTACCTCACCGGCCGAGTTCATGAAACGCTGGATGCTTGAACCGGAGTTTACTGCAAGGGCAAACTGATATAGGTCTCCCGGAGTAGAGATACCCGGAACGCCCGAGCCCTGCTCCACAACCGGCATCTGACGTACCTTCACCTCGACAGTCACGTCGTACGGCTTGTTGTAGAAGGTGATGAGTCCTTCACGATATACTCCGAGAGGGTTCTCATAACGGTCTGCAACATAAGAATGTACTGTTGTTGTCAAGGCCTTTGAACCTGGGGCCTTTCTGAGCCATGTGCTGCATTCTTCAGCAATGGTCATAGTATAGTCGATGGTGTGTGACACGGTCAGGTCGAACTCCGTCATCTCGCCTTCGAGGCTCACATGACCGCCCGTGCCGAACTTGCTGTCCCAGAGCGGCTGCTGGATCTCAGCCGGACCGTATGTGAAGAAAATCGGCTTGGTAACAGTGTTCTTGCCCACATTTGCCATAAGGATCACATTACCCTCCGTCGCACCTTCTTTAAGTTTGACTTTAAGGGTATAACTCCACGCATTGAGTTCAACATCCACGTTATATGCTGTGAAATAATCCACCATAGCGTTCTCCGCATCGCTTCCCGTAATCGAGAACTTTATCTCGACAGGAACAGCATAGTCCTCGACAGCAATTACCGGAGCAGACTCAAGTCTGATGCCGAGCGCCTCGTACATCCTGACGCTGAACTTGTCGCCTCCGACCAAAGAGAACTCCACAAGACCTGTCTCAGTGTTGTGTTCTATACCGGTGAAAAGCACGTTGGAAAGGTCCGTAGCAAGTACAGGCTGTCCGTCGAGTCCGAGAATACGTGAACCGGCAGCGGTCCAGTATCCGCTTTCATCAATGGAAATCACAGGAGCCGTTCCGCCGACAAGCATCTTCTTGCCCTCGGAATCGGTAATGAACTGAGGGTTCTCTCCGTGATTGTCAGTAGTCACCCAATAGAGTTTTCCGTCCTCACCCTGTTTTGTTGACACCAAAGGAGCCGTGATGATGTCGCTCTCTACGGCAAGCACCACAGTATTCTTTGCGCCGCCCTTATCCATATAAGTGACAACGTAGTCGCCCTTCTCGTTTGTTCCGAGATAGGAGACAAACGAACTGGCTTTCAGCGCATTGAGCGCATCGAGTTGGCTTTGGAGTGCAGCGATGGAACTCTCATATCCTGCAAGTTCCGCCTCCACCTTCGCTATCTCCTCACGCACCTGGGTGTCGTCATAGCAGGAGTTCAGAAGGAAAAGCCCCGCAAATAATGCTATTATATATGATATTCTTTTCATCTTCTTATAGTTTGAAGGTTATTTCGCTCTCACAAGGAGGTAGTTCATACAACTGCGCTCTCCCCTGCTGTCTGACGGATTGCTTACAATCTTTCCGTCCACCCACATTGAAGAGGAACCGCCACCGTCGAAACGGGTCATGTTATGACCACCGAGTTTCTTGATGGTCGCCGCCATTTCCGGTGCAGTCATACCCAATGATGATGAACTTCTACCGTCAACCTGCACGATCCACACCTTTGTTGTTGCCGCATCGCAACCGATAAAGGTTACAGGGTCATACGTGTTGAGGTTTCCATTGTCGGCTCCCAGACCTGAAAGGGTAACAGATCCGTTGTTAAGGAACTGATACATAGAAGAGTTTATTGTATAGATAGGCTTGGTGCTGTTGCCGTCGATTGCAATGTCGCACTTTATCTCTATCTCGTCTCCTACGCTTACAGAAGCCTTGACAGCATCTGCCACATCGCCACGGATCTGGATACCGATGGTCTTCTTGTCTGAGATATAAGGAAGGTCGGCAGAGGCGATCGCAGACGAGCGTCCGTCAAGAATCTTTGTGACCTTTGCCTTATGATAACCAGTATTCACATGGAGATAGTCACCAGTGAACTGAGCCAGCACATAAAGACATTTCTTCGACAGCGGGTTAGTAAGACCTGAGTGAGGGGTCTTCTTGTAGTGATGAGTATAGATGTTCGACTTGAGAGCATCCGAACCATGACGGCAGATGGTGTCGTTGATAGAGTAATACTCATACTCAGTGCCTGCAACCTTATATTTACCTGTAAACTCCTTGACACCACAACTTGATGTCTTGTCTGTAAACTGGGTGAAGCCCCATTTGTGGTTGGTCAGATTCCAGCGGACAGTCCTGTTGTTCACATACATAGGAACACCTTCCTGTACATGGATACCACGTGGGAATCCGTCATGTGAATCGAAGAATCCTGAGTTGACTCCTGCCACGACGCCTGTGCTTTTAAGTCTTGCACAGACCTCTGAAAGAAGTTCACGCTTGTTCTTTCCGCTGTTATTGTTGTCGTTTCCGTTAGGGTTAGGAATGATGTCATCAGCCATTGCAGTGGTGATCTCCACACCGGACTTGGTGAGGTCAATCTCCAGAATCTTCATCTTACGTGTGATGCCACGAGTCCACTCGACTGCCATGTACTTGACGCCGGAATGGAGTTCCTTGGTAGTCTTCACATCCCAGTTGCAGTACTTGGTGCTGCCCCAGTTGACCCAGTTTGTAGGCTCATAACCGCTGGTCATGCCGCTTACGAACTTGTAGTACTGAGTTCCATGTCTTACTGCATTGTCGTGAAGTGCGATGTCCGCAGCTTCAAGGTTGTCCTTCTGGGCGTAGGTAGCAACACGGCCGTAACCGTAGCACGTCTTGATGTCGGAACTTGTATAACCGCATGCCCAGCCCGGACCGTGAAGGTTGCCGCTTGCATCTGTAACGACGTCTCCTATGATATTTCCCTTAGAAAGGTCCTTCTCGGCACCATTGGTACAATTCTGAACCTTACCCTTGGCATTGTGACCCACAAATCCACCGCAACGGCAGCCTACATGAGTGAGGACTGTGCCGAGGTTGGTACATCCGTCGATTGTAGCATTCTGGTCCGTCGCGCCGACAAGACCGCCCATACGCTTGTGATCATATCCCTTGTCTTCCGACTTATACTGGGTACCATCCTCAATCATTCCGTTGTTGACACAGGCAGACAGACGACCTTTGATGATGGTTCCGCAGATACCGCCCGAACGTCCGGTAGGACATGCAAGGTGTCCGTTGTTGACGCAGGCAGTTATGTTTGTCGTTCCATTTTCAGAAGCATGGGCACAGATACCGCCGATGTTGACACCGGTCAGACCGTTCTTCTTGTTGGTTATCTCAGTAATGACAATGTCTCCGTTGTTGACACAGGCAAGTTCGCCTGCTCCGCCGATGGTCGAGCCGTCAGACTGAGCAACTATACCTGAAAGCATCAGAAGCGCCTCGCTTGGGTTTGTTCCCGTGAAATTGATGTCAAGGTTGTTGGTACACTTAGCGATGACAGCCTCTCCCTTTGCAAAGGCAACTACCGGAGCAACAGCAGTACCGTTGTTTGCGGTTCCTGTGATTGTCCAACTTTCGCCGTCCTCACCTACGATGAGGTTCTCTACAGAACCGCCGTCAACGACACCGAAGATACCGGTGTATTTCTGTGAGGTAACGTCTGTCGAGAACTCGATGTTCCTGATGGTTTTACCATTACCGTTGAATTTGTCTCCCCACGGATGGTCTTCTGTTCCGATCGGAGTCCATGCTGTGAAACCAACCATGTCGAGGTCCTGAAGGAGGGTGATGAGCCCGGTTGCAGGGTCACGGAATCTCTTGAGCGATGCGCCTGCGTTTACGGCTACTGCAAACTTCTGGAAGTCCTCGACTGTCTTGATGCCGTAATAATCCGGAACCATAGCACGGTCGCCGATATACACCGGACGGATGAGCACGTTTCCTTCGGCATCAGCGATCATGAGATTGAAACCTCCTTCTTCAAATCCTGCCGGGAAGGTCACGGTGATGGTCTTCGCCGAAGCGTCAAGAACCGCCGTAAGCGATGTCTGACGGGTAATCTTGATTATTGTCTCGTCTGCTGACGGTCCGGTAAGCGTGTAACTGAGAGTCAGACTGCGGCTTGCCGGCATTGTCAGCAGGTACTGGTTCAGAAGTTCTGTCTGACCGTCGAACACTCCGATGCTGAATGCCTCGAAGAGATCCACAGTCACAGTCGAGCCATCACCGAGAGTGATGAGACCCTTTCCGTCGGCTGTCTTTTCAACCTTGGAAATAACAGAAAGTTCCTTTCCTTCCGCCTTGATAGGGTTTCCGGAAGCGTCCTTCATGAGGGCACCGTTGACTGTCCAGTATCCGTCACTGTTCACATCGAAAGTAGGTACACGGCCGGCAACAGCCACATTCGCACCGTCGAGGTCCTTGAGAAGTTCACCGTTGATTGTCCAGTAAAGTACACCCTCTTCGGTCTTTGTTCCTATGACAGGAGCAGTAGTCACTTCGTCCTTCGAAGCGATTGTGATGGTATGCTCGGTGTTGTCCGCACCCTTGTAGCGAACCACATAACCGCCATCCTCCGCTGCGGAGATACCGGTTATGGCACCGCTTGAAATCACAGCGGAAACCAACTCCACCTGCTGTGACACGGCCTCAACCATCGGCTGGATCTTGGTCAACTCGTTGTATGCCTTATCGACGTCGTCCCAAAGTTTTGAGTCGTCGTACTTGTCACAACCGGCTGCCAGCACCAGGAGGGCAGAAGCACAAAATGCAAGTATCTTATTATATTTCATTTCTATAGGATTTTAATTGTAGTTCGTACTGTCTGTCCATCCCGGGTTCTGTGTGAGGTTTCCGCCCGAAAGCACCCTCTGATCGGCAGGGATAGGCCAGAGATAATCCCTTGTCTCATCAAAACTGTATGTCATCTCAGGATGTGCAACAACATATCCGGATGTGCCTTCCGAAAGAATGATATCAACACCTAATATCTTGGAATTCATACCAACCTCAGGAGTTGTTCCCTTTTCATAGAGTTGGAAATCATTCGCTCCGTCTCCGTCCATGTCATAAAGACCAGGACCAGGGAAATAAACTCCAAAATACCTCATGTCCTTGGATGCATCTGTTGATGTGTTGACCATCTGGGCACCTTCCTTCCAACGGAGCATATCCCACTGACGGAAGCCCTCGTTCACGAGTTCCACAGTACGCTCACGGCGGATCTCAAGGATAACACCGGTATTGGCGCTCTGAGTGACGTTAGGATAGCATCCTGCAAGGAACGGATCCGGATTTGCATTTGCTGTAGCCATATCAAGTTTCGGCATGCTCACTCTGTCGCGGATCTTGTTGACTGAGATGTCAAGGTCCGCCTGAGTCAGAGTACCGAGTTCGGCAAGTGCTTCAGCATAAACGAGATAGACCTCAGCAGCACGGAAAAGAGGAAGAGAGGTAGAGCCCTTTGACGCTCCGTCGTATGCCTCCTGTGCTATATACTTTATAGGCTGATAGCCAGTGTGCGAGTTCATGTCGTTTGCTATCACATCCTTTCCTCCCTTCTGGATATATCCCGGGCAGAGGACTGTCTGGGCAAGACGTGGGTCACGGTTCTGCACCTCGTCGGTATAGAACATGGTCTCGTTGCCAGGCTGCTCTGTGAAACGCTCGCCTGTCACCATGAGATAGTGGTTCATGAAACGGCGGGTGAAGCCCTGAGCGTCATTCTTGATGTTGAACTGTACGGAATGTCCTATCTTGAGAGTTGTCGCATCATAAAGACGGGCAAGGATGACCTCGCAGGCAACTTCGCTGATGTCGTCGCGGTTGAACAGGTCCCTGTAAGGAGTGTCTCCGCCTTTATATAAGGAGTAGCCGCTCTCATCGATGAAGGTCCTGGCTGCTTCTGCTGCTGCCTGGAGATATTTATCGGCGTTTTCCATTCCGCGGTATTTTCTCCATGTTCCCTCAAAAAGGGCTACGCGTGCCTTGAGAGCCACTGCTGTCCATTTGTTTACACGGGACATGCCATCAACTGTTGTACCCCTGTCTGACGGAAGACGATTTATCGCGCGGTCCAGATCCTGAATGACCATGTCAATCACATATCCTCTGTCGTCACGAGGCTTGGTCAGAGCAGCGTTGTCGTCGCTTGCAAGCACAGTGTCGTACCAAGGAACGTCTCCGAAACGGAGCACCTTCTGGTAGTAGAAATAGGCGCGGAAGAAATATGACACTCCGTCATACTTGTCCTTTACTGCCTGGTCCTCGCAGTTCTTAGAGTTTTCAAGGTGGTAATTGATCCAGCGGAGAGGCTTCCATCCCCATTCCAAAGAGCCGTCCATATCATCTGATGCCATACGTGTGCCCTCGATGATGCTTCCCATGCTCTTATCGACCATGTCGTCGGCATTGTAACGGGTGCTGGTCTCCGGGTTTACGATAAGTGTATAGTAGCGGTTGGTCCATCTCTCCATGTCGGTCTGCGTCTTGAAATACGTATCCGGACTCACCTTGTCTTCTGGAAGGAGAGTAAGATCGCAGGCTGCAAACGCTACTGTGGCAGTCATTGCTGCAAATATTCTGAATATATTCTTCATAACTCTTTCCTCCATTTAGAATTGAATGTCAAGACCGATTGAGAAGGTACGCGGATAAGCATAACCCACTCCGGAGTTGTCTGTCGATGTACCTGTGGTTCCTCCAAGTTCAGGGTCCATGGTCATGGTGTGCTTCTTGAGCGGTGACCAATAACACATGTTCTCGCCTGAGAAATAGACTCTGATCTGCTCGATCTTTGCCTTGCGGGTAAGTTCCTGAGGAAGGGTGTAACCCACTGTCAGGTTCTTGAAACGCAGGTACGCAAGATTCTGAAGGTATCTGTCGTTCGTTGTTCCAAGAGCACCGCTTGAATATGCGTTGTATCCACGACGACGTGGGAAGTAGGCGTTTCTGTTGTCCTCTGTCCATGTGTTGTCAGCGAAACTCTCATGGATGAACGCTGTCGGAGGGAATGCGTACGGACCCCAGAAGTCGTATGAAGACTGTCCGTTAGCCGGATACCAGTCACGATGTCCCACACCCTGGAAGAACGCTGAAACATCTATGCCCATCCAGTTGAATCCAAGACGGAAAGAGTAGTTGTAACGAGGGTTGGAATTACCGATGATAACCATGTCTCCGTGGTCGTCTATACGTCCCGAACCGCTGTTTATCTTGCCGTCGCCATTGACATCGATGAACTTAACGTCACCTGCACGGAGATAGTTTCCGCAGGCAGGGTTACCGTTGCGTACTCTCTGGTTGACAGCAGTATCATCGATCACCTTCGAGTATTCGGCGGCCTCACGGTCGGTCTTGAAGAGACCCTCTACCTTATAGCCCCAGATGTCTCCGAGTCTTTCGCCTACATAGTGGTTGCCGATGATTCCCTCAGGGTTGTGATACTTGGTGATATGTGTCACATAGTCACCGACAGTGGCTGAGACGTTGTATGAGAAGTTCTTTCCGAGAAGTTTGAAGTCGTCTCTCCAACTTACCACGAGTTCCCATCCCTTTGTGCGAAGGTCTGCGCAGTTCGCCTTAGGAGTGTTTGCTCCATATACGTCAGGGAGCGTAAGTGAGGTGGTGAGCATGTTCTTGGTGTCACGGATAAAGACGTCACCTGTTACTGAAAGACGGTCTTCGAGGAAACCGAGATCCACTCCAAGGTCGTATGTTGTAACGGTCTCCCATGTCAGACCGGAAGAAAGAGGGTCCGAAACGGAAGCGTAGAGTCCGTATGTCTTGCCGTCGAAGGTATATTCCATCTCGTTGCCAGGAGAAATGGTCTCGATGTAGGCATAGTTGCTTACCTGCTGGTTACCAAGGCTTCCGGCAGAGAAACGGAGTTTCATGTTGCTGACCACATTCTTTGCCGGACGGAAGAAATTCTCCTCAGAAATACGCCATGCTGCTGATGCTGACGGGAAGAATGCCCAACGGCTGCCTGGAGCAAATCTTGACGAACCGTCGGCGCGGGCACTGGCCTCCACGATGTAACGGCCCTTCCAGTCGTAGTTGGCACGGGCAAAGAAACCGAGAGTCTTGTATGCTGAGATTTCCTGATCTACGGTAGGAATACCGTTCGCCACAGTGAATGAAGACAGATCCTCATTGGTAAGTTCGGTGTTAGCCACGACGAGGTTGGTAGAGCGGTATGTCTCATACTGACCTCCGGCTGTCACCTTGAAATAGTGACCGTTCCAGTCGTGCTCGTAGTTACCATATATATTAAGGTTGTGTCCCTTATATCCGTAATGGCTCTCCTGATATGTATTGGCAACCGCACCGGAGGTAAACTCTGTGAGGACTCCTTGCTGACGCGAATACTCGAAGGTGTCGTTACGGTATCTGTAAAGACGGTCACGCTGACGATAGTCGTATGCTATTGTGAATGTGAGGTCTTTGTAAGGCTTGATGTCGAGGGAGTTCTGGATGGTCAGATACCTGTTTGCCTTCGAGTTGTTACCTGTGCCGGCTGTCATGTGACCTCCACGGCCGGTACCGATAGGCGAGTTCTTGCCTAACTGGTTTACATACTGAACGATGGTTCCGTCCGGGTTGGTAGGCACCCATGCCGGGGTAATGTTGGCCTGAAGTGCACCGAAAGTTCCCTCGTAATTGTTGTGACCGCCATACTTATATGTAGATGAGTCGAACGCAACGTTGGTAGAGTATTTCAGCCATTTGAACATCTGTGCAGAGAATTTAGCACGGAAGGCGATGTCGGTGTAGCGGTCCTGCTGGATCCTGAACATACCGTCCTGCATCAGATAACGTCCGCTGGCATAGTATGATATCTTCTCTGAACCTCCGGATACGGATACGTTGTGCTCTGTCTGAGGACGCACGCGGTTGTAGAAATAGCCGTACCAGTCGAAGTTACCATAATAATAGTACTTGCCGTCGTCGCCGACCTCTACCCACGGACGGTCAGGATGCTCTGTAACGTCGTTCCTGCGCTCATAGAGTTTCTGAAGTCCGCCGTTCGCCTCTGTATAGAGGAAGATGTCATGAACAGAGTCGCTGGAGTTGGCCATGAACTCGTTGACGAGGGTGACATGGTCATAACCTACTGTCATGAAGTCGGTCGAGGTGGTGTTCATCTGCCAGCCATAGCGGCCGTTATACTGAACACGCGCATTGTCTCCCCTCTTACCCTGCTTTGTGGTGATGAGCACCACGCCGGCAGAAGCCTTTGCACCGTAGATGGCACAGGTAGAGGCATCTTTGAGGACAGAGACAGACTCGATGTCATTAGGGTTGATCTGGCTGAGGTTCACCTCCACACCGTCTGCAAGGACAAGTGGAGAACCTGAGTTGAGTGAAAGACCGCCTCGGATGTTGATTGTGTTGGAAGATTCAGGTGAACCTGTTCCGAAGGTGATGTTGACCGAAGGGTCCGCTCCTTGAAGAGCGTTGGCTGCCGATACCACCGGACGGGCGTTGAGTTCTTTTCCGCTCACGATGCCGACTGCTCCGGAAAGGCTGGTCTTCTTCTGAGTACCGTAACCGATTACGACCACGTCTTCGAGAACGTTGGCGGAATCGTCGAGTACGATCTTGTAAGGAAGCGGTTCATTTCCTGTCATTGCAACCTCCACATCAGAATATCCGATGTAAGAGACAACAATCTTCGCCGGAAATGAGACGTTTTCCAATACGTAATTACCATCAAGGTCTGTGATAGTGCCCTGCGTGGTGCCTGCTACGACCAGGGATGCTCCGATAAGAGGCTCTCCCGATGAGTCGGTGACTACACCACTGATGGTCTTCGTTGTCTGCGCCAACATACCAAGCGGTATCAGAAGCGCGACAAAGGCAATTAAGAGTTGCCCCCCCCTGATGTGGGATCTTCTCCTGCTGGAATTGCTTTTCATCATTTGGTTATTTAGTTGTACTTGTGTGTCTGTAGTTATGGTTTCTTCTATGCTCTTGCTGTGTCGTCCTTATGTTTTCAGGCTTTCATCCTGTTCCGCACTACCCCTCAAAACTCCGTTGTCAATATTAGACAGCACTGCACAATAACACAAAATCGTACAAATATATAACTTTTTTCCCACCCCCCCCAACTTTTTTAACATTTTCGTAACAATCAGAATGCTTTTCCGTAAAAGGTGCACTAAATAAGTAAACATGAATCATTTCACAACGACCGTTACAAAAATCTGCCTCTTTTTGTAACGAAGGTGCCGTTTTTATGGCAGATACATTGTTTTTGAGGACGACCGTGACAAAAAATTGGCAAAATTTGTCACGGTCCCGTTTCAGATCAGCATACTGCACTGATAACGGATAATCATTACAATCAGGTGATCTTCCTATGTCTGAATACGTACAGCGGCAAAATCCCTGCTCCGTCCGTATTTTCGCCCTTTTTACGGATGCAAGGCAGGGAAAAGCCTGCTCCGTCCGTAATTTCGCCTGTTTTACGGACGGAAGGGACGCATTAGCCGATCTGAAAGGCGGATAACCACAACAAAAACTGCGGTTATTTGGAAGTTTTTGGAAAATCTTTAACTTTGTATGATTTTCAACTGGTCGATTTTTCTAAATATCAATTTATAATGAAAAAATTCTCTTTGCCGAAAGACGGTGGCCTGATAGAGGCCGGTCTTCCAAACGGTGTAAAGCACACCTACGAAAGAATTCCTGCTCACATCTATGAGGATGAGGAACTTGCATGCGAAAGACTTGCTGAAAAGATCGTTGAGTCCATCAACGCAAACGGTGGCGTATTCCGCCTCGGTCTCAGTACAGGCTCATCTCCGGCGGTTCTCTACAAGGAACTCGTGAAGAGATACAAGGCAGGTGACGTGTCTTTCAAGAACGTCGAAATCTACAGCACGGACGAGTATTATCCTGCACCGGCTGACAGCCAGAGCCGCAACCGCAGACTTTATGACGAACTCGTGGCAAAAATAGACATCAAGCCGGAAAACGTGTTCGTACCTAAACTCACCGAACTTCACGACAGCACATACGTGTCCGAGTTCTGCGCATCCTACGACACCAAGGCAAGCGGACTCGACCTTCTGGTCATGGGTATCGGCGAAAAGGGACAGATAGGATTCAACGAGAACGGAGCATCCGAGTTCAGCAGGACCAGAACAGTACTCCTCCCTTACGGATCACGCAAGAGACAGGCAAAGAACTTCGGCAGCATTGAGGCGACTCCGCACACTGCAATCGCCATGGGTATCTCCACTATGCTCAGCGCAAAGAAGATCCACCTCATCGCATGGGGCGAGGACAAGGCACAGGTGGTAAAGCAGGTCGTTGAAGACAAGGCTGACGCTGCCTGCCCTGCATCTCTTCTTCAGAGACACAGCAACATTTCATTCTATGTCGAGGACAACTCGGCGAGCCTTCTCACAAGAAACGTGGCTCCTTGGCTTGTAGGCCCATGCGAATGGACACCAAAGTTCATCCGCAAGGCTGTGGTATGGCTCTGCGAGCAGACAGGAAAGCCTATCCTCAAACTCACCCAGAAGGACTACCTCAACAACGGACTCGGCGAACTTCTCGAACTTCATGGTCCGTATGATGCCATCAATATCCGTGTATTCAATGACTTCCAGCACACCATTTCAGGATGGCCAGGCGGAAAGCCAAACGCAGATGACAGCACAAGACCGGTTCCTTCGTCACCGTTCCCTAAGAGGGTCGTGATATTCTCACCACATCCTGACGACGACGTGATTTCAATGGGAGGTACATTCATCCGTCTTGCAGAGCAGGGTCATGATGTGCATGTTGCATACGAGACCTCCGGAAACGTTGCTGTTCACGATGACGTGGTGCTCCAGCATATGGATGCAGCACGCGAACTCGGTTTCGGAGACAGATTCGACGAGGTGAAGGCAATCATCGCTTCCAAGAAGCCGGGACAGCCTGAGCCAAGGGCGCTTCTCAACCTCAAAGGCTCTATCCGTCGCGCAGAAGCAAAGGCTGCCGTACGCTCGTTCGGTCTGAACGACGAGACAAACTGCCACTTCCTCAACCTTCCGTTCTATGAGACCGGCGGCATCAAGAAGGGAGAGCGCACACAGGCTGATATCGATATCATCAAGGCCCTTCTCCAGGAAGTGAAGCCTCATCAGATATATCTTGCAGGCGACCTTGCCGACCCTCACGGCACACACCGCGTATGTACGGAGGCTGTTCTTGAGGCCCTCAACCAACTCGAAGGCGAGGCTTGGCTCAAGGAGTGCCACGTATGGCTCTACAGAGGTGCATGGATGGAGTGGGAACTCGGAAAGGTCGATATGGCAGTTCCGCTCAGCCCGGACGAGGTGATCAAGAAGCGTCATGCGATTTACCGCCACCTCTCGCAGAAGGACATCGTGCCGTTCCCTGGTGAGGACCCACGTGAATTCTGGCAGAGAGCCGAGGAGAGGACCCAGAACACAGCACGTCTGTACAACGAACTCGGTATGGCAGAGTATCAGGCTATCGAAGTATTTGTAAAACTGTTTTAACAACCAGATGTCTCGACATCGCTCGACATGACATTCCTGTCATTCTGAACGTCGAACTGTCATTCTGAAATCAGACTGTCATTCTGAACGTCAGACTGTCATTCTGAACGAAGTGAAGAATCTGAAAAAAAGAAGAACATATGAGAGTAATTATCAATGAAAACAGCGCAAAGGGCTCGGTATGGGCAGCGCGCTATATCGTATCAAGGATCAAGGCCAAGGCTGCCGTGACAGACAAGCCTTTCGTGCTCGGTCTTCCTACCGGCGGCACACCTGTCGCTACATACCAGGAACTTATCCGTATGTACAAGGCCGGTGAGGTATCATTCAAGAACGTCATCACATTCAACATGGACGAGTATGTAGGACTCCCTGAGGAGCATCCTGAAAGTTACCACTCGTTCATGGCAAGAAACTTCTTCGACCACGTTGACGTTCCGAAGGAGAATATCAACATCCTCAACGGAAACGCAGAGGATCTCGCAGCAGAGTGCGCAGCATACGAGGCCAAGATCGTTGCAGCAGGCGGTATCGACCTGTTCATGGGTGGCGTGGGTGAAGACGGTCACCTCGCATTCAACGAGCCTTTCTCTTCACTGGTTTCACGCACACGCGTAAAGAGCCTTACATACGACACCATCCTCGTGAACTCACGTTTCTTCGACGGAGACATCAGCAAGGTGCCTACAACAGCCCTCACAGTGGGAGTCGGCACTGTAATGGATGCAAAGGAAGTGCTCGTACTTGCTTTCGGCCACAAGAAGGCAAATGCCCTGAAGGCTGCCATCGAAGGCGCTTACTCACAGGCTTGCACTCTTTCAGCCCTCCAGGCTCATCCGCACGGAATCATCGTTGCTGACGAACTTGCTGTAGGCGAACTCAAAGTGAACACATACAGATACTTCAAGGACATCGAGAAGAACAATATCTAAGAGTCATACAACTACAAAAAATGGCGGTACCTTTTTTTGGATACCGCCATTTTTTATTTGTGTTTCATGATCAGATAGTCATCTGCTTTCTGCCCCAGTTGAAGAGAGGAAGAATGACTGAGATGATGGCTGCTCCGATCCAGAGATAGCCTACTGGACCAAAGTCAATATGCTTCACCATCTCACCGGCCTCGTTGAGGACCTCTGTAGTGTTCCTGTCGATGAGCACACCGCTGATGATATCCTGTGTGGAAGCGAAGATGTAACTTACAAGACCAACGATTCCGAGAGCGGTACCTGACGCCTTACGTGGCACAAGGTCAACAGCCATAAGACCGCCGATGAAGCAGATAAGCACTCCGATTGCAAGACCTCTGAGAACCATAGCAATCACATTCATGACAACGCTGTCTCCACAGTAAAGGAACATTATGATCGATATTACATGGAGAATACCTGCTACCAAGGCAGGAAGCTGTCTGTCACCCTTAAAGAGCTTGTCTGAGAGGAATCCGGAAAGAACTGTACCGAAGATACCGCACCATGCGTTGATTGAGATGATCATAGTTGCCTGCGCAGTTTCAAAGCCTTTGCCCTCAAGTACGAGCACTCCCCATCCGTTTACGGCATAGCGGCTGACATACATGAATCCGCTGGCAAGAGCGAGAAGCCACACTCCAGGGTTCTTGAACACGGCTTTCTGGATTCTCTTTGTCTCAGCATCCTTATCTGCCTTTGTTGCAACAGCATCTGCCGCCTTTGCTGCCTGGTCAGCATCATACTCCTCCTGCGTCTTCTCACCGGTGAGCACCTCAACAGGTGGAAGGCCCTTGCTCTCAGGAGTATCGTGCATGAAGAAGATAATGATGAGCACGCCGATAACTCCAGCTATTGCTGAGCCGACGAAGCCCCACTGCCATCCGGCAAGGCTCACAAGGAGTCCGCAGAATACAAATGAAAGACCCTCTCCGATATTATGGCTCGCACTGAAGAAGCCGTAATAGGTACCTCGGATACTCAGAGGGAACCAGCGCGACAGACCGATAACCGCTGGGGAGGTACCCATCGACTGAGCCCATCCGTTCATTGTCCAAAGCGCGCAGAGAAGGAGTACAAGACCGGAGCTTGCTGCACCTACTGCTGTATTCCAAAGGCCTGTAAGACCGAATACGAGGTTTGCGAATGCTGATACGAGCAGACCTGTAGCCATGAATCTCTTGATGTTACTGCGGTCTGCAAGAATACCGTTCACGAATTTTCCTGCTGCATACGCATACAGAAGGCATGAACTGATGGCTCCGAGCTGTGTTGCTGTCAAAAAGCCCTCTTCGATAATCGGACCCTTTACTACATTAAGACCTGTACGGCAGACATAATATAGACTGTAGCCCAACAATCCGGCCAAGAATGTCTGAAATCTCAAAGATTTATAGACCTTGTCCTGCTTTTCTAAAGGGACCTTCGTTTCAGAAGGTTCGCTTGTCTTGAAAAAACTGAAAAATGACATTTTATTGGTTATTAAGTTGTTTCTTGAGTCAAACGTGCAAATATAGCAAGAATTATGTAGAATAAAAAACTCCGGTATCCTTTCGGACCCGGAGTCTTGATTTTCTACAGACCTTGCAGCCACGGGGTAAGCTGTGCTTTCAGCGGCTGAAGATACTTCGTTTCGTGGTCACTGTTACCGTGATGCCATCCATGCCTGTCACCGTCAAGCGGCAGATGTACTGCAGAAGCGCCTGCTACCGTCATGGCATTATAAAACGCCTTGCCGTTGGAAGCCGGAGAAACAACCGTTTCCGATTTTGCATAAGAAATGAATGCCTTAGGGGTATCTGCGGACACCCAGAACTCATTTGAGTACATCATCATCTCCTCATTTGACGGATCCTGCCCCATGAAATTGTTTCTCGATCCGACGTGCGTACCCGTTGACATCGTTATGACCGGATAGATAAGTATCTGGAAATCCGGCCGGATGTCTGACGAAAAGTCTGACGTTGTTGCTGCATAGCACGCAAGATGCCCGCCCGCCGAGAATCCCATCACACCAATCTTTGACCTGTTGACAAGCCACTTGTCCGCCATATCGTTGAATATTCCGAGCGCAGTTTCCATGTCGCCGATAGGTTTGGACGGGTCTCCTGATGGAAGTGTATATTTCAACACGGCAAAGGCAATTCCCAAATCATTGAAATACGGAGCCCACACTGCGCCCTCATGACCCGCATGAGAAGAGTAGGAACCACCGGGGCAGGCAATCACTGCCACCCCGATGTTCTTTTCCTCCTCAGGAAGATAGACTTCCATTTCAACGCCATCTTCCGCTTTGGTGTATGAGTACTCCAACTCTCTGTTGTACGGTTCTTCCTCCTGCTGCTGAACATTGTCCGGACTGCATGACAGACAGAGCATCATGCAAGTGAGAAAAATCGGATATGCTTTTTTCATCTTTACAAGTATGATTTTACCTGCTCCCATATCTGATCTGCCATTTCTTTCATTCCGGCTACATTCGGATGGACGCTGTCGTAAGTGCTTGCCGAGCGATCAGCAAACACCACCTCTGCGTAATGAATATTGTAGTGGTTGCAGACATCACGGATTACCTGCGCATACGCTGAATATTGGCTGTCCATGACGCAGTCGCCGATGATGCAGAAAATCTTGGCATCAGGATACTTTCCCTCCAGCAGTCTGATGAGTTTGTCGTAAGCCTGAGCGAACTGGTATGTGTCAAGGTCGTCTGTTGCGATTGTGAAGTCCAGTGTTCCCACAGGAAGATTGAAACTCCACGAGTCGTTTGTTCCGCCGTTGATGAAAATCACGTCAGGGTTGCCCAGATCTGCATATCTGTTGAGGAAACCATATCCAGGATAACCGTTTTTAGTGGTATTCTGGACACATGTTGCAGTATGTGATGAGTTAGCCTCAAGCAATGCATTGGTCATCTTTCCGTAGATAAGCTGATACCAGTATGTCTGGGTGACACTTGTAAAGTCGGTGTAAGAACTCTTCGGATACTGGTAGTTGCTTGGGAAGAGGGTGTATCCCTGATAAGTGGTGATCGAGTCGCCTATGAGGGACACGCGTGTCTTTGTTGATGTGGCGGTGCTGCTTGCAATCGGGCATCCGTAGATTACAGGATAACCGTTTGTGCCCATAACCCATTCCTCTGCACGTACGTCGAATATCATGGCGGTGTTATACTCGTCTGCTCCCGCGTTGAGTGCATCAAGGAAGCAAGGGTACGCAGTGCCGGTTGACGGCATCGACACCGCACCTGTGTTCTTCAACTGCTCGTCGGTGAGGGACTGCTCGGCTTTTGTATAAGTAAAGCTGCCACTTGATGCTCCAGCTTTAAAGCCGTCTAACCAGTATGCGTTCACGATGGTGCCGCTGCTTCCGGTTTCGCCGCTCACACCTCGAAGCCAGCCATAAATCGATCCTCGCGAAGAAGCAGTTGCCTCGCCACCACTTAAGAATGCTGATGACGGAGCAGGACAATAGCAGTTGCGGATTGTAATTGTTTGTGCATATCCTGCTATTCCGGCAATATTGGCTCCTCCGGAAGTTGAAACCTTGGTAGGGAACGATGCACAGTTGACGATTGCCGTATTGGAGAGGCTTGTTGCGCTGAACTGCCCGGCAATACCACCTACGCCACCGGCAGAGTTGTTATTTGTGAGCTCACCTCCATAATAGATACAATTGGCTATAAGCACATCGGTAGTGTTTACAAAACCTGCAATACCGCCTACTCGTCCACCTGATCCTCCCGTATTGGCAACGTTACAGCTTGCACTGCACTTGTTCACGATTCCCTTACCGGTGGCGCATCCTATAACACCACCGACTTGACCACTTGAGGTCGATGTGACAGAACCACCTGAGACATTACAGTTCTCCACCTTGGAAGTCTTCGCATCCGTTCCTGACCACATATCTCCGAGAATGCCTCCGGCATTGCTTGCAGCAGTCTCCACTGCGACACCTGACGTATTACATTGAGAGATAAGACCACCCTTGTTGTAAACGCCCACGATGCCGCCCACATTGGCCGCCGTACCCTTGACCGTACCGCCGGTCACACTGCAACCGGTCACAGTACCGGCCGCCACGATCTGTCCGGTGACTCCACCGACACTCTTTGCTCCGCTGACAGACGGATTGGTCAGTGTACACATCTTGACTGTACCGCCGGCAATGTTTCCTACCACACCGCCGACAAGATTTACGCCCTTTACGGTTGCGGCTACTGTACATGAGGTAATTCCTCCACCTGAAATCAGTCCGGCAATTCCACCTACCTGATTATTTGTTCCGGTGACCGTACCTTCAACCGAACATTCCGTCACAAAGCAATTAGCTCCATCCATGCGTCCTGTGATGCCACCGACATTGACATTTCCGGCACTGACTGTTCCTGAATAAGAACATCCCTTGACTGTTCCGACCTGAATTTTGCCGATGATGCCGCCTACAGCATCACCCGAACTATACACTGAACCATTTGTCACATGGCAGTTCTCGATGAGTGCCGTAGAGGTGTTCTGGGCACAGCCGGCGATGGTGCCGACATTCCATGTGCTGGCGTTGATTGTCACCTTGTCGAACTTCATGTTCTTGATGTGAGCAGCGCCGTCGAGATAGCCGAAGAATCCCTGAGCCTTGTTCGAGTTCACGTTTGCAATGACGATATTCTCGATCTTATATCCCTTGCCGTCGTATTTTCCGCAGAAGAAACTGTATGGCGCGGTCGCGTTGGTGTTTCCGATGCTGCTGAACGTGGCTCCGTCAAAATCGATATTCGCAATCTGCTCATAGTATGCGGTCCTGAACGGCAGATACTCCTCATCCATGCTGGCAACGTAAGTCGAGAGGGTGTTAAGGTCATCAACGCTTCCTATAAGATAAGGATCCGCCTCCGTGCCTCGACCGCCGCTGAAATGGCTCGGAACGAAATTGTACAGAGCCCTTGCAATATGTTTTGCAGAGAACTTTCCCTCCGCCTCCTGATATGTCGTGAGTCCGCTCTGCCATACGTTCCTTTCATAGGCAGTCCCGTCTTCAAGAGTCAGGGTGAGTTTAAGTCCGGCACTTGACGAAAATCGTCCAACCGGGATCTTGAGCGTCTGAGCCTGAGTGGCATCTGTCTCGGCAGGAAGAGTGCGGACAAGGGTGTTTCCTGTGCCGTTTTCTGCCGCCGCAAGCGCCAATGTAGAAGGATCGACAGTGCCTCTGAAAGCAAGACAGCCCTCAAACTCCGATCCTTCCGCCGGCTCCAAGGTCAACGACTTGATGGGACTTGGCGACGGCTTGCCTGCCGGGTCTATCCTGAGTTCCAATGTCGAGAATATGTTGTCGAATCTTATGCGGAGCGCTCCGTCCTCCACCTCGCCCGACACCGGTGTTCCCACCAATGGTGCGCAGGCAGAATTGTTCTGCGTCTCAGCCTGCCATCCGATGGTCGCCTCCGCCTCGACTCCGACGATTCCCTCTGCCGCGTCTATCGCATTGTAATATGCCGTGAGGGCGCTTCCGTCATAGTCGGCGATACCGTTTTCACTGACAAAATATACGGCTGCCCCGTCCGAAGACGCCGCATACTCATATACATTACCTTTATAGACAACCTCAATGACATCGTCCTTCTCCCATGTGCTGAGTCCCTCATTGATGTCTGTCTTTGTCTGTGCGCAATCCGCCTTGATGACAAGGTACTTGGACGACGGTACAGGCTTGTCCTGAGGATTTTCCATCTCCTTTGTACAACTTATGACACCGACAACGGCCGCCATAAGCGCAATAAACATTTTCCTCATAGTCTTATTCCTTAATGGTTTCGTCAAATTCAAAAAAGATGTCGGTGATATCCGAATCCAGGGATTCGCAGAGCACACCTTCGCTCAACAAGTCCACGCAAGCGATATGGGGACTCATGTAATTCTTTGTATCCATGTCTTTATAACTGTTCTTTTTTTACCTCAAACCCTCAATATCAAGATATTCATGTACGATTTCAGCGACATCTGTCTGGATGAAATCCGTCTCTGACTCGATGAATGTCTGAAGAGGGGTGTAATCTCCGCTGCGAAGTTTGGAGTCATAGTCAAGTATGTTCGTGTAGGTCAGGAAGCCTTCCTCGCGCATGTCTGCCGGGAAGGTGATGTTTGATTTATCCTTAAAGTCAAGACCATACTGAAAAAGAAGCGCGCCGAAATATCTCTTGTAGCCCGTTGCGGCAGAAACCGAAGATACATACGGGTGAATGATGAAGTTCGGGTCTATTGTAGGATACTCGACCAGTTCGGACTGACCGGAATAGATCATGACCTGATCTATCATGCCGCATTCGATGATAAGATTGGCGAGCGTTCCTATCGGAACATTTTTGTTTGCAATGTCGAGGTTGATAAACATCTTACCCTTGCAGAGTTCGAACGCCTGACGCAAGGTGGGCACTTTCACACCATTGGAGACCACATTGCCCCTCTTCATGTCATACTGCATAAGTTCCTGATAGGTAAGGCTGGAAACATTCTTATTTCCGCCGTTTGTGGTCCTGTTGATGGAAGCGTCGTGCATGAGGACAAGTTCTCCGTCTTTTGTCGGACGCACATCCAACTCGACCATATCCACAACTCCGGACTCTATGGCAATCTTTATGATTTCCAAAGAGTTCTCCGGCACATTGGCAAGGATGGCATTAAGAGTGTTGGCTCTATGGGCCACGATATAGACCTTCTCACGAGGATTTTCGCCGTTCTGCTTTTCTATCGTCTGGTAGAAAAGAGTAAGCAGGTCAGAAGCCCTTCCGGGCTCCTGATCCTGTCCTCCATTTCCGGTTCCGTCTCCCTGCATTCCTGTACAGCCCAAGGCTATGGATGCGGCAAAGAGAACCGCAAAGAAAAATTTTAAAGCCTTCATGCCGACTTCTACTTTTCACAGTTAGTGTGACGACGGTTCTGACCCATCATCGGCCAATCTGTGTTGCCCGGAGCAGTACAGCCGCCTACTTCAAGACATACAAGGGCACCGAACTCTCTCACCCTGCCCGCATCGTTGTTGGTAAACTGGAGATAAACCCTTCCGTCATCACCGATTACAACAGAACTGTAAACTTTTGCAGGCGAGTCGAACGGAATAGTCTCTGCATAACGGGAGTCTGCAAGAACAAGGGCAGCAAGGTCCTTCTTTGCAACAAGTTCACACTTGCCGTCAACGATCTTGACTACATAATAGTTACCTGACTCTGTTCCGAAGTGAATGTTGCCGGCAGCATCGATTGCAGGCGCTCCTGAAACCTTCTCCATGATGCGGTATTCTGCCACGAGTGTTCCAGGGTTGGTTGACGGATTGACAACGATGATACCTCCGTCTTCTTTTCCGTTAGTGTAGTTCAGAGTCGCTACGATGTAGCCCTCGGCAGTAACTGCCACACTTCCGTTGTCCATCTCACCTGTTGTACCCGGCACGATATACTCACTCTCTGCCTTCGGATAACCGGCAGGCGCTGCTGCATCCACGGCATATACCCAAGGAATACCCGTGTCGTTGCTGGTCTGAACGCCGACAACACATGTCTTGCCATTGACTTTGGCAAGAGCGATCGGACCTTCGGCATTATTCTTTCCTTTCACCTGATAATATCTCCAGTCCCACTTGACACCGCTGTTGCCAGCACCGTCAATCTTGCTCTGAGCAATACCATGGACGCCATACTGGCCACCGCCCCAGTGGATATATCCGTTCTTTGAGATGGTGACACCGGCGCGTGCACCACCCGTAGGACCAGCTGTCCCTTCAGCATCGTTGACAACATAGCCCACACGCTGACCCGTAGTCTTGTTGACAGCTATGACAGTGCCTGTCGTTCCACAGTTTCCGAAATAGATGTTGGTTGCACCTATACCGCAGACAGAACCAAGCATAGAAGCCGAAAGTGTTGCACCCGGGGCCGCCCAGAACTCTGTAAACTCCCACTTGATGGTTCCGTCAGGATTGAAGGCATACACCTTCGCCGTGCCATTAGATGATCCCGCTCCGAGGAATACGGTGCCGTCTGTGTCAATCGAAGGTGTACCTTTTATACCGAGTCCTGTTTCCTTTGTCCAAAGCTGGTTTCCGTTCTTGTCAAATTTGTAGAGGATACCGGCTTGAGATGTGGCGTAGACACTTCCATCATCTGCAATGGCCGGAGTGGAAATGGCATTGTAGCCCTGAATCTTAGCTGCCCAAAGGAGATTGACCTGCCCCTGCTCTGCAACTGGCCTTGGGTTCACGATAAGGTTCTTTCTCTTCTCAGCCTTGTTGCCGTCCTTGTCAAGTACGGTAAGTTTTACGATGACACCGCCGTTATTGTCAAATGTATATTTCACGGTCTGACCTGAAAGGTTGACAGACGTGCCAAGTTGCCAGTTGAAGGTGTAAGGCGACACGCCGCCTTCTGCTGTTGCAGTGAATGTAACTTCTTCACCGACAAGAACCTGAGTTGCCGACATTGTGAAATCAGCCTTGACGGCAAGGGACGATCCGCCACCAGATGTGCCGCCTTCCCCTTCAGCGCAGGCAGTAAACAATGCTGCCGCAGCCATAAGAATAAATGCAAATTTTTTCATTGTAATTGTGTTTTATTGTGGTTTGTATTCAAATGTTTTCAGTCAGATTCTAATATCCCGGATTCTGAGGATAGACATCCTTGCCGACAAGGTTGATCTCGTCCTGCGGCACAGGCCAAAGCAGGAGGTAGTTTCCGTTTTCAGGGAACTCCTTATAGAGATCGGTGCGTCCTGTCCTCTTGATGTCAAACCATCTGCGTCCCTCCGCATAGAATTCCCTGTTGTTCTCGTCAAGTACGAGATTCTGGAATTCGGTCTCGCTCATTGAATCAGGAAGTGTCACCGAAGCGTAGCGGTTCTCCATGAATGTCTTCATGGTGGCTATACCAGCAGAAGCGCCCTGGGCCTCAGCCTTTGTGAGGTAGGCATCTGCCAGACGGAACAGCACTATCGGAGATGCTGACGGCTCGGGGTTGTCAACAAACTGCACCCCGTCCTTGAGTCCGTTAGGAAATTTGACGACGCGGGCCTCGACCTGCGTGGCAGCCTTCCTTATATCACCTGAGCCATAGCCGTCGGCGAACAACGTGCTCACCAGGTCATCAGCAATGGCATAACTCCATGATCCGTCTGTGTCATTGTACTGCTCATAGATCCGCAGGAAACTGCTTGTACGCTTGTTGGCGAGGGCAAACACAACCTCCTTGCTTGTGTTTCCGGCAACGAACATCGAAGCATAGTCTGCGCTTGTCTTGCCAAGAACGAAACTGTTGTTTATCACCTTGTCGGCGTATGTGATGGCATTGGCCTTGTCGCCTCTCCACAGATAAACCTTCGAGAGGAGAGTCCACACTGCCTCGTCCGACGGGCGATGTACATTTGACACTGGCTCGAGATATTTCTCCGCCTCAAGCAGGTCAGCAATGATAAGAGACCACACAGCGTCCTCAGTAGCCCTTGGCACCACATCCATTGAAGGTTCCTTGAGCACGGGAACACCGCCGAAACGTGTCACAAGGCTGTAATAGATGTATGCTCTCATGAAGTAGGCGGTTCCCTTGGCCTGCTTTGTGACCGCATTGTCCGGATTGGACGAGTTGGCCGACTTCAACAGTTCGTTCACATGCATGAGAGTCTTGAAACCGGACTGCCATCTGTCCTTGGAAGTTGAATTTGACGGAGACATGAGAGCATCATGAGCCTCAATAAGTTTTCCGCCCGGTCCTATTCCGAAATTTTCTCCGTGGTAATCACCGTCATACCAGAATGCGACGGCGAAGTTCTCCATCTTGTTGAGAACACCATTAGTAAGTTTGCTGAGGTCTGATTCGTTCACTGCCTCTGACGAAATCGCGTGCTTAGGACGGATTTCACCCAGTTGCTTGGCACAGCCCGCAAGCAGGAGCACACAGGCTCCGAACACCAATATTCTTTTCATTGTCATCATCGATTAAAATTTGAACTGTACTCCGAACAGGAATGACCTCATGGTAGGCTGGTAGCCGAAGTCTGTTCCATATTTCGCATGAGCCGGAGAGGCATTCATGGACACCTCCGGATCATATCCCGAATACTTGGTAAAGGTCAGGGCGTTGTCCACTGTGAAATAGACCCTGATGCCTCCCATCTTTATACGGTCCATCCATTTCTGAGGCAGGTTGTAACCAAGGGTTATGGTCTTTACCTTGAAGAACGAAGCACTCTCGAGGAATCGTGTCGAAGTGAGGATATTGTAGTCCCATGCAAAACCTGTATGGGCTCCGGCAAGCAACGGACGCGGAACGGTGTTGGAAGTGCCCTCGCCTCTCCAATAATTGAGCGCGGCATATTCGCTGATGTTGAAATACGATGTCACGCTGGCTCCGTCCATAGTCACACTGCCCGATGAAAGACCGAGATGCTCTGTACCTTCCTGACCGGCACCTCTCCATGCGGCGAATATCTTTCCTCCCACAGAGTACTGGCAGAAGATATTGAGGTCCAGACCTTTCCATGACATGGTAGAGGTGATGCCTCCGAAGAAGTCAGGGGTCGCCTTTCCGCAGATCTGACGGTCATAGTCGTCGATCATTCCGTCAGGCCTTCCTTCCGGACCGCTGATGTCCTCATATATCATGTCACCCGCGCGGACACCTTTTGCATAGAGGGTTTCAGGCACATCTTCGTCACGCTGATAGATGCCTGTCGCCTTCAGCATATACCATGTCGATATAGGCTGACCCACTATCAGGGCGTGCTTGCTTCCTCCATAAAGTTGTGTGTCTGGCTGATCTATGATGTCTGTGCCATCCAGGAGTTTCACCAGGCGGTTTCTGCCCCATGAGAAGTTTCCGCTCAGATCCCACTTGAAAGCGCCGTCGATGACGCGCCCTCCCACAGTAAGTTCGACACCCACGTTGTCAATCGAACCTATGTTCGAAGTAAGCTTGGTGTAACCTGTCGTTGCAGGCACCGGCTTGTCATAAAGAAGGTCGTCTGTGCGGGAATAGAAGCCGTCAAGATTTCCGTACACCCTGCCGGAGAAGAGCTCAAAATCAACTCCCAAGTTATATTTTGTCGATTTTTCCCACTTGATGTTCTGGGCAGATGATGAAATCGCAAATCCGGAAGCGCCGTCATACGATGCTCCTGCGCCCACAAGCGACATTGCAGCCCAGTTGCTGATGCCTGCCATCGAACCTGTCTGTCCCACGGAAAGACGCAGTTTGAGTTCGTTGAGGACATCTGTCTTAGGCATGAACTTCTCGTTGGAAATGATCCATGCAAGGGAACCGGCAGGGAAGAATCCGTAGCGGTTGTTCTTAGGGAAGCGGCTCGATCCGTCAGCACGGAAAGAGACGTTGAGGATATAGCGGTTGTCCCAGTTTGCAGCGCCTCTGAAGAAATAAGATTCGAGCGCATAGGCATTGTAGCCGATGCTGTTCGCATAAATCTGAGTTCCCGAGGTGATCAGGTTGAGCGATGAGGACGGATAGGCCTCGTTCGCATAGTTGTCTGACCTTGCACCGAATGTCTCATACTCATATTTCTCGAAAGAGTGTCCCACCATGGCAGAATACATGAGTTTGTCCCACTCGTTGTTGTAGGAGATGACGTTGTCAATGAGATAACGGAAACTGTTGTCCTTCTGCTGGGTAAGAGCCGACCATCCTTCTTTGTATCCACGGTCGGTGTTGTTCTCCGTCAGTTTCTTGATGGTCTTGTCAAAGATGCTGTATCCGCTGACTGACGGCGTCCACTTCAAGCCTTTTATCGGAGTGACATCAAACGAGATTGTTCCCTGCAACTGGGTCTTATTGATGTAGTAGTCCTCTTCAAGAATGGCATTGAGCGGGTTGTGGCGGCATATTCCGTGAGTGGTCATGATGCGCCATGAGCCGTCCGGATTATATGGTCCGTAGAAAGGTTGCTCCTCACGTGCCGCACGGAGGACCTTGAGAGAGCCATCCGTTTCCTCCACCTTGTTGTATTTGGAGAACGAACCCGAAAGGTTGAGGTTGAGGTTGAGCCAGTCCGCAATCTTGTGCGAGAACTTGGCACGACCTGTATATTTCGAGAAATCGGTCTTGATGATGTATCCCTGCATATATTCGGCTCCGGCAGACACATAGAATGTGGTCTTGTCGTTTCCGCCCTCAATGCTTGCTGTTCCGTTGGCCTTGTGGGCAAATTCGCGCGAGATGCATGCAAGCCAGTCGAAGTCCGGCAGAGGCTGTCCATTTTCAAGGGCGGTCTTTACATGAGCAGGCAGCGCGAGTTCCTTGATGTCGTTCTTCTGCACGTTGTAGTTGTCGATTGCAGTCTGCATGACATCGATCCACTGCTCTGTGTTGGCCATCTTGATGTCCTTTGCAACCTGAGCAAAGCCATACTGTCCTGACACGTTCACCTTGGTCTTGCCGCTCTTTCCGCTCTTGGTCGTGATGAGAATCACACCTGCATTGGCGCGGGAACCGTAAATCGCAGTCGCAGAAGCATCTTTGAGCACTTCCATGCTTTCGATGTCGGCAGCATTGATGTTAGGGTAAGACTCCGCCGGAATGCCATCCACCACGTACAGAGGAGATGAGTTTCCGGAAATGGAACTTACGCCTCGAACGACTACCATCGGGGTAGAACCCGGGATACCCGACGAACTTGTAATGGAAACACCTGTCACGCGGCCCTGAAGAGCCTTCATCGGGTCAAGTTCGGCACCTCTGTCGATACTTTCCATCTTTACGGAAGCGATGGACGAACTTACGAGTTTCTTCGATGCGACTCCGTAACCCACAACTATCGCATCTTCAAGAAGTTCCGCATCCACAGCCAGATCGACATCGATGGTCGCGTTTCCGGCAACGGCCACTTCCGAGTCCTTGTATCCGATATAGGAAATCACAAGGGCGGCATTTGAAGGCACGGTGATCTCATAGTCTCCGTCAAGTCCGGTGACAACACCGTTCTGGTTGTCGCCTTTCTGGAACACGGCTGCTCCTATGACAGGCAGACCTGCCTCGTCCTTCACGATACCCTTGACCGTGATGTTCTTGACCGGTTCTGAAGGCATAGCCTTTGCAACCACGATATGCTGGCCTTTGATGCTGATGTCCGCATCCTGCCCGGCAAATATCGCAGCGACCGCTTCCTTCACGTCTTTATCTCTCAAATCTACGGATATGATTCTCGACATATCCAGTTCTGTTGATTTGACGGCAACCGAATATCCGAATTTCTTTTGAAGTTCCAGCACTGCCGTCTGGACCGTCACGTCCTTGAGTCTGAGATTTATGCTTTGAGCAGATACTCCCAAACTGAAACCGACAACTGCACAGGCAGTCAGCAGCAGTCTTGACGCAACAGAAGACAAACTCTTTAGGGTTAGTTTCATAATATCTGGGTTATTTTGATTATTGATTGTTCCGTGAAATGTTTATAATCTTTCCACTACGGGTTATCTTCATATAATTCTGTGCATTCAGCACACTCAAGATCTCATCCACCGTTTCATTGTTGATGAACGAGGCGAAATAGCGCTCATTCATGATATGGGTATCATCTATATGGATAATCACTCCGAAATGTCTTTCAAGGCATGCCGCTATGTCTCCGAAACGCTGATTGACAAACTGAAATCCCCCGTTTTCAAGGATGTCCTTGTAATAGCCGGCCGCAAAGTTCTTACGGATGAAATTGCCGGTTGACTTGTCATAGCAGACAATGTCTCCGGGGCGCATCTTCACCTCCCTGTTGTCGGACTTGTTGAATAATTGCACAGAGCCCTCGACAAGAGCGATCTCCGTCTCCGAGTCTCCTTCGTAAGAGTTGAGCTGAAATTCTGTCCCCAACACCTTGATGTCTAAACATCCCGTTGACACCACAAACGGCTTCTCGGCATCTGACTTGATGTCCGCATACACAGCCCCCATGACAAAGACCTTCCGTTCGTTCCCGTTAAAGGCTGAAGGATAGATTAGTTTTGTAGATGGTCCCAGAGTCATGTCCGAACCATCCGGGAGCATTATTTCCATCTTCTGCCCCGCAGTTGTATTTGCCTCAAGCCATTCCACATCCGCAGATCTGCCGCCGAGATAAAACATCATGGCGGAGACAGGCAAAAGCAAAATTGCAGCACTCCTTTCTACGCCTCTGAGCACCCGGAGAAAGCCCTCACGACGACGTTTCCTATGATATTCCCTTATCCTCGACTTAAACACAGAATAGCCCTGCGAAGAACTCACCGGGTCAAAATACTCAGTCCTTTCAAGCAATTCCAGCATCATACCGTCAAACTCCGGAGAATCGCCATTCTGTAGGATCCACTCCTCTATTTCCTCTGGAGCGGCACCCTCATTATTATACCTGCTTTGCAGCCATTGTCTGATTCTATCTTCTGACATCTTTCTACTATGATTTTTCTAAACACTAACAGTATCACACACCCATATTATTCATAAATTCCTTTCTCAAACTGGCCAAAGCCAGATTGATGTGCCGGTCCACAGTTCTTACAGACAAACCGAGCGTCAGGGCAATCTCCTTATTGCTCATTCCTCGATAACGGCTCAACATGAACACCTTACGCCGCTGCTCAGGCATGGCTGCAATAAAACATCTTATCCGCTCGTCCAACTCTCGGAACAGAAAGGTTTCGTCTGTTATTGATGGGGACGTATGGTCTGAGATTATCAGACGTTCCACCTGGACGTATGCCCGCCTATCTCTGATGTGGTTAAGAACCTCGTGCTTGGTCAGCACATATATGTAGTTGTGGATAGACTGGTCCGGATGGAGATTCTTTCTGTTTATCCAGACCTTCATGAAGACATTCTGAACTATGTCTTCAGCATTGTGAGAATCCTTGATAAGATTACGGACGAAGTTGTAGAAACGGACATAGTACTGCTGGAAGAGGATCTCGAAACTGAGCGGATCCCCTTCGCGAAGCATTTCTATGAGCTGATGTTCGTCCATATCCAGGCATTAATCCAATTCCTGTTCCTCGTCCCAGACATGGGTCGCATAGTTGTATCCCATAAGGTCATACACTTTCCTCATGCGGTCAAGCCCCTTTCGGAAACGGTCCCAATCCTTGTTCTCAGGCAGAAGCCACTGTACCTCGGCAACAGCATCCATGCGCGGATATGTCATATATTCCAGATGGTTGTTATCAGGAATATATTCACGCCACACATTAGCTTGAATGCCAAGGATATGTTTTTTCTGTTCTTCAGTCAACGGTCCGGCCTTCTCGTCTTCCGATACATACGGATCGTACGCCCACACCATTTCTACAGGAAGATAGCTTGAGTGGGCCAAAGGTTCGTTTTCCTTATCCTCAGACTGATACCTGTCCAAATAAAGATAAGTGCGCGTGGACATGATGGCATCATGACCAAGTTTTGCCGCCCGATGTCCGTACTTGTTCCTTCTCCAAGCCATTACTGTGCTCCCTTGCGGCAATTCTCCCTGAAGCATCTCTTCCCAGCCGATTATCTTTTTCCCTCTTTCAGCAAGGAACTGCGCCATGCGTTTCATCACGTGACTCTGGAGATAATGCTCGGCGGTATGCTTATCGTCGTCTTCAAGACCAAGCTCCTTTATCTTCGCCTGACAACGCGGACAAGTCTCCCATCTTGTCTTAGGGCACTCGTCACCTCCTATATGGATGTATTCTGACGGGAAAAGTGCGCAGACTTCTTCAAGCACATTCTCGAGGAAACGGTAATTCTCCTCTTTCCCGGCACACAGGACATCATCAGAAATGCCCCACTTGCCCAAGACTTCATACGGTCCCCCGGTACATCCAAGATGAGGATATGCAGCGAGAGCTCCCATCATGTGGCCAGGAAGATCTATTTCAGGTATGACCGTTATGCCTTTGGATGCAGCGTAGTCCACCACCTCGCGGATTTCCTCCTGCGAGTACCACATGCCTTCTCCATAAGGTATGCCGTCATATTCATTACTTACATGGTGATGTCCTACAAGAGTATGTCGTCTTTTGGATCCTGTCGTTGTGAGTTCAGGGTATTTCTTTATCTCGATTCTCCACCCTTGATCGTCCGTCAGATGCCAATGAAACACATTCATTTTATGAATTTCCATCATATCGAGGAATTTTTTCACCTCCTCCACTGACGAAAAATATCTGGCGACGTCGATCAGCATACCACGGTAGCCAAAACGCGGACAGTCATCAATGGTGCAGCATGGCAGAAGCCAGTCTGCATCAGGAGCCGGGGCAGTACCATATATGTCTGCCGGCATCATCTGTTTGAGGGTCTGCACAGCATAGACAAAGCCATTCAGGCCGGAAGCCCTGACTGTGATTTTTCTTGGAGTAATCTTGATTGAATAGGCCTCGTCCTTTATTGACGGGTCCGTCTTGAATACGATTCTGTTTTTCCCCGCAGAATGACCTTTAACGGAAGATAGCCGGTCGGAAAACGATGAAATATAAGCTTTTGATAGGCTGTCCAACTCATCGGGACACACGACCTCTGCTTCAGACGCATCAAAGGTGCCTCTGCTTGATTCAACATGCTGCGGAAATGGAATTATTTCCGGAAATGGCAGCGGTTCTGCTGCTGGGCTGCACGAAAATACAGCCAGAACGGTTATCAGGGTAAGTATCAGTGTATTCATCATAACAATGAACACACAAAGATGTAAGATTACCCAATTAAAAGTAAGTTTTTATCTCAAATAAGTATCCCAGTCTTGCAAATATCTTCGTAAAGCGGATCATCACTGTCCTTTGCAAACAAAACCGGTTCTATCAAGTTGCTGACTTTTCGTCTCAATTTCCAGAGAAGTGGAGTGTCTTCAAAATAGTTATCATTCAGTTTGTCAACAATCACAGCTATATCGATATCGCTGTCGGCATTGAAATTCTCCTTGCTATATGAGCCGTACAGGTACACATTGACCAGTGGCATCTTTTCTGAAACCACTCTCTTATATTCTTTTGCCAATATTATAGCCTGTCTTTTATCCATTTCTGCAATCGTTTTGTACTCTCTAAAAGGTTGATACAATATTCGTGCGTAAGACTCTTCATCAAGCGTTCTTTATAGGACGGATATCTTGCCTCAATATTCAACGGCTCCAATATATCTATAAGATCCTGATCCTCTTCACTAAAATCCTTATCCAACCCCGTCCTTTCTGCTAAACGGGAAAGTGTATGGATCTTCAAAGGTATTTCATCAAGATTTGCACTCCAATATGCCTTCAAAGCTTTTTCAATTGTCTGGTGACACATGAAGCCGACATACAGATACCGCCCGGTTTCAAGCATTGCAGCAGCCGTGTCAATATCATAGTCTGACATCTCCAACCAATATTTCACTTTATCCCGCATACTGAACATGTTTGCGCAAAATTAGGCATTTTTATCATATAAACAAAAATCTCCGGAAACCTTGCGGCGTCCGGAGACTTTTATTGAATGCAGCCGTGTGACTGCGTCTGTTCTGATTACTCAGCTGCTGGTGTCTCAACCTCTGCTGCAGGAGCCTCAGCAGCAGGAGCAGCCTCGACAGCCTTCTTCGAGCTACGACGTGTAGTCTTCTTAGCCGGCTTCTTTGCTGCTGCAAGAGCTGCCTCGTTGAAATCAACGAGCTCGATGAGAGCCATGTCAGCGCCGTCACCCTGACGGAAACCAGTCTTCAACACGCGAGTGTATCCGCCTGGACGGTCAGCGATCTTCGGAGCGACAGTGCGGAAGAGTTCTGAAACTGCCTCCTTGTTCTTGAGGTAACTGAAAACGGTACGACGTGAGTGTGTCGAATCGTCCTTTGACTTGGTGATAAGCGGCTCAACATACATCTTGAGGGCCTTTGCCTTTGCTACTGTTGTCTCGATTCTCTTGTTGAGGATGAGTGAAGTAGCCATGTTGGCGAGGAGAGCCTTACGATGTCCGCTCTTGCGACCAAGGTGATTGATTGCTTTATTGTGCCTCATATTGCTTAAAGATTCTTTTTCTTAGGTTCAATATTATACTTGGTTACGTCCATTCCGAACGAAAGATCCTTCTTCTCCACAAGGAGTTCGATCTCATTGAGCGACTTTCTTCCGAAGTTTCTGAACTTCATGAGTTCAGCCCTTGAATAGGAAACAAGGTCAGCAAATGTATCGATATCCGCAGCCTTCAGACAGTTGTATGCCCTTACTGAAAGACCCATGTCTGAAAGTTTTGTAAGAAGGAGGTGTCTCTTGCGGAGTGAATCCTCGTCAAGTTCCTTAGACTCAGTCTCGACAGCGCTCTCAAGTGAAAGTTTCTTGTCGTCTGTGAAGAGTCGGAAGTGATAGATAAGGATGTTTGCAGCCTCCTGAAGAGCGACATTTGGAGTGATCGAACCATCTGTCACGATCTCCAATGTGAGTTTGTCATAGTCGGTCTTCTGCTCTACACGCCAGTTCTCAGATGTGTAGTTAACCTTCTTGATCGGAGTGTAGATTGCATCCACCGGAATAGTTCCGATCGGAGCATCCTCCACCCTGTTCTCATCAGCAGGAACGAAGCCGCGGCCCTTTCCTACTGTAAGAGTGATCTCGAGTTTAACTGCCGGTCCGAGTGAACAGATGTGCAGTTCAGGGTTAAGCACCTTGAAAGAAGACAATCCGTTAGAGATATCCTCTGCGGTAAACTCCTGCTTGCCGCTGATTACGATATTTGCTGTTTCAGAGTCTGCTGTCTCCACCATTCTCTTGAAACGTACCTGCTTGAGGTTGAGAATGATGTCATGCATACCCTCGATCACACCAGGGATAGTCGCGAACTCATGATCGACGCCTGAAACCTTTACTGATGTGATAGCAAATCCTTCCAGTGACGAAAGCAATATACGACGAAGTGCGTTACCGATAGTCTGTCCGTATCCAGGCTCCAATGGTCTGAACTCGAAACGGCCTACGGTGTCGGTTCCTTCGAGCATAATCACCTTGTCAGGTTTCTGAAATGCTAAGATTGCCATATTTTTTCTTTATTAAGGTGTTAATTATTACTTAGAGTACAACTCGACTATAAGCTGCTCGTTGATAGTCTCAGGAATCTCTGTTCTTACAGGAGTGTTGATGTATTTTCCTGTGAGTGACTTAGCGTCAAACTCGATCCATGAATACTTTGAAGCAGATGCCACGCTGTTGGTGATGACCTCAAGGCTCTTTGAGCGCTCTCTCACTGCTACAACGTCACCTGGCTTAACGTTAGCCGAAGGAATGTTGCATACAACACCGTTGAGGGTGATGTGAGCGTGTGAAACGAGCTGACGTGCAGCGGCACGTGTAGGAGCGATACCCATACGGTAAACGAGGTTGTCAAGACGAGACTCGAGGAGAATGATAAGGTTCTCACCCTTCTGTCCCTTCATGCGTGAAGCCTTCTCGTAAAGGTTACGGAACTGCTTCTCAAGAAGACCATAAGTATATTTTACTTTCTGCTTCTCCTTAAGCTGAGTACCATACTCAGACTTCTTCTTGCGCTTGCTTGCGAGACCGTGCTGTCCTGGAGGATAGTTTCTCTTCTCGAAGTTTCTGTCGGCACCGAAGATTGGCTCGC
>SUYM01000019.1 GCA_015060455.1 Bacteroidales bacterium
TCAAGGTAGCGGGACCTTTGTCTTCCTCACCTCCGGTATTCTCGCCACCCTCATTTCCGTTGCCACTATTCTCATCGCCTCCTTCATTACTATTATTTTCATTACCACCCTGTTCGGTTTTGTTATCATCGACAGGGTTCGTTTCCTCGCAGGAGGTCATCACCATTCCCGCACACAGCAGCAATGCACATAGCACCCTGTTGAAATTGTTGATAGTTTTTTTCATACTTAAGAATTTTAGTGATTATACCAAGTATCGGTAACCTCATCAATATACAAAGAAAGTGAGTGTTGTTCCGTATTGTCCTTCAGATTAGAAAACTTCCACATTTTCTACTTAGGACTTGCGAAAAACACTTTCACAAATATGTAATGCCTAACGGCATAACCGCTTGACTTTACAAAAGTAAGCATTTTTCTTTTACGGACAACACTCACAGGGGTATTGCAACATAGGAATAAATAAATAAATTCAGATGACACACATCTATTACACCGATTTCAAGTGAGTAAGACGAAAAAAGCATCTCAAACGAGATGCTTAACTTTGCCCTTATGGGTGCAAAACGCATGTTCAGGGAAGCCCGCAAAGCAGGGCTTCTCTGAACACGCTAGTCAAGATTATTTTGATTCTTCCGCATTCGCTCCAGCGACTTCGTCGATTACTTGGAGACAACGGACAGATAGACCGTTCGCGTGAAAGTTGTAGCTCGACGGATCGACGCCGCCAACGTTGCTGAAGTACAGGCTGTACGCGCTGCCGCTGCGAGGAGATGCAGACCAATAGCGGCCGTAGTAACCGACACCGTTCAGGCCGCCATCGCTGTAGCTGCGACAACCCGAAGCAGGATACCAGATGGTAGAAGCACTGCCAAACTTGCCGGAGAAGTTCATGCCTTTATTGGAACTGTTGTAAAGTGAACTTTGAGTGAAAGAAGACGATGACCCTAAGGCCTTTGACCATACACCACTACTTCCGCCGTCGGGAACACGCCAACCCGCAGGACATGGGTCGTAAATCGATTTGGTCTTGTCAGAGGTGGTCCATAATGTGTTGTTACGAGAAGAATAATGCCAATCGTAATCTGAAGATGAATCTGCTGTAACGAAAGTCGTCGGATTTGCTGTGACATAAGAGACTGTACCACGCGAAGAATTGGTTGATACCGGTGACGGCCAAGAAATTGTCGATTTGGCGGTAGTGCTTGACGAAATAGACGAAGAACCAAGGAACGGATCCTTACGGCCCCACTGATAAAGAAGGCCGAGCGCACCGACATCGCCTGGAGTAGCAGACGTAGCACCGAGGTTGCGGTCCATCATGGTACCGGCTCCGTTGTAATACTCCTGACCCTCTAGCTGATCGGTAAACCAAATGTGCCATGACCAGAGGATTTCTCCGGAAGCATCCTTGGCGGCAATGACAGCGTTGCCCTCCTTGAAAGTATCGGCGGTCTGGAAAGCGATGCAACCATCCTTATAACAGAATGCCTTAATCAAATCAAAATATTCTGGAGTTGTAGAGGTACCAAAGGACTCCCAAAGAATTGAAGCAGAAGCAACATTTCCGACAGTTTCAGAACTATTACCCTTTACTGTCTTGAATTTATAAAGACCTGCATTTGAAACGATGTAGCAATTCGCAGAACCAGACGAAGACAAATCAGTCGCAGATGAAACACTTAAATCGGATTGATAGTTATATGGGGTATAAGTATTAATTTCTTTAACATCATTACCGTACATGTAGACATTATTTTGCTTGACATATGAACAATAATAATATTTAGAATCCAATAACAACACTTCTGATGAAACAACAAATGCAGAATTATCATCAAGTAAACCAACGGAAACCTTTTTGCTAGAATTAGTTTTTAAATCCTCGATTGTCGTACAATAAGCAACTCCAACTTCAATATCATATTTATCCTCCTCTGACAAACCAGTGACCGAACCAACAAACTCAGCGACAGGATTAGAAACAATAACTATGTCAGACTGAATAGCTGTAACAGAGACTGAAATGTTATTGATCGAGAATTGCTTCACATCTCCGTAAATATATGTATCGCCTTGCTTTACGTAAGAGCAGTAATAATAAGTCGAGCCTGATGTCAGACCAGATAGAGCAAACAACACGGCATTGTCTGACGAAATTTCAGACGATGTCAACTTCGTGCCTTGACCTTTCTCTACTTTACCCTCCTCAGAAGAGTAAAACATTCCCACTTCTATCAAGGACTTATCAGATTCCGACAAGCCTTCTACTGTTCCAGTAATCTGAGCAGTGGTAGCAGTGATTGAACCGGCTGAAAGTTCCAGCAACACATCAGGTGTTGTAAACTCTTTCTTATCTCCGTAGAGATAGAAGGTCCCCTTCTTCAGGTACGTTGTATAGTAATACTTCGTGTTATACGTCAGGCCCGTAAATACCTTGGAGGAAATTTCTCTATTTATCTGAAAAATCGTTGCTGTTTCTGCTGATATATCCAGATCATCAACTGAAGAAAAAATAAGTCCCGCCTCCTCATACTGAGACATAGCCTTTAAGTCAAGGGTCATGTCAAACTGCACTGTTGTTGCCGTAACCTTCCCCAGACTGACAGAAACTGGAGTTGCAGACTCCCCCGAGCCATCTCCATCATTATTCCCTCCTTGCTCAGTATTCTCACCACCCCCAAGAGGGTCATCGGTACAGCCGACTAAAGCAAAACCAGCACAAAGCATAAGTGCACAAAGCACTCTGCTGAAATTGTTGATAGTTTTTTTCATACTTAAGAATTTTAGTGATTATACCAAGTATCGGTAACCTCATCAATATACAAAGAAAGTGAGTGTTGTTCCGTATTGTCCTTCAGATTAGAAAACTACCACATTTTCATGTAAGGACTTGCTAAAACACTTTCACATTATGTAATGTCATACGGCATAACCGCTTGACAAGACAAATGTCGGAAAAGTTTTTCAAACGGGCAACACTCACAGGGGTATTGTGTACAAGGCACTAATCTACCCTTGCTTTTGTTGATGGGTTCCTGGAGGTGGAGTAATCTGTTTATTTTTACAAGGATATGGCAGAACTCTTGCCATAGAAAGAGGCGTGAAGATGGGCAGAAAAGTCGGTTCTGTTAAGTCCAAGGAGCAGAAGGCAGAGGAATACGCCAATGTCATTCGGTCTCTCAGTAAGGGTAAATCCATTCGTGACACAGCAAAACTCTGCGATGTCAGCATTAGTACAGTCCAGAGAGTTAAGAGAGAATTTGCACTGTAATGTTAAGGCAAAGATTTGGGTATAATGGACATTTATGGAGCTGAGAGCTTGCTTTCAAAGCGACGGAAACGACGGTGGACAGACAGGGAGCGAAGCGACCGGTGGCCTGACGGTTCCGTAACCAGAAACATCACAGGGTTCGCCTCAAATGCATTCTTGGGAACACTGAGGGAACACAAACTATTTTATTTTTCGGATTTTTATTACATAAAATGATTTCGATATCCTTTGTAAGATTGGATCACTGACCGTATAGCATATGGATTACATTCATCTGTCAGCACTTCATGTACGTGAGTATTTGCACGGGAGAGCCCATCACAACAAACATATCGTTGATATGGTTTAACAATAGCACCGAGAAAGCGGACACCTTTTCCGACATCTGTCAAATGGATCTTCCGGGGATGAAGTTTAAGTCCAAGCTCTCGAGACAGGAAACCACGAATCACCGGAATGGTAGCAAGGAGTTCTTCTTTACAGCATCCTACTATATAAAAATCATCGACATACCTGCCGTAATGCTTGCACCTCAATTCTCGCTTGATATATTCATCCAAAGCAGATAGATATATGTTACTGAATAACTGAGATGTCAGATTTCCTATGGGAAGGCCACACCCGGATGATGCATAAAAAAGACTTTTAGAATGAGGAAGTTCATTCCAATCATGAATAGAACCTTTACGATAACATCCCTTGGTCGGTTCATTAAAAATCACTTGAGACAAAAGCCGTAAAGCTAAAGACAAATCAAAAGGTACACTATGTCTTGAAGAGTGCTTGATAAGCCGCGATTCAATCACATCATATAACCGTTGTCGGTTAATATTCATGAAGTAACCCTCGATATCCAATTTAAGGATATAGCATTCACGCCTATAATTGTCCGAACATGAACGTATATGGTGCTCCAGTCGCTTGATTCCGAACAGCGTGCCTTTCCCCTCGCGACAGGAATAACTGTCATAAATAAAGGTTGGCTCAAAGATTGGCATCAGCCAGTTGTAAAGCAGATGATGAACGATGCGGTCACGGAAGGATGCGGCGAAGACCTCTCGAAGCACCGGGTCTCGGATTATGAAACACATACTACGACCGACACGGTAACACCCAGATACGATATCATCATACAATTTCATTAGATTATCTGAAAGATTCCTCTCAAAGCGAACCTGTGAAGGCGTATTCCGTTTATTCTTCCGGGCGCAGAAATACGCGGTGAAAAGGTCCGTCAGCAGATCGCACTCTGACTGATGCTTGGAGACAACGGACTGAGTAGCCGTTCGCGCGATTGTTGTTGTTCGACGGATTGACGTTGCCATTGTTGTTGAAGTTCAGGTTGTACGCGTTGTTGCTGTTAGGAGAGGCAGACCAATAGTTGCCGTTGTTACCGACATTGTTCAGGCCGCCATCGTTGTTGTTGCGATACCCCGAAGCAGGCATTTAAAGCAGCCTCTGTAAGAGTCGGGCATTCGCCCTATCTTTTGATGAATGGCGTAGCGGGAGTCCGAGGACTGACACCGCGCCAGACTGGGATATATGACCGTTTGAGATTGCCTGTCAAGCCGGCAATGACGCGTTCAGTAGGAATGACAGCCACGTGACCAATTGTCATTTCGAGCGACCGAAGGGAGGCGAGAAATCTCAATGACGGTGGACTGCTGAATCAATCACCCTCGTGTACCTTAGCCGTAACCTTTCCACGAAGTGCAGAGAGTTGTCTGCTGACAGACACGACCCTTTCACTGGCTAATGCAAAAGTATTTACCGATATTTCCTTGAGGTCTTTCAAGACCTGCAATGCGAACTTGATTTCCGAACATAGTTCCAATGCTTTGTCTATATGTGCATCACGATCCGGAACATCGTAAAACACACGGACAGCATAACACAACAAGTATGTCTGTTCCTTGATGCGCACACCGACCGGATTGGAAACATTCTTTGAGATATGGGCAGCAAACTGCATCGTCTGAGTCATAAGGTCATAAGCGACCTTATAAACCGGAGACTTTTCAATAACCGCAGTATGTGGAGTAAACCTGTCGCCAACATTCACGCTCACCACCTCCTTCCAGTTATGGAACTCCACCTCGTTAAACTTCTTCCGCATCCGACACCGTATCAGTCCCTCCTGCACCCACTCATATACATATCCGTTGAGCCATTTGGGGATGGTCTGTTCTGGAAATCCGAGAGAAATCACATCCATGTTCACTGTCTTTATGTAACGCTTGGATAATTTAAATTCATGAATCAGCGTATGAGCGAAGAACGCACTTCGCTCATACGCCTTCATGAACATACCCTCGCGGTACAACCAGATGCTGTCCGTGTTCTGATCTTCTCTTTCTATGATTTCTCTGAATGTCATCTTACATTATTGATATCAGATCCTTCGACTTCGCTCAGGATGACATGGTGGCGGGGCGCTTCGCGCCGACTCTCTCGCGCCGGGCGCGAGAAGAAGCCTGCAAAACGCATGGTCAAGGGAGCCTTGCTTACGCTTGGGCTCCCTGACCGCGCTAACTAAGATTTATTTTGATTCTTGGAGACAACGGACTGAGTAGCCGTACGCGCGATTGCCCCTGTTCGACAGATTGACGCCGCCATAGTCGTTGAAGATCAGGCTGCACGCGTAGCCGCTGTAAGGAGAGGCAGACCAATAGTTGCCGTAGCCACCCGAAGCAGGATACCAGATGGTACTTGCGGAGCCAAATTTGCCGGAGAAGTTCATGCCTTCATTGGTGCTGTTATATGTATAGTCAAAAGATGACGATGAACCCAAGGCTTTTGACCAAACGCCACTACTTCCGCCATCGGGAACACGCCAGCCGGCTGGACATGGGTCGTAAATCGACTTTTCTTTATCGGAAGTTGTCCAACGGGTGTTGTCGGTTGAAGAATATCCGGTGTAATACCAATCGTAATTACTACGATTATAAGTAATAAATGTGGTAGGGTGGGCAGTAGCGTATTCTATAGTACCATTCGATGAATTTGATTCTACTGCATATGGCCAAGTGATGGTGGATGTTGCTACCTTGCTTGACGAAATCGAAGAAGATCCGAGAAACGGATCCTTGCGACCCCACTGATAAAGCAGACCAAGGGCACCGACATCTCCAGGAGTTGCAGAGGTAGCACCGAGGTTGCGGTCCATCATTGTACCGGCATTGTTATTATAAACATGTGCCTGAGGCTGGTCAGTCAGCCAGATATGCCAGGACCAAAGGATGTTTCCTGCGGCATCTTTTGCAGCAATGACTGCATTGCCCTCCTTGAAGGTATCTGCAGTTTGGAATGCAATGTAATCGTTTTTGTAGCAAACGCCATCAATCAAATCTAAAAATTCAGGAACCGTCGATGTACCGAATGTCTCCCACAGGATGGAAGCGGAGGCAACATTACCAACGGAAGTCTCACTATTACCCTTGACTGTTTTGAACTTGTAAAGACCTGTACTTGAAATTATATAACAGTTCGCTGAAGATGAAGATGACAAATCTATTGCAGAAGCAACATCCAATTCGCAAGGTAGTGCGTACGGGTGCTGCAAAGTCTTAAAGGACATTGATTCTCCATAAACAAGAGCTCCGTTCATTCTGATAAACGAACGATAGTAATATGTTGTCAATGGAGTGAGACCGGAGATTTCAACACTGAAATTATTCTCCGAATCCAAGTCAGTCAATGTCTTGGTTACAACGCCTGAAGCAAAATCATGTGAGTCACAATACTCGAAACCATAATACAGACTGTTTGTAATTTCAGAAGGAATATTGACTTTGCCGGAGATAGTTGCACTCAATTTAACCACGGACGCAGCATCCAATGTCGGAGAGACGAGAGGAATAGTTGTAAAGTCCTTTACCTCACTGTAGATCTTTTCTGACTTCACTTCTGCAATCAGACAATAGTTGTATTTCACATTCGGTTTCAGACCGGTAACGATAATCGTAAATTTCTGGTCCGCATTGAAAGTGGTCGTTGACATCTTCTGAGCATCGTTGATGTTGAAGGTCTCCGCATCAGAATAATACACGGTCACCTGACTGAACGGAAGATCTTCCGCCAACACTGTAAGACTTCCTGAAAAAGTCGCTGATACCTCTGTCACCTTATCAAGAGACCAGGTCAGAGGACCTTCTACTTCCTGACCTGCCGAAGTCCTCGGAAGAGCCAGTTTCTCACCATCTGCCATCGTGATGTAAAGATATTCCTCGTCGTATGTCACCTCGGCAAACATGGTATAACCCTTATCGCCTGTAGCCTGACCGAGAGTCTCTTCCTCCCAGGTCTTGCCGCCGTCGTATGACACATACCAATAGCCGTCAACTATCTTCAACTGAGGCGTCACGCCCGACTGACCGGGTGCGCCATCTTCTCCATCTATGGCTGAAGCGCGCACTTTTTCACCTTTTGAGTCAAAAAGCCATTCCCCGTCAACTGTCCAATACCAGACTCCGCCTTCTGACTCCTGCTTCACGCCAAGAGCCGGAACATAACCATCCTTGCCATTATGGATTGTCACAGCACCACTCTTGCTGAAAGTTATGGTGTAACCCACTACCTCGTCACCTTCATTTATCGGAGCTACGCTTGTCACATAGTCCTTATCCTGAAGGGCTGTGACGATGGTCTGCAAAGAGGAAATATTGGTGTTCTGCTGAGCGGTCAGACGCTCAATCTCCTTGAGTCTTGACTCATGGTCCTGCAATTGCTTCTGAAGGGCAGAATCATCATAACAACCGGAAACTACCATTCCCGCACACAGCAGCAATACTCCCAGCACCCTGCTAAAATTGTTGATTGTTTTTTTCATATTACTCTTTAGTTAAAGTTTGCAATGCCGCAATACGATGAGCCAATCGCTTTGGTTCAATGTCTTTTGATAAAGTATAATTTTTACGAACTGTTCTTTTGGTCAATCCTAACTGGTCAGTCAATTCCTTTTCTATCGCCAAAAGAGAACTCACATTTTCATACATTCTAAGCAACTCTTTATACAACTGCTTTTCATTTGCTCTTCTCTTTGCTGGAATATAGCCATAGATAAGAGACACTGCAATTCCTGCAACTCCAATAATTGTTGAGGAAATAATACTGGCTGCTCCTATATCCATAAGTCATAAATCTGTCCGCAGCTCCGTCAGAACGATTAGGGTATATACAAAGAAAGTGTGGAGCTGACTTTCGTTTATCCTAATGAAGGTTGTGGTAAGACCCAATCTGAAATAAACGACACAATACCCCACACCCGTAGTAGATATGGAGTATCAAGATACAGAATGCACCTATCCCATGTATCTACACGAAGTGAGTGTTGTCCGTGCCATCCTTCAGATTAGAAAACTACCACATTTTCATTAGAGGACTTGCGAAAAACACTTTCACATTATGTTATGTCATACGGCATAACCGCTTGACAGGACAAATGTCGGAAAAGTTTTTCAAACGGACAACACTCACAGGGGTATTGCAACATATGAATAAATAAATTCAGATGACACACATCTATTACACCGATTTCAAGTGAGTAAAACGAAAAAAGCATCTCAAACGAGATGCTTAACTTTTGCTCTTGGCGTATTCGGCTGTGAGGTGGAATAAAATTTCGTCGGTTGACTATATTTATTTGAATAGTTCCGAATGAGTGCCGAGACGTATGAGTTTCACGATGTTTGAGTCTTCGTCAAACCAGATCAACAGAGTATCACTTTCAATATGACACTCCATACAGTCTTTGTATTCACCCAAGAGTTTGTGAGGTTTGTATTCGGGAGGTATGGCTATAATTTTCAGTTCCCTCATACCCACTACAATGACTCGATAAATCCCTCAAGATTATCCAGATTGATTGTCTCCAGATCATCATTTTCTCTCGCCTCTTTCACTGCAGCCATTGTCTTGGCATTTGGTGTGCGATAGACAGCATCCATAAGAACGCTCTCCACAAAATTATTAAGGCTACGATTCTGTTTACGAGCCTCTATCTTCAGTCTCTTCAGCAACTCATTGCTAAGCCTGAATGCTGTTTGAGTTCTTGCAATAGCAGTCTCCATCTTCTTCATATATTTTATATCACAAATGTATAACACTTATATCACATTTGCAAAAAAAATACAAACTTTTTGCCATTCGGATCTTGCATTCTATAAAACACACGTTACAGATGAGCGGTGGTAGGGTAAGTTTGGATGGCATGCCACCCTCGGCATTGTTAGAGGGAGGGGCCCGCGACGAAGTCGTGGGAGGGATGGAGTCGGAACTTGTTCCGACGGAACCAAGCCAAACTTACCCTACCACCGCATACTCAATATACAAAAGACGGTGACCGAAAAGTCTTATTGACTGATCTGTCACCGTCTCTTTGAATTTTATAAATCGTTCTTCAACAATTGCTGACTACAACTTACTCTTGGCGTATTCGGCTGTGAGGTGGAAGGTTTTCTTCCGGGTTGACGGGGCGTCGTACATGGCGTCGGTCATGATGCGTTCGCAGATGGAGCGGAGACCGCGGGCGCCGAGTCTGTTCGCGATGGATGTGTCAACGATAAGGTCAAGCACCTCGGGATCGATCTCCAGTTTGATGCCGTCGAGTTCGAACATCTTCTCGTACTGCTTCATGAGGGCGTTCTTAGGTTCTGTAAGAATCCTCTTCAAGGCATCTCTGTCAAGATGGTCGAGGTTGGTGATCACAGGGAGACGGCCGATGATCTCGGGGATGAGTCCGTATGAGCGAAGATCCTGTGCCTCAACATATTGCAGAAGATTATCCTTATCGACTTTCTGCTTGTTCGCAGCGCCGAAACCAATCACCTGTGTATTGAGCCTCTGTGCAATCTTCCTCTCGATGCCCTCAAACGCGCCTCCGCAGATAAAGAGGATATTCTGGGTGTTCACATGAAGGAACTCCTGCTCGGGATGCTTGCGGCCACCCTTAGGCGGCACGTTCACCACTGCGCCTTCAAGAAGTTTCAACATAGCCTGCTGTACTCCCTCGCCTGATACATCACGTGTAATGGACGGGTTGTCGCTCTTGCGGGCGATCTTGTCGATCTCATCAATGAATACAATTCCACGTTCCGCCTTGGCGACATCGAAATCCGCCTCCTGAAGAAGACGCGTCAATATGCTCTCGACATCCTCACCGACATAACCGGCCTCTGTCAGAACTGTCGCATCAACGATAGTGAACGGAACTTCGAGCAACCTTGCTATTGACTTGGCCAGCAGGGTCTTACCAGTACCGGTAGGTCCTACCATGAGGATATTTGACTTTTCAAGTTCAACCTCTCCCCCTTCGCTGTAATTGTGGTTCAGACGCTTGTAATGGTTATACACTGCAACTGAAAGCAGTTTCTTTGCACGGTCCTGGCCGATCACATACTGGTCCAGAAACTCATGAATCTCCCTCGGTTTCTTCAAAGAATCTATCTTTCCGAGCGGTTTTGACGCCTTCTTCTGTGCAGTGACCTCATCAATATAGCCCTGGGCCATACTGATACAATCCGAACATATACATGCGTCCATACCTTGAAGAAGAAGCGGAACCTCCTTCTCGCTTCTTCCACAGAACATGCAATATCTTGAAATCTTGTTTGATTTTGCCATTATTTCTTCTTTGTAAGGATCTCGTCAATCATACCATATTCAAGAGCCTCCTGCGAGGTCATCCAGAAATCGCGGTCACCGTCAGCATATATCTTCTCTATCGGCTGACCTGAATGCTCCGAGATGATGGTATAAAGTTCCTTCTTTGTCTTCTCGATCTCCTGTGCGGCAATGAGGATATCCGACGCCTGACCACGTGCACCGCCGAGTGGCTGGTGGATCATCACGCGGGAGTGTTTGAGGGCCGATCTCTTGCCCGGAGCACCAGCACAAAGCAGTACTGAGCCCATGGATGCCGCCATACCTGTACATATAGTAGCCACATCCGGTTCTATGATCTGCATGGTGTCATAGATACCGAGACCTGAGGAGACCTGACCGCCGGGAGTGTTCAGATAAAGGGATATATCGCTCGACGGATCGGTAGAAGCAAGGAACAGGAGTTGAGCCTGTATGATGTTTGCCACGTCGTCGTCAATCGGCACGCCAAGGAAGATGATGCGGTCCATCATAAGGCGGCTGAACACATCCATGGATGCGACATTGAGTTTGCGCTCCTCGATGATTGTCGGGTTGATATAACCGTCGAGGACAGACTCATAACGGTGCATTGTCATTGAACTGATGCCGTGTTCAAGACGGGCGTATTTATTGAATTCTTTATTCATATAATGTCATTTAACAGATCCTTCGCTTCGCTCAGGATGACAATTTAAAACGTTCAGGATGACAGAGGTCACTCAGGACGACTGTGTATAAAAAAACCGGCTTTGCGAGCCGGTCTTTTTATTGTCAATTATTTCAACTCGCGGAATTTCTCTACCGAGATTTTCTTCTTTTTGAGGGTAACGACCTCACGCACTGCTGCGAAAGTCTTCTCGTTCTCTACCTGATCAAGGATTCTGCGTCCCTGCTCCTCCTGTGAAAGGATATTCTTGGCAAATGACTCCAACTGCTCGTCAGGAACGTTGTTCATTCCGTACATAGCGAACTGGTATGCAGCAAATCCCTTTGCGCTTGCAAGAAGGTCTGCCTCCTCAACCTTGACATTGAACTTGTTCATGAGGAAGTTGCGGACCATCTGCCACTTGTAGTCAACAATGAACAGTGCCCAGTCCTTCTCGATATCCTCCATAGAGAACTTGCCGTCGTTGGCAACATATACCCATCTTTTGAGGAACTTCTCTGCAACCTGCACGTCCGCCTTGTCAAGGAGATACTGCTTTGCATCCTTAGAGAAACGGAAATCTGCCTCCTGAGTATATTCAGCGCGGATTCTCTCCTCAATCTTCGCATCGAACTCAGCCTCTGTCTTCACTCCGAAGATCTTCTCGAAAGTCTCCTCTGTTGCAGGAGCGTTGACAAAAGTCTTCACATGCTGAACAGTCATCTTGAACATAGGGTCAAGAGTTGCGAGTTCGTCCTTATTGACCTTGAGCATTGAAGCACGGTCAGTCTCGTTGGTGAACGCCTCGTTTACATTGACATCAAGAACATCACCCGGCTTAACTCCTACGAATGAAGCACGTACAGCCTCAGCGACGTTGCGGATAGCCACATAAGTACCCTCAACCTTCATATCTCCCTGCTCGAAGTCAACGATGATGAAATCGTCCTCCTTAGCCTTCTTGCCGTCTTCAAGTGAGCCATACTGCTTGAGAAGAGTGTTCTTCATATCCTTCTTTGCAGCCTCTGTCACTGTGATTGTATAGTATGTGATCTCGTCAGCGTTTGAAAGTTCGAATGAAACCTCCGGATTGAGAGCGACATCAAACTTGAAGTTGAACTCCTTTCCGTCAACCCACTCGTTGGCGATGTGCTCCTCGCTTGGAAGCGGCTCGCCGAGAACGCGGAGACTGTTCTCCTTGATGTAGTTGTTAAGCCCCTCAGAGATAGCATCGTTGATAGAGTCAACAAGTGCATTCTGACCATACATCTTCTCTACGAGAGACATAGGGACCATACCCTTCCTGAAACCCTTGATTTCAGCCTTCTTTCTGTACTCGGTAAGTCTTTTCTTCTTGTTTTCTGCGTAATCCTCCGGAGTCACTGTCAAAGCGAGTTCCAGATTCAGATCGTCGATTTTGTTCTGTACAATTTTCATATTATAATAATTTTAACTCTTTTCTGCCTGAAAACAACGCACGTGCGCGAAATAGCCCGCAAAGGTAATCAAATTCGTATAATTTTCAAAATATCATTTCTGGCCATTGCGCTTGGGATAAGCCACCCTCGAATGGTGCATCTGCATCAGATATGACTTGATGACATCCTTCAAAATATTAAGTTCCCTGAGTGATATGTCCGCACAGGAAAGTTGGCACTCTTCAACCTTTCCCTCTATGATATTATCCACCAATGCCGATATATTCTCCTGAGAATAGTCCTTCATGCTCCTGGACGCCGCCTCGATGGTATCGCAAAGCATCAGGATCACCTGTTCCTTGGTCGTAGGACGGATGCCGTTGTAGTAGAACTCCGACACCTGAGACGGGTCGCCCCCTTCGTTCAGATACTTGTTATAGAAATAAGCCGTGTTTGTCGTACCGTGGTGAGACACGATGAAATCTATCAGCACCTGAGGCAGACCATGCTTCTGGGCAAGAGCAACACCGTCAGAAATATGCTTGATTATCTCCTGGGCACTTTCCTTAGGAGAAAGACCCTCATGGAAATTGACTCCCGGAGCAGCATTTTCAGTAAAGCACTGAGGATTGTTTATCTTGCCTATATCGTGATACAGGGCACCTGCACGCACCAAAGGGACATCTGCATCAATGGAACGCGCGGCTGCATCAGCAAGGTTCATAACCTGCAACGAGTGCTGGAAAGTGCCCGGCGCCTTGTCGGCAAGCATCCGGAGAAGTTTGTTGCTGGTGTCGCTGAGTTCCACAAGTTTGGAGGTGGAAACCAGTCTGAAAATCTTTTCAAAAAGATAAATCAAAGGATATGCAGCCACCATCAGGAGGGCTCCCAAGGCCATATCGGCGATGACCCTGTATGATTTCAACGACTCCACATCCTCCACCAGACGGAAGGCCACCCAGACGAGCACCATCGTGACAAACACTATGAACGCTGTGACGAACTGAAGCCAGCCCTTGTTGAATTTTTCGAAAACGAACATGCCCACAGCGCCGGAAACCAGATACATCACAAAAATCTCCACAGCATCAGGGGCAAAGAGCAACAAAGGAAGAAGGGATATGATATAGACCACATACACCATCCTTCTCTTGAAGAAGGCATACAGGAACAAGGCTATGACATTGAACGGAATGATATAGAAGATATCCGGTCTCATACGCGAAGCCACAGATGCCGCCGTGAATGAAATCAGGAACATCAGCAGGAGGTAGAGATATTTCTTCGTATCTGCAAAGACCTTGTAATTACAATAATATATTGCCAGGAAAAGGACAAACACAAATGCTATCGCAAGAATCACATTACCTGTCCAGAGAAAGGCGATATGGCCATCATACCCGATGTTCGCATCATATTCCTTTCTATATGAATCAAGCAACTGCTCAGTCTCAGATGTCACGATATCTCCATATTTCACAATGGTCTGATGTTCCTTGAAGAACCCGGTCGTCAGAGAAATATTCTCTATGCTGGTCCTGTACATCTGGTCTGTGATCTTCTTGTCGATGATCAGATCCGGAGTTATGAGGTTGTCAAGCCCGACAGCCTCATAGAGCGAGTCGGCCTTGGCGGCACCGGCTATTTCCCTGAACTCCTCCCTGAGTCTTGCCCTTGCCGAAGAAACCGTATAGACCTCATCGACAGGAATCTTCACCGCAGAGCCATCGCTGCCGACATAGATATAGCCTGACACCAATGTGGAATCATTGCGGCTGTAATAGTCCGGCAGGACATGCTTGGAATATATATGGGAAACCGTTTCCGACAGATATGGCCTGAGGTGCTCGTTGCTCCCAAGACCGATTGAATTCAGAAGAGAATGGGCATTGTAATCGACGGGAGTGTCATGCCTGAAATATGGCACTATTTCCGCCGCAAGTCTTTCCTTCTCCTTCAAAAGTTGAGCCTCGGTCTTCAAGATAGGGAAATCGTATTTTGCCACAAGGGTCTCATGTATCCAAGGCTCGCCTTTCTTATAGTCGTAGGCGAACTTCGGCCTGCGCGGCATAAGAAAGACGATTATTGTAGCAAGAATCAGGAGGGCCACATATACCCTTGACCTGCGCGGAAACTGCAATTTATCCATTAAGCATCGATGTTTGCATAATGAGCGTTCTGCTCGATAAACTCACGACGAGGCGGAACATCGTCACCCATGAGCATAGAGAATGTTCTTTCCGCTTCTGCGGCATTCTCGATGGTGATCTGACGGAGAAGACGCTTCTCAGGATCCATGGTGGTTGACTGCAACTGCTCTGCACTCATCTCTCCAAGACCTTTGTAGCGCTGTACGAAGACTCCGCTCTCCGAGCCCTTGCCAAGTTGAAGAGTAGCCTCCTTGCGCTGAGCCTCTGTCCAGCAGTAGATCTCCTCCTTGCCTTTCTTGACGAGATAGAGCGGCGGAGTTGCCAGATATACATATCCGTTCTTGATGAGGTCAATCATATAACGGAAGAAGAAGGTCAGGATAAGTGTAGCGATATGGCTGCCATCGACATCGGCATCGGTCATGATGATAATCTTATGATAGCGCAGTTTGCTCAAGTTCAACGCCTTGCTGTCTTCCTCGGTACCTACTGTGACTCCAAGGGCAGTGTAGATGTTACGGATCTCCTCACTCTCGAACACCTTGTGCTCCATCGCCTTCTCGACATTGAGGATCTTACCTCGCAGCGGAAGGATGGCCTGAGTGTTACGGTCACGTCCCTGCTTTGCAGTACCGCCCGCAGAGTCTCCCTCGACAAGGAAGAGTTCGCATATTTCAGGATCTCTCGACGAGCAGTCCGCAAGTTTGCCCGGAAGGCCTGCACCTGACATCACCGTCTTTCTCTGCACCATTTCGCGTGCCTTGCGCGCGGCATGACGGGCAGTCGCCGCCAGAATGACCTTCTCAACGATCATCTTCGCCTCACGTGGATTCTCTTCAAGATAAGTCTCCAAAGCAGCGGCAGTAGCCTGTGAAACCGCAGAAACAACCTCTCCGTTACCGAGTTTGGTCTTGGTCTGTCCTTCGAACTGAGGCTCCGCCACCTTCACTGAGACAACCGCTGTAAGTCCTTCACGGAAGTCGTCGGCTGCAAGGTCGAACTTGAGTTTTGCGAGCATGCCCTGCTTGTCGGCATAGTTCTTCAAGGTCCTTGTAAGACCCATCTTGAAGCCCTGAAGGTGCGTACCGCCCTCGATGGTGTTGATATTGTTTACGTAAGAGTATATCTTCTCTGTGTAACTTGTGTTGTATTGGAGAGCGATCTCGATAGGGATGATCTTGTCTGTTTCGAGGTATATAGGAGTCTCAATGAGTTTCTCCGCTCCTCCGTCAAGATAATCCACAAACTCGCGCAGACCGTCCTTCGAATAGAACACATCGCTTCTGTAATGAGTCGTCTCCAGTTCGTTACCGTTCTCATCGACATCATTGACAAGCGTCCTGAGGTCAGTGAGAGTAAGATGTATGCCCTTGTTGAGATAGGCAAGTTCACGAAGACGCGATGCAAGCGTGTCATATTTATAAACAGTCGTAACCTGGAAGATCTCCGGATCCGGATGGAAGGTCACCATTGTACCTGTATCCTCGGCATCGCCCACAACCTCAACCGGTTTGTATGGCTTACCCTGCGAATATTCCTGTACAAAGACCTTTCCCTCACGGTGAATCTCGGCTTTGAGGTAATCAGAAAGGGCATTCACGCAGGATACACCCACACCATGAAGACCTCCGGACACCTTGTAACTGTCCTTGCTGAACTTACCGCCGGCATGAAGTACCGTGAGTACGACTTCAAGGGCAGACCTGTTCTCCTTCTCGTGCATACCTGTAGGGATACCACGACCGTTATCCTTGACAGTGATGGAGTTATCCTCATTGATTGTCACATCGATGTGTGTACAATATCCGGCAAGAGCCTCATCGATACTGTTATCGACCACCTCATATACAAGATGATGGAGACCTCTCTCACCTACATCACCGATGTACATGGACGGTCTCTTTCTTACTGCCTCAAGTCCTTCAAGCACCTGAATACTGTTCGCCGAGTACTGCTCCGACGACGGATTGTTGATTACTTCTTCGCTCATTATCTTCTGTTTTTCTTATTTTTTCTACTCAATCCGCACAAGATTACCCCGTGCAAATAAACGGACAAATTTAGCAAAATTATTGCAAAATCAAGCAAATTCCTGCGGTAAAATTTATCCCTTTTTCAGCAAAAAGCACATTGCGCTGAATCTCCATATCAAGCAGGTTTCCACCCCTCAGCCACACCGAAATCTTCCTGTTGAAGGCATACTCGGCAAAGACCCCAAGATCCACATAATATGGCACATATACGGCTGCATCCGAGGTCTTGCGTGAAGATGCATATTCACAATCGACACCGGCATAGAGGCGCTTTTTCCAGTTATACACAGCGGAACAATCCAAATTCCACTCGGACGGTCTGACAAGAAACACATTTTCCGGTTGTGCAGATACGCCCCAGGTGTGGGTATATTTCAAGGTTCCGTCGAATCTGAACGACTCCAATGCCAAAGCCCAGTCAAATTCCGCATAGCATTGCTGATTGTCCGTATAGCCCACAGCAGGACGACAGGCCTCCCCCGCGCGTACGATCGCCTCGAAAGGGGAAGCGGCATTGAGTGAATAGCCGCCCTTGATGTCATACGAGAAGAATTTCGTTATCCTGCCCTCGAAGCCGATTTCCGGTTTCACACGTACCTGCGACCAGCCCAGGGCAGCAGAGCCGGCAAGAGCATAGTCTGAATGGAAATGATGATTCCTCTCAAGCAGCGAGGAATATGTATTCAGTGTTTCACCGCCCGTAACATTCATATACAGTCTCATCACATCCTTGCCCACAAGACAACTCAGGCGTACATCAGGATAGGCATATTGATGTTTATATGCGGGATTCTTATCCGTAGATGCAGCATAAGACAGTCTCAGTCCCATATCAGCCTTGAACCAGTTCTTCTGAAAGACATAATGAGGAAGGACATAGACCCCCGCAAAAGTGGTGGCCGCCCCCTTCTGATATGCCGCAAGATTTCCTCCCATATCAAAGAACAACTTCCTCTGAGCCTTCAAAGGGGGACCGAACCTCACATCAAGTCCGACAAGATGCTCACGGATATGCGAATCGCCCCCGAAACGGTATGCGGCGGAGACATCATACATGAAGGCCTTGGTCCACGGCAATTTTGATTTCACGGAAATTCTGGCATCCAGGGCATTGAAATCGTCCTTATGAAGAAAATCCGAGACCGCAACCCCGTAATATGACACTCCGAAGTCCAGGGCCGTCCTGTCCCAATCACAGGTAAAATCAGCGCCCGCATCCGACTGAATATCATATCCCTTGAAGCCGGCGACACCGGAGGCTGCACTGCCGATATGCGGGGCTCTGTAACCTCCGACATAAGACTGGTGATGAGCACCCACATTGACCCCGAAACGTCCTTTCAGGTCAGGGGAATATATCAGGTCCAGAGTCGGATGCAGGGTATATCCCGCCCCCGCATTCAGATAAAGGACAGGAGACTTGTATCGGGCAACCTGAGGCTTCATCGAAACGGTGTATGGGCTGAACTCATAAGAGCCGCCATAGGGACTTTCAAAGACCGAATAATCGAAATCCAGATCGAATCTATACACAGAATCCGGAACCGACATTTCCATCACAGGCTTGTGTATATCAACCAGTTCCGCCTTATATCCACGAGTCACCTCTATGGTCGGGTCTATATTCTGAGCGAGTGTCATATGCGCTGAAAAACATATGACAAGCAATGACATTATGATATTTTTCATACTCATGATTCTTGATTAGCGAGTTCCTCAATCCTCTTCAACCTGAATGACACATTGTCAAGTACATCATCCTCCTCACCGGAAGGAACATAAGCGTCGCGGATACTCTCGAAGGTAGCCTTGGCCTGCTCCATATCATCTCTTTCGGCAAATGAATCTCCCAGGACTATGAAGCATTTGGCCTTCCAATAGTTCTGACCTGTGCCGGAGTCCGCAAACTCATATACCTTTGTCTCAACCTCCTCGAAAGCACCACGGTCATAGCAGTCCATTATCAGCAGATAGGCAGCCTCGGCGCCATAGGCATCGTTCTTGTCGGCGGCCAGCCTTGCAAGGATTTCGAAGGCCTCGTCACGCATGCTGGAAGCAAGACAAGACTTGGCAAGCACATATTCCGCCTCCCTTGTGACATCATCAGCCAATGTTCCGGCAAGCAAGTGACGTGTCCACTTGATGGCATTGCTCCAATCATGGTTGCGATAAGCCGACCTGAACATACCCAAGGACGCTACATATTGATTATTAGGGAGTTTGGCCGCCTCATACAAAGAAGAATATCCCATAAAGGCATCCGCCCATTTTTCCAGACGGAAGGACAGGTCTGCAAAATTCAGCATCGACAACTCGACAAACGAGCCCTCTCCCCCATCGATGACCTTCCTGTAACTGTCGCATGCCTCTTCATATCTGCCCAAGGTCCGATATGATTCCGCCATATAGAAATCTGCCTTATATACATATTTTCCCTGCGGATATGTCTCCTTGTAGGACTGGAGGCTCGTCAATGTCTTCTGATAATTTTCTGACAGGAAAATCTGCTCTGCCGCATTGAATATCATGGTTTCCTTCTCATCCTCTGTCTTCACTCCTCCCTTTCCTATGCTGTCGATGTAAGCAAGATAGGCCTGAGGGTCATTCTTGGTCTGATAAATGGACTCGATTGCCTGGAGGGCATCATCGGCATAACCGGAAAGAGGCATCTGTTCCACAACAGTCTTATAATATCCGAGAGCCTCGTTGAACATGGACTGGTTTCTGGCCAGGGTTCCCATCTCGATATAGGCCTTGGCCACAAAGTTGCTGTCCTTGACCGTAGCGGCAAGTCTCCTGAAGCAGTCAAATGCCCTCTGGTCGTCCTCCTTGACAGCATATGTCCTTCCCAGTTCAAAAAGAGCCTCAGGATAGAATTCGGCCTCAGGCGATGCACTCATCACATTCGCAAGCAGTTCCACCTTGCGTTCCACCTTGTCTATCAGTCCATAAGACAGGGCAGACTGATAATATGGATATATGTCATCCACATCAAAATATTCATTCAGGACCTCATCGTAGGCGGCAGCGGCAGCCTTGTATTTCATCTCCACGAACTCGCAGTCAGCCTTTCTCAGAAGCGCCTCCTTCCTGTACACGACGTTTTCAGATGTCAGATATGTAGTGAACCATTTCCTGGCCGCAGCATAGTTCCGCTCCTTGAAATAACAATAGGCGATGTTGTATGGAATGAGCCACGACTCAGCCCTTCCATGCAGGGCGGAGAGGTTGTAAAGATCCGAATACACTTCCCTTGCCTTGATAAACTGATTGTCACGATAATATGACTCAGCGAGCCAGAAACGCGCAAGTTGGTTGAACGGCGATGACTTTTCGGAATAATAGGCTGCCGCTTTCAGACACGGAACAGCATTTCTGTATGAGCCCTGACGGATCAGTTGGTTGGCACGCAGATAATTGGATTTCATATAATTGGACCTCATATTCACATCCAATTCATCTATCTTGTCAAAGGCATCTACTGCCGCCTCATAATCACGCGAGCGCAATGCTGCAACCGCCATATAACCGTAAATCATATCGGCCTTGTCCTTGGCTGTATATTTTTTGAGATATGTCTCTATTCCCGAAATGTCATTATTCAGGTCATATGCAAGTTTCGCGTAGTTGAAGAGGGCATCCTCCTCAATTTTACTGTCATATCCGAGGGCAGACGCCTCCTTGAAGGCATTCATTGCAGACACCTTGTCCTTTATCTGGATGTAACTGTATCCGAGATTGTAACTTGCGATCTGACCGATGGAGTCTGTGCGGTGTTCCATCTGCCTGAAATTCTCCACCGCTCCCTTATAGTCCTTGACGGCAAAAAGAAGCGTGCCTCGGAAATAGAGGTCGGCCCGGTTGTTTTCCCCGGATTGAGAACCCAGGGTGTGGGTGTAGAATATATGCGCATTGGAAACATCGTCCTCGACCAGATAGGCTTCTGATATCATGCGGGCCAGATGGGGCTTCCTGTCTGACGGAGCGGCTTCAAACAGTGCACGTCCATTTTTGATTACATAGGCATAATCTTTCAGCATGAACTTGCATTCGAAGATATAATGCGTTGACATTTCCTTGAATCTGTCGTCTTTCCTCGATTTTTCAAACCAGCCGATCGCCCCTTCAAAATTCTGACGGCTGTATTCTATATATCCGAGAGCATAGACTGACGGAGCAGAATAATCCGAATGGGCCATTTTTTCGACCTGCCCAAAACCTTCTGACGCGGCAAGATGGTCGCCGGTTTCAAGATGACTGTATGCTTTCTTGAACAGATATTCCGCGCGCTGGGACTTATAGAGGGATCCGGTCTTGATGAGGGCGAACTGTGCGACTGCCTCGGAGTATTTCTCTGCATTGAAAAGATTCAGAGCATGAGCATAACGGATCTGAGGGGCAAGTATCGAATATGGATATTCTGCAAAAAATGCGTCCATCCGGTTTTCGTAGCCGGGCACCATTGAGCGGACGTCACACAGAAGGGAATACGCATGGGGGTCAGTCTTTCCGGTCTGATCTGCTATCTTGTCGAAAATCGTGGCAGACGGGGCCAGGACCTCCTTGTCATAAAGATTGACGGCCTTACGGAATTCATCCGTCTGAGCGATTGAAGGAAGGGTTGCCAATATGGTGGCTGCGAGTAGTATATATATTTTCATTGTTGTACAAATAATTTTACAAAAATAACTATTTTTCCACTATATTTGTCTTATGAACCAATTTTTATGGATATGGAAATGAAAGAACCTGTCATTTCATTCAGGAACGCCGATATAGTGAACGGTGAAGCAAAAATCATTTATGGTCTTGACATGGACATATATCCTGGCGACTTTGTCTATATCGTAGGCAAAGTAGGTACCGGAAAGACATCCATCATCAGGACCATGATAGCAGAGAACCCGCTTACTGACGGACATGCCAAGGTCTGCGGCTACACCCTTGAAGATATTCCGGAGAAGGACATTCCATATCTGAGAAGAAGGCTCGGAGTTGTGTTCCAGGATTTCCAACTGCTTATGGACAGGAGTGTCGAGGATAATCTGCGTTTCGTTCTGTCGGCTACCGGCTGGAAGGACGAAGGAGACATCGCATCCCGCATAAATCAGGTCCTGAACGCCGTAGGCATGGAAAGAAAGTCCCACAAGATGCCGCACCAGTTATCCGGCGGAGAGCAGCAGCGTATCGCAATAGCGCGCTCCCTGCTGAACAGTCCGGAGGTGATTATTGCAGACGAACCGACAGGAAATCTTGACCCGGAGACAGCCGACGGCATCATGAAACTTCTCACCCGGATCAATCAGGAAAACGGCACCGCCATCATAATGGTAACCCATAACAGGAATCTGTTCCAGGAATACCCGGGCCGGGTTATGGTGTGCAAGGATGAGAAATGTACGGAGCAGATAGAAGAAGAATCTATTGACCTTGATCTGAACAACTGATTTTTCTATCAGTATTCTGATAACCCCGCATTGCAATATGAAGGAACTGTTCCACAGCGTCACCCAGTGGTTTTCCGCCAATATGGAAAAAGCGGAAAGCGAACTGCACTATGACTCCCCCTTCCATCTGCTCATTGCAGTGATTCTTTCTGCCCAATGCACAGACAGGCGTGTCAATATGTACACTCCTGTCATTTTTGAGCGCTATCCCTCTCCGGCTGACCTTGCGGCCGCGACATTCGAGGATGTCTATGAACTTATAAAATCCATATCATTCCCTAACAACAAGGCGAAGCACCTGATCGGCATGGCATCGATGCTGGTCTCAGATTTCGGCGGAGTCGTGCCATCGGATCCATCCGAACTGGAAAAACTTCCCGGTGTGGGACGCAAGACCGCAAATGTCATTGCATCAGTCATCTTTGACAAGCCCGTCATTGCCGTAGATACCCATGTGTTCAGGGTTTCACGCCGCATCGGACTGTCTGACGGCACAACTGTGGAGGCTGTGGAACGTGACCTTACAGCGGGGTTCGCTCCTGCTCTGCGTCCCACTGCGCACCACTGGCTGATACTGCACGGAAGATATGTATGCACCGCACGCAAGCCAAAGTGCGGGGAGTGTGGTCTGAAGGACCTCTGCCGGGAGTATAAGTTGAACCATCTTGTAGTGTAACCTCCTGTGATACACCATTTTCCAGAGGATATGACTTTTGAGTTCCCTGATGGATTTACCGATCCGTTCAGGTATGTTCCGCATGCATCTGTCAGGCTTGCCGCTGCCTCTGTCATCAGGCGTATCGAATCCAGTCCAGACCTGCATCGCGCATTTTCAGAAGGCAAGATGCTGGGGGTGATGGTGTGTACCCGGAGCGGATCCGATGCTGTTCTGAGCAAAGCAAAGGACCTCCTGTATATCGCCGCATTTTCCGGCACCATCAACGGCCGCAGCACCATCGACGGTTTTGTCCCGCCCATATACGACCTGACAGCCCCTGACGGCGAATTCAGAAGACGCGAGGCAGAGATTACAGGTATCAATCTCAGGATAAGGTCCTTGGAGGAAGACGGGACTTTGAACGGACTGAAAAAGCGCCTTTCCGATGCTCAGGCCACTATGGACATGGAGTTGGCAAGCATGAAGGCGGCGATGGCAGCATCAAAGGAGGAACGCGACAGACTGAGGATGTCAGGGGTGAGCGAAGAGGTGAACGCCGGCCTGATACGGAGAAGCCAATATGAAAAAGCGGAACTTAAAAGGCTGAAATCCTTTTGGGTGGCGAAGATTGACCAGATCAGGGAAGATATCGGGGATATACATGGCCGCATCACTGCCTTGAAGGAGCAGAGGGCTGCTTTGTCGGAAGAACTCCAGAAATGGATATTCAGGCAATATAAGGTCCATAATGCGGAAGGAGGGTGCAGCACGATAGCGGATATATTTGAAGGACAGGGACTTGTCGCTCCGGGAGGCACAGGGGAATGCGCTGCACCGAAACTGCTGGAATATGCCTGGCGCAATGGTCTGACCCCGCTCGCAATGGGTGAGTTCTGGTATGGCAAGCCTTCGGACACCGCCGTCAGGACACATGGCAGATTCTATCCCTCATGCACGAGCAAATGCGGACCGCTGCTGGGGTATATGCTTAAAGGTCTGAGGGGCGTATCTGCCAGCGATTCTACCGGCAGCAGATGCAGGGGCGGCATAGAGATCCCACTGATAATATATGAAGACGATGCCATCATTGTGGTTAAAAAGCCGGGCGGCATGCCTTCCGTTCCCGGTCTTGACGGGCGGGAATCGTGCCAGGAGTGGCTCACAGAGCACATATCGAAAAGAGATGAAGATGGGCGCTGCGAAATCCACGCCGTTCATCGCCTGGATATGGACACTTCGGGGGTCATCGTTTTTGCCAGGACATCTCAGGCCGCAGTGGATCTGAGGGAGCAGTTCGAGGAGCATAGCGTGCAGAAGACATATATGGCAAGGGTGGATGTTGCACTGGCGGACGACGTTGTGAAGATGGACAGTGTTGTGGGGGCAGACGGGATTGAACGGGTGGACGGCATGGTCCTCGGGCAGACCGGATCCATCGATCTGCCGCTGGCACCGGATTATGATGAGCGGCCGCGCCAGAAGGTGGACTTCATACAAGGCAAGGCAGCACACACCGATTATAAGGTCGTTGCAGTCAATCCAGACGGCACGGCAGACCTGCTGCTCTACCCTCGCACAGGGCGCACCCACCAGTTGCGGGTCCATTGTGCCCATCACCTCGGTCTGTCATGCCCCATCATCGGCGACCGGCTGTATGGAGGGCACTCCATCGAAACGGAACCGCCTCACAACAGCCGCGAAACCGACTGCCTCCACCTCCACGCCCTCAGCATCACCTTCCGGCACCCGCTGACCGGCGCAGCAGTCACATTCACCGCTCCATGTCCCTTTTGACAGATTCTCCGCCAAAGGTGCTGTATAACAAGCAATCCTGAAATAATTATCCGTTTTATGTGCAGTGTAATCTGTCAAACATCCAACTGGGACCGCAATATCATCATTTTCACGCTTTCCGTCCACGTTTCGGGCCGCTTTCATGGATGGCGCGTCATTTTTCTGCGCATATAACGAACAATCATAGATTTTCATTATATTTGCAGCCCTTTTGGCAGACAACTTGTCAGAAGAAGACATATCAATGGGGATGTTTTGGTTTTGACAGCATCAGACATTGGACAGTAAGCACGCCGGGCTCTGTAGGCCAGCCCGTTAATCTCGACCTTCGAACAATTAGTTGGCAACAACTCTTATGCACTCGCTGCGTAGTCTGCTAAGCACACTACCTTAATCCGCGGGGCCAAGGCTGCCTCGCCGACGAGTATCCCTCCAGTCTTTATGCCGGTTATGACTGGAACCCGGGGTATCATCCAAACCGGCTGCCCGGAACGACTCCTTTAAGTTCCGCCAAGCCTTAAAGGATAAGCCGTGAATGGCCTGTCAGACGGCAGTTCCCGGTCGAAAAACAAAGTCAGACTAAGCGTGTAGAAAGCTCTCTGGTGCGATGTTTGGACGGCGGTTCGAGTCCGCCCATCTCCACAATTCAGATTGTATATCAATCTCCTATTCATAAACCCACATTACAACGCTAGTACATTGCATATGAAGCATCTTTGCCAATCTTTTATATCTGTGGAATGGTACGGTTATGCATCCAAGACTTCTCGGACCAAATGACGGATGAATGAGTATTGCTCTTGCCCGGGCATTTGAGTTTGTTTCATCAAGCCCATCCAACTCAAAAGCATTTACCGAATAATTGTACATCTTCCTTTCTCTTCCAATCTTATAATGGCCGAGTGAACTGCAGTGACTGCCAGGAATATTGCTGAATTCTCCCCTAAATACACTACTATCACCTCCTCGTCCATGCCCACAAAGACTTTTCAGGACAATCTCTCCTGTATTCAAGTCAACGACATAAAATCTTTGCTGGAATGAATGTCTGCTATAGTCAACCAATATGCCATAATCTGTATTGTATCCTCTTGAACGGCAATATGATTTCAACTCAAATGACTTTGCACCCAAATCAGCAGGAGCACTGTTGGATATAATACATACTCCTCCTGCAACTATAAGCAGCGAGCAAAATATGATAGAGACTATCTTTATAATTTTCTTGAGCATAATTTTCATTATTTAATTATCTCTCGATCGAAGTATAATTTTCAAAATTCCCTCACTCTGCACCTGCTGAGGGAATTGAGGTTTTTGAGGGAATGAGGGAGATGCCCGGTCGGAGCCGGACATGACGGTGGAGGGCCGGGCATAACAGAAAAACAGGCATCTGTGCTGATACCTGTAAATAACTAATTTGACAAGTCGCTGATTATGACAGCGCCGAGTATTTCTGGACGTAGTCCTTAATTCTTTGGGCTTGGGAGACAGATATTTTATGGAACGAAATCTTTGATCTCAGTACATCCACTCCGTAGTTATCAATAAATTTGCCGATGGACATATTCAAGAACATGGATGGCAGGATAGATACGCCGGTCATATCCAGCACTATCTTTGGCTCATCCATCTTCTGTACAAGAATATCGTACAACTCTGCTCCTGCCTGAGGATATGTTTTCCCCTCCAAAAGGGTCTGTATGTTTATCGAGCACATAATTTGTCCTTAAATATCAAAATCATCAATATACTCCTTGTCCGGCAAATGTGATAATGTGATGCCAAAATTAATAAGAGTTCCCCTAAAATCAAAATTCAGGGAATTAACTGACACTGATTCATTATCTGCCTCCAAGTATGCCTTGTTGCTAAAAAGATACATTTTATCATTTTCGGTACAACTTGACCTTATATTATCCAATCCCATACCGCTGTTGTGTAATGAAGAGCCGATTGTAAATTTTGCTTCAATTGACCTTCTCAGTGCTTCTTCATCAGTTTTGATATGCGGAAATGCGACTTTAATAGGCTGCACCATGCCGACTCCAAGGTCGCATATCGTGGAATCAAGCACCTGTGTCTCCTTATTGAACGTAATCACAGAAAATGCAATGCCATTTGCGTGTGCGTGGTCAAATACATTATAGTATGCTTCAGTCAGGCCATTGTGTACGACATCAAGTTCTTTATTCTGCAGAAACTTTCGTTCCAGATATTCCTGAATGCGGCGACCATGCATTTCCTTGCCGCTGTTGGTGATTCGCCATAGATTACATACTGTTTCATCTTTCGCATCAATGTAATCTTGTCCTGTGGCCCAATATTCTCCTAACTGTATTATATCTGTGAGATATTCCTCTGCTGCGGTCTGCTTACGAAGGTTGACATGCAATCCTGACCTGTCCGCATATTCTATCAGACAGGCAAGAGAAGCGATATGGAAAGATGTCAGAGTCTTATCTGCCGAAACCCCAAGTGTGATTTCATGCGTGGTCCTCTTATAGGCAGGTATATTATCCCGAACTTGCATTATCTGCTCTAACCATTCTTCCTTATGTATGTTGTCGAAGATAACCGTACACATAGTTCTAAAATTTCGGTAAAATTATACAATTTCATGGATTGCCACAAATGAAAATCGAAAATGGTAGCGACAATTACGTGTATTGTATTATTCCACCCTACTGAGGGAATTGAGGTTTTTGAGGGAATGAGGGAGATGCCCGGTCGGAGCCGGGCATGACGGGAGAGGGCCGGTGATACTCAGGTCTCTACTTAAATTTTCCTCGCCTTATACCTTAATATATATAGGCTACATTCCCCAAGCGTTGTCGATGAGTTTTATTGCGGCGGTTCTGCTCCCGCAGTTCACTTGGTGTAATGCTTTCAGTCCCATTTCGCGAACACTTAGCCACAAAAAATCCTGCCCGTCAAAGGAGCAGGATAATCGTAGAAATGTGGAGGGCCGGTTATTTCTGAGCCTTGACGTCTGCCTTCGGCACGTCGATGCCGGCAACCTGATTGAACTCCTGTTCGGTGATCATCTTGCAGTTGCCGTTGAATGTCGAGCCGAGTTCTACTGAAAGTCTCTTGATGTGGAGATTGCCCTCCATGGTGCAGCCTTCCATGAGGGAAAGCGTGTCCTTCACATAGAGATTGCCTTCCATCTTGCCCCAAAGGTCGGCATTTTCGCAGATGACATCGCCCTTGACGTTGGCTGATTCACCTATCACTACCCTGCCCTTTGTCTGGACTCTGCCCTCGAATGTTCCGTCGATACGGATGTCATAAGGCGACTGGATTTCACCCTTGATGACTGTGCCGGCAGATATTCGACTGATGGAATTTACGTTCAAAGTTGGTTCTGACTTTGCCATAATAGTGTATTTAGATTAACATACTTTCATTAAAACAGATCCTTCGCTACGCTCAGGATGACAGTGACACGCTCAGGATGACAGTGACACGCTCAGGACCTACAGCCCTTTGCCGTGGCAGTTCTTGAACTTCTTGCCAGAGCCGCAAGGGCATGGATCATTACGTCCCACCTGCTTCTCCACATGCACCGGCATCCTGCTCTTCTGCTCTCCCCCGTTAGTCACAAGGTCGGTGCGAGAGGTCTGCATCTGACTCATGTCAGGCTTGCGCTGCTGAGCCGGAGCCTGTGCCTGGGAGGCATCACGAAGCGGAATATGCGCCCTGAGCAGGAACGAAAGCACCTCCTGATTGAGTTCTTCCAGCATCTTGCTGAAAAGGTTGAAACTCTCGAACTTATATATAAGGAGAGGGTCCTTCTGCTCGTATGTTGCGTTCTGCACCGACTGTTTCAGGTCGTCCATGTCACGAAGATGCTCCTTCCATTTCTCGTCGATCTGCCAGAGGGTGATGGACTTGCTGAGTGTCCTCGCGATCTCTCTTCCCTCAGACTCGTATGCCTTCTTCAGATCGACAGAAAGGGTCATCATCTTGCGGCCGTCTGAAATAGGAATAGCGATATTCTGATAGATCGCACCCTGCTTCTCATACACCTCTTTGAGGATAGGATAAGCCTTCTGCACCATAGTGTCGATACGACGCTGATAAGTTTCAAGCATATGCGAGTGCAGTTTCTCTGCAATCTGGGCAGTCTTGGCACTGTTGAAGAACTCCTCATCGAATCCCGGCTCCACCGAAAGTGCCATCATCACCATCTCGGAGAAGGATTCAAAATCATAATTCTCAGCCCTTTCCGCAAAGATCTGAGCGATGTCCTGCATCATGTTCATCACATCGATTTCAACTCGCTCACCTGAAAGCGCATTGCGTCTCTTGGTGTAGATGACCTCTCTCTGGGAGTTCATCACATCGTCATATTCAAGGAGTCTCTTACGGATGCCGAAATTGTTTTCCTCCACCTTCTTCTGCGCCCTCTCTATGGAACTGCTGAGCATTGAGGCTTCAAGCGCTTCATCATCACGCATACCGAGTTTATCAACAATACCTGCAATCCTCTCAGATCCGAACAGACGCATGAGTTTGTCTTCCAGGGAAACATAGAAGATAGATGAACCCGGGTCTCCCTGACGGCCTGAACGACCACGCAACTGACGGTCAACCCGGCGGCTGTCATGACGCTCAGTACCGATGATGGCAAGACCGCCTGCGTTCTTGACCTCCTCAGGAAGTTTGATGTCGGTACCACGACCTGCCATATTGGTTGCGATGGTCACGGTAGAAGGTTCTCCGGCATGTCTTACGACCTCGGCCTCACGGGCATGCTGCTTGGCATTGAGCACCTGATGATCGATGCCACGAAGACGGAGCATACGGCTGAGCAGTTCGGAAGTCTCCACGTCGGTAGTACCCACAAGCACAGGTCGTCCCTGAGAGGTAAGTTCGCCGATCTTGTTTATGACGGCATCGAACTTGGCCTTCTTGGTCTTATAGATAAGGTCATTCTGGTCGTCACGCGCTATGGGACGGTTTGTCGGAATGACCACAACATCAAGTTTGTATATTGACCAGAACTCACCCGCCTCTGTCTCTGCCGTACCTGTCATGCCGGCAAGTTTGTGATACATACGGAAATAGTTCTGGAGCGTGATTGTAGCAAATGTCTGGGTAGCAGCCTCAACCTTCACATTTTCCTTCGCCTCCACTGCCTGATGAAGTCCGTCGCTCCAACGACGTCCCTCCATCACACGACCGGTCTGCTCATCCACGATCTTGATCTTGCCGTCAACGATGATGTAATCAATCTCCTTGTCAAACATGGTATATGCTTTAAGGAGTTGGTTGACGGTATGAACGCGCTCAGATTTAAGAGCGAAGTCGGCCAGAAGGGCATCCTTCTTCTCCTGTTTCTCGGCAGCCGTGAGGTCAGATTTCTGGATTTCTGCAATGGCAGCACCCACGTCAGGAAGAACGAAGAACTCGGGATCCTCAAGATTTCCGGTGATCAGGTCGCGGCCCTTGTCGGTCATATCGACCGAATGCTGCTTCTCATTGATGACGAAATAGAGTTCATCAGTAATAAAAGGCATCTCGCGCTCGTTATCCTGGATAAAGCGGTTCTCGACCTTCTGGAGAAGTTGCTTCATGCCCGGCTCACTGAGGAACTTGATCAGCGGCTTATATTTAGGATATCCTTTGAATGCACGGAAAAGAAGTATTCCGCCATCATTTTCATTACCGGCTGCGATCAGTCTCTTGGCCTCATTGAGCAACTGATTGACAAGGGTCTTCTGATGTGTATAGAGACGCTCCACATAAGGTTTGAACTCCATGAACTGCTGGTCCTCACCCTTTGGAACAGGACCCGAAATGATGAGAGGGGTACGCGCGTCGTCGATAAGCACGGAATCGACCTCATCGACAATGGCGAAATGATGCTTGCGCTGCACCAGATCCCCCATCGACACTGCCATGTTGTCACGGAGGTAGTCGAAGCCGAATTCGTTGTTGGTACCGAAGGTGATGTTGCATGCGTATGCCTTCTTGCGTGCGTCACTGTTAGGCTGATGCTTGTCGATACAATCGACGCTGAGTCCATGGAACATGTACAGAGGTCCCATCCACTCGGAGTCACGCTTTGAGAGGTAGTCATTGACCGTCACCACATGCACACCCTTGCCGGCCAGGGCGTTGAGAAAGACAGGAAGGGTCGCCACGAGGGTCTTTCCTTCTCCGGTTGCCATCTCGGCGATCTTACCCTGATGAAGGACTATACCACCGATAAGTTGGACATCATAATGCACCATATCCCAGGTGACCTCGTTTCCGCCTGCCATCCAGTGGTTCTGCCACAGAGCATAATCGCCGTCAATGGTCACGAACTCCTTGGTTGTACTGAGATTGCGGTCAAAATCAGTAGCCTTCACCTTGATTACAGGATTCTCCTTGAAACGGCGGGCTGTCGATTTCATGATTGCAAATGCCTCAGGAAGAATCTCATCAAGAACCTTCTCTATTGTCTGGTCAACCTTCTTTACAAGTTTATCTGACTCTGTCGCCAGTTTTTCCTTCTGAGCCAGAGGGATTTCCTTTTCAAGTTCCTCCTTTATATGTGCAATCCTTGCCTCATCTTCTGCGATAGCCTCGCGTATCTTCACTTTGAGGGCCTCACATCTTTCTCTGAGTGCATCGTCCGAAAGCGTATCAATCTCTGCATAAGCGGCCAGAACCTTTTCAAGAGCAGGTCTGATGGCCTTCATATCCCTATCCGATTTCGAACCGAATATCTTTCTAAAAACGTCTGCTAATGACATATCGATTATTATTAAAAATTACAGGTTGCCTACACGCGCGTGCAAACAACCTACAAATATAGTGACAATATGTGATAAACCCAAATTTATCAAAGTAACTCAGGCTCAGACGGATTATAACCCGGATCAGGCGGAAGCACAACTCCCTGCCCGGCAGCACCCGCACCGGCCGCGACGGCAAGACGGTCACACCTTTCGTTTTCAGGATGTCCGGCATGCCCCTTTATCCAGTGAAAGGCCACACGATGCCTCTTATATACATTCAGAAACCTCATCCACAGATCCGGATTCTTGACCTTTGCGAAACCCTTTCTCTGCCAGCCTTCAAGCCAGCCCTTGTTTATGGCATTGACCACGTATGAAGAATCGCTATATACATGAACCTCAGCATTTTCCCAACGTATTGCCTCCAAGCCCCTGATGACGGCAAGAAGTTCCATACGGTTGTTTGTGGTAAGGGAAAAACCTTCCGACATTTCCTTCTCCTTGCCGGCACATTTAAGCACAACCCCATAACCTCCAGGGCCGGGGTTGCCGCTTGATGCTCCATCCGTATATAGATAAATCGGCGGTCTGTTTTCCATTATTCTATGATTCGTCCGCCCTTAGGCTTGATTTCAGTATCAGGAGCCTTGACAGTCATACGTCCCTCCACGAGACTGTCATACCCTGCACGTTTGTTATAGATATCGATGGCCTGATATATGGCCGCCTTCATAGATCGCGGATCCGCCATGTCTCTGCCTGCCATGTCGTATGCCGTTCCATGATCCGGAGAGGTGCGGACAACCGGAAGACCTGCCGTAAAGTTGACTCCCTCCTCAAAAGCGATTGCCTTGAAAGGAGTCAGACCCTGGTCGTGATACATCGCAAGCACAGCGTCAAACTTCATATAGTTGTCCAGAGCAAAGAATCCGTCAGAAGAATATGGACCAAAGGCCATTATGCCCTCTTCATTTGCTGCATTCACAGCAGGAAGAATGATCTGCTGCTCCTCGTCGCCGAGCAGGCCGCCGTCACCGCAGTGAGGATTGAGTCCGAGAACCGCTATCTTCGGCTGATCAACACCGAAATCCCTTTGGAGAGAAGCCTTCATCAGGCGGAGTTTCTTCAATATCTTTTCTTCGGATATCTGAGAAGGGACGTCCTTCAATGAAATATGACCCGTAAGAACTCCCACTTTCAGGCGGTCGCAGACCATGACCATGGCCACCTCGTCGACTCCGAACTCCTTTTCAAGATATTCGGTGTGTCCCGTATATCCGAAGCCTTCGGCAGACATGGCTTTCTTGTTTATGGGGGCCGTCACCAGCACGTCTATATAGCCGGCCTTTATGTCCTCCACAGCCTTGGCAAGCGAAATCATGGCAGATTTTGCAGACTCGGGAGTAGGCTGACCCGGCTCGACAAACACATTGTCAGGCAGACAGTTGACTATATTCACACGCTTGTGGTGAGCATCCTTTGCAGACGAGATGACATTGGTGTTCATGTTCTCGATATCATGCATCTGCTTCTTGTAAAAGCCGAAGATCTTCGACGAGCCATATATGACAGGAGTGCAAAGTTCCAGCATCCTTTCATCTGCAAACGACTTTATTATGACTTCGTATCCGATTCCATTACCATCTCCCTGGGTAATTCCTACTATCAATTTTCTTGACATACAATGAAAATATTTAATTCTACGAAAATGTTTTGCTGAAAGCATGCAAATATACAAATTCATTGTAAATAAACCCACAAATAATTATATTTGCCGTTGTATGGCACAAGATGGACTGAATATGGATATACAGTTTCTGCCGGGCGTAGGCCCCAAGAGAGCGGAACTGTTAGGTAAGGAACTCGGCATCATCACTGTTGGAGAACTGCTGAGGCTTTATCCCTTCCGTCATATAGACAAGAGTACGTTTGTGCGGATTGCAGATGCCCGTCCTGACATGGCATATATCCAGATCAAGGCGAAGGTGACAAGGACCGACCTTTACGGCAGCACATCGGGAACCGGCGCCATGACACCAGGCAACAACCTCAAATTCAACACAGTACGCCGAATGAGCGTATGGGTCGATGACGGCAGCGGTCAGATGGAGATGGTCTTCTTCAAGGGGATCAAGTGGATGTATGAAAGGTTGAAGGCGGGGGCGGAATTCATATTTTTCGGCAAGCCATCCACCTTCAACGGACGCATAAACATGGTACATCCGGAAGTCGATCCCACGGCCGGAAAACCGGTTGCCGGCACCATCATCACCCCGGGAAGTGCAAGCGGAACGATGACAGGCGTATATACAAGCACGGAAAGGCTAAGGAACGGAGGCGTGACAGGCAAGGTCATGAACCGCATAATGGAGGCGGCCCTGACCAGATGTCTCGGCTATGTGGAGGAGTCGCTACCTGAATATATAATGCTCCGGTACGGCCTCACACCCATACATTTCGCATTGAGGAACATTCATTTTCCGAAAGACCTCAACGCGCTTGAAAAGGCAAGATACCGCCTGAAATTCGAGGAACTGTTCTACCTCCAACTTTCCCTCCTCAAACAGAAATATATTCGCAGCAGGGAGGCCAGGGGCATCGCCATGCCACGTGTCGGAGAAGCATTCAACCGATGCTACCATGCTCTCCCCTTCCCGCTCACCGGAGCCCAGAAGCGCGTGATCACGGAGATCCGCGACGACATGAAGAGCGGACGGCAGATGAACCGCCTGCTGCAAGGAGATGTGGGCAGCGGAAAGACTATGGTCGCAGTGCTGACTGCGCTTATCGCCATAGGAAACGGCTATCAGGCATGTATCATGGCTCCGACGGAAGTCCTTGCACAGCAGCACTATAAGAATATCCAGAAATTCCTTGCACCGACCGGTGTCAGGTCTGCCCTTCTGACAGGCAGCAGCAAGACAGCCGAGCGACGTGAGGTACACGCCGGACTGGAAGACGGAAGCATAGGTATTATCGTGGGTACGCATGCCCTGATTGAAGACAATGTGATTTTCAGAAATCTTGGCCTTGCGATAGTTGATGAGCAGCACAGGTTCGGTGTGGAGCAGAGATCGAAGTTATGGAGAAAATCCTCGGCCGGTGCACCGCCTCATGTGCTCGTGATGACAGCGACACCTATTCCACGCACGCTTGCGATGACTGTATATGGAGACCTTGACGTGTCAATCATCGACGAACTGCCTCCGGGAAGAAAGCCGGTGCAGACCATACATGCGACTGAAAGCAAGCGCATTGCCATGTACAATTTCATGCGCGACCAGATTGCCCTCGGACGACAGGTCTTTGTTGTATATCCGCTGATACATGAAACAGAAAAGGTTGATTATCAAAGTCTTGAAGAGGGCATAGAACAGATTGCGAAAGCCTTCCCTTTCCCTCCGTACAAGATGGCGGTCGTGCATGGAAAGATGACCAACGACGAAAAGAATTTCAATATGGACGCCTTCGCAGCAGGCCGGGCGCATATTCTGGTCGCCACATCGGTGATTGAGGTGGGGGTCGATGTGCCGAACGCTTCCGTGATGGTCATCGAAAGCGCCGAGAGGTTCGGGCTGAGCCAGTTGCATCAGTTGCGCGGCCGTGTGGGACGAGGCTGCGAAAAGTCATATTGCGTGCTGATGACAGGGCATAAGATGAGCAAGGAGTCAAAACACAGGATCGAACTTATGTGTGCGACGGAGAACGGTTTCGAACTTGCGGAAGAGGATATGAAGATGCGCGGTCCGGGAGACCTTGAAGGCACCCAGCAGAGCGGACTGCCGATCAGTCTGAACATCGCTTCCCTTGCGAAGGACGGTCTTATCCTGAATGCCGCGAGAGCCGCTGCCGAGGCCGTTCTGGAAGAGGATCCTACACTGACATCGGACCGGAATCAACTTCTGCGCAAGGAACTGCGCAAAGATAAATATCAGGTAAAGGATTACAGCAAAATCAGTTGACACTATGGTATCAGAACTGTTACACAAATACATCTGGCTTGTACAGACCTTCATCCGTGCAGGAGAACGCGGACTTTCTCTCCGGGAAATCACAGACCGATGGGAGATGCGCTTTGACGGCCCATATTCCCGACGCACCTTCAACAACCACAGGAAGGAAGTAGAGGAGGTCTTCGGCATATATATAGACTGCAACCGCAGCACCAACAGATATTTCATAGAATATTCGGAAGATGTCGCCGACGAAAACGCCGAAGCCTCATGGCTGATCAACACCTTCACAGTCAATCAGATGCTTTCGCTGGGGAAAGAGCGTCTGTCCGGACGGGTGGCGGTCGAGAACATACCGTCGGGTCATCGGCACCTGACATCGATAATGGAGGCGATGACCGAAAACCGTGAACTGGAAATAGAATACCGCAAATATTCCAGCCCTGTATCAGAAAGGCTGACCCTAAGGCCTTATGCCGTAAAAGAGAACGCAAAACGCTGGTATCTGATTGCATACTGCATTGAAAGACAAGGGCTTCGCGTATATGGACTGGACAGGGTCACCTCCACGAAGATTACAGAAAAGACCTTTGTCATGCCGAAGAATTTCGATGTGGAGGAGATGTTCGCGACAAGTTTCGGAATCTATCTCCCCGAGGGAAAGGGACAGAGGATACTCTTCAAGGCCTCAGGCAAGGATGTACAATATCTGCGCGACCTTCCCCTGCACAGCAGCCAGTGGGAGGAGGGCAGCGACAACGACAGCGTAACCTTCGGGATATTCGTATGCGCCAAGGACAGCACGGGCAAAGTCTATCAGGACCTTCTGATGGAGTTATGCAGATACGGAAGCAAGATCGAGATCCTCTCCCCGGAAGAGGTGAGACAGGCAGTGGCAGATGAACTTAAAAAGGCCGCAGACCGATATTAGACGGTTGCAGCCTTCCCTTGTACCCCCGTGCGGAATCGAACCGCAACCGTCAGAACCGGAATCTGAAATTCTATCCATTAAACTACGGGGGCAAAAACCGCGCAAATTTATAAATATTTATCGATTTTACCACAAGTCGGTCCGCCAAAAGTTTGTTTGCAAATGATTATCGCAAGATTTTTATATCATTTGTTCATTGTATTATAATTTTTCCTTAAATTTGCCTGATGTGTGCATAAACGGCACTGCCACATTTGAGGCAGTATGATTTTGACAGAAATAATACTAAATATAACTTAGAAAGATTATGGCAAACGAAAAGAAATTCGTCACATGTGACGGTAACTGGGCAGCAGCGCATATTGCTTACCTTTTCAGTGAGCATGCAGCGATCTACCCTATCACCCCATCATCGACTATGGCTGAATACGTGGATGAATGGGCAGCCCAGGGCAAGAAGAACCTGTTCGGCGAAATCGTAAAGGTAACAGAGATGCAGAGTGAAGGCGGTGCGGCTGGAGCAGTACACGGTTCACTTCAGGCAGGTGCCCTCACAACCACATTTACAGCATCACAGGGACTTCTTCTGATGATCCCTAATATGTATAAGATTGCGGGTGAACTCCTTCCGACAGTATTCCATGTTTCGGCACGTGCTCTCGCATCCCATGCACTTTCAATCTTCGGCGACCATCAGGACGTGATGGCATGCCGCCAGACCGGTTTTGCAATGCTTGCATCGGCTTCCGTTCAGGAGGCTCTTGACATGGCGGCAGTTGCACATCTTGCAGCCATCAAGTCAAGTGTTCCTTTCCTTCACTTCTTTGACGGATTCCGCACATCGCACGAGATCCAGAAGATCGAACTCATCGACGAGGCTGCGCTCAAGGGTCTGATCAGCACCAAGTCATTGGCTAAATTCCGTGCAAAGGCGCTTTCACCGGACTCTCCGGTAACCCGCGGTACCGCACAGAACGCAGACGTATATTTCCAGGCACGTGAGGCATGCAACCAGTATTATGATGCAGTTCCTGACGTAGTGGCACGCTACATGGGCGAAATCAGCGAACTTACAGGCCGTGAATACCGTCCTTTCGACTACTATGGAGCAGAGGATGCGGAAAACGTAATCGTTGCCATGGGTTCCGTGACAGAGACCATCAAGGAGACTATCGACTATATGATGGCTCAGGGCAAGAAGGTCGGTGTCATGATAGTACGTCTTTACAGACCTTTCTCTGCAAAATATTTCATGAAGGCCCTGCCGCTCCACGTGAAGAGAATCGCTGTTCTCGACAGGACAAAGGAGCCGGGCTCACTCGGAGAGCCGCTCTTCCTCGACATCAAGGCACTCTTCCAGGGCATGGAGAACGCTCCGCTCGTTGTAGGTGGACGCTATGGTCTTTCATCTAAGGACACCACCCCTGCACAGATCGTGTCTGTATTCGAAAACCTTGAACTGGCAGAACCTAAGGACGGATTCACCATCGGAATCGTAGATGACCTCACATTCAAGTCACTTCCACAGAAAGAGGAGTTCTCAATCGTGAAGCCGGGCACAACAGAGTGCAAGTTCTTCGGTCTCGGATCTGACGGTACTGTCGGAGCCAACAAGAACACCATCAAGATCATCGGTGAGCACACTCCTAAATATTGTCAGGCATATTTCGACTACGACTCTAAGAAATCAGGCGGATACACATGTTCACACCTCCGTTTCGGAGACCTCCCTATCAAGGCGCCATACCTTGTCGGCACACCTGACTTCGTGGCATGTCACGTTCCTTCATACCTGAGCAAATATGATGTACTCAAAGGCATCAAGGAGAACGGAACACTCCTTCTCAACAGCCTCTGGGACGAGGAAGAGACCCTCAAAAGAATCCCTGACCACGTAAAGGCGGTAATCGGAAAGAAGAATATCACACTTTATATTATAAACGCGACAAAAATCGCTTCCGAAATCGGACTCGGCGGACGTACTAACACCATCCTCCAGTCTGCATTCTTCAAGATCACAGGCATCATTCCTTACGAGGAGGCTGTCGGCTACATGAAGAAGGCTATCGTGAAGAGTTACGGCAAGAAGGGTGAGCACATCGTGAACATGAACTATGCTGCTGTCGATCGCGGTGGGGAATACACCAAGGTGGAGATTCCTGCCGAGTGGAAGGACATCACAGCCAAGTTCGAGAACCCTAACGCAGCACGTCTTGCGCCTGATTTCGTAAAACATATCGCAGACATCGTGAACGCACAGGCAGGTGACACTCTCCCAGTAAGCGCATTTGCAGATCAGGCAGACGGTACCATCCCTGCAGGCACAACAGCATATGAGAAGCGTGGTGTGGCAGTGAAGGTGCCTGAGTGGCAGTCAGACAACTGTATCCAGTGTAACAACTGTGCATTCGTATGTCCTCACGCAGCAATCCGTCCGTTCCTTCTCACTGAGGAAGAGGCAGCAAATGCTCCTGAAGGCCTCAAGATGCAGCAGGGCAAGGCAGTGTTCAAGGAGTACAAGTTCGCTCTCAGCGTATCTGTTCTCGACTGTACAGGCTGCGGAAACTGTGCTGACGTCTGCCCATCCAAGGAGAAGGCCCTCATCATGAAACCTCTCGGAACTCAGGAGGCGGAGCAGGCAAACTTCGACTACCTCAACTCACATATCGGATACAAGGACGGCGTTCAGAACAAGTTCGGCAACATCAAGAACGCACAGTTCGCTCAGCCGCTTTTCGAGTTCTCCGGCGCTTGTGCAGGCTGCGGCGAGACTCCATACATCAAGACCATCACACAACTCTACGGAGACCACATGATGGTGGCAAATGCTACAGGATGTTCTTCCATCTATGGTGCTTCATTCCCTGCAGCGCCTTACTGCAAGAATGCGGACGGCCACGGACCAGCCTGGGCAAACTCACTCTTCGAGGACTTCTGCGAGTTCGGTCTCGGTATGAAACTCGGCTCGGACAGAGCACGTATGACTGTAGCCCGTCTGATGGAGGAAGGTCTTGCATGCTCATGCTGTACAGACGAGATGAAGGCCCTCTTCACCAAGTGGCTTGAGAACAAGAACGACGCAAAGGCAACACGTGAGGTGGCTGACGCACTCATTCCTCTCTGCGAGACATGCGGCTGCGACATCTGCAAGCAGCTCATCGAGTATAAGACATTCATCCCTGCACGCAGCCAGTGGATCATCGGCGGTGACGGTGCTTCTTACGACATCGGATACGGCGGTCTCGACCATGTGCTCGCTTCAGGTGAGAATGTGAACATCCTCGTTCTCGACACTGAGGTTTACTCGAATACCGGCGGACAGTCTTCAAAGGCGACTCCTGCAGGAGCGATTGCAAAGTTCGCAGCTTCAGGAAAGCGCGTACGTAAGAAGGACCTCGGTATGATGGCAATGAGTTACGGCTATGTATATGTAGCACAGGTTGCTATGGGCGCATCTCCTGCACAGTACTTCAACGCTATCAAGGAGGCTGAAGCATACGACGGACCATCACTCATCATCGCCTACGCTCCATGTATCAACCACGGTCTGAAGGCAGGTATGGGTCTGAGCCAGAAGGAAGAGAAACTTGCGGTAGAGTGCGGTTACTGGCACCTCTACAGGTACAATCCTATGCTTGAGGGAACTGACAAGAATCCGTTCACTCTCGACAGCAAGGAGCCTGACTGGAGCAAGTTCCAGGACTTCCTCAAGGGTGAGGTCCGCTTCGCATCGCTCTACAAGATGTTCCCTGACAGTGCAGAAGAACTGCTTCAGAAGACAGAAGAGTTTGCGAAGATCCGTCTTGAGACTTACAAGAGACTTGCTAACAAATAATTGAAATGAATATTATTAAAACCTTTTTTGCTACGGCCGCAGTTATGCTCGCGGCTGTAGCAGTATTTGCCCAGCCAAATACAGATCTCAGACCGCAGGAGACAGTTCTACTTTATGCTGATTCCTTCGAGGGCAATGTTGACCCGGTATATGGAAAGAAAATCTCTTTTGCCGGATTTGAGATGGCAAATGACAACAGACTCAGCGGACCTGAGATTGTTCCCGCAAGCGGAAACATCAGCAATATCTCCAGACTCGCGAGAGTCGATCTCTATTTCCCTGAGAAGCCTAACGGGCAGATGGTCATCGTTTGTCCGGGAGGAGGATATGCAATAGTATCGTCATACAATGAAGGTGTATATGTTGCTGACTGGATGCTCAAGCAGGGAATTACAGTGGCGGTTGTCAAGTACAGGCTTCCGAACGGCAACCATGGAGTGCCGTATGAGGATGTTGCAAACGCATTCAGATATTGCAGGAATAATGCAAAGAAGTGGAACGTTGACCAGATCGGAGTAATGGGCTTTTCTGCCGGCGGCCATCTTGCAGCGACAGCATCGAATCTATGGACAGATGCTATCACACGCCCTGATTTCTCGATCCTGATCTATCCTGTGATAACTCTCACCCCGGGAACGACCCACCACGGGACACATAAGAACCTTCTCGGCGAAAAGCGCATGGTCCAGGAGAGATACATGGATAAATACAGTCTTGAAAAGCAGGCAGGAAGGCAGACGCCTCCGACATTCCTTGCTCTATGCTCTGATGACAAGACCGTTCCGGCTGAAAACAGTCTGATTTACTACAACAGGCTCATTGAAATGGATGTGCCGACGGAAATGCACATCTGGCCGTCAGGCGAACATGGATGGGGTTTCTCATCAGAAGAATTTACCGGCAAGGGTAAGGATAAGTTTGCCTATGCACGTGAAGACTTCTACGAGTTACTTGCAGCCTGGCTGAAGAATCTCAGATAATACTTTCCACAGATCTGTGGATGAAAATATCGCAGAGGGATGGTAGTTCAACGCTAACATTCCTCTGTTTTCTTTTTGCGGTCCGATGCCGATCCTCAGGTCTGCGTCATCGGCCATAAGGGTCAGTTCAAACGAGATTTCCGGGTGTACGGAAAGGAAATCCGAAAGGAGATGCCCTGTAAGATAATCAAAGACATCTTCCGATGCCGCCACCTTGACTACACGATTCCTAAAAGGCATGAACAACTGCTGCAGACCCATATATCTGTCAAGAATATCCTGTGCATGCCTGAGAAACACAGCCCCTGCATCACTCAACTCCGTACTCCCCTTCTGCCTGACGAAAAGTTGGACACCAAGCATCTTCTCAAGTTCCGAAACATTCTGACTTACAGCCGGTTGGGATATTCTAAGCATGGAAGCCGCCTTAGTGAAACTCTTCTGCTGAGCCACTGTAACAAAAACCCTTAGACGAAAATCTTCCAGCATACCATAGAAATTTCCGCAAATATACGGAAACTGTTTGAAATTCGGCAATTAGGGCAATCTTTTATATTTTGCCACATGGACTTTTTATCGTATATTTGTAGGTTGGAACATATGAAAATTCTTATAGACATGAAACGTATAATATTCTTATTTGCAGCCCTTCTGTCCGTGACATTGGCCTTTGGTCAGCAGGCGCTTCCGAATGACCCTGAGGTAAGGGTCGGAAAACTTGAAAACGGATTGACCTATTATATCCGTCACAACGACAAGCCGGCTCAGAGAGCCGAATTCTATCTTGCAACTGATGTAGGAGCATATCAGGAGGAGGACGACCAGGACGGTCTGGCTCACTTCCTTGAACACATGTGCTTCAACGGCACAAAGAATTTCCCTGACAAGATGCTTCTCGAATGGCTCCAGAGCATCGGTGCCGAGTTCGGAAGAAACATCAACGCATCAACAGGATTCGAGCAGACCCAGTATATGCTCAACAATATCCCTATCGTACGCGAGAGCATCATAGACTCATGTCTTCTTGTTCTGCACGACTATTCTCATTATGTAGAATGCAACCCTGAGGAAATCGACAACGAAAGAGGCGTAATCCTCGAAGAGAGGAGGACCAGAAGAGATGCCGGCTGGAGAATGTTCGAGAAGTCTCTCCAATATTATTATGGGGGCACACCTTACGCAAAGAGGACCCTTATCGGCGGCGAGGAGCAACTCAAGACCTTCAAATATGAGAGCCTTACAAACTTTTATAGAAAGTGGTACAACCCTGACATGCAGGCAGTTGTAGTAGTCGGAGATTTTGATGTCGATATGATGGAGGCCAAGATAAAGAACATCTTCGGAGGTATTCCTGCTCCGGAAGTCCCTACCGTCAAGGTCGAGCATAAGATTCCGGACAATGCAGAGCCTATCGTGGGTATCATCACAGACAAGGAGGCCCAGAACTCAAGCATCGAGATCCTTTGGAAGACCACTCCGCTGCCTAAGGAGTTCAACAACACAGACCAGGCATATATGCTCAGCGTCATCAAGGCATATATCAAGATGATCATGAGCGAAAGATTCGGCGACATCACCTCCAAGCCGGACGCACCGTTCCTTGGCGGAAGTTTCGGTCTTGGCGGTCTTTGCAACACTTGTGACGCCATATTCGGATCTGTATCATTCAAGGACGGAGACGCTCTGCCTGCATTTACGGCATTCATGACAGAGGTCGAGAAGATGAAGAGATATGGCTTCACTGACGGAGAGGTTCAGCGTGCCACCGAGAAACTTCTCAGTTCTTACGACAGAGCCGTAGAAGGGGCATCGACTCGCAAGAATGCAGATTTCGTCCAGCCTATTCTGAGGAATTTCTATGACAACAAGCCGTTTATGACACCTGAGATGGAACAGATGCTCGGAAAGCAGATCTGCTCCATGATAAGCGCACCCATGCTCAGCCAGTTTGCCTCTCAGATGATTCCTGACAACAATATGATCATTCTCTATAACGGTCCTGAAAAGGATGGTCTTGTCAACCCTACCGAGGCTGAACTTCTTGGAGTGCTTGGTGCTGTCGCTCAGGCAGATATCCAGCCTAATGAGGACAGGAGCATCAATGAGCCACTGATCGCCGAAGAGCCTGTTGCAGGAAAGGTGAAGAAGGAGAAGGCAGGGCTGTACGGCTCGACTGTCTGGACTTTCGACAACGGATTGAAGGTCATCGTCCTTCCTACCGAGCACAAGAAGGACCAGGTGATGTTCTCATTGAGCATGGACGGCGGAAGGAACAATATCCCTGTGGAGGACCTTGCGTCATTTGAGGAGAATATCTGGGGGCTCTACCTGATGAACACCGGTGTATCCAAATTCTCAGGCACTGACCTGCCTAAGATGCTCGCAGGAAAACGTGTAAGCGTTGCTCCTAATGTATCCAATTATTCTCACGGAGTGAGCGGACAGAGTGCACCTAAGGACATCGAGACTGCATTCCAACTTGCACATCTGTTCTTCACCGCACCTCGATTCGACCAGGACGAGTTCAGAAACGGCATCCAGCAGATCCAGGCGGTGTTCCCTAATATAAAGAACACTCCTGACTTCCTTTATGGAATCGAACTTGACAGAGTGATGTATGACAACAACCCACGCGTGATCGAACTCAACGACGAGGTTATTGCAAACGCCAGCCTTGAAACCATCGAGAGGAACTACCGCAGGCTGTTCAGCGGCGTGAACGGAGCCACAATGGTCATTGTAGGAAATGTCAACCTTGAAACGCTCAAACCTCTTGTAGAAAAATATTTCGGCTCACTTGCAAAGGGCAAGAAGACAGGCATCAACAAGAAGAATGTCATCAGACTTGCCAAGGGCGAGGTGAACAAGGTGGTGGAACTTGATATGGAGACCCCTAAATCAAGCGTAGTGCAACTTTACAGCGCATATATGCCGATTGAAACAAAGACCAATGTGACACTCAGCGTTGCCAAGTACATCCTTGATATGATCTACACCAAGGAGATACGCGAGAAGGAAGGCGGCACATACGGAGTCGGAGTGGGAATGAGCGGTAACAGAAACCCTCATAACAGAGTGGTGGTGCAGGTGCAGTTTGACACCAATCCGGAGCAGTCGGCCGATCTTACCAGCAAGGCGAAGGAACTCCTGATCAAGTTCGCTCAGGAAGGACCTACCGCAGAAGAACTGTCGATGGCGATTGAGAACCTGAAGAAGAACATCCCTGAGAGACGCATCAGCAACTCATATTGGATGAGTGCATTGAGCAGTTGGGATGAATACAGGATCGACTACGACAAGGAATATCAGTCAGCAGTGGAAAGTGTCACGAAAGATGATGTGCAGAAACTGCTTCAAAAGGTGCTGAAACAGCAGAACTGCATAGAATTCAAGTCTATACCTGCTGCGAAATAAGTTTATGTCATAATCCAACACACGACCACATGAGATCAACCCTATTGGCAATTTTCCTGCTGGCAGTGTCATGCAGCACTGCCCCGAAGGTGGCGACCTACCTTGATGAAAGTCAGCCACTGGAAAAAAGAGTCGAAGATGCTCTCTCCCGCATGACACTTGAAGAGAAGGTAAAGATACTCCACGCGCAGTCAAAATTCTCATCGGCAGGCGTTCCACGGCTTGGTATTCCGGAACTCTGGACTACAGACGGTCCTCACGGAATCCGTCCGGAAGTACTTTGGGACCAGTGGAATCAGGCCGGATGGACCAACGACTCATGTACAGCCTTCCCTGCCCTTACCTGTCTTGCCGCATCGTGGTCAGAAGAGATGTCTGCCCTATACGGAAAGGCTATCGGAGAAGAAGCCCGCTACCGTGAAAAAGACGTGCTTCTCGGTCCTGGCGTAAACATATACAGGACACCTCTCTGCGGGCGCAATTTCGAATACATGGGAGAAGACCCGTACCTTGCAGGAAAGATGTGCGTACCATACATACAGGAGGTTCAGAAAAATGGTGTCGCTGTCTGCGTCAAGCATTTTGCACTCAACAACCAGGAGGCCAACCGCCATACATACAATGCTGTCGTAGATGACAGGACTCTCTATGAAATATATCTCCCGGCCTTCAAGGCTGCTGTTCAGGAAGGAGGCGCATGGTCAATCATGGGTGCATATAACCTGTATGAAGGACAGCATCTCTGCCATAATGACAGGATCCTCAATAGAATCCTCAAAGAGGAGTGGGGTTTTGACGGGGCCGTTATTTCTGACTGGGGAGGCGTTCACAACACGGAAGAAGCCATAACAAACGGTCTGGACATTGAGATGGGAACCGGCACAAACGGTCTGGATTCAAAGTATGGCAAGAGTTATGACGCTTATAATCTCGCACTCCCTTATCTTGAAAGACTCAAAGATGGCAGAGCATCCGTAGAGGTACTTGATGACAAGGTGCGCAGGGTGTTGAGACTGAATTTCCGCACAGCCATGAACAACAGTAAACCGACCGGTTCATTATGTTCTCCTGAGCACTATGATGCAGCCAGAAGAATTGCAGTCGAGGGTATAGTTCTGCTTAAAAATGAAGATGACATTCTTCCTATCGACATCGAGAGCACAAAGAAGATTCTCGTGGTCGGTGAAAATGCCATCAAGAAAATGACTGTCGGAGGAGGTTCCTCATCACTTAAAGCCCAATATGAGTGTACTCCTATTGCAGGCCTTCGTGAGGCAGTCGGTGACAAGGCAGAGATTGTATATCAGAGAGGTTATGTAGGTGACCTGCTGCGCACATATAATAATGTAGATACCGGCATTGACCTGACTGATCCGCGCAGCGAGGAGGAACTCATCTCTGACGCTGTCGCAGCCGCATCAGATGCAGACATCGTATTGTTCTTCGGTGGTCTTAATAAGGCCAAGGGACAGGATTCAGAAGGGTGCGACCGCGATTCAATGGCACTTCCATATGCACAGAACAAGGTCATAGAGGCTCTTGCCGAAGTAAACGACAACATTGTAGTGCTTATCGTTTCAGGAAATGCAGTCGAGATGCCGTGGATAGACAAGGTAGAGGGAGTGGTGGAGACATGGTTCCTCGGAACTCAGGCAGGACACGCCATTGCAGATGTGCTTCTGGGCAAGGTGAATCCTTCCGGAAAACTGCCATTCACATTCCCTGTAAGACTTGAAGACAACGGAGCGCACGCCCTCAATGCCTACCACAAGGACAGTCTCACAGTGGAGTATAAAGAAGGAATATTTGTCGGTTACAGATGGGCTGAGAAACACAATATAAAACCTCTGTTCGCCTTCGGACACGGACTCAGTTATACTACATTCGAATATGGCCAGGCCAAATGCCGCAAGTCAGGTGACGGATTCAAGGTTTCATTGGATGTGACAAACACCGGAGCACGCGAAGGTCAGGAGATTGTGCAGTTGTATATAAGCGATCACGAATCTTCATTGGAGCGTCCTGTCAAGGAACTGAAAGGTTTCAGAAAGATAAGGCTTGCACCGGGCGAGACGAAGGAGGTCACATTTGAAATCGAGCCTGACATGCTGAAGTTCTACGACCCGGCACAGTCAGGATGGGTACTTGAAAAAGGTTCATTCACAGCACACGTCGGCGCTTCATCTGACGACATACGCACAAGAGTGGATTTTCAGAAATAAACAAAAAACCGACCCTTCCGAGGTCGGTTTCTTTGTTTTGATTACTCTGCTACAATTGCTCCCATCGGGCATGCATCAGCGCAAGTACCGCAGTTGATGCACATATCAGGATTGATTGTGTAGATGTCTCCCTCAGAGATTGCTCCCTCCGGGCACTCTGGCAGACATGTTCCACATGCTGCGCAGTCTTCTGTAATTCTGTAAGCCATATCAAAAATTATTAAAACGTTGGTGTCTTATTTCGTGCAAATTTAGTGATAATTTTCAATAATCAAAGAACGGGATAGAACGATTTATGCTATCTTTGTGCCTGCATGAGACGGACAGGACATATAATCTCGATTTTTACAGGCATGCTGCTGTCGTGCCTGGGCATCTGCGCGCAGGAGAAACTTGCGAACTCGCTGGAAATTGACAAGACCGTCCATAATTTCGGAGACATAATCCACAAGAGCGGTCCGGTGTCATGCACATTCACCATCACCAACAAAGGGTCCAAGCCCGCAGTCATATATAATGTGATAAGTTCCTGCGGCTGCACAGATGTGGAATGGACTCGCGAGCCTATACGCCCCGGAGCAAAGGGAAAGATAAGCGTAACCTATTCCAATGACGAGGGCGCATATCCCTTTGACAAGACACTTACGACCTATATTTCTGACATCTCCAAACCGATTCTTCTGAAAGTCAGGGGTGTTTCGGTCGAAAAGGACAAGCCTCTTTCCGAGTCATATCCTGTGACCTATGGTCCGTTTGCCCTGAGGGAGAGCCTGATAAAATGCGGAAATATGGAGCAGGGAGAGCAGAAAAGCGAGGCAGTCATGGTGGCAAATCTGTCTGACAAGCCAATCGAGGTGGCATTCAAGGACACCCATAAGAACCTGACTGTCAGCATAAAGCCCAATCCCATACCGGCCAGGAGCACAGCCGAGATGAAATTTTCCATAAAGTCAGACAGAACCGTCTGGGGCAAACATACATATTATATGACGCCAGTTGTAGATGGCAAGGTCTATTCCAATCAGGAAGGCAGGCAGACCATAGGGATATGGGCCTTCACGAGGGAGAATTTCTCTCACCTGAGTCAGGAGGAGAAGGCGGCCGGACCTAAACCGGTATTCAAGGAAGGCACATACTCATTCGGCAAGATCAGGCATGGGGAAACAGTCCACGCGAGTTTTACGTTCAAGAACGAGGGCAAGGAGGGTTTCTGTGTTTATAAGGTGAATACCGATGCCCGCAAGTGGTCCCACAGCACAATTCCATGTGCAAATCCCGGAGAGGAAGTCACGTTCAGGGTTCATCTTGACACCGCAGACCTCCCGGCGGGAGAACACCTTACCATAGTCACCCTCACGACAAACTCCCCTCTCAGACCCATAGTCAATCTCTTCATCGCCGGCTACATCGAATGACCGCCGTCATGCCCGAGTCTGAACACCACTAAACAGAATCATAATGCATCTGCTGATTGATATAATCCGGAATACTATTCTTATCACCGGTCTGGTCATTGTCATGATGATGATGATCGAATCATTGAACATCGAATCCAAAGGGCTGATTTTCAAGGGCCTGAAAAAGACCCGTCTTGGTCAGGTGCTCATTGGGGCGCTTCTCGGCTCAGTTCCGGGATGTATGGGAGGATTCGCCACGGTATCCTTGTACACACATGGAGTTTTCAGTTTCGGGGCACTTGTCGCCATGATGATCGCTTCCTCCGGAGATGAGGCCTTCGTCATGCTGGCCATGATACCGGAGCAGGCACTTGTGCTGTTTGCCCTGCTCTTTGTCATTGCAGTGATTGTCGGAGTTCTTACTGACCTTGTTCATGACAGGATACATCGCAGGTCCTGCCCGGAAAAAGACCATTCTGACTGCGGAGTAAAGGCTTGCGAAGACGGATATGTTCTACATGACACTTCTTCCTGCCATCAGGAGCCGTCATCCGGTCATCATGAACATTCACACCGCCGGCATTTCGGATGGAAACGCATCGTCATGCTCCTCGGGCTCGCCCTTTTCATAGTCGCCCTCGGCACTGGCAGATTGGGACATGACCACAGCGCACATTCTCATGAACATTGCTCAGACGCTGTTGAAATGACAGAATCCGGCCACCACTGCTGCCACCACCATACATCACAATGTCATACGGACAAGGGTGCAGAAGAACCTGCCATCAGCATAAACCTTCTGGACGAGGGCTGGATGAACGTCCTCTTTGCAGGATTGAGCGTCATCATGCTGGTAGTACTGATCTTCGCCTCAGACCATTTCGTGGAGGAACATCTGTGGAATCATGTCATCAGGAAGCACCTGCCCGTCATATTCGCATGGACATTCGGGGTCCTTCTTGTACTCGGCATCGGACTTCAATATGTGGAAATAGACAGATGGATCAGCGACAACACTGCCCTGATGATACTCCTTGCCACACTCATAGGCATCATACCGGAGTCCGGACCTCACATGATATTCGTGACCCTGTTCGCCACCGGTGTCGTACCATTCCCTGTACTTCTTGCCAGCAGCATATCCCAGGACGGGCACGCATCGATTCCTCTGCTGGCGGAAAGCAAGAAAAGTTTCCTCTTGGCCAAAATAATAAACTGCGCAGTCGCACTGATTGTGGGCTACGCAGCGATGCTTATATAGGAAAAATCTACCTCAATCTGATATCAACCAATATCGGCCTGTGGTCAGACGGATACTTGAATGCGAATTTCGGGTGCTTGACTATATTGCCGGTCCACTCGTCCCTTACGACACGGGCATCCGTAATCATATCGTAAAGTCTTGGGGTACAATAGATAAAATCAATCCTTGACGGCCAACTGACAGTCTCATGGAACTGATCCGGATAGCGTTCCCTTATCACATCCAGATACGGAGTGTTCTCAAGGATATAGTTATGTACCCAATACCTTGAATCATCGTCCGGCCATCCATAGACCTCCTTATCCTTGATGGAGCGCGCATTGAAGTCACCGGCCATGAGCCAAAGATGTTTATCAGCCTTCTTGTCCTGTGATATGGTGTGAGAGCAGATATATTTCATTTCCATAAGCCTATACGCATCTCCACCATTTCTTGCAGCATCAGCCTTCCTGTCCTTGGCTGCATATCCGAATTTCTGAGGCCATGTGTGGAGTGTCACGATATTTATTTTCCTGCCGGCTATTTTAAGAAGAAAGTGCCCTGCACCATGGGTCACCACCTGATCAGGTTCCTCTCCCACTATGCGGCTGACCACCTCGATCGGATATTTTGAAGTGACCACCTGAGGGAAGCCGTCACGATGTCCGCCATGTTCCCAGTACTGATGGCCATATCGGGCAGCGAGTTCTCCCCAACCCTTGATAAGATAATGGTCCTCCTCCTTCATCTTCACATTCTGATGCGATATGTAACGGCTCTCCGCCTCACACCAGATGCACACATCCGGGTCATATTTCCTTACCCATGCCACAAAATTGTCATAGTCGTTGTGCTGGTCAGCCCACATTCCGTTCTGGATATTCCAATACAGAACTCTCAGTGTATCAGGATATTGCCGCGCCTGAGCCGATGTCGCAAACGCTGAAAGCAGGAGCACCGGCAGTAAGATCTTGAAAAAGTTAAGATGTTTCATATAGTCGTATGTTCATTCATATAATATTACTGCCTCGGAGACTACGTAGGTGCTGCCTCCTATATATATAAGGGGGCGGGCATCCGGGTTGCGGGTCATTAGTCCGGCGGCTATGGCCTGTGCAGTCCTTACCGCATCCTCGACACGTTCCCTGACCATTGCGGCAGAGGACAGCCTTGCGGAATCATCAATGTATGCCTCATATCTGCGGAGTATTTCATCTGCTGACAATGCCCTTTTGCTTTGCGCCCGGGTAAATATATAGGTGGCATCTTCCGGGAACAGGTGCATGACCGCATCCACATCCTTGTCTGCAACCGACCCATATACTATTATAAGGTCTGTGCAAAGCTCGTCGGCCTTCATCGCCTGAAGTTGCGCAAAATTGTGACGCAGACCATGTTCGTTATGGCCTATGTCGCAGATTGTGAGAGGGTTGTCCGAAAGTTTCTCCCAACGGCCACGGAAGCCTGTGCGGCGGGCTGTGGATACTATTGCTTCACGGATATATCGCGCGCAGTTTTCCATGGGAAATGCTCCAGATGCCCCGGAATTTTGGGGTATCTCGCGCATTTTCCCACTAAAAGTGCTGCTGATACCCGACAAAACTTCCAAAGCGGCAAGCACCGTACGCAGATTCTTGCGTTGGTACTCACCCTGCAAGTCCATTTGCGCAAGGATTTCTTCGTGCCGGTCCCACATTACAGGCTCAGTCTTGTCCGCAAAGGTCAGTAGTGACATAATCTGCCTACGGTTTCCCATAAAGGATGGCTCCGGAAGATTGGTATACAAGACTTTGCGTTCAAACACCGGGTCCGTTTCAGGGTTGCTTTCGCCTATTACCACAGGCACACGAGGTTTGATGATTCCTGCCTTTTCAAATGCGATTTCTGCCAAGGTGTCGCCCAGAAGATCGCAATGATCCAGTCCGATATTTGTAATTACACTAAGGATCGGAGTCACTATATTCGTGCTGTCGAGACGGCCTCCGAGTCCGGTTTCAAGGACGACAAGATCGACGCCCTCATCAGCAAACCATTGGAGCGCCATGATGGTTGTGATCTCGAAGAAGGAAAGATCAAGATGGTCGAATGTTTCCTGCCATCCGGCCACGAAGTCATACACATATTCTTTTGATATACAATAATATGCAGATTCCTCCACCACCCTCATCCTTTCGCGGAAATCAAGTATATGCGGCGACGTATAGAGTCCGACCTTCAGACCGCATGAAGCAAGGGCCGAAGCAAGCATATTGGATACGGACCCCTTGCCGTTTGTACCCGCCACATGCACTATCCTGTAATTGCGATGCGGATGTCCCATGAGGGAATCTATGAACTCCATATTGGCAATGCCAGGCTTGTATGCAGAAGCACCCGCCTTCTGAAATGAAGGGAATCTCATAAAGAGTTTCTCTATCATCTGACCGTATCTTTCTTCAGAAAATACTGACTCCATATCCGAAACCGTTGTTAGAATGCACAAAAATACTTATTTTTACGAATTGTATTCTCAATCCTAATAAGAATATGACAGAAAAACAGTCTGCATTATACTCTCATTACATCATCGACGGCATACGCCTGGACCTCACTCCGGCTGAAATGCTTGACGAATGCATGGACTATGAAGGCCTTTCATTGGGGCAGGATTTTGGAGACATAATCGACGAATCCACCGAACCTCCCCTGTCGGCCTTCATATATCAGAGAGAAAAAGAACAGGAATATCTTGAAAAGACAACGGCAGCCAGCAGCGAGGAAAGGGCATTCAGACTGCTGTATCCGGAGCATTTCACACGCCAGCACATAGCGAAGGCTCTGCTGAGCAGACTCTGGAGCAAGGGCCATTTCAAACTCGGCAACCTCAGATTGTGGGCTCAATGGGACTGGGACACAAAGCCAGTGGGAAACATGTCGGCATTCTACCGTAGCGTGGAGGCTGCCAGCAGTTATATATATGGGCTTGGAGTGAATCTGGAAGATTACCTTTTCATCGAGGGCGACGAGGGCTGCAATGCAAAGTTCTACGCATGGCTGAACGAGGAGTTCGAGGGAGAAGGCGTTCAGGATGACAGACCGCTGTTCAAATCATCGCCTTTTGAAAGCAGCCACCCCTGGATAAGCGAGGAGCGGGCCTGCCCTTCGACAATTGTTCCGGATCCGGACAGCAGGATCATATACATACCGTTTGACACCTGCGGTTACAGATTGGGGGCTTCCCTTCTGACCGAGGTCGCAGGACACAACGGAGGTAAGGCTCCAAGCATTTCAGATGCCGACTATTTCATTGACTGTTACGAAGTTGTGCGGGAACTCACGGAGGACGGCATCATTATGGCAGGCGTGACGGTTGCGGACGGAGGTCTTGTTACTGCGGCAAACAGAATGTGCGGAAACTGCGGCATGAGCATAGACATAAGCGGCATAATGTCATCCTATCAGGAGGAAGACCGTTCAAGAGTCCTTTTCGGAGAAGTGCCGGGAATAATCATTCAGGTGAGCAGCGAGGATTATGATTATGTAGATTCACAACTTCTGCTTCAGGACATAGCCTATTATTCGCTCGGACATCCTTCCGAAAAGGAACAGGGGCTGAAAATCAGGGAAAGCAGCAGGAACGGAGTCGAAAACATTTTGGCGTCGTTGCTCAATATGGCAAGTGAGGGAGAGGACTGATTCCGTGAGGTTTAATAATTTTTTAACAGTTTTTCTATAAATTTTCATTAAATTCGCGGCGGATTTTGAAGGAAATATTTATTTATTATTAATCAAATACTTACAACGTTTATGGAATCTAACAAGAAAAGAGTCTATTGCTTCGGCGGAAAGACAGCAGAAGGTAATGGAACAATGCGCGAACTCCTCGGCGGTAAGGGTGCAAACCTTGCCGAGATGTGTACGCTCAACATTCCTGTTCCTGCAGGTTTCACTATCACAACTGAGTGCTGTACCGAGTACTACGAACTCGGCGGCGGATACAACGACGCTCTTAAGGCTGAAGTGGCTGAGGCTCTCAAGAAGACTGAGGCTATCATGGGTATGAAATTCGGTGACAAGGAGAATCCTCTCCTCGTTTCATGCCGTTCAGGTGCCCGCAGTTCAATGCCTGGTATGATGGATACAATCCTCAACATCGGTCTCTGCTCTGAGACTATCCCGGGTATGATAGCAAAGACAAACAACCCACGTTTCGTATATGACGCTTACCGTCGTCTCATCATGATGTACTCTGACGTCGTTATGGAGAAGGCAGAGGGTATCGAACCGGCAGACGGTCAGGGTATCCGCCAGCAGCTCGACAGAATGATGGAGGAGGTTAAGGTCGCTCAGGGTTATGCTTCTGACACAGACCTTACAGCAGAAGAACTCAAGGACCTTTGCGAGCGTTTCAAGGTTCGCGTGAAGGAGGTTCTCGGAACCGAGTTCCCAGACTCTGCCGAGGCTCAGCTTTGGGGTTCTATCGGTGGCGTGTTCAAATCATGGAACGGAAAGCGCGCTATCGCATATCGTCGTATCGAGGGTATTCCGGACGAGTGGGGTACAGCAGTAAACGTACAGTCAATGGTATTCGGTAACATGGGTGACAACTCTGCAACAGGTGTTGCCTTCTCACGTAACCCTGCCAACGGTGACAACAAGTTCTACGGTGAGTGGCTTATCAACGCTCAGGGTGAGGACGTTGTTGCAGGTATCCGTACTCCAAACCCTCTTAACGAGGCTACAAAGAACCCGCACAACCAGAACCTCGCATCTCTCGAGACCTCAATGCCTGAGGTTTACAAGGAACTTGACGGTATCCGTCTCCACCTTGAAAACCACTTCCACGATATGCAGGACATCGAGTTCACCATCCAGGACGGCAAACTCTGGATGCTCCAGTGCCGTATCGGTAAGAGAACAGGTCTTGCTGCCCTCAACATGGCTATGGACATGCTTGAGGAGGGTATGATCGACGAGAAGACAGCAGTTACACGTGTGGCTCCTGCACAACTCGACGAGATCCTCCACCCAATCCTTGACCCTGCTTCCGAGAAGAAGGCATCAGTAATCGCTAACGGTCTTCCTGCTTCTCCAGGTGGTGCTGTAGGTGTTATCGCATTCACTTCTGAGGCTGCTATGGAAGCTGCTGAAAAGGGTATCGCAACTATCCTCGTCCGTGAGGAGACTTCACCAGAGGACGTAGAGGGTATGCGTGCCTGCGCAGGTATCCTCACTCAGCGCGGTGGTATGACCTCACACGCTGCTCTCGTTGCACGCGGATGGGGTAAGTGCTGTATCGTAGGTTGTGAGGCTATGCACATCGACCTCGAGAACAAGGTGATCAAGTTCAAGGGCTCTGACAAGGAGTACCATGAGGGTGACGTTCTCTCAATCAACGGTGCAAAGGGTGCTGTTTATGATGTAGCTATCGAGACTATGGACGCTTCTGACAACCCACGTTTCCAGCAGTTCATGGCTATCGTTGACAAGTTCCGCACTATGGGCGTTCGCACAAACGCAGATACTCCTGAGGATGCTGCACGTGCTATCAGTTTCGGTGCAGAGGGTATCGGACTCTTCCGTATCGAGCACATGTTCTACGGACAGAACGCAGAGACTCCGCTCTCTAAACTCCGCAAGATGATTCTTGCTAAGAACGACGACGAAAGAAAGGCCGCTCTCTCAGAACTTGAGCCGTTCATCAAGGCAGCAGTCAAAGGCACAATGAAGGTTATGGACGCTAAGCCTGTCACCTTCCGTCTCCTTGACCCGCCTCTCCATGAGTTCGTTCCGCAGACTGATCTCAAGAAGAACGAACTTGCTGAGGAACTTAACATCACCGTAGGCGAAATCGAGAAGCGCGGTGAGTCACTCCACGAGGTCAACCCTATGATGGGTCACCGTGGTGTACGTCTCCACATCACATATCCTATGATTTCAGAGACTCAGTTCCGCGCCATCTTCACTGCCGCTGCTGAACTCAAGAATGAAGGTCTCAACCCTAAGCCGGAGATCATGGTTCCTGTAACCATCTCTGAGCGCGAACTTCGTTTCCAGAAGGCTATCTGCGAGAAGATCAAGGCAGAGGTAGAGGCTCAGTTCGGTTTCGAGATCGATTATATGTTCGGTACAATGATCGAGATTCCACGCGCAGCCCTCACTGCTGACCGCATGGCTAAGACTGCCGAGTTCTTCTCATTCGGTACCAACGACCTCACTCAGATGACATTCGGATTCTCACGTGACGACGTAGGAACCTTCATGGGCGACTACCTCGGCAACAAGATCCTCGACGCTGACCCATTCAAGACTCTCGACACCAAGGCTGTCGGTAAACTCGTTGACTATGCAGTCAGGGAAGGCCGCAGCACACGCGAGAACCTCAAGTGCGGTATCTGCGGTGAGCACGGTGGTGACCCGGCATCAGTAGAGTTCTGCTACAAGACAGGCCTCAACTACGTGTCATGTTCTCCATTCCGCGTTCCAATCGCACGCCTCGCTGCTGCTCAGGCTGCAATCAAGGCGTCTAAGTAATCCGTTACACGGAAACAATATCGGTAAGAAGCCGGCCCAATGGGTCGGCTTCTTTGTGGATATAACCCATGGAGCAGATATCAATAAGCAACAATAGCAGTTTGGGTTAACCATATCCGCCAAACCACCGAAAGAAATCGTGCCAAATCACCGAACAAATATGCGCCAAATCACCGAAAAGTTATTTTATCCACTAAAATTGTCCCGTTTTTTGCGTAAAAAACGGGACAATATATAAGTCAGAAAAAGTAATTGGACATTTGTCACGTCCTGCTCTCGAAGAGGATACGACCACACTGTCAAGTTTCTCGACCTTTTCATCGGCCGCTTCTTTCACAGCACCTTGTGCCATGAAAGGGATCAGCGAACTGAGCGCTGCAACAAATAAAAAACCTACAATTTTATATGCATATACGTGGTGTTGTCTTCCAGATCCGTAAGGTGATAAGAGAGAGGATGAAGATCCGGTGAGCCGTAACCTTTGTAGAACTCGGCAGAGAGTTCCTCTCCTCCGCTTCTGCAGACAAGCGAACCGTTCCGGTCAAGAGTTATCAGATGGAACTTTATCTGTGGAGTATAATAATCATGATATGGGTAATACATTGACGGATCCTCGCGCAGGAGTTTCTGCTGGACGTAAGTGTGGATATTGATGTGCGAGCAGTCGGCCTCGGCCAGAAGAAGCATGAAGTTGCCGTATTCTATCCGATCCACAATACACGCCGGCTCTGAAGTGTTCTTCAACTTTGCCAGAAGTTCTTCCGGGTGCTCCCGGTCACAGATTTTTTCGGTCCGGCCCACATGAACGCCAAGGAATGCCACTCCGCAGAAGGAGTCAAACCTGCCGTCCGCGCGTCCTGTCAGCGCTGCGAAATCACATCCGAAATTGGTCAGTCCAAGATTTCTGAGTTGTTCAAGATCATAGTACGGATAAACCTCCAGTTGATGATAACGGTGCTTGACCTCGGACGATGTCTCAAGCGTATCAGCCTCATAGCATAGTCCATCGACAAAGCGGACTTTGTCAATAGATTCTGCCTCAGCATAGACCCCCGCGCCCAATTTCAGACCGTCCTTGACACTTCCGGCAGGAAAGAGGCTCGTGAAATAGCCTTCAGTCGAGCCAGGCCTGACAAGACTTTCCACAACATCGGAAGGAGAAAAGTTCATGCTTATATCAAACAGGTGCAAAGAATCCTGCTGCGAAAACATCCTCTCGCATATTTCATCATTGAATTCAATGATACGGTGCTGACAGCCGTCGTCCCATATTTCCTTTGTTGACAGAGAAGGATTATGGGGCAGAGTGGAAAAATGGTCGAAATACAATATCCTTTCTCCGTTATTGAAGTCTGCCCGGATGACCGAATATCTTATAGGAAGAATTTCCTGGCCTAAATAATCCCCTCGCGGCTGCTCGATTTTCCAGAGTCCGTTCCCGGATTTCAGAGATATAGGACTTTGAGGATCTGCCCAATCCGTCCCGAAGACATTAAGGCTGACTGGCATCGAACTTCTGTTTATCGCCACTATTTCGACAAACTCCTGGTTTCCGTCAGCCAGGCCGCCATAGAATTTTTCGCAGCCGCACAAGAGGACTGCCGACATGAATATGTATATTATCTTTTTCATTGCTGTTCAAATAAAGTATCCTCGATCCACTGCGAACGGACGGCTGAGTAACCGCACAGACATCCGGTTCCATTCTTTACATTGGTGTATGTAAAGGCCGGCGAAGAGAGTCCCATATCCTTGAAAGGGTTGTTCTGACGGTCATATTCCGCGAACAAGTGCCTGTACATTTCCGAAGAAAGCCTGAATAGAGTACATTGTATCTCAACATCCTTCACCTCATCGATCCTGACGTCCCATTGAGCCCTGTAATTGTAGCAGAGGTCATACTCATTGTCTTCTTCGTCAGAGTCTTTCCATACATACATGTATGTCCCGCCAAAAGAGACTATGATCGGTGAATATGCCCCCGGCTCTATCTGCAAGTCATCATATCCCGATGGCGGAATGATATGCATGTCCTTGACCTCATTGTATTGAGGTTCTTCAAGACCTACATTCTGCACCTGGGTACCGTTCCATTTTACAATCGCTCCATACCAGTCGTCAGTATCAGGGTCGTCTTTGTAACTGATTTTCAGATTCCTGTCTGCATTATTGCTCCTGCAAAGTTTCAGTTCATGCTCAGGAAAGGCTCCTGGAATGACGGTACCTGCCACGGCGGTCTCCATATCGTCAGATTCAAAGACGAGTTCTATCTTATCCCCGTTCCTGAAGGCACCGGCGCTCAATACCATTCTACCTCCGCCTTTCATGGATTGAGCACAATCGACCTGGACGCCATTGCACAGGAGAGTGTAACTAGGCCCCTTCAAAGCCGAGTCAGCCTTTGCAATCTGACTCAGAGGCACAGCCTTTCGGATATCAATGGTTACAAGGGAGTCCGCGCATATATAGGACTTTATGACCGGTATAGGCTTCACGTCTGCTGTTTCAAGATCGAAAGGATACTTGCAGCCGGTCAGTGCCAACAGTGTTATTATTATCAGGAGATTTCTCCATTCAGGCGTGAAGGCCTTCGGTCGAAATGACATATTTATCATAGTGATCAGAATTTAAGAGTGTAACTGAAAGACGGAATGATAGGAATCAGTCCATATCCGGCGCCATAGTACGTAAGGCCCATGATATTTTCCGGAGTGAAATCATAGAACTTTTCAATCTGTGACGCAATAGGGTTCATGCGGCAGTAGGCGTTGTAGAAACTGAGATTCCAGATGCTCTCATTTCCCCTCTTCGTAGTCTTATGGAAATTAAAACCTATGTCAAGACGGTGATAATCAGGCACCTTCAGATTATTCGGAGCGCCATAGAATGTCTCCACATCACCTCCTATCTCCCCGTCCCATATTCCATGCGACTCCCCTGTCATCCATCCTCCGCTATGATAATTCCAACTTGCATACATCTCGAAACGCTTTCCGAACCTGTGAGTGGCGGTAAGGGTCAGTTTGTGACGGTTGTCATTACGGTCCTTATACCATTGCGAATAGAAATCAGGAAAGTATCTCCGGCTCCACGAAAGGGTGTAATATGCTTCCACGGAGGTCTTGTCATTTGACCATGCAAGACTTGTTTCCGCACCCCAGGACCGTCCTTTTCCCACGACCAATGCATCTTCCCACATTGTGATCGGAGGATACAGGCCCCATTTGCCCCTGAACTCCAGAAGATTGGACATTGTCTTGAAATATCCCTCCACGCCAAACTTTATATTGTGTGGAAAATTGACATGCACTCCTCCGGCCACCTGACGGGAGCGGCTGGGCGCAATTTTGGGGGTCGAAGGCATCCAGAAACTTGTCGGAAGCTGGACATAAGTGGAACTTATCAAGTGGCTGTTCTGAGACATTTCCGAATATGACAGCCTGATGTCTGTATAGTCTCCGCACTGGAACCTCAACGCGGCACGCGGCTCAACGCTGTGATACCACTTTCCCTCTGTGGCTATCGCAGAATATCTGAGTCCCACGTTGGCTGTAAACCAGTCGGTCAGAGACATTTCATCTTCAATGTAAAGGGCCGACTCGAACGACTGTCTCGGAGCAGACTGGCTCTTGTCTTCCTCAAAGATGGTCTCTCCGCCAAGTTTATCATTCTTGACAGAATAACTGACAGGGTTATAGAAATGGTATTTGAGGGAGGCTCCATATCTGAGATGATGGTTCTCCACCGGACGGAAGCTGAAGTCCGCCTTCAGACCGACATCAGAGGTACGCGACTTATTGCCCGTCGAACTGTAGTATTCCTCGTCACGAATCAAAGTACCATCGTCGATGTCACGGATTATGGTCTGTCCTTCATCGTTCAGACCGAAAAGTGAATCATAAAGGGTATAATATGCTTTCAGGGAAGTCTCGTGATTGGAGGCGAACTTATAGTCCCAGTCGAGAGAAGCGACAAAATTGCCCCATTCCAGTCCCCACCTGGTCATATATTTCGAACTGTAATCGTCGGAAGGATGCCTGTCATTACCGGCAATCAGTTTTGCTGCATCACGGCCGCCATAGAGATTGAGGGCGAGTTTGTTGCTGTCTGAAAACTTATGGGTGACATTGGCGTTAAGATCCCAGAATGCATATTTCACTCTGAATCTGGATTCTTCCAGAGCGCTTATGACAAGACATATCGGTTCCGCCAGCACATCAATCCACGAGCGTCTCAATCCTATATTGAACGAAGTCCTGTCTTTCCATATCGGGCCTTCGAACTGCAGTCGGCCATCGAGAAGTCCTATCGAAAAGAGTCCGTGATACTTGTTGAAGTCGCCTTCGCGTGTCTTGACATCGACCACAGAGGACATCCTGCCGCCGTACCTTGCCGGAAATCCGCTCTTGTAGAAATCTACAGACTCGACCACATCAGAATTGAATGAAGAAAAAAGTCCTAGCAGATGGCTCACCTGATACATAGGTACTCCATCCATAAGGTAAAGGTTGTCCGCCCCGTCTCCGCCCCGGACATACATGCCGGACAACAATTCCGTTCCAGAGGCTACCCCGGGAAGTTGCTGCAGAGTCTTGAGGACATCCGGAGAACTCAACACTGCGAAACTGCGCCTGAAGGTCTCTGCGTCGATTTTTTCAAGTCCCGTCTGAGTCCTGTTGACATTCTTGTCAGTCAAGGCAGTGATTACCGCTTCATTGATGGTATCATGCTGCTGTTCGATGAAAATCGTATAGTCCTTGGGCTTCTTTTTCTTGTCGGCCTGAGTCAGGACTATGTATTTCTTCATTATCTCATATTCGATATTTGTTCCGGAGAACAGAGTCTTCAGGCATATCTCAAGTCCCTTGTCCTGCGTGTCCAGGTTTTCCTTGGCCACTTGCGAAAGATCGCGACCCTGATAGGGTTTTGTCAGATCCAGCGACGAATCATAGACGAAATTCACTCCATACTCGTCGTGGAGAAACTCCATCTGGGACTTGAGTGTCTTTGCCGTAGGTTGGGCCATGGCAGAGAATGCCATAGCGGAAATTGTCATCAATAATAGAAGTACATGTCTCATTGTCAGTTCTTTGCGATCCTATTTACGGATTATGGTCACATCCAGAGCCGACTCGATCAGATTGATGATCAGGTCCAGATCGTCCGTATGGAACTCTCCGCTGAGCTGCTTGTCGAGATCTGTCGCAGCAAAGGAGACCTTGTAGTGTTCCGACAGGGTTTCAAGCACCTCTTTCAGAGGAGTTCTCTCGAAGACGAACGAGCCGCGCTGCCATGCAATCGAGTTGATGTCCAGAGTCTGGTCAATAACCGGAACCTGCCCACCGGCATTAAGGCTCGCGCCCATGCCTCCGGTCAGCACGACCCCCTCGGCGACATTGTCCCTGGCAAAGAGAACCTTGCCTTCCTCCACAAAGACCTTGGCTGCCGACTTGTCCGTCACATCCACCATGAACTCTGTTCCGAGCACCCTTACGAAGGCACAGTCCGCCTTGATTTCAAACGGCCTGCCCTCATCACGGGCCACATCGAAAAAGACCTTGCCATCCATCTTCACTTCCCTGATGTCCTTCATACGGTATCTCAGTGAGGAGCCGGGAGCGAGAGTGACCTCCGTTCCGTCCGGCAGCAGCGCTGTCTGCCGGGCGTAAACCGGTCCGATTCCGGCCCATCCTCCATCTTCGCGACCGATGAAAAGGAACACTCCGAGAAGAATGGCCGCTGCAGCCGAGATTGCGACCGCTGCAATGCTCCAACGTCTGCGCGGGTTCCTCCTTATGCCGACGGCATCCTTGAAGCGGCCGATAGCCTTCTTGGTATCGAATGCTCCGCCTCTGTAATGCTTAAGCACAAAGTCCAGGTTTCTGTCTTCCGAGTGTGACATAATGTTAAATAGAATCTGTTTCCGCCAATAAGACGAATGTTCAATGAAATAGTACTATCTGTTATGCAAAAAAGAATGAATAAATTTTCCTGGCACCTTCCTTGAGCAGTCTCAAGGCCTTGCTGATCTGATTCCGGACAGTATTGACCGAGATGTCCAGTTCATCTGCAATCTCCTCATACTTAAGGCCGTCCCTCTTGCTCAGGATGAACACCTCGCGGCATTTTTCCGGGAGAGAGTCTATCGCTGTCCAAAGCCGCGCCTCCGTCTGCGAGCGCTGCCGGGCATCGTCATCATCGATTATTCCGTAGGTGTCGTTTGGTTTGAGGGATTCTGTCGGAAGGTCCTTCTTCTTAAGTTGGTCCAGACATCTGTTGCGTACTGTCATATACAGATACGCGCGTCTGTTATCCACTGCGGTTCCCTGCTCCAGTTTCTCCCAAAGTTTCATAAAGCACTCCTGCACAATGTCCTCCGCCGCGTCAACATCCGACAGATAATGAAGGGCATATAGACACAAAGGCCTGAAATCCGTTCTGAACAAGGCCTCGAAATCCATAATGCTGCTCTGGTGTCCTATTGTCATGAATGCAAAGTTATTCAAAAAAATTGTATAATTGCACCATCAAACAAGCCGAAGCAGAAGTCCCGGCAGAACACTCCATCAATAACATATCCTACGGCCGCCAAAGGCCATAGCAGGAGCATTGTCAAATACGCTCACCTGCAAAAAACCTGTGGCGATGATGGTCAGCGCTGCGATCTTGTGCCCTTGGTGGGAGGGATATATCAGTTTACACAAAATGGATTATCTCCAGACTGTCATGCTGAACGTAGTGAAGCATCTGTTACAGATTCTTCGCTGACGCTCAGAATGACAGAGGGACGCTCAGTAATCGACGAAGTCGCTGAAGCGTATGCGAAAGAATGACAGAGGGAGGCTCAGTAACGAACTGTCTTCAATACCTCCGTGACACTTTTTTGCGCTTTTATGTCACGGCGGTGCATTACACTACACCTCGGAGAACCTAAGTGTTTCGTGAACGAGGTGTGTACAGCCTGCTTTGCGTCAGTGGTGCACCGCTTATGCGAGTTTGGGGCATTTCTCGAACAAGCGGTGCCCAAAATCATCATTTTGACGCGAAAATCAATATCGCTTGTGCAAGTTTAGGCCAAAAGTCGCACAAACTGTGAGAATCGCCACAGGATTTTGCAGGTGAGCCCCGCTGGGTCACCTGCAAAACCCTGTGGCGATGATGGTTATGGTCTGGATAACAAAAAGAAAGTCGCCGAGATTTCTCTCGACGACCAAATTCTCCTTTTTATAGTGCAGCGTGAAGCGATAGTAGACATCACGGGCACTTTGTAAATGCAAAGGTAGAAATTTTTCTAATTATTTTACAACAATTATGTCAAAATGTTTCAAATCCGGAAACATTTTTCAATATTTCTCTAACTTTTCCGTTCTCAACTTTCTTAAGAAGATTTTTGAGTTCTTCGCACATCTCCTGGTATCTGTGTACTGATATCTGCTTGATGAAGTACTGAATTACTGCAATGATACCTATGATGTTAGAGTTATTCGGCTGTGTCAGGTTTCCAGCTGGGCCATGTGGTAATCTCTGGGGCAGCTTTGTGTCGAACAGTACATTTCCATGTGCACACATATTTCTAACTTTACGGATGGTTTCAAAATAGCTCTGGAAAATACCGATTTTTGCAACTCCGTAATGAAGAGCTATATCGGCTTGCACATCAGGCTTTTTGAGGTTGTTGTAAAGTGACTGAATATTTCCGATTGTCATCAGTTCTATTGTCTTCCATGCTGGAGCATATCGATCCATCGGATATTTTTTGTGATGTTCTATGATAGTCGGATTATCCTGAAAGGCTTTTGTGCTATATACCGTTGCATAGAAACTGTTTACATAGCTTGGTTTCATCACAGAATGACTGATGAACCAGCATGGCTTAGTCTTGTATAGATTTGATACATGATATGTGATGTATGTCCTGATGTTTACCTCTATGCGGGTAAGGTATTTCATCAGTAGTCTCCTGAGGTCACAGTCAAAATAGTATAGGTCCAATGCATCATAGAAATCTGTACCGTCCTTGTAAAGATGATCTCTATTCTTTTTGCTTGGATATTTCTTTTCAAAAGGGAACAAGTATGCTCCGAAGCGATAATATCCTATGTCAAGAAGCACTTCTTTAGCCTTCTCCTCATCATTGATGACCAGTCCTCTGTTCTTCAATTTATCTACCTGCTCATCTAAAGTAGTTGCATATTTCATATTATTCAAAATTCTACCAGACAAATATAATGAGTTTTAATCTATCCCCAGAAATAAATCTTCAGGATTGCATATAGTATGACTGCACTGCGGGTGAAACAGATTGTCTTGCGGTTGAGCCGCTTCAGGTGTGTTCGGAGGTTCATGTTGTGGCGTTCTATATGAGTTGTTCCCCGTTTTCCGCGGACATGTACTTCACATGGAACCAACGACAGGTAATGTACCAGATAATCCGTATAGACTTTTGACGGCGAAGAACTGTTGACAGTCTTGAAAATCGTGGATAACATTTCAATGGACCTGCCACCTGCATTAAAGGCTACAACTTCCTTAGACTTTCTGTCAAGAGCATAACCGATCCACAATGGCTTATGCTTATTACCCAGGAATATCCACATTTCATCCACCTCATACTCTCGATGAGGTTTGATCCGTGGTATCTCGATACCATCTGCTATCTTCTTGATCCTTACAAGGACAGTTGATACAGATACCCCAAACAACGACCCAATCCTCTGATGCTGACTTCCTCTTTTGTAAGCAATATAATCTGATTGTCTATATCAGTATCATATGCCTTATACTTGTAATCCCCTTGTTGAGTCTTACCACATTTCTTGCATTTGTATCTTTGGGTTCCATCTATCTGAACCCCATATTTAACACACTTCCCTTTGCAGAACTTGCACTTCATATATCAACTAATTTGTAACATGAAGGTCCAAAACCGAAAATTGAAATCGATTTTAAGACCGAAAAAGAGCGCAAAGATAACACTAATGAATCTTTGGCTCAGTTTTATTTATTCCCGGGGGAGCAATTAATATATTAACAGTCAATAGGTCTGATGTATATCTACTAATCTGGCACACTATCCGACCGTGAACCTGTTGAGCATGTCCTCGTGGTCACGGACGGTCCTGCGGTGAGCGAGTTCATTGAGCGCCCTGTTATGGACAGCCGTGCAGAGGAAGGAGCGTATCTTGATCTGGTCTATGAAGTCCGTCCTCCTCTCCCAAAGCTTGAAGAATACATCCTGAGTGATGTCGGCCGAGAGAGCCTTGTCATCTACATAACGGTCTCGAAAACGCACAGGGAGGCATAATACCTGTTGAAGATATCATGGAACTGGTCGTATGTCATCGCTCTCGTCATCGCCTGCAAAAATAGCAATAATCATTCAATCCCGATATCCCGGATTCTGCTTCAGCGCAGGATTGAGGTCGATCGCCCTTGACGGGATCGGGAATACGGTCGTATAGCCGGATGCCTCCTCTGGCAGAGCCGTCCTGAGGTCGTACGACTTGTGATACAGCCCGAAGCGGACAAGGTCGTTCCTTCTCCACCCTTCCCATACCAGTTCGAGCAGACGTTCGTCAAGGATGTTCTCCAGAGTGGCCGGTCTCTCCGGCATTCCTGCACGCAGGCGTACGCTGTTCATGGCATCGCTTCCGTCAGCACCGTTCCTGACCTGGGCCTCGGCCTTCATCAGAAGGGCGTCGGCATAGCGGAACAGGACGATGTCATTGTCGGGCTGCCTGCCGTCAGAGAATGACTTGCGGTCAACCTCATACTTGGCCATCCT